>NZ_JBLWMM010000010.1:0-945 GCF_048381195.1 Halorubrum marinum | reverse complement strand
ATGAGGATTTCGCCCCCTGCGCTCCGGCGTAAGAGGAAATCTGATGTGAGCCGTGGTAGTTCGGTGTCATCCAGGTCGCTGGGTGAACTGGACACCACATAGACCATGCAATGGTGTTTTGACTCATCACGAGTCAAAACCCGCCAACACCCCCTCAGTACCGGGAACCAGGTACTGAGGTATACATTCCGGTTGATCCTGCCGGAGGCCATTGCTATTGGGATTCGACTTAGCCATGCTAGTTGCACGAGTTCAGACTCGTAGCGAATAGCTCAGTAACACGTGGCCAAACTACCCTTCGGAACACAATACCCTCGGGAAACTGAGGCTAATAGTGTATACCACAGTCCACCTGGAATGAGGACTGTGCCAAACGCTCCGGCGCCGAAGGATGTGGCTGCGGCCGATTAGGTAGACGGTGGGGTAACGGCCCACCGTGCCAATAATCGGTACGGGTCATGAGAGTGAGAACCCGGAGACGGAATCTGAGACAAGATTCCGGGCCCTACGGGGCGCAGCAGGCGCGAAACCTTTACACTGCACGACAGTGCGATAAGGGAATCCCAAGTGCGTAGGCATAGAGCCTACGCTTTTGTACACCTTAGGGAGGTGCACGAATAAGGGCTGGGCAAGACCGGTGCCAGCCGCCGCGGTAATACCGGCAGCCCGAGTGATGGCCGATCTTATTGGGCCTAAAGCGTCCGTAGCTGGCCGCACAAGTCTATCGGAAAATCCACCCGCTCAACGGGTGGGCGTCCGGTGGAAACTGTGCGGCTTGGGACCGGAAGGCGCGACGGGTACGTCCGGGGTAGGAGTGAAATCCCGTAATCCTGGACGGACCGCCGATGGCGAAAGCACGTCGCGAAGACGGATCCGACAGTGAGGGACGAAAGCTAGGGTCTCGAACCGGATTAGATACCCGGGTAGTCCTAGCCGTAAACAATG
>NZ_JBLWMM010000009.1:0-4178 GCF_048381195.1 Halorubrum marinum | reverse complement strand
GTCTCTCGACCGTCTGACCGTGTATATGTGCGATCCAGTTACCGCCTGAACTCATACGAACTGTGGTGTCAGTGCCGTATGACTGTGGCTTCGGTCTGTTAGTGCTCGTGGACTCAACACCTCGTTGCCTCGGTGCGTACATCCCGAGTCTATCGAACTCGTCTTCTACGAGTGACCTCATCGGTACTTCTTTTCCATGTGGGTTTCGAGCTTAGATGCGTTCAGCTCTTACCCCGTGTCGCGTGGCTACTCGGCATCTGCCCTTCCGGACAACCGATACACCAGTGGCGACCAAACGTAGTTCCTCTCGTACTATACGTTCGTTCACGTCAAGTACCTTGACACCCCCAATAGATAGCAGCCGACCTGTCTCACGACGGTCTAAACCCAGCTCACGACCTCCTTTAATAGGCGAACAACCTCACCCTTGCCTGCTTCTGCACAGGCAGGATGGAGGGAACCGACATCGAGGTAGCAAGCCACCCGGTCGATATGTGCTCTTGCGGGTGACGACTCTGTTATCCCTAAGGTAGCTTTTCTGTCATCTACGGGCCCCATTCCGGAGCCTCGTAGGTTCGCTAGACCACGCTTTCGCGTCAGCGTCACTCGTTGGGAATGACACTGTCAGACCATCTTGTGCTCTTGCGCTCTTCGCCGGATTCCCGACCCGGCTGAGATGATCTTCGGGCGCGCTCGATATCTTTTCGAGCGCGTACCGCCCCAGTCAAACTGCCCGGCTACCGGTGTACTCCTCCCGGAGTGAGAGTCGCAGTCACCGACGGGTAGTATTTCAATGTTGTCTCGGTGGCCCGCTGGCGCGGGTACCTGTGTAATGACTCCTACCTATGCTGCACATCGGCGACCACGTCTCAGCGACAGCCTGCAGTAAAGCTCTATAGGGTCTTCGCTTCCCCTTGGGGGTCTCCAGACTCCGCACTGGAACGTACAGTTCACCGGGTCCAACGTTGGGACAGTGGCGCTCTCGTTTATCCATTCATGCAAGCCGCTACTGAAGCGGCAAGGTACTACGCTACCTTAAGAGGGTCATAGTTACCCCCGCCGTTGACGGGTCCTTCGTCCTCTTGTACGAGGTGTTCAGATACCCGCACTGGGCAGGATTCAGTGACCGTACGAGTCCTTTCGGATTTGCGGTCACCTGTGTTGTTATTAGACAGTCGGAGCGCCCGAGTCACTGCGACCTGCTCCGTAGAGAGCAGGCATCCCTTCTTCCGAAGGTACGGGACTAACTTGCCGAATTCCCTAACGTCGGTTCTCCCGACAGGCCGTGGCTTTCGCTGCCAGAGCACCTGTGTCGGATCTCGGTACGGACATCGTGCTTGTCTTTTCACGGGCCCTATGTACGGCTGACTTGCGCTATCTCGCGTTTCGCTCGCTTCGTGCCATGACGGCATCCACGAGTTTCCACGATTCGACCGGGCGAATGCCCGGCTCAGCGTTCCACACGGCGTCGACGTTTACTGCACGATGGCACTGGAATATTAACCAGTTTCCCGTTGATGCAGTCGAATTACGGTGCATCTTAGGACCGGCTGACCCTCGGCTGATTGGCAGTGCCGAGGAACCCTTGCTCATCAGGCCGTCGAGGTTCTCACCCGACTATCGCTGCTACTGTGACCAGGATTGTCGTTTCTGAACGGTCCACACGAGTTCTCACCCGTGCTTCCATCCGAACAGAACGCCAACCTACGCGGTTGCCCCTGTCAAGGGCACGGCCAGGTCTCGGTGGTAGATTTGAGCCCCGATCATTTTGGGCGCCTCAAACCTCGGCCGGTAAGCTGTTACGCTTTTCTTAGAGGGTAGCTGCTTCTAAGCTCACCTCCCGGCTGTTTAGGGCTTGAGACCACCTTCGAATCGCACTTAATCTACACTTTGGGACCTTAACCCGGCTCTGGGTTGTTCCCCTCACGGTACACAGGCTTACCCCGCGCACCGGACTCCCTTCGTCTACAGCGCCTGCGGGTTTGGAGTTCGACAGGATGGCCGACTCCTCTCGGAGGCGGGTCATCCAATCGGTAGCTCTACCCCGCGGGCTACCTCGGAAGAGGTCATGCTTCGACATGTTTCGGTTGGAACCAGCTGTTGCCAGGCTCGATGGGCCTTTCACCCCTATGCACAGATCACGAGAGGATATTGTAGAATACCACCTCTAACGGGCCTCCACGTGGCTTTCGCCACGCTTCACCCTGCCTGTGTATAGATCGCCTGGTTTCGGGTCGTACCCAATTGACTCCCCGCGCTTGAACACGGTGGCCCTCACACATAGTGCTGCGGCCGTATCGGTTTCCCTGCGCCTTCCTCGGTTCACGAGTTAGACTCGCCAATTAAGTACACTCCCTGGGTCGTTTTTCAAAACGCACGACACGACGCCGGCTCGATTCACTTCCTACTAGAGAATCGCTTCTCGGTCGTTTTGTGAATCGCCTTGTACGCCCTGTCGCTCGATCGCCAGCTGATTTCAGGCCCTATTGCACCGCCCTTCTCGGGGTGCTTTTCAGCGTTCGCTCACGCTACTTGTTCGCTATCGGTCTCGAGGAGTGTTTAGCCTTCTCAGGGGATGCCTGAGTTGTTCACAGAGGATATCCGACCCCTGCTACTCTGGTATTGACGCCAACGGTACTGCCTCATTCTACGGGGTTATCACCCTGTTTCACGCTCCGTTCCAGGAGACTTCGAATGAGAGTTCTCGTTTTGGTTGTCAACCCGAACACCACATTGGTCCGAAGACCTTCGGTTTGGGCTGTGTCGCTTTTACTCGCGGTTACTGACGACATCGCGTTTGCGTTCTTTTCCTTCCCTTACTGAGATGTTTCAATTCAGGGAGTTCCCTATTGCGCGTGGCAATTGTAAACGGATTCCGATTCGGAGATCTCATGTTCTTTCCCTCCATGCGGGTCCCATGAGCTTTTCGCAGCTTGGCACGTCCTTCGTCGGCTCTCGAGCCGAGCCATTCACCAGCTGGCACAGTAGCCAGTAGTGTGTCAGTCGATTCATAACGAATCACTGACGGTGTCAAGTGACTAGAATGTCACCCGACTGTATATGGTTCACTGACGTTCCACGAACTCGTATGAGTTCAGTGGACGTCTGGATCGCACGTATACACGGTCGTCATCGAATCGCCCTGGCGGGGCGTTCGTCGAACCCTTCCCATCCGCGGTTTCCCGGGATGGTGCATCGGTCGTCTATCCCAACCGAATCGCGTCTCCCACTTAAGGGGACGGATTCGCGTTGGGGGACATGGACTCACTGGGATTCGAACCCAGGGCATCCTCCTTGCAAAGGAGGCACTCTACCGCTGAGCTATGAGCCCACCTTCCCGTGTGGGAAGGATGGTGGTCAGCGTCCGACTTTCACTCGGGTGTGAGAGTCGGGGCGTGGTGTGTGTGTGAACCGTGGTAGTTCGTCGGTGTCCAGGGCGGTGGGTGGGTGGACGTGACCATGAATGAGTAGTGACCGTTCGTGTGAACGGTCGAAAGGTGAGCTCCCTTGGAAGGGAGTCTCGGGTCTGTGGAGGTGATCCAGCCGCAGATTCCCCTACGGCTACCTTGTTACGACTTAAGCCCCCTTGCGAAGCCCAGATTCGACACGTGTGACGTGCCTCATCCGGACCTCACTCGGGTGCTTTGACGGGCGGTGTGTGCAAGGAGCAGGGACGTATTCACCGCGCGCTTATGACACGCGATTACTACCGAATCCAGCTTCATGTGGGCGAGTTGCAGCCCACAATCCGAACTACGATCAGGTTTCTGAGATTACCGTCTCCTTTCGGAGTAGGAACCCTTTGTCCTGACCATTGTAGCCCGCGTGTTGCCCAGCGCATTCGGGGCATACTGACCTACCGTTGCCCGTTCCTTCCTCCGTGTTAGCCACGGCAGTCTCCTTACTGTCCCCAGCCACTTCGCAGTGCTGCTGGCAAGTAAGGATGCGGGTCTCGCTCGTTGCCTGACTTAACAGGACGCCTCACGGTACGAGCTGACGGCGGCCATGCACCTCCTCTCTGAAACTCGGATAAGGTCATCAACCTGATCGTCATTATTACAGTCGACGCTGGTGAGATGTCCGGCGTTGAGTCCAATTAAACCGCAGGCTCCTCCGGTTGTAGTGCTCCCCCGCCAATTCCTTTAAGTTTCATCCTTGCGGACGTACTTCCCAGGCGG
>NZ_JBLWMM010000008.1:0-107736 GCF_048381195.1 Halorubrum marinum | reverse complement strand
TACAGTGATGAGGAGCCTTTTCCAGACTCGATTTCCTCAATCTCTTCTCGCGTTCTGGATTCTAGCTCCCAGCCTTGCCCTTCAGCCTCGAGCCGCTGGAAATACTCAATACATTGCATCAACTGAGCGTCTCGCTATTGGCTGTTTTCGACTTGATTTACGAATGCTCGTGAAATGCGAGCTGCTTCTTGCATACTACGCAACGGGAGGATTGACCAGTTCAGTCGAAAGTCACCCTCGTATCCATCATTTTCATATGAGTAAAGCAACTTTCAGGTGGTATGACTCTCCAGCAGATCACCGCATCCGATATCGCGGGCTGGGACTCTTTACAGGATATAGCAAACTCCTTTGAAAAACGCGGGCTCAAACCACGTCCGAAATTAGGGGGCGATAACGAACTCGTAGTCCAGCTTGATGATGACGAATTCATCGTCATCGTCAATGCTGGCCCCGGTGAGACTGCCACGGACTTCAAACCGGAAAATCGCTCACGGCATACCAACCTCGTTGCCACCAACGATTTCGAGACCTTCACCTTCATTACGCGAGTCCGAAGCTGGGAGGGGCAGCAGCACGGTCGAATTAAGCATCAAAAGATTTCGTTCTCGAAGGAGCAGTTCACGCGGGACAGCGGAGAGAAGAACACTATTCTCCAGAAGCTGAACTCGATCGAGTACGGTTCCTCTGCTGCGATATACGATACGCTCTACGACACGCAACAGGTCGTCAAAGAGTTCTATGAACAGTTCGAGGAACTCCGGACGGATCTCATTCAAGAGGTCACGGGCATTCCCGATGACCGTGGTGACGCGAAGCAACGATATGTGCAGGTCATTCTTGACCGGATGATATTCCTATACTTCATCCAAGAAAAGCGCCTCCTTGATCGGAACCCGAACTACCTTCACGAACAGCCGAATGAAGTCGTTGACGAGGGCGGTGACCACTACGAAGAGTTCTACGAACCGCTCTTCTTCGAATACCTCGCAGAAGACAAGCAGAACCCTGATTTCGGTAGTCTTCCGTACTTGAACGGTGGCTTGTTCGCAAGGAACCCTGTCGAAGAGGAGTTCCAGGACGCGAAGTTAGGTGGCCCTGCCGAGAAAACGAACGAGCTCTTCGACGATATCCTCGACTTCCTCTCCGACTGGAACTGGAACGTAGACGAACGACTCGATATCGTCGATCCCAAGAACCTCTCCCCAGCGATATTGGGCCACATCTTCGAGCAAACGGTCAATCAGAAGGAGATGGGGGCGTACTACACACCGGAAGAAATCACGGGGTTCATGGCCCGACGGACGATCCATCCATATCTGCTCGATCAACTCAACGAGGCTGTGGACGCAGACTACGACGAGATCGACAATGTGTTCGGATTCCCCGTGCCCGAGGCAGATAGTAGTGCAGAAGCTGTTGCCGATGGCGGAACCATAACCCAGCAAGTTCCAACGGAAAACGTCCAGACCAGCCATGTGGAGACTCTCTACCACGACATTCTGAAGGAAGCTCACATTCTCGACCCCGCCGTAGGAAGTGGGGCTTTCCTGCTCGCCGCACAGGAGGTGCTGATGGACCTATACATGCAATGTATTGAGTATTTCCAGCGGCTCGAGGCTGAAGGGCAAGGCTGGGAGCTGGAGACTCGTAGTCGTGAGGAATTAGAAAGTATCGAGGGTGGGCATGGTGGGGAGTCGCTATACGCCAAACGCTCGATTATTCTGGATAACCTCTACGGGGTGGATATCGACGAAGGCGCTGTGGAGATCTGTAAACTTCGGTTGTGGCTCTCGATGGTTGCGGATATCGAAGACGAGCCAGGGGAGGTCGAACCGCTCCCGAATATTGATTTCAACATCCGGCAGGGGAACAGTCTAATTGGATTTACAGACCTCATCGAAACCGTCAACGAAGAGGGTGATACCTCACTCACAAATTATGGCATCGGTGAAGAAACACCGGTCAGCGAGTATTACGAGGACGTTATCCACGCTCAGCGGAAACACAAACGGGCAAATTCCTCGAAAGAAGCAACCAACGCCCGTCGTCAGGCAGAGTCGCTCATCACCAGCTACAGTCAGAATCTGGACAACAAGGTGCTAGATGAGTTCCATAATGCCGGCGCTGAAATCACTCTGGATCAAGTTCAAGAATTCCACCCCTTTCATTGGATTCTTGAATTCGCGCTAGTCTACGACCAGGGAGGTTTTGATCTTATTATCGGGAATCCGCCTTGGGACCAGCTTCGAGCGAGTCGCGATGATTACTTCGTCAAGTTTGATGAGCAGTTCCGGTCCCGGATGCCTTCGGATAAGGACGAGATGCAAGAACAGTTACTAGAAGACGAAGAGATTGCCGAGGGATGGGAGAAGTACCAAGATCAAATAGAGAAGCAAATGCGGTATTTCACCGACGGTTCTGAATATACTCTCCAGAAACCGGTTATAGACGGCCGCAAGGACCCGAACGAAAACAACCTTGCTGCTCTCTTCTTTGAGAGGCTATTTGACCTCGTGAGCAAACAAGGGTACGTAGCGCAAGTTCTCCCTGGAGTTATCTTCAGTGGATCCTTCTCGAAGGATCTCAGATTAAAATTACTTGATGACGCAGAGATCAAGACGTTAGTGGGCTTCGAAAATCATGGAATCTTTGAGGAGATCGACAATCGATACCAATTCGCCATTCTCTCTTTCAAGAATAGTGGTAAAACGGACCAGATAGAGGGTGTATTTGATCAGCGTGATGTTTCTGTCCTCCGCCATTTTGATGAGATGGCAATTACTATTCCTCGAGAAGTGCTTTCGCAATATTCACTGAAAGCACGGATATTTCCTAATATCACTCATCCTGAGGAAGTGGGTATCTTGGAGAGTATTGTCTCACACCCTCCGTTGGGAGAAAAAATCGACAATAAATGGAACGTCACTCCGCACCGTGAACTGGATCGATCACGGGCGTCTGACCGCTTCGTCGAAGAGGAAAATGAAGGTGACTACCCTGTGTACGGTGGAGCAAACATTCACCAGTTCCAGCACGACAATACGTTCGATTCGAGTCTTGATTCCCCTTCACTATGGAGTGTCGATGAAGATCAGCCTGATCTGAGCGCTAAATACCGTGTTCGGGAACGGGCGTACAACGGTGGAACGCCGAAAAAGGACATATACGAAGCGTTTGGTGGACCGAAGACCAGCAAATCACAGAAGGGATTCGTCAACGATCTTCTTCAGGAACACCGTGGACAGGACCTCTGTATGGATGACCTCCTTCCAGACTTCACGGAATACCGGATTATCTACCGAGATATCGCCCGACCTACCGACGAACGGACAATGATTTCGACTGTGTTACCCAAAGGGCTCGTTTGTGTTCACACACTCCAGACATTTTCGCCATATGAAGTCAATCCGGAGCAGGACGATCTCTCAGAGTATCCCCTGCGTTCAATCTATGAACGTGCATACGATGACAAGGAACTGTTCGTCATCACCGGTTTACTGAACAGCATTCCGTTCGATTACCTAATGCGGACGAAGGTCGATTCACACATTGTCCGGTTCAAACTGGAAGAATCACAGGTCCCGCGTCTCACAGAGGGCGACAACTGGTTCCACTATATTTCTGACCGGGCGGCCCGACTCAACTGCTACGGTGAGAAGTTCGAGGAGATGCGGGAACGGCTCGGCGGAATTGACCCCGCTAAAGAGGAATCAGAGCGTCGGCGACTTCAGGCCGAAATTGATGCAGCTTCTTTCCACGCCTACGGACTCGATAGGGAGGAAATGCAGTTCGTTCTTGATGACTTTCATCGAGTGTCGAATCCTCGAATTATGACGGAAGCCTACATCGATAGGGTCACTGAGAAATACACTCATCTTGGAGATGTAGGGCCAATGGAGTAACTTCTGAGCTAGCACTACGCCGGTTCTTGGATTTTAGTCCAGTCAGGCTTACTGATGAATGCTGTCCAGCGCTCGTCGGGTCATTGCTCCGTCGACATTCAGATATTGACGTGCAGTGGTGATGTCCTCCCACCCGAACATTGCTCGGAGAGCGGGAAGATCTAAGCCTCTTCCGGCGTGATAAGACGCTGCTGTTGCACGTAATCCATGTAATGAGGTTGCGTCGTTAGACAATTCTGGCGACAATTTCAGGGCCGTTTCTAGACGTCGCTGTAAGGTCGAGAACGAATACGGCCAGCCACTATGTTCGTCGAGTAACAATTCAACCGCGACTCGAACCCGATACGAAAAGTGGTACGGAACTGTTCGAGATGCGGCTTCTGTTTTCGGGAGCCAATAACGCTCAGCAAAGCTCTGAAAATCCGTATTGGGATTGTGATCTAGCCGTTGTTTCACCGCCTGCCGGCAGTATCCACAGATGCCACCATCCCGTCCCTTCGTACAGTTTTCCTGTGTGGGAATCTGGATCATCTGCCGCTCTAGGTCAACCCACGATTTCGACAAGTGCGTTGTTTCTCCTGGTCTAAGTCCAAGACGGCCTCCAAGGAGAATGGCCGCTCGTGTTTCGAGTCTCTGTTGTGTATCATCTATTCGCCCAGCACCTTCTAACAGTAGTTCGAACTCGCGTTCGCTAAGGGCCCTCTCTCGTGTTGCTACCATATCCATCGCTGTCTGTCGATACAAAGATAATCCGCTTCTTCTTCGAGTGGCAAGGTGAATCGGTTCACAGCCGCCAGAATTGCCGTCTGATATGACAGGAAGTACTTATGGGTGCCCTCCGGACGAAGCGTATGGGACTCTTTGAGACCTTATTTAGCTCATCCACTGGGGACACTGACCCTCAGGCACAGCAACCGAGTCAGCACGAAATCTTCCCCGAGGACAAGTACAATGTCGCATACGCTGTAGCCGCTCGGCGTGAAGAAATTCGGGCGTTAGAACACCTTCTAGAAGCGGATCAGACCTCACATACCGCCCTGGAGTCTGAGCCTTTCCTTCAGGATATAATCGAAGATATGGAGCGGGATCGGGAATACTCCCTCCGCCTTCGCACCTCTGGGGAGGAGCTCGTCGACGATATCCGTGAACTCATAGAGCATTGGGACAATCAGGTAGATGAGCAGATAGGGACGATTTGGTGGCCTATCGGAGCAGATACGACGTTCAGGTTGTACCTCCATTATCTGGAACTCCGTGCTGACGCGGAGGATGACCAATTTTCGTTCCCGGAGTCTGCTGGACAGGTTCACACTCTTGTCCAGCGTGGTCTTAGTACAATGGAAGATGATGACGACTCGAAGCTCGCTGTAGTCCACAAGCGAGACATTCCTTGGGAAGAACTAGCTGATGACAGCTGATCCAGTTCGCTCCTTCTCAAAGAGACCGATTAATTGTATCCAGTATCAAACCCAGTTATGGTAGAAATCTCAGACTCTCTGTGTTCGCTGTTCACTGCGAAAATTAAGGAGGAGGATGGTACATTCGTCATCGAGATTCCTCCGAGTGAGATCAAGCATGGGGCGCTGACTGTTGATGAAACGTACCGCATCGCTCTTCTTGATTCATCCTCCGAAGCTGAATCAACATCTCCACAGAGCCCACGGCATCCCGCCTCTCAGGAAAGCACGAGCAATGATTCATCTGGTCCTCCTGTTGATGAGGGAGAAGTGCGCGACGTGACAATCGAAACCGTCGGTGATCAAGGAGACGGTATTGCGAAAGTCGAACGGGGGTACGTCGTGATCGTTCCCGGCGCTCAACCCGGCGACGAGCCAACAGTCGAAATCGAACAAGTTCAGGAGAACGTCGCGTTTGCGAGCATCGTCGATAGCGATCCGCGAGCACTCTAACCCCTGGTCCCTTCTGTGGATCGGTCTTCTTCTCGGTAAATCATCGGTGTGAGAAGGCTCCGTTCGAGTTTGTCTGATGGAGGTGGTTCTGAAAGTCACGTCACGTTCTCTTCACGCGTTCGCGATGGCACTACCTTCCAAGGCCGATATTCAATCTATGACAAAGGAACCGATTGAGGTACTCGACGACCTGGCCGACCAGGTCGCCGATGAGTTCGAGGCGTATAGACAGCCGGACGAATTCAAGGATGTCTCGCTCGTGATCGAGAACAGCGACAAGGAGCGTCCGACGCTAATCGTCCACGTCGATAGGGAGGATGCGGAGGCTCTTGCCGACCGCATTGATGAGTTCCTCCGCGAGCACGGTGCTCGTACTGAACGGGAACGACACTCAGCTACGGATGTCCGTGTGTTAGCGACGGTCGACTGACAACCACCCCTCCAATTTTTTGACTGACTGCAAGCACCGCTGAAGGGCCTTATCTTCACTTCTGGTCAAGGGAGTCCCGACCGATTCAGCTCAGGTGGTCAATCTGTGCAGACAGATACTCTTGGAGAGCGGTGACCGTTTCTTCTGAGACAGCTGAGGCCCCGAAGTCACTCCGAAATCCGTGCTTGAGTTCGTCGCTCTCCAAGATATCCAGTCCACGCTCAAGTTGCTCCCGTAGGGCATTGTCGTCCCCTCGCCGCAGGTGGGGTGTGACAGCGTCGAGGTCGATCTCTTCAGCCACTGCCAAGACGTCCCGAAGGTCCGTTTCTCGGCCGCTGTGGAGCTTTGCAGCCACGAGGACTGCCCCATCGATGACTCTAGCCGTCATCGTCACTGTGCCCCCGCTCACCTCCTGTTGGTGGCTGTGGTCGTACAGGTAGTCGAACGACCACTGTGCCTCGGTCTGGCGACAGCCGAGTCCGTTCACCAAGAGGTCGAAGCCGATCGGCTGCTGCGGCGTGAGCCGCTTCTCGTACTCGATCACTTCGGTGTCGTAGAACCACTCCTTGGCGTGGCTGTCCGTTTCCTCGAAGTCCCGACGTTCGAGGAATTCGACGAAGTCAGCTTTGGAGCCCGGCGCGACGACGATATCGAGATCCGTGGAGAAGCGAGCATTGAACGCTGAGACAGCGTAGCCGCCAACAAGAACGTACTCGTGGCCCTCTTTGGTGAGCTCTTCGAGCAGTTCGATGAGCGCGTCACTTCGGTTGTTGAAGCTCATGGCTGCGCCCGCTCGGGTTCTCGATACGTGACGCCGAGGTCGAGGTCCTCGTACATCCGGTCGAGCATCGCCAGTGCCGACTGGAACTGGGCGTAGTTCTCGCGCATGTACTCGATCGTCTCTGCTCTCGGTATCACTGGGTATCCCTCGACGTATTCGATGTCGAGTGACGGGCGTGGCTCGAGGACGATCTGTAGCGGTCGGTCCAGCTCATCTCGGGGCTGTCGTTCGAATGCGGTCGGGAGGTCGAAGGACTTGAAGAACTCCTCCCAGGCGTCGACGTCCTGCTCACGAACAGCCAGGAACAGTGGATAGTCGTCGGGCTCGCGACCGACCTGGTAGCCGCCCTGAGTCCACACGTAGACGGCGTCGATCCGCGTGAACGCGAACGGCCAGTCACTGAACTGTGGGATGACGTACGTTTCCTCGATGGAGGGTGGACTGACGCCGGCGCTGGCAGCGACGAGCTCGAGCGCTGCGTCGTGTACGCGCTTGTCGACTACAGTGAGGCCGTCGTCATAGGAAACGTAGCCTGCGTCTTCCAGCCGATTGACGGCCTGTCTCACTGTCTCGTAGGGCGTGTGGAGGTGTTGGGCGACACGGCGGATGGAGTCACCACTCTCGATGGTGAGGATGACCTGCGCCGCGGTGTCGTCGAGAACCTCATACATCTGGCGGTTACCAATAATCTGGTAACAGTTAAAAGTCTTACTAGAGTGCGGGGTAGAACGGCTCTGTCTGAGTTCTATCACTCAGGACTCTCCAATTGAATGACCGAAGAATGTAGCTCTCATGGCCAATCTGCATAATGTGGATAATGTAGATAATGCAAATTGGACTTCTTCAATTGGTTCGTGTGGGTGGCAAAGATTGCGATGAATACGTATGAAATGCTGATAATCTAAATTATGTAGATTGCGTAGGGTCGACGGTGATTATGCCAATTAAGATTGTGCCAACAATCTACGTAATGTACAAAATGTAGATTGTGTAGATGGCGTACGCAATCTGTCTGACACAGAATTAAGATGGACGAGCTTAATTGACCGCGTATGACCAGTGCGAAACTTACATTATCGACAAAACTCGCGCAACCTTCAACGTCTACCCAATGTACATTACCTACAAAATGTACAAAATCCGCTTCTTATGGGGGTGCTGAGCTATGAGTGCTGACGAGTTTGAAGGGCTCCCCGGAGCAGCTGTCTCGTTGCTCAAGGGAGGGGTAGGGAAATCCACGATCGCGCTCAACATCGCAGATCGACTCGCTGCTCGTGGCCATGAGACGGTACTATTGGATCTGGATAAGGACGGGCACATGACGACCCAGTTGGGATACGACGATGCGTACGACCGAGATGCGAACCTCGGTGACGCCCTTATCGATGGTGAGGACCCCGAAGACTTGCTTATCGAGACGGACTTCGGCGTTCACCTACTCCCGTCGAGTAACGAGCTCGAGAACGTCGAGACGAGGCTGAAGGACGAACGGTTCGCAGACGTGAAGCTTCGACGGAACGTTGTCGATCCGCTCATTCAAAACGGATACGACTACGTGATAATTGATGCCGCAGGCGGCCGTGGGAAACTCTCCGACAACGCCCTCATCGCCGTCCAGCGCGTCATAATCCCGCTAATCCCGCGTGCTGGATCGATCAACGGCCTCAATAAGATGATTGAACGCCAGATCTCCCCAATCCGGCAGAATATCGGGTTGGATATCCTCGCAGTCACTCCGAATATGATTCGCGAAACAATGGGACAACGCAACGAGCATCGGACTCTCGTTGAAAATCTCAACCGGGAGTTCGGTTCATTCGTCCCCGAGTACGCTCGTGTGGACCCGGAGATCTTTGATGCCCTCGATGATTCGGGACGCACCATCGATAGTATTCCGAAGCCAGGGATTCGCGAACGGACCGCGATTTCTCGCGCGTTCAAGCAAGGAATGCCGGTCTCGGAGTTCGACGAAGATTGCGACCAGATCCCGAATTTCGACCACTTAGCGGACCTCGTGGAGGAACACAGCCATGCCTAATGAGGACGACCGTTTCGGGGACGTCGCTGAACAGCTCAAACAAACGGAGGACGGAGCTGAATCGGACGACGAACGTACTGACACTCAGGATGAACCGCAACCGGATGAAGAGATAACTACTGAGGACACAGAGTCGGAGACTGAGTCCATTCCTGGGCATGATGAAGAGGATGTGGACGAATCCACCGGTGGACCGGCCTTCTCCTTTGATGAGACCGATATGCACGGCTTCTATGTCCGGGAGGACACGTGGGATGGCGTCACCCGGATGCGATCATCGGTAACTGCTGCGTGCTCTATGTTTGATGTTCCCGAATTTGAGGGAAGAGAGTTTCAAGATGCCTGTCTCCGGGTAATTGCGGACCACGGTGATGAGGTCGCCCTCCAGATCCTCCGGGAGCGTGGTATCGAAGCCGATGAGGAACGTGTTCAGGAAGTTGTGGAGATGCTGAGCGAGCAAGCTACGAACGATTAACATTGGATTTGGGTGATTTCCCCCATCATTCAAATTTTGTGCGCATTGTACATTATGCAGATTGTGTAGCAAGCTACCTGCTTGCAGTCTTGCGATTATTCTCAGAACCGGGTCCGAACGGCGGTCGCGGTTTTAGTATAGCGGTATATGATTTATACTGTTGGCCAAGTCCGAATTTCAGGGGATAGAACCCTTCTATCATCGGAAAAATGGTTATGAGATTTCTGTACTCGATGGTCCTGATTACGCCGGTAATCACGACCACTTTGAAGTACCCCGCTGCCGTCGGTGAAGCACGAATGCTGCAACCGCCTCACGACGGCGCTTCCCCCAGGGTAGAGGCACCGAGATCCGGTCCGCAGGACCGTGGAGGGCCGGTGGATGCCTGATCGAGCGCTTTCGACGGCGGTTGACGACAGCTTCGAGCGCTACCTCCAGGACAAAGGGAAAGGCCGTGGTGGCGACGGCGGGAACTATCGACGCAACGCAGCTCGCGAGCTCGAGCGGTTCGCCGAGTGGACCGCCGGCGACCGCGGCGCCGACGACTGGACCGGAATTGTCCCCGACGATGTCGACCGGGAGCCGACCTTCGACGATCTCGACGAACGCGTCTTCCGGGAGTACGCTCGGCATCTCGGAGGAGATCGGGGACTCAAGCAGAACACGGTACAAACCTATTACCGCTATATCTCTGCGTGGTGTGGCTGGTGCGTCAACGAGGGATATCTCGAAGCGCATTACGCGCAGCGAGCGAGTGCGATGGCGCCACTGCCGGAGGACGACGGCCGCAAGCCCGGTGACCAGCAGGCCTGGACGTCGGAACAGCGCCACGCCCTCACCCGCCACGTCGACCAACAAGCACGCGACGCCGTCGAGGCGTACACGACACTCCCGGAGGATACTGACCCCCTCGACAAGCAGCGAGGACGCTACGCGGCGCTGAAGGCGGCTCGTGACCGGGCGCTGGTGTTCGTCTTGGCGTACACCGCCGTCCGCGTCGGCGAACTCGTCCGCGATCCGAACGACCCACGCCGGCGCGGCGTCCGCTGGGAGGACCTCTCCCTCGACGACGGTAGTATGGACGTCTACCGGAAGAAACAGCAGTGGGACGCCGCGAGTCTCCCCGATCCAGTGATTTCTCCGCTGCGAAGCTATCGCCAGCTGATGGACCCGCCGACGGAGCGGTGGCCGGTGTTTCCGACGTTCGACCAACGGACGCTCGCAGAGCTCGTCCGGGAAGAGCTAGCCGACCGAGGGGAACGCCCAGAAGCAATTACTGAGCGGCGTGACGAATACGCCCGTGACCTCCTGCTGGCGCTCGATGAGGACATTCGGCCGACGTCGATCACGACGGACGGAGCACGGTCGGTTCTCCAACGGCTCTCGGAGACCGCAGAGATCGATATCGACCATCCGAAACACGATTATCTTGCTCCGCACGGTGGTCGACGTGGGATGGGGGAGGTACTTGTCCGCGCGTTTGGATACACGGTGGCGGCCCGGTATCTCGATAACTCCGAAGAGATGGTCCGAGAGCGCTACTCGCATATTGAAGCTGGCGAGTTAGGGGATATTGCTACAGAGGCTCTTGAAGAGGTAGGAGATCAGATCGAATTTTCAGCGGAATCAGTTTGATGTCAGCTTCTCGTACTCACTGCTCACAAACCGGGGGACTAAAGCAGTGTTTGACGGTTCACTTTCGCTGGAAAATACAGTTTAAGTATAGCGAACCCCCTATGCTTTCGAGTGGAAATCGCAAGACCGCGTAGGGGCGGCCGACAGTCTTATTAGCACCTATGCCATATGGATGCCTGCCTACGTAGCGGTGGGGGCTCTATTGCTACCCACCAAACCGCAACGTTCAGCAGCTAAGGCGCTGGTTTTCGACCCGCGGTTGACAGCTCTGTATCGATGAATATCCCTATTTAAAAAGCTATTCCCAGCGGAGTGAAAGTGGAAATTGCCAGTTCGAAAACCCCCACCCCACGGTTCATATATGCCTGATACGAGAAAGGGGCGAGTATAGTTCCACTCAGCAAAACCCTTTTCAGTGGGGGTCGGCTACACGTTTCTGGGCTGGTTACCCACCGCTACGTAGGCATCCCCCGATCACCGCAATTCTGCGGCAGGGGGACGGCGGGAACCCACCAAGACCGACGAGAGAGCCGGGGTATCCGGCAGTGACCTCCACGGATGTTCGCCCACCGAGCGGATCCCTGACGGGTACTGACTGACCGCGTGGTCTCGGCCCGTTCATAGATCTGTTCACAGCGGCGAATGTATCATTTCGGTCGGCCCCACGTCGCCGGGCTAAGCGCGACGACCCACAACCATGAGTGAACGCAACACTCCCGCCGACTCCGCAGACGAGCACAGTACGACTACCACGAAGAAAGTTGCCGGCAAGGTCAACCCGGTACAGTCCGCCATCGAGGCTATTGAGGACGACGTCCCGGTCGAAGTCTTCCGTCGACTATCACATATGAAGGAGGCGATCGGAGCCATCGAAACCTGGGCCGACGACGCCGACCCCCACGATACCGACGCGCTCGTGGGCACGAAGACTATCGTCAGCGCAGAGCGTGAGCGTGCGAGGGACATTCGACAGGAGGTTCCCGATGGCAACACCAGCCTCCTTCAGAAGTTCGACAACCTCACGGAGCGCCTGGAGAACCTCGCGGACACTGTCGAACCTCTGGAGTTCAGCACCATTGGCCATGTCGTGTACGTCAATCAGCAGTTTGTCGACCGATACGACGACAGTTCGGTATCCGTCGAAACCATCCTGCTGGACGCCGGCAAGAAGGATCCCGACGAACTCGGGCTTTTCCCGCTGGACGGCCTTCTCGGCAACCGTCAAGAAGACCAGGCGTTCCCGGCTGATCGGGATCTGGACCTCGGCGAAATGAACCGAACGTTCTTCGAGTCGACCAGCGATGGGGGGAAGATCGCGTATGAGTGAGGGCGAGACAACGGAAGACGCTGATCGCGCGGACCTCCGCAATCACCTCAGCGAAAGGTGTCGCGATGCTCTCTCCGAACTGCAGGACGAGCAGCCTGAAGCCGAACTCATCGCGGTCGAAGGCGACTGGGCATGGGTCAGTATCGGGACTGTCAATCCTGCCCACGTCAACGACGTTTTCGACCAGGAAGAAGTCCTCGCTATCCTCCGAATTCCGACCGATTTCCCGAACGGTCGACGGCCCTATGGCATCGTGACGTACCCCTACGTCACGAAGCACGACGGTCAGGAGGTCGACAGCGTGCATCGCGACCATGCCAAGGGGCGTCCGGCACGTGAGGCTCTCGACGTCGACGAAGTCGCCCTTTGGAGTTACCGCTGGGAGGACTTCTCGTGGACTGAACCCGCTGACCTCCGGAAAGCTCCTGAGGTCGTACGGTCTCGCTTCGAAAAGGAGGACTGACTATGCCTCAGGGTACAGCAGCAGATTGGCTGACGGCAGCCGACGCCGACGAGGTCCACCTCGTGTTCCCCCGAGACATCCACGAGGATTTGATGAAGGTGCTCTTTCCGAGTGAAGGCCACCCTTTCTACGGCATGGGCGAGCGTGGTGCGTTCGCCGTTCTCGCAAAGAGTACGGGCAACTATCGTGCGAGTTACATTGTCGAAGACGTGGTCCACCCTGAGTCCAGTGACGACCTCGAGCTGAAGGGGTCAGCTTGGGGAGATCGGTCAGAAAGCCGTTCAATCGGGTCGTTGTTTGGGAGTAGCTCTAATGGCGACGTATCGAGCGACGACTCGATCGTCGGCTACGAATTCAGTGAAGCCTACCACGAGCGCGCAATCGAACGTGCCCGCAGCCGTGGTGGCGGGCTCATTCGGATTCATACTCAACCCGGCGGCGTTCGTGAGAGCGGTACCGATACCGCGTCGGCGGCTCGCGTCTACGAGAACGACCGGGATCGCCTCCCCGGCGGCGCTCCGTTCGCTGCTGCCATCACTAATGATGCAGGCGACTGGTCGATGCGTGTCTACGAACCCACGCGCGACCCCAGCGACGGGCCGGAGGTAACGCGCGCCGACCACGTTCGCGTTGTCGGTCCAGCCACTGACGAACCCGCTTTGGATGTTCGTCCAACCGGCCGGCGAGATGCCGGTGCCGATAGTGTAGGTGTTGCTAGTGCTGAGCAGGACTCCACGATCCAGCTCTGGGGGGCAGACGGCCAGGCACGATTAGCCAACCTTTGCGTCGGCATCGTGGGCTGTGGTGGCGTCGGGTCGATTCTTGCAGAACACCTAGCCCGCCTGGGCGTTGGTGAACTCGTGTTCGTAGACTTCGACCACCTCGAGAGCGCGAACTTCAACCGCGCACAGGGTGCCCGGCGGATAGACGTCCGGCAAGACCGCCTCAAGACCGAGATTGCCGAACGCGTTGCCCGTCGAAGTGCGACAGCTGAGAACTTTGAGACGCGGGTCGTTGACGGGAGTGTCGTCGAGCAAAACCTCGAGTATGCGGCTGTCCCTGATCTCCTGGATTGTGATCTTATCATGTCCGGAGTCGACGCCGCTCGCCCCCGACAGGTCCTGGACGTGCTCGCTCGCGCTCACTGTATTCCCGTTATTGACGGTGGAAGCCTCCTACACGCCGACGATCAGGGCGTCCTAGAAAAAGAGGCGAAAGTCGAAACGGCGGTCACCGGACCCGGTTGGCCGTGTTTCGAGTGCCAGCGCGTCTGGACTCAGGACGATGTCGACTGGGAGGCCGACCATCCCGAGTTTCGTGGCGAACGGGGTTACGTGCAGGGTGGGAAGGACCCAGCCGAAGAGGATAGGGACCCGTCGGTCATCGGGGTGAACGCGATTGTCGCTGGTCTAATGCAGCGGCGGTTCCTGGCGATCACGCTGGACGTAGCACGGAAGATCGAGGGTACGCTTCGACTTGGTCTCCGTGATGTGGAGACGAATATGTCGTCTACGTGGGGCTGTGGGGAGGATTGCGAGGCAGCACCAATTGGCGTCGGCGACCGCGAGGAGCTCCCAACTGGGACCGACTGGGCGATGCGGTACGAACGCGAGGATATGGAGATGCCTGAGCAGAAAACTCGAGATGCGAGCGATCTTGTCGAAGACCTGCGTTAAGGTCGGTAGAATACGGATATAATATCGTCTTCAGACTATACCCATCGATGTTGTTTACTCCAAGACGTCGTCTGCTGTTGTCAATCCGATCCATCTGTGAGAGTCTGAGGATTTTATATCGGAGGACACGTATATTTCTGCTATACAGAGCGTGTTTTTATGAGCCAGTCCAAACCTCTCCCATTTCGTATAGTCGTTGAAAATGCGGTTCGCTCACTCACGGCTGTACTGTCACTTGGAGCCGCGATCTTTTTGGCGGGTTGGTACCCAGGCGGGACACTGACAATTCCGTCTGAACGTGTGATTCCGGTCGCTGGCCTACTCGTCCTCGGCGTCTTAGTTGGTACTGGTCCGCTTATAAAACTTGTCCGGCAGAGAGATCGACACCGTGTCAGTGAATTGTTTGAATGAGGGAGGGTACGTTTGCGTAGTAGAACTCTGTTGGGAATCGCACTCACATCACCACTCTTCGTTCTAAGATAGAGATAGATAGGGGACATCTCGATAGTATTCAACGACTCGAGAACTGCCGACTTCGCCGCCTAACCCCTTTCGCAGACGAATCGACTCCATTCCGTTCGGACGGCGTTCGTGTTTCAGAATTTGCTCGCTTGCGTTCATCAGACGAGCTGCCGTACGTTCATCGATAAGCTCGGGCGTTCCTGCGAACATTACTGTATCATCTGAGCCACGAGCCTCAGCTGTTAACACAGAAATCATACCTGGAAGGACATTGTCATCTCCGAACATCCGCGTCGCTTGGCAGGAGAGGATCATTGTAAGTGGAGTCGTCGACTGATACTGGATTCGGCGTAACTCATCCAATAGCTCGTCCTGTTTTGGCGATTCAACCGAACGGGAGGTGATGTCATCTGGCAGGAAATTATTCGATTTTGAGCCGCTTCCAAGCACATCTAAAACACGGATAGATTCGGCATCTAGATACGCCTTAAGAGGTTGGTCCTCTAAGGCTTGAAGATACTGATCAAGCTGCTCGTATGTCAAATTTGGAGGCGGAACGATAACCACATCGCGATCTGAATTCACCATTTCAGCAGTCACCTTTGATAATAGCAGATCAGCGTGAGCATCTCCCGAGTACAGATAACTGATTGTGCTTCCAGTTATGAATCCTCCTCCGAGGAGATTATCAAGCTCTGGGAGTCCTGATGTCGTTCGGCCTTTTGAGGAAAGGGAGGCGGGCGGTGACCGGTTGAGTGGTTTGAGTCGCATCCCCTTCGCGCTCAAATTCATCTCGTAAGGACGGAGGTCGTGATCGGCACCTCGCATCTTGGTAATGTGGACATAGCGATGATATTCGCCTTCCAGCTCGTCCTGCCACAGCCGAACAACGCCATCTACAGTAAATTGAAGCGCAAGCGACGAACTGAGTGTTCCGTGATTCGTTGCTGTATCGTCTTGTTGTGCGTAATCTTGCGCAGTCAAGATAGATGTCGCTTCAAATTGGCGTTTGAATTGTCGAATGATATCGATCATTACCCGACGATACTGAGCGTGGTCCTGTGTGACTGCAGCGAATCCAGACGCACTATCCAGAACAATACGGTCTGCCGGTGCAAGCCGCTCAAAATATTGTTGGATATACTCTGGTGTGAACGGAACCGACCGACCCTCGTCCATAGTGGTTCCGCCATCTAACGTTCGCATCACAAGGCCAGCTTCACCTGTTGTCACCGATTCCCCGTGGCCCGCATGAACGGTCGTCAACGTGAGATTTGGATGGTCGAATTCAAATCCAAAATCTTCGAGCCCGATCCGCAGATCGGCGATTGCTTGTTCGGTACTGATGAAGACACACTGCTCATCGGCCTCCAGTCCGGCTTGAAGAAACTGCATTGCTGCAGTCGTTTTCCCTGTTCCAGGACCGCCAGTGAATAACACGGCAGCACCAGTGGGGATACCTCCGTCGAGGGCGGTATCGAATACTTGGTCGCCAGTTGAGACAGTCCCAGCCATACCACCGGAAATGTCTCGGATGGTTGTAATACTTCGGTAGTGAGTGTCTCCCACCGAAAACTCCTGACTGATGGAGTGGACGATTCAGGGCCACAGTAGTCTAATATTCGTTGGGGATGTAACAGACTATCGTCAGGGGATTCCTCTTTGTTGCGTAATCGCTGAACACGTCGATATTCGACGACCACGTTGGTTAAGTGGCTAACAGTTCGTAATCTATTGGAATGCACTGGGAGTCTCGGTTGCCCAGCCAATGGGGGGTCGCTATCCTTGGATTTGTTCTTCTATTGCTCACGCTTGGTCGTGTCGTAACGTATACCGACAATCCCGTTATCGATTTCATTGAAGTCTTGCTCCCTTTTGCTGTCAGTCTTGGACTCATTATTGGTGGAGTCTGGCTGGTACGAACACATCCGGCCGCTCGGATTAGTCAGCTTGCGAAATGGCTGCTTGGTGGAGTTCTTGTCGGCGTGGCCGCCACTCTCTGGATCCTGTTTATCATCTCGCTCGAACAAGTGCCGTCCGGTGAACCGATGGTTCTCACTCTCAACGGCGTTGGCATCTTCATGGCCGCTGGGATTCTTCTGGGTTACTATGCGACCGGCCTCGAAGCCCGCGAACAACAGCTCGAACTATCTGACCACCGGTTTCGTGCCCTGACTCAGAATTCGTCATTTGCCGTCATCACGATCGACGAAACGAGCACGATTCGGTATGCAAACGACGCCGTCGAGGAACTCTTCGGATACCCCCCAGCGACACTTACTGGAAAGTCGCTAACGACGTTAATGCCTGATCGGTTCCACGAGGCGCATCATAATGCAGTAACACGGTATCTCTCAAAGGGTGAACGTTCTGTTGAATGGGAGGGGCTCGAATTGGTTGGCCAGCGAGCTAACGGAGAGGAGTTTCCTGTGGAGGTCAGCTTTGGTGAGTATGCCGTTGGTGACGACCATCTGTTTACGGGTGTCATTCAGGACGTGTCCGACCGGAAGGCAGCGGAGTACCGGCTTCATCAGCACACGTCGAAGGTAACACAGCTCCACGAGATTGCCACTGACTTCGCCGCGGCCGGTTCGAGAGCTGCCATTTATCAACGGACAGCTGACGGCGCTGTCGAGCTGTTCGACGCGGACGTCGCTCGTGTCGCCGTGGTAGAGGGTGACCAACTGGTTCCAGCCGCCAGTTCAGGTTCCGACGATGTTGGCGATTGGAATCCAGTACCCCTTTCGGTAGGATACGCTGGACAGAGTTATCAAACGGGCATGGTTCTCAGAGTCGACGATCTCGAGGACACCCGATCCGCAGCCACGTCGACGAATCAAGATGGTGGGGCACAGCCCGAGCCCCAGCCGCACGTCGCCCCACGGGCGCTATTGAGTATCCCGCTTGAGGGCTGGGGTGTCCTACAGGTGTTCGCGTCGGACCCTGGGGCGTTCGGGGACCGTGACGAGGATGTCGCGGAGATGCTGGCAACCCACGTTGTGACCGCTCTCAAACGATTGTCTGCCGAGGAGACGATTCGGCGAGAACGCGACCGGCTTGAGGAATTTGCCAGTCTATTGTCCCATGACTTACGCAATCCGTTACAAGTGGCGAAAGGGCGGATGGAGCTCATAGGACGCGAGGGGTACAACGAGGATCACCTTGACCCCATTATACGGGCGTTGAATCGTATGGAACGACTCATCGAGGATATGTTGACACTCGCCCGGGAGGGTGATGCGGTCGGTGAGACGGAAACAATCTCGCTTGTCTCACTCGCAACGCAAGCCTGGGCGAACGTCGCAACCGATGCTGCGTCAATTGAGGTTGAGACAGATCTTCATCTAGATGCGGACCGCAGTCGCCTCGGTCAAGTGCTCGAAAACCTCTACCGGAATGCAATTGAGCACGGTGGTGACACAGTGACAGTTCGCGTAGGCCCCCTTGACGACGGTAATGGCATCTACATCGAGGACACGGGACCTGGTATCCCCGCAGCCGAGCGCGAAGACGTCTTCGACAGTGGATATACGACGCATCAAGAGGGTAATGGCTTTGGACTCGCAATCGTCAGGCGAATCGTCGAGGCGCACGGCTGGACGATTACGATTACTGACGGTACAAATAGTGGTGCACGGTTCGAAATTTCGGGCATACAATCTGCTACGACGCCGAATTGAGTACGTTGTCGTCAGGACTGTTTCTGGAATAGTGGTATGGGGATACCGTCGGTGCGGGTGCTTCTCTTCACGCCACTGACACCGACCATTTGACGATCTGAGTCCTAGCCCCTGGAAAGATTGTCGACCGTTCTATGTCTCGTGACTGCTACTGGGCTCTATATGTCTGTGGTGATTCCTATCGGAGTACTGCTGGTCACAAGAGGATTAAGGGAACAACCCTTGATTTTCCAAAAGGAATGTCTCTACTCATACCAAGCCACAAGGATCTCAATCCCTTTTCGGCTCTAGAATATGCGATTACAGTACCTGATCACCGAATAGATTTTCTCCACATCGCATCTGATGCGACTGCAAAACCAACGGTATCTGTTGAAGAAATCACTGAGCAACGTCCGAAGGAGCTTTCGAAGGCTACTATCGACAGACTCGTTGATCAGGTAGAATCAATGACAGACGATACTGATCGGAAGGTCCGACTGTTGCATTCTCCTGGACCGATTGGAGAAGCTACTATCAGATATGCTGACGCACTCCAGTCTGATTTAATTGTTTTAGCGGTCAGCGGAAATGAGATAAAACGGGATCCGAATGTGAATAACGCAATAAATATTGTTACAAATAATGCACCAGCCGCATTTACGATTATCCAAGAATGAATTGCAGTGTGGATATCACACCAACCAAAATGTCTGCTATTAATATATATGGCAACTGAAATTGCCTACGGATATGCCTAAACCAATTCTTGTCTCTCACTTCTTCCGGTTGATGTTTGTTGAGAGTAGCAACATCTAGACTCTATCGGCCATCGTTACGATATCTCAATCTCGATATATGCATTTTCATCTTCAACATAGAAATCCACAAAACTCACGTGACGTGTATTGAGCATTCGCAGCAGTTCATCGTCTAGTGAAGAGTCCTTATGGAGTCGAAGCGTCACTCGATGGGTTCCTCGCCGGTGATGATCATCTATCAATTTGACACCATCAGATTCTGAAACACATTTCTTGAGATTTCCCACCCGAACATCATCAAGTGATCCCAGTCTAGGAATCCAATCACGTAACGACATTATTGACGTTTGTATAGAATAGACTACTTATGTTGTATACCCTTTGGCTACTGGTTAGCAACAATTCTCTCATTCGTGTGTGGATTTCAGCTCGAAACTGAGTTGACCTAGTCGAATGACGACAGCTGAATATCGGGATATCGTTCAATATGAGGTGATAGTTTCATGGTGGTCGATCACGCTCTTGGACGACCTCATCCCAAATATGATGCTTGTGTGTCCCGAACCCTGATCCAAGGATGTCCTCTGAGGAATCTTCCCGTTCATCGGAGGGGGATTTGTACCGGCGGGAAGTGTACCAGGTTCGGGAAAACCAAAACCTCACGCTTTCTGAGAAATTTGATCAGCTCCTTTCACTGGGCTGTGAGTATCTGGACGTCGAAAACGGCCATATCAAACGGATTGATAAAGAGCGCGGTGTCCATGATGTCATCGCGACTGCTGGGGGGGAGGGCGAACTCCTCGAGGTTGGTGCGCAACATACTCACGCGACGACATTCTGTCGGCGAACAATCGAACAGGATTCACCGCTGGCGATCTCTCATGCCAGTGAACAAGGATGGGCGGACGATCCCGCGTACCACAGACACAATCTTGAATGTTACCTCGGTGCGACAATCTCGGTTGAAGGAACGACCTATGGCACGGTTTGCTTCGTTTCCAAAGCGCCGCATACTAGAGACTTCTCTGCTTCTGAACGCGCGTTCGTCGAACTCGTGGCTGGCGTCGTTGGCACAGAAATTGAGGCTAAGCGGTACGAATACAAACTCGCCGATCGTGATCGACTAAATGCTGTTCTCAATCGTGTTCTTCGGCACAATCTCCGGAATTCGATGAATGTTGTCAGAGGCTACGCCGACCTTCTTACTCAACGACTCGCTGGCGACGAACAAGAGTTAGCGAAGCGAATTGTGGCCAGCGCGGACAATCTTACTGAACTTGGCGAAACCGCCCGAAATCTCGAAAACGTTGCCAGAGACGCTGGTCCACCCGAACAGCAGGAACTCGGGTCGCTATTATCTGACGTTGCTACCGAACTCCAGGATCGTCACCCGAGGGCAGAGGTCGATGTCGAGATACCTAACACCCAGACTGCATTTACGAACGAGTATCTGAAGCCTGCATTGTATGAACTCGGGGAGAACGCTATCACACATACGAAGGGGGACCCAGAGCTTGAGCTGAGTCTCCAGTCTGAAGTAGAGGACGACGACTGGGTTGTGATTACGGTTGAAGACAACGGATGTGGACTCCCGGAGATGGAGCGAAACATTCTCCGAGGTCAGATGGAGACACAGTTGGAACACGGCCAGGGGTTGGGCTTGTGGTTCGTCTATTGGACTGTTGTCCGCTCTGGCGGCAAACTCACAGTCGCTGTCGATGACGGGACGACGATTCGTATCTGGCTGCATTCTGAGGCCATCCCCGACAATGATCTACAGTGGTATCTTGATCTCCCGATCGGGAACGATATGGTGTGAATTCGCAGATTAGAGTGCGAATGAGGCGATTTCTTTCGGTTATCTCGATGATGTTTCGGCTACGGTTACCGATATCCACTTCTTGGGGAGCAGCACAATCTGACGTCGAATCGGCCCCAAATCAGACTATACACGGTCGAGTTCGACGTTCCTAATCTCGAATCGTGCTCCACCTGCAGTCCCTTCTGAAATAGCGATCTCCCACTCGTGTCCATCAACGATCTGTTGGACAATCGAGAGCCCGAATCCGGTGCCCTCCGCTGCATCAGTATATCCCGCTTCGAAGACCTCGTCTTGTTTCCCAGCAGGTATCCCTGGGCCGTCGTCTTCGACGTAGAAGCCCGCACCATCGTCACAGATATCGAGAGTGACGGTGACACAATCTCCACCATGATCGATCGCATTCCGAAAGAGGTTCTCGAAGAGTTCACATAGCCGTCCTTCATCAGCCAGTAGTACAGTCGAAGTGTCAACACCAATTTCGAGGGTGGCATCTGATGTATCAACGTGCTCCCACGCTTGTGAGGCGACCTCGGCGAGCGTGACTGCGTTTGGATCAAGAACTGCTTGCCCTTGTTTTGCGAGAGACAGGAGTTCGTCGATCATCTCCGCCATCCGCTTGTGAGATTGTTCGATCGCTTCAAAATGTTCTACATCCCCTGATTCGCGTGCTAGTTCGAGGCGACCACTCGCGACATTGAGAGGGTTACGCAGGTCATGGGCAACTGTACTGGCGAATTCCTGAAGCCGTTCGTTCTGTCGTGCGAGTTCCTCTTCGCGTTTCGCTCGCTCCGTGACATCTCTGAATATCCCGATACGCTCGGCTGCTTTACCCAGCCCGGTAATAGCCTCCGTGTTTAACTCCATAACTTGGGAGTTCTCCTTATCGCGTCCCCACTGGACTGTTGTCGTCGTATCGTCGTCGATTCTCAGAAGAACACGCTCCAGCGACTCTGATGGGGAGAATTCGAGGTCGGTGATTGGCCGATCCTCTAAGTGTTCGGTGTCGATCCCGAACGCCTCGGCGAAGGCGTCATTTGCCTCGGTGACGGTTCCATCCGGTTTCACCACAACGACCGGGTCTGGGGTGGACTGGAAGAGCGATTCAAACCGCCGGTCACTCTGCTCTTTCTGCCGTGTAAGTTCGAGCGACAGCCGGCGGCGTTTCAGAAGGTTATCAATCCGTGCGTTCAATTCGGCCCTACTGACCGGTCGCTGAATCAGCTCGTCAGCGACGTCCCAGGTGTTGCCTGTACATTCATCCGGTGACTTGTCACCCGTGAGCAAGAGGACCGGTAAAAACGTCGGTGCCGTTTCAGCTTTTACTTTTTGCAGTTCGTCCTTGAACCTCCCAAACGAGTTAGTATCGACCAGACATAGATCGAAGTGAGGATTTTCAAACGGTGTATCGGCGTGGGTCTGAACAATATATTCCTCCTCCAGTTGCTCGGCAAGCAATTCGCGGTTCCGTTCGCTCTGGATCAGCAGGAGGAGCGTCGTCCGATGGTCGTTGTCTCTGTTAGAAGGTTCCATTACGTTCTCGATTATTGCTCAGTCGAGTCTGGGCCGTCAGTCCATTCCGGGGTTCCGCTGAGAATCCCTCGGAGCTGCGTTAGTGGTTCACCGACTGTAATTCCGTGTTCGGTGATTTTGAATTGACGAAGCGTCCGTTCGAAGTCACTGGTGCGCATTTTCAGGACACCAATAACTTTCTGCATCTCTCCCTGCAATTCGAGATGACGGAGAAAGACAATGTTGTCCGCAAGATAGCTTATCCCAACATCAGTCGCCTGAAACTCTCCTGTAATGTTGGTGATTTCCTCAATCATAATTACTGTCACACCCATATTTTTGAGATACCGACCGAGAGAGTGGAGATGCGAAACAAGCTCGCCTTCTTCACCTTCTAAGGCGAGTTTGTAGCCTGAGATCCCGTCGATCATCACGATTTCGGCCCCTTTGTTTTCCACCTCTTGGCGTACCATATTGGTGAACTCCTGGGGTGAGATCTCTAAGGCCTCGATCTCTTCGACATTAAGCGTCCCGCGGTCGCGCATCTCCGCGACGGGTATGTTGACTGCTTCGGATCGTCGCATAAAGGTGCCCGATGTTTCCTCAAAGAGATACATCACTGATCGTTCCCCTCGGCCTGCAGCTTCCTTCATAAACTGCGTGCCAGTCGTCGTCTTCCCGACCCCTGTTGGCCCGGAAATAACTGTCACGGTACCCCGATCCAGCCCCCCATTGAGTAGTTGGTCGACTTCTGGAACACCTGCAGAGATTGGTTCATCGACGAATTCCTGGTTGTAGTCTCCCGGGGCGAGTTCTGGATACACAACTAGCCCGTCATCGGTGATCTTCACCGAGTGGTCCCCGCTCCGAGTCGCTGAGCCCCGAAACTTCGGGACGCTGATCGACCGGCCGGTCGACGCGTAACCGAGTTCGATCATCCCGTCACTCATAAACTGCAGGTCGTCGTCTGGGGCATCCTCGGTGGCCTGCGTTGTGAATAGAACGGTCGCACCCGCTTCACCCAGTAGTCGCATAAACGAGAGTGCCTGCTTGCGAAACTGGTACTCATCGGTCGAGAGGTACCGGAGCTGGCTGATCGGATCGACAAACACGCGATCTGGTTCAACTGCCGACACCCGCTCGGTGATTTTTTCGACTAACGGATCACGTTCGACCTCGCTAGATTCGAAGATGTCGTAGCCCTGATCGTCGGCGAAGAACTCTGACTTTGGGCTCAGATCGAGAAATTGAACGTCCTCGACATCGAAGCCGAGTACTGCTGCATTCTGTTCGATGTCTGCAGTTGCTTCCTCAAGATTGATGAACAACGATGTTTCGCCCTGTGCTGTTCCTTGCGTGAGATAATGCAACCCCAGAATCGTTTTGCCAGTCCCTGGTTTCCCCCGAACGAGATAACTTCGTTCGGGTACGAGCCCGCCATTGAGAATGGTATCGAGACCACGAATACCGGTGGCAACGCGGTCAAAGGTCTGTGCGGTCTCCGTCATTGAATGTGGTTCTGAGCTGTCTGTCATTGGGTTTCATCCTCTGTGTGACTCTGTCGGACTGTGATCATCCCGTCTGCGGCGATAGTCACATGGAAGCCTGCGTATGGGAATGCTACCTGCCCCCGCGCTCTCGACGCCCCTGACTTGATCGGGGCAAAAAGGCCATCTAGTGCATCTGGATCGATACGTTCATGCAACGTCGGCAGTTCGTCTGTCGATACCTTCGATGCTACCTCTATTACGGAGAGTAGCGATACGCAGAGCGAATTGTTCGTCGACCAGTCGTGTTTCAGGCGATACGCCTCAAGTGACGAATCGTATTCAACATTCCCCTGCGGCACATCAGTCGTTGCATCTATCTCAAAATCACTCCTAAGGATTGTGATACTATCGTTCATACGTCGCTGTCCCACTGTGTTGCACTCTTTCGAGTACGTCCGGAGTTGCTCGCTCTCCGCTGATTTGGTGTTTTGGTTGTCATAGTACTTTCTGAAGTATCAGAAATTATGGAATCCGGCGAAGGCGTCTTTCGCCATCATCTCCGTGAGTGCTGAATCTGCTGCATCCTTTGCATCCGTCACCTCCTGTTCTAATATCATATATGCGTCACTTGACGCGCGTTCCTGTTCGCTCATGGATGCATCCAGAGCAGCCTTCTTCGAGATCGCGGCGAAGTACTCGCGAAACTCTTCATCGTATCGCCTTCGCGCAAGTAGTGCTTCGGCAGCCTCTCGAAGCTGTTCCTCGGAGATCGGTTTCACAAAGTATTCGTCGATATCCAGGCCGATGATCTCCTCCCCTGGATCAACCGCGGTGAGCATTGCAACGGGCTGATCATATCCACGCTCACGAAGTGTGGCGAGTACCTCATCACCGGAAATCCCCGGCATCCGTCGATCGAGCAACACAGCGTCAACATCATCGTCGATGATCTCGAGGGCCTCTTCGCCATCGTATGCGATTCGCGTGGTATAGTCCTCTTCGAGATAGAGAGCGTATAGGTCTGCCAATCCCTGTTCGTCATCAACGACAAGGATTGTGGCCGGTTCTTGTTCTGACTCCTGAGTAGGGTCTGTCATATTTGTATCTCCGAATGGTTTTGTAGGCCGTAGTTCGACCCGACTGTGGGCAGCTTGAGCATCACGGTTGCTCCTTGACCGTCATCGTTCGACAATCTAAGATCTCCGCCGGCGATAGTGACAATCCAGTGTACAGCCCAGAGACCGAGTCCATTCCCATGCTGGAGCTGGGTCTCTTTTCCTTCCCGGAGTACGGCTTGCTGTTCTTCCGGGATTCCCGGGCCGTTATCTTCGACAGTAATTGTTACCCGCCCAGTCTCATCTTCCGCTGGTTCGACTGTGATGGACACCGAGGGAGTCGCCTGATTGGAGTGTTTGATAGCGTTTTCACATAGCTCCTTCAGCGCACGGTCTACTTGAACGGTCCCGGCCACCCACTCGTCGGTCTCAATCGTCATCGAGATCTCGGCGTTGGGATATTGCTCTCGAAGTGCCGTCACCGGCTGCTCAATGAGGTTGGCAATCGGAACGGGTTCGAGATTCTGTTCCGGATTGGTTCCCTTCGAAAGGGTTCGCGCTGTTTCGCTTAGATTGAGGAGTTCATCTACGGCGTCCAACCCGTTCTTTGCAAGAGACGTTGGCAGGTCTCTCTCGTCATCTAGTGACCACTCAACGACTCCCCGGACGACGTTCAGTTTGTTCCGAATATTATGTCGGAGGACACGATTGAGAACCTGTAGCTGCTGGTCACGACGTTTTTGCTCGGTAATGTCCGTATACACGATGTAGGCGCCGAGGCTTTCTCCATTCTGTTGGATCGGGACGACGCGGATGAGGAAGTCTCGCCGGCCGGATGCCGTCTTGCGACGCCCCTCTGTTTCAACGGTGCTACGCGCGCCTGTAAGTGCACGAGCGATGAGCGACTGGGATGCCGCCTCCTCACTTGGTGGGACGACGAGGTCGGTGAGTGAGTTCCCACGGATGTTGGCACTCTCATAGCCGAACACTTGTTCAAACTCCGGATTGACGTCTTGGATGCACGGAGTGTCTTCCTCAAATGTGACCTCGGCGATGGCGTCAGTTGCGTTCTCGAAGAGGGCACTGAAATACTCTGTCTGTTCGCTCAATGCCTGTTCTCGTTGTGCTCGAGTGAGTGCGGCAGTTGTGTTCGCGGCCAAGATACTCGTCAATTCGGCATCCGTTCCGTCGAACGAAGCGGCTTCTGTTGCTCCGATGCTCAACACCCCGTGTTCACCCAGAGGGAAACACATTACACTCCGAATGGCTCCGTATTCGAACGGCGTCTCACTCGACTGAATATCGTCGAGAATGGTTGGTTCTTGTTCCGCAAATACCCCTCCAACCACGCTCTCACCACGCTCGTAGACGGTTGATGTGGCATCTAAGCGCTCGTATGTTTCGTTGGTTGCGTCCACGAGTTCGAGGGTTTCGGGTGTCGCCTCCTCATTTAATAGCCGAACGCCGGCGATGTCGTACTCGAAGACCTGTTTTGCGGCGGCTATCGTTACCTCCGCAATCTCAGGGTTTGTCGGGGCCCGCATCAGTTCAGTTGTCACGTCGTGTAGTCGATTCAGGACTTGCCGTTGCTCGTAGCGAGTCGTGATATCGCGAACACTGGCGAGTACATGAGGCCGCCCATCGATTTGGAGTGCAGAGGCCGATATCTCAGCCTCGAGTTGCTCACCGTCTTTGGTGCGGCAAGTCAACGCGGTGGTATACCCACGACCGTTTTCGATGACATCGGTGACGAACGCCCGAAATTCTGATTTTTCGTCCGGATGAATGACCTCCGGAGAGGACGAACGGAGTTCGTCTCTCGGATACCCGAGCAGGTCACAGGCCTGGGGATTACACTCGCGGATCTCTTCCGATTCAGGATCAATAATGAAGACTGCGTCATTCGAAGACTCGAAGATATTCCGGAACAGATCACGTTGTTGTTCCAGCTCCGTTGAAAGGTTCGCTGAGAGTTCGCGCCGTTCGAGGAGATTGACAAGCCGATGGCGGAGTGCTCGCTTTTCAGTTGGAATGGTAATAATCTCATCAACGAGATCCCACACAGCTTGATCGTTCGGATGGGTATCCGTGCTAGTCGAAACCAAGAGGTAGGGGAGAAACACCGGATTTGACTCTTCTTTGAGTTGGTGGAGCCGGGAATAATGTATTTCCAGCATCGATTCATCCACGATGTAGAGATCACAATTCGACTGAGCCAGAGATTCACCGTCTGGTTGAACGACCTCATACGGTGAAGATAACCACTCGCCCAGATGCTCGCTATTGGCTTCCTGGGTAAGAAGTAGCCCAATCCGGGCAGGTCCCAACTGAGACGCTATGGACGTGTCCGAATCACGCCTTGTCGGTTGAAACCCGTTCATAGATTGAATACTACTGTATGCCAGACATTTACATGTACAGACGGATACATATATAAATAGGGGGCCAAACCTACGAACTGATAATATTACCTGTGGCGGCTCTTCAGTCCCGATTATCGCTGCATCGGCTGAGTGGTGGCGATCTTACTGCTTGCGGACAAGTACGATGATGAGACCCATAATTGCAAGTAGTGCCACTCCGACTCCGAATCCAGGGCTCTCCGTCGAAGTCGTTTCCGAATCAGGGTTGGGCGTTGACGCTGGCGCGATCGTTACCGTCGCTTGCTGTCCCCCAAGCCGGTAGATGTGTTCGCCCGCCTCTTCGACAGTCGCGTTGTAGCTAATTGTGCGCTTCTCGTTCGGAGCTAACTGGATTCGTTGTGTCTTGAGCGGCTTTCCGTTCTGATAGAGTGTAAGATTTCCTGCTGCTGGGAACGCGTGGGTATTCCGTATCGTCGCGATAATCTCGACCGAATAGTTGGACGTTCCTGTCGTCGTGGTATCTTGGGATTCAATCGAAATGACAGTTGGCTGTGCGGGCTTTCGAACACTCACGGCTACCTGACCCCCTCCAACGACTAGGCTGTACTCACCTGCCGTAGAGAAGGTGTGAGAGAAATTCAGCGTCTTTGTCGCACCCGCTGCGAGACGGCCTTGCTGGCGATCCGTCTGATTCCCATTCACCTGCACCCGCGCATCATATTCGCCTGCTGTCCCGCCGGTATTTGACGCTACTATCTTTAGGTTGAGGGTTTCACCCGTTGCGAGTCTAATCGGTCGATCCGAACCAACGGCTCCCGTACGGTACGGACCACTCACACGGTAGCTTGTTGCATTCTCTGGATCGGGGAGCGTGTAACTAATTCGTGCTGGCGTGGCTCCGAACACCTGCTCGTGCGTCTGCTGATCCCACGTTTAAGGTATCTCTCGAGTCGACGTGTACCGGTCGGTCAGCGTTACTGTATCGTCGCCGCCGATTTGGCGTACCATCTCGCGAAATTCTGGGCCGGTTACAGGGTCATTCTGGGTGTTCATCCGGCTGAGTACATCCACGACATCGGCGGGCATCGAATACTGGAGTGTAACAACTATCTCACCCGGCATTTCTGGTGTCCGTTCTAACTCTTGGGTGAGTTCGATCGTCCGGGCTGTGGCTGAGGAGGTAGCTTGGGATGCTTCCAGCGGAACTGTGGAAACAGAATTGTTGGATGCTAGTGGTCGCTCTTGACTGGTTGAACCGACAGCTGCTGCTGCCGGTGTACACGCGCTCAGAACAAGAACTCCGACAAGTAGAAATATCGACGCACGAAGTTTCAAATCACAGTCCTTGTTCACAGACGGTCTTTTCGATAGGATTCCTTAAGTCCCGGTCGTGATCACAGTAGAGGACCGGGTTGATTCGTGGCACTACCAGATCCAAGGTAAAGGAAGAACTGACAGTAATCCGAGTAGCTCTAGATGGTTGTCTGGGAGATATCTGAGGGTGTTTCACACCGGTTCGATGGTGGGTGTTTCAGCCGTCACATCGACTTCCATAATCTCGGTGCCGGTGGCCGTGTGATCGTGGAGAAATGAGCTGATTTCAGGATCGTTCTGGAGCAGGCGACGCAGGAGTCGCCGCCAGGTGGGTTGCTGATTTGCCCCAACAACGATAATATCTGCGTTGATCTGGGTGGCTTCTTCGAGGATCACTTCCTCGACGAGGAACCCCTGACGCGTGGTCACTGAGGCTTCAACGCCATCGAGTGTTGATGAAATTGATCGAGTGATTTCCGCTGTTTGGGTTTTGTCTCCAGTCTGATAGAGATTGACGTGGAGAACCCGGAGGTCCGCTGGGGCATAGTCGTGTGCGAGTCGACCAGCGGTTGCGAGTGTTCGGGCACTTTGATCGGTGAGTGGATATCGGATCGGTACAAGAATTGTCGTGAGATTAGTCATCGAACTCCCCCTGGCTAGTGAACAGAAGTAATCACTTCTTAATCCTACGGACCCATTTATCAAACTAAAAATTTCCGGGTGATTCCACAGGTGTAATCACTGCTGTTGTTCTCAAATTCATTGGACATATTGGGATTAAGTGCGATCAGAAATTGGCTATACAGGAAAGACGAGGGAATTTGAGGGGGTTATGATTTACTAGGTGACAAGTGAATTATTAAATTCTCATTATTATGCCTGTATCTCTACCTTTTATTGTGAAGGCATCGGTAGTCCCTACTTGTCAGAGGCACTCATTGTATACTCTCCCAATTAAAACCGCGGATTATACGGCCCTCACCCACCACTCGGATATTTATGTTATCCAGCGTCAATGATCCGCGTGTGTCCCGACCTCTGAAAGAGAGTAGGAGTCCAGCTGGCACAGGCCCACGATAGCAATAACTGGGCATCAGACATTCGCTTAAATATAAACGCTTATTCACTTCCTCTGGGAGAGATATAGTCGTATGACTGATTTAATCGTCAAAGCAGCCGTGAAGGACGCACTTTCGGACCACAACGTCTCGGCAGATTTCTACGACGCCCTCAACGAAGAGGTCGCCGAACTGCTCGACGACGCCGCAGAGCGTGCCGAGGCCAACGACCGGAAGACGGTCCAGCCCCGCGATCTGTAGGCCTGCGTAACGCAGCCAACCCCGCCACTCGAACGTAGCTTTTTGAGGTTCCTGTTCAGAAGTTAGGAAACGGAGATGGCGGACGCACCGGATACCGAACGGCAGGCGGTCGAACCCGATGCGAGAGAGGTCCTTAGCGTGTCCCAGCTGAACGACCGGATCGCGTCGGTCGTCCAGGACACGCCTGCCCTCAACGGCGTCCGCTGTATCGGGGAGGTCACTGACCTCCACAAGAACAGTACGGCGCTCTACTTCACGCTCACCGACGGCGAGGCCGAGCTCCCATGTATGATCTGGGCGAACCGTTACCGGGAGATGGACGCCGACCTCGAGGACGGGACCGAAGTCATCCTCGAGGGCGATATCGACTACTGGGTCGAAGGTGGGAAAATCGACCTCAAACCGTGGGAGGTGATCGTCGTCGGCGACGGCGACCAGGCGGCTGCCGTTGAGCGACTGCGAAGCGAACTCGAAGAGCGTGGCTGGTTCGACGACGAGCAGAAACAGCAACCGCCGGCGTTCCCGGAGCGGATCGGCGTCGTCACGTCCCTTAGAGGAGACGCCCGGTACGATATCCAGAACGCGATCCACGGACAGGACCCCACCGTCGACATCCTGGTGAAGGACGCAACCGTCCAGGGGTCGAACGCGCCGACGTCCATCGCGAACGGCATTCATCATCTCGACCGCTCGGAGGACGTCGACGCCATCATCGTCGGTCGGGGCGGTGGGAGCGATTCGAACCTCCAGGCCTTCAACACCGAGCGGGTTGCGGAGGCGATCTTCACCGCGAATACCCCGGTGGTCACCGCGATTGGACACACTGATGACCGACTCATCGCGGATCAGGTGGCGGACGTCGCGACGATCACGCCGACCGCCGCCGGCGAGTATATCGTGAACTCCCGCCAAGAGTTCCTTGCGAGTGAGATCGAGCCGCTGGAGCAACAGCTCGACGGCGCGTACGAGACCTTCCAGCAGGAGCACGAACACGAACAGGAGCTCGCCGAAGCAGTCGATGAAGCGACTGCACCCGAGGGGATCTCACCGATTTACTACAAAGTCGCGATCGCTGTGTTGCTATTGCTGTTGCTGGTCATCACCGGACTTTGGCTAGGGGTGATCTAACCGTGGCAAAAGACTCCGAAATCCACGATCGGCTAAGTCGCGTCGAGGAGATCATTGAGCAGCTCGACGCAGATGAGTGCGACCTCGACGAAGGTACAGCACTTCACGAGGAGGGTCAGGAACTCCTGACCGAGGTTCGAGAGGTCCTCGACGGGGGAAGCGGCGAAGTTGTGGAGCTCGAGTAAGTGAGCTGATTCTCACTCTTAACCAACAGACTTCTTCCTCCTGCGCCTTCGTTGGTTAAGTCCTTTCCTACGAGGTCAACAAGTGATTTGGTTATAATTTATCCGATAAACTTGCACCACTTGGTAGCCAGAAAGCATTTAGGTATCATCCAACTACCGCGCCAATATGTACCGTGACTCAACCGGTGCATACCCATACCCGCATGTATGATTACGAGGTCAGTCACCATCGAAGACATCGATGACCTGTACCTGATGTGGAACGACCACATCAACGCCTCCGCCCTCTATCGCCGCGCCCTCCGCGAGGAAATGGAAGTCCGCGGTGTTGACCCCGATGAACTCCGCGACCTCCTCGAACGGGCCCGCGAGCAGGGCTACACGCTCGACGAGATCGCAGAAGACACCAACCGATTCGACGACCTACAGTCGCTCGTCGAAGAGCAACAGAACCAGCCACCAGCTGGAGACGCCACAGATGATTGACTCGCTATGTCACAGGACCAGACTCCCTCCGACCCTGAGCCTAGCGTCGAAAACCAGTCACCGCTGACCGGGAAGATCCCTCGGCAGGCAGCGCTCACCGTCGTCCTCCTGAGCCTGTTCGCTGTCCAGCCGGTCGCCGCCCAGAGTAACGCGGTCTGTAGCGCAGACAACCTCCCGAGCATGATTGAGGGGTTCTTCCAGCTGACCACCGCGCTGGGGATCGTCGGCCTCGCAATCGTGTGGCAGGCTGACTCCCTCATCGAGATGTTCACCCTCAATCCCGAGCAGAAGAAGGGGCTCAAGCGCCACAAGCGCTCGGCGATGAAGTCCGCGGTCGTCCTCGTCGTCCTCGGCCCGCTCTACACCGTCGCCGGGTCAATGATGGGCCTCCCGCTGGCGCAGTGCGTCGACCTCGTCCCCTGGTAAGCACTCCACAGCCCCGTTGCGAGCCCTATGAACCACCGAGAGCTCTCCGTGCTCATGGCCGGCTTGCTCGCGACGAGCCTAGTCACGGGTATCGTCGCCGCTGACCCGCCGCGACCAGGTACGGAGGGGAACGGGCTCACGGAAAACGAGTCGGCAACGCTGTGGTCACGTGATGCGGACAACTACATCAGCCAAGAAGAGTACCGCCAGCGCTACGGCGAGAACCGCTCCGCCGTCCATCAGGTCGCCAACGGGACGGACGTTACGTTCAAACGACCGCCGGCGACTGCGGCGACGTGGACGCGGAACGACTTTGAGGATCTCGACGCCGGCGGCCCAGATACGTCCGTACATCCACCGCACGCGGACCTCGAGGAGGGCGTCTTCATCGAAGATGCTCACGCGACGATCTTCGCGGTCCAGCCCTCTACTCGTGGCCACCTCGAGTCCGGTGAAACCCCACTCTACATCGCGCCGAATGGGACGATGCGCGGGTTCGTTGATTACCGCGTTCGCGTCCCCAACGGGAGTTCCTCCGGCAACACGACTATCTCGTGGTCGCTCACGGAGCACGAGATCGAAGAAGTCCGGTTGAAGAAGGACGGCGAGACCATCGCCGAGCGTGACGGAGCCCATACGCCTGCCCTCGACTACCAGATTGAGGATGACTGGAGTGCGAATCTCACGCTGGAAGCGGAGATTAGCGTCCGGCTGAAGAAGACCGTCAGGACCGACCTGGGTGACCGGACGGACGTCGACGTCACCTATCGGACGGAAACACGGAACGTCTCCGATTCGATCGCCGTCGAGATCTACGACCTCTCGGCGTACCCCTACTACGCCGAGTATCCGAACGGCGATGCCGGCGTGGCCATCTTCCAGTCGCGGCCGTGGCAGGGGTACACGCTCACGGAGGACGGTGAGGCACGGGTCCGTGGCATCTGGCGGTTCTACACCGCTCGGAACACCAACTGGGACACGCTCGTCCGGTCGAATCGCACGGATAGCGCCACCGTCGAGTCAGACGCGATTCCGGTGTACGTCCACGCCTATCCCTCACGGATCGGGCCGCGTGCCGAGCCGGTTCGAGACGGGCCGGAACTCATCGAGACCTGGGGGACTGACCGCCCGTCACCAGTCGGCACCATCGGTGAGAACATCAATATCGACATCGTCAACCAGTCGTACACGACGACGTACGGCGTCGCCGTTCGAGCTGAGAACGTCGATCGAGAGGCGCTGCACGTTGCGGGCATCGTCCGGGGCGTGAATGCGTCAATCGTCGAGCCGGATGCCGGGTCCGAGCGACAGCTCCGCCGCAGTAATCTCACTGTCGAGGTCATCCAACAGAATCAGTCGCAAGCCACGCTCAGGGTCGAACTGCGGGACAATCAAACTGGTGCGCCGATCGCGCTCGACGATAGCCGTCAGTATCCAATCGGCGGCACCACCCGGAACGGGTACATCACAGTCGCGGATCAGCGCGTCGAGACCAACGCCTCGGGGGTGGCGATCGTGACCATCGACGAACCGGGCATCTACACGGCTCGGTACCATCCGGGCTCGTGGCTCGGTCACGACCCGGCGTACGTGAGTGATACCGCGACGGCCCGGTGGCACCCACTCGGGACGATCGACGGCTGGTTTGCGCTGGTGTTCGAGGTCGGCTGGCAGCTCCTGCCGTTCTTCGTGATGTTCTACGCTGGCAAGCGCCTCCTTCGGATGCTCGGCCCAGAAGACATCTTCGGACAGAAACCATGACTCAGGACAATCCCCACCTCAGTAGACGGACCGCCCTCCGAACAGTTGCCGGCGCCGCTCTCGTGAGCGTGGCCGGATGCCTCAACAACGGCGATTCCCCGGGTGGCGGGAACTCAACACCGTCTGATGAAGGAGGAGTTATCCAGCAAGTCACTGTAGAGGGGACAGAAATCGTCGTTGAATACTCCTCAGAGGAGGAAGTCGACCAGATCAATCTCGTTCAGCCGAATGGGGAACTGTTCGGTCAGCGAGAAACCGCTGCTGGGTCACAGCAGGTCTCTTTCGAGATCGGGACTTCCTACGAGCCTGGAGAGTATACTGTCGTGGCTCTCAGCGGTGAAGAAACGCTAGCTGAGACTTCCTCACTGATACAGCCGGAAATTGGAATTCAAGAGGTCGGTCTTTATCGGAATAACCCTGAGAAGCCGTGGGACGAAGTCTACGGAGACACCGAGACGGATCGGCTAAAGAACGGGGAAGCGTACGTCACCGTCGAAAACACCGGAAGCGGACCAGAAGCGATTGTTGAGTTGATTTTCTCCGGTGATGTTCCAAACCCTGTCGAAGATCCCCGAGATAGCGGGATGTATGAAACCGAGCAGGTGGTGATCTCGCCGGGAGAGACTACCGACCTGTTCAGTAGTTCGTTCCCGTTTGGTTCTGAATCTGAGGAGGGAATGGGATGCTCCCCGGACGGGAACAGCGGCCAGTTCACCGTCACAGTCCGAACCCAGGTTGGCGGCGACCAGGTATCGAAATCCTTCGATGTACAGTACTCCGGATCCACGGAGATGAGTGACTGCGAGGTTTCAATCACGGAGGCCTAACGATGGTGGACCTGATAGACGTCGTTCTCGAGGGCTTCAAAGACGTCGTCGATTGGTTCATCGGTCTGTTCATGGACGGGCTTCGGTCGGGGTATCAGACGCTGACCGAAGAGATGTTTGGCACTCCGACTCCCCAGACTGACGGGACGTTCATTTTCGGAGAATCAAGTAACGCCCCTTGGCCAGCAATTCAGGAAGGACTCATCGGTGGCGAGATCATGTTGATTTCTCTGCTGCTACTCGTGATGAGCGTTCAGGGACGACACACCATCCGCATCTTCAATATCGGGAGTGCGTACGAGGCTCGGAAGACCAAGAAGACTGCCTGGGTCGGAGCCTTTCTGATTATTACCTGGTACTGGATTGGAGCGCTCGGACTCTACCTTGTTGATGGGTTCACGATTGCCCTGATGCCGGAGCTGTCCTCGCTGGGCTCTGCTATGCTGCAGTTCATAACGGGGTCGATTACCAATCCCGGTCTTGGTCTCCTCTTTGCTCTCATCGGAGGAATCTCGATGTGGGCACTGGAGGCGCTGTTCTACATCCGGCAGATTCTCCTCTACGTCTACCTGTATGGGATGCCCATCGCGTTCGCCGTTGCGTATGGCAATATCCCAGTCCTCTCTGATGTCGCGATGGGGTTCAGCAAACGGTTCGTCCCATTGGCCATCCTACCCCTGCCTGCGGCGATAGTCCTCAAAGGATACGACCTACTCTACTCTGGAGGGGCGTTGACGCCGGGATCAGCGTTCCTCAAGTATCTCGTTGCGGCTTCACTTCCCCTCGTTGCGCTCTATGTCACGTGGAAGACGTTCAAGTACGCGACCCCGCTGACGGCGAAGGTTCTCGGTGGTGCGACGAAAGGAGCGGCCCTCATCGGCGGTGTCGCCGCTGGAGCCTACATCGGCGGCGCCGGCGTCGCGACGACCGCGGCCCGGTGGGGACCGAAGGCCGCAGCGGGACACGCTGTGGCGCAGAAAGCTGCAGCCCGGGGCGCGAACAGCGACGAAGACAGCGGGACGCCGTCGTACCGGCGGACCGAGAACGACCCTGGAGGCTACTAACAATCCATGTCCATCGACGAAGACGCAGCCGCACGGCGCATCATGGACCAGTTCGGTGAGGAGAGCCGCATCCCCTACCTCAACATCGAGGAAGGCGACGTCGGCGTCCTGATCGCCTTCCCGATCGTCGGCCTGTTCATCGCTGGCCTCACCGGCATCGAATCACTCGCCCTCCCGTTCGTCGCAGGTGGGTTCGGGTTCGGCGTCGCAATCGTCTACGTCTCGCCCGACCACCTGAATGCGTGGACGTGGACGAAAGACGTCTATCGCTACGTCAAACGCCCCCAGATCACGTTCAGCGCCCCGGAGGACGCCGACAGTAGCACCAACGAGACAGAGCGGAACGAGGGCGGGCTCGCGAACTACACACCGTTCAAGCCCGACGAGCGGACGCAGGACCTCACGAATATCGAGCGGGCGTGGCCGGGCGCTGGCGCGATCCAGCGCGCGGACGGCACGATGGAGGCGTTCATCGAGATCGACCCCGGCAACATGGACTTCGCGATGTCCGACGACTGGGCACAGCTCCAGGACGCCGGCGAAGAGTTCGCCAACAAGGAACTCGACTCGAAACTCAAACTCCACGCCACGACCCGCTCGTTCCCGGTCGAACAGATCACCGAGAACATCGAAGACCGCCTGAACGACGAGGACGTCAAAGAAAATCCGATCTTCCGGGAACTCCTCGAGGAGTATCGGGAGACGCGGCCGAAGGAGATGCGAGAACGGGGCATCCAGCAGGTGCGGTACTACGTCGGCGTCGAGGTCACCCCACTGGAGGTCTACGACCGCTTCCGCGACGAGGGGACGCCGGCCGAGAAGCTGACGCAGTTCCCCGTCATCGGGTTCCTGTTCAACCCGTTCGTGACCCGCCGCGAGGACCTCACCGACGTCGAGCGCCGCGCACAGATGTTCGAGAAGCTGGATAGCCGGGTCAACGATGTGCGGTCGGAGTTCATCCAGCAGGCCTCCGGGTGGTCCGCACGCCGGCTCAGCACGGTCGAACTCTTCGTGTTGAATATGGACTTCTGGAACGGCCGCGAACACGACTACGACGACGCAGAGAACGTCGTTCGTGAACAACCCATCATCGGCCACTCGCGCCGGGAGGATGCCCACGATGCGTAACCTCGTCCTCCAGACGGGCAGCGGAGCCGTCGGCCAGCTCACGGAGTGGGTCACGAATCCGACCTCAGCTGAAGGTGCGGCTCTCTACATCCTGCTCGCGGTACTAGTCGGGATCGGCGGGAAATTCCTCTGGGACTGGTACACCGAAGACGACGAGGAAGAGGTCGAGTTCTCGGATCTCCTCGACGAGGAGACCATCGAACAGGGCGCGGCCGAACGCCAACTTCTCGACGACATCGCCGAGTCACACAAAACGGTGACCGCGCCGGCGGCGATTGAGTGGGAGACGCGCGCGGCACGGGTCGGCGAGCAGTGGACGACGACGCTGTACATCGCTGACTACCCGGACTACCCCAACGACGGCTACCTCTCCGAGCTCTTCGAGATGACGGACGTGCAGTTCGATTTGACGGCCCACATCACGCCGAAGAACCAGGAGCGGGCGCGGAACGAACTGCAGGATATCGCTGACGACCTTCAGGTGGACGCTGACCTTGAACAGAGCGTGCGGAGTGCCTACCTACAGGAACGCGCCAACGAGGCCGCAGCGACGTACAAGGCCGTCGAGAACGGCGCGAATGTCTTCGACCAGGGGATGTTCATCACGGTCCGGGCCGACGAGAAGGAGGACCTCCGCGACGCCGTCCAGAAGGTCAAGAGCGCGCTCCGCGACGACCCGGCGAACCTCACGCCGAAGACGGCGATCTGCCGGCAGGATCTCGCCCTTCAGTCCGCCGCACCCATCGGTGACAACGAGTTCGGGCGGACGTCGATTGCGCTCGGCGGCGCCGTCGGCGCGCTGCTGTCCTCGCCGCACAACGCGACGATCCTCGAGGAGGGCGGCGTCGAGTTCGGGATTCACAAAGACAACCAGAGCCCGGTCGTCATCGACCCGTTCGCGCGGGACAACGGGTACGCGATGTTCACCGTCGGCGACACCGGCTCCGGGAAGTCGTTCAGTTCGAAACAGAACTTCATCCGGTCGATCGAGCAGAGCAAGGACCGTATCGGCATCATCCTCGAGCCGTTGAACAACTGGGCGGGGGTCGCCGAAGCGCTCGATGCCAAACGCATCACGGTCGGCGGGACGCTCGGCCTGAACCCCTTGGAGATTCGGGAGACGCCCGAGCACGTCCAGCGGGCGATGGGCGAGGACGCGAGCCCGTTCAACGAGAAGCTCGACGACGCTATGAGCTTCCTCACGAACTTCTTCGCGCTCCGGGGCATCTCGCTGGGCGACCGCCGGACCACGCTCGAACTCGGGCTCAAGCGGGCGTACAAGCGCAACGGCATCACCGACGACATCTCGACGCACGACAACCCGAGTCCGACGATTCAGGATATGATGGACGTCTTCGAGGAGATGGTCAACGACCCAGAGGAGTTCGTCGTCCGGTCCGACGAGGAGGCGGGGAAGATCAAAGAGGACGCGACGTGGCTCCTCGACCAGCTCCGCCCCTTCGAGGACGACGGTCGGCACGGCAACCTCGGCCAGGAGTCCGACTTCGATATCCGCGACGAGAAGGTCATCTACCTCGACCTCGCCCAGCAGGAGGGCAGCGTCGACAGCAGCACGGCGCTGACGATGCAGCTCCTGATCTCGCTGGTGTACGAGCGGGCGAAAGTCTCGGAGAAGGAGGTCGTGTTCTACATCGACGAGGCGCGCTACATCATGCAGGACGCCGCGAGCCTGGCGTTCCTCGAGACGGTGTTCCGCCACCACCGGCATCACGACCTCTCGATTCGACTGGTCACGCAGACCGTCGACGAGTTCTTCGAGCACGCCGAGAGCGAGGCCATTCTGGACCAGTGTGCGGTCAAGCAGTTCCACCGCCTCGACGGGATGGACGAGGAGTGGGCCGACGAGTTCGGCCTGAACTACGCACAGATGCGGTTCGTCCAAGATGCCGTGCCGGGCAACGAGGACGCCGGCTTCTCCGAGGCACTCGTGGGCGTCGACGGCGAGTGGCGCGGCATCCAGGTCAAAGCGATGCCCAAGGAGAAGCAGGTCATCGACTTCGACCCGACCTCACAGGTCCGATCCTCACTGCCCGGCGCCGGCGACAAAGCCGTCGATACCGAGATGGAGGAGTTCCAGGAAGAGCTCGAGCATCGAGCAACGAACGGAACGAACGAAACGAGCGAACTGAACGAGGACTCAGACGCCGTCGAAGCTGAGCCAGACGGCGGGACTACGGAGGAAACCAACGATGGCTGAGTACCTGCGCGTCACGCCGACATCCGAGCGGCTCGACCCGGAGAGCATCCCCCGAGTCCTCGACAGCCTCCACAAACTGACCACGCCCGGCTCGTCGGGCCTCGGGGCGAAGCTGAACCCACTCCACAGTGAGACACCACCCCGATTCGAGTTCCTCGCAATCAGTGATGGCCCCGACGACCCGGTGGAGTTCTTCTACGGGGCCGACGCCCACCTCGATACGGTTGAGAAACGCCTCCGCTCCATCTATCCGGCCACGTTCGACATCGAGCGCGTCGACGTCGACGTCGCCGCTCGTCTCATTCAGCCAGTCGAGTTCACACCGCAGGAATTCGTCGACCACTACGAGGCCGGGCGGCTGCAGTACGAGTTTGACCCGGCAGAACAGTACGATATCGACGAGGAATCAGTGGATTCCGAGGCAGCCGAAGCAGACCCCGTTGTCGACGGCGGTACGGCAACCACGAGCGTCCCCGATCATCACGTTACTGTCGGGGGCTCAGCCCTCGAACTAGCGCCGCCCGATGCACTTCCAGACGACGAGGAAGAGCGACGGGCCATCGAGAAGCCGACGATGACACCGGCGGGAACGATTCTGGCTCGCCCGGCACAGGATGCTGTCTCGCCGCTCGGTGTCCGGTGGTGTGGCTCCGCGTCGCGGAAGCAGGACTGGATGACCTCGCTGACGTCGTTCACGGCAGAGGAAACGAACGGCGGCCTCTCGTCCGTCGACGAACCGGGCGCGGCGCTGGCGTCGCTGATCGACCACCTGATGGAGGCGACAGCGCCGACCGCGTTCCAGGTGGTCTTTCAACGGCGTGCCAGCTGGCAGTCCGACGCGGAGGTGCGGAAAGAGGATCTCGTCGACGGCCGCGACACGTTCTTCCAGGAGGTCGTCGGGTCGTTGCTCGAGGTCGAGGACCAGCGGAGCGATCAGGACGACCGGCAGCTCAGCGAGGCCGTCGAGAAGCGAATCGAGTACATCGACGCGAAGAACGCCAAACGGTCGTTCACAGTCAACATCCGGGCCGTCGGCGTCCCCACCGACGACACCCGCGACGACCTCGATAGTCGGATGGACTCGCTCCTCCCCGTGTTCGACCCGCTTGATGGGCCGTTCTACGAGGTCGAGGGGCAACGCCTCCGGGACAGCGGCTTCCGTGAGAAGACGAAGGAGAAGAAGGCACGGGCCGCTCTCCAGCGCCTCCTCAATCGCGAGTTGACGACGGGCCGGGGGAAGACACGCCCCGAGCTGGTCCTCTGTGGGACGGAGCTCGCGAACTTCGTCCTCGTTCCATCCTCCGAACAGTTGACCGTCGAAGGGACGCGGGGAACCAGAGCCGAACAGCAAAGTCGGAACCCGCTCCCGTGGCCCAATCCGGATCTGATCCAGCAGTTCCAGGACGGGATGGCTATTGGCTACGCGCTCGACGAAAACGGTGAGCCACGACCAGACCCGATCCGGATTCCGCCAGATCTGTTGCCGACGCATTACGGGCGGTTCGCCTCGACTGGTGGCGGGAAGTCGAAGGCCATCATCAACGACGCCCTCTCGCTCCGCGAGACGACGGGTGGCCCCGTCGTCCTCGTCGACCCGAAGGGGGACGGAATGTGTGAGAACTACCTGCGCTGCCACTACGAACGATTCGGTGGCTTGGACGACGTCTACCACTTCCGCGTCCCGGAGACCATCCCCGCGTTCTCGTTCTTCGACATCCGTCCCGCGCTCGAGGCCGGTCGCAACCGAGAGGACGCGATTCAGGACAAGGTCGACCACTTCCACGACATCCTCCGGATGATTATGGGTCGCGAGCAGTACGGGCAGGCGTTCGTCGCGAACGAGATCCTGAGTTACCTAATCAAGGCGCTGTTCGACGAGGAGTACGGGAGCGACGTGTTCGGGCTGGACGACCTCTTCGCCGCCGCGCTCCGGATGCAGCGCGACCAGACGATTCCCCCGGTCTCGGCGGACAACCAGAACATCGAGGAATCGCTGACGCGCCACTTCGCGAAGGACAACCACCAATTCCAGGTCTCGATGGACGCCGTCGGGAACCGTCTCGACAAGCTCAAAGAGGACGCACATCTCCGGCGGATCTTCAGCCACGTCCCCGAGCAGAACGAAGCCGGCGAGTACGTCGACAACCGCTTCGACTTCCGCGAGTTCCTCGATGAAGATGCAACCATCATCTTCGACCTCGGCGACCTCCGGCCAGAGGCACAGCGAGCGATCACACTCCTGCTGTTGAGCAACCTCTGGGACGCCGTGCAGGTGCGCCGTCGCGACGGTCAGACGGACTACGAGAAGCTCACGAACCTCATCATCGAGGAGGCGGCGCCGGTCGCGTCGACGAAGCTCGTCTCCGAGCAGCTCCTGCCGCAGGGCCGGTCGTTCGGCCTGAGTATGGGGCTCGTGATGCAGTTCCCCGAACAGGTGCGGAACCGGAACGAGCGGGCCTACGACGAGGTGCTGAACAACATCAAGACGAAGCTCATCGGCAACATCTCGATCGAGCGCGACCTCGCGGAGTCGCTTGCCCACGAGGACCTCTCTCCGACCGAACTCCGCAACCGAATCAACACGCTTCCGAGCGGCGAGTGGATTGCGCAGCTCCCGAGCCCGTCCTTCGGGGAGACTGGTCCGCCGCCGTTTTCGTTGAAGCCCCTCCCGATTGCGCCGGGGCATCCAGAAAGCGACCAGCCGCTCACAGAGCCCCAAGAAGACCATTTCGAGTCCGTGTCCCGGCCACGGATGGTCGAGCGGACACAGGCCCAGCACGGGCTAACAGAGCCGACTGAGTCGGACACTGATCCGGAGGAGACTGGCTGGGGGAGTTCGGGGGCCGAGACGACGGGTGCGGCTGCCGACGGCGACTCAAAAACGGACCCGACGCAATCCGCGTTCATCAGCAAATCGACGACCGAAGATGCGTCGACGTCGACCACGCCGACCGAGACGGACAGCGACCCAGATGCAGACGAGTCAGAGATGAGCTCCCTGTTCGGGCAGGCCACCGAAACGGACGAGGACCCAGCTGGTGACCAAGCAGGGCAGCCGGAGAACGGGGCAACGCCCGTCCAGGAAAGCAGCGTACCTGTCCCCGATGACGAACTCCGACAACGCGGGCTCAGCCGTGACGACGTCCGGTTCCTGAATCGGGTCCTCGACGTGATGAACCGGGAGGACGACGAGTACACGCTACTGGACAGGATGAGCCAGCTCCGGGACGAATACGACGACCTCCATATAGAGCGGCTCACAGAGCAGGATCTCCTGGAAGCGGACTCCGCTGCCGGGCGCAAGTACTACACCGTCCTCCCCGACGGTCGAGACCTCCTGGGGAGAGAATTGAAGGCGGGACCAGGAGCGGGCGATCTCGGCGAGAAAACGCCACACAAGGTTGGCGTCCGGCTCCTCGAACTGTGGTTCCACCAGCAGGACAACGTCGTTCGCGTGGACCCGTACTACGAAACCGACGACTGCACCGTCCTGGACGTGGCCGGCTTCGACGAGGACGGCGATCTCGTCTGGGCCGGCGAAGCAGAGCTCGCGAGTAACAACCGGCACGCCCCGGTCGAGGATTACGACAAACTCAGCGCGGTGGACGCCGACGCGATCTGGGCCTTCAACAATCGCGAGACGGCGCTCGACGTACTGGATAGCCTTGCCGACGCGGACCGAATCGACGAGCGGGTCAGCGGGCGGGCGGCACGGTCGTTTACGACCATCAGAGACGCCGTCGACGAGTTCGATGCTGCGGGGCTGACCACCGTTCGGGGCTTCAAAAATCTCGATCAAGACTTCAACCAATGACTTGGCGACAGGCGACCCGCGAGGAGATTTACGCCTACTACGCCGAGGAGTTCCCCCGCTATCTGGACGACCTGCCGGAATTCATCACGGCGACCGGTCCGAAACAGTACGCCATCGCCTTCCGAGAGTCCCACCCGGTGCGCAAAGACGGGGTGCCGGACAAGGACTTCATCCGGCGGGATACGTGGCAGACAGATCCGTCGGGGGACCGAACGACATCCGAGTTCAACGACTTCGAGGACGTCGTCGACTTCATTCAACACCCCGCTCGCAACGACCCGCTGGGGCGGAGCAAGTTCGCGCTTGCTGATCCGGAGGTGCTGGAGCAACCGGACCCACGGCCCGACGCCGTCTACTACGCGCTGGATCACTGGGAACGACCCTGGGTCCTCCTGGTCGACATCGACACGAAAGAGATCGCCCGAGACCGAGCGGACGAGATGGTGTCGGCGGACGTCGACAGTCGGGACGACGATGCGCTCCTCGACGCTGCGGGTATCCTCGACACCGCTCCCGAGGGGTATCCGTACGCCTTCGAAGACGTCGACCGCGCCATCGAGTACGGGTTCGAGGTGCGCGACATCTTTGAGGACGATTTCGACGCCGAGGAGACGATGGTCGTCTACAGCGGGCAGGGGGTCCACGTCTATCTGCTGGATACCGACCTGGCGCACCGGTACGACGAGCAGAGTCGCGAGGTGTTGAACGACCTCCTCCTCGAGACGTACGACATCCCGATCGACCCCGTCGTGACGGCCGACCGCCGGCGTGTCGCTCGTCTGCCCTACTCGCTGCACGCCGACGTCTGTAGCATCGTCCAACCTATCGAGAGTCCGGCGTTCGACGTTCGGTCGGCGACACCGGAGGTGATCGACGAATGAGCCCCAGTACGCCCACCGACGACGAGGACGCAGCGTATCGAGTTGCGGCACTCCCGCTGGAGTACGGTGAGACCCGCATCAACCAGCTGTTTACGCGTGGCTACAACCGATACGTCGTCGACGGCGAGGACCAGCCCGAGGACCTCGTGAACGACGTCGAGCGGTTCGGGACGGCGGCGTTCAAAGAGCAGGTTCGTGCTGACGCCGCTGAGGAGCCGTTCGTCGACGAGCCCGGGACGCTCGCCGTGCTTGCAACGCTGAGTGCGGTCTGTGTAAAGGATCACCCGAAGTTCGAGCACGCATTGCCCCGGAACATCCAGGTGCTCTACGACATCCGGCAGCTGTACGTCAACAATCTCGCCTCCCTCATCCGCGCCCACGGTGATGGATCGCTCCAGCAGGACATCGCCGACGTGCTGTACAGCAAGGAGCCCGGCGAGGATGGCCCACACCCTGGTCGAGTCTGTACGGGCATCACAGAGATGCCGGAGTTCGGGGAGGGTCTCTACCTCGAAATCCCGATGGCCGCAGCGTCACGCAAATGTCTCGTTCGGGAGGACCAGGGGTCGACGGGGAGTGACGATGGCGGGGAGATACTGACGCGAGTGAAAGACAACAAGCTGTACGTCCCGGTCGGTGATTTCGACAGCAAGTATCGGGACTATGCTGAGCGGGCGTTCAAGAAGCTCCTGCGGGTGCAAGAAGACGGGCTCTCCGACGACCAGCTGACGTGGCTGACGACGAACGAGTCCGCGATAACGGAGCGGATCGACCGCTTCCTCGAGACCGGCCATCACGAGCGCATCTGGCGGAACTGGGACCGTGGCGAACGGACGATTCGCGTCCTCCGGCGAGCCCTGAGTGACGCCCCCGACGACGTCGCCCAGAAAGGGGAGTTCCTTACAGCGAAAGAGCTCTATCGAGCGGTCGAGGCGTACGAGGCCGAGGACGACTGGGAATCATCCGTGACAGATTGGATCTCGAGTCCGAGCAGTCTCGCCAAGACGTTGGCCGACCACGAGTCACATTCGGCGGTCACCATCGACCGCGACGGGCGCGTCAACACCTATCGAATCGGGCGGGCCGGAACCGGCGCTGAACAGATCGAGGTGCGGGAAATCGAGGACCTCTTCGAACTCCCCTGTCTGGCGAATATGGAGGAGCGACTCCACGAGAAGAAGCCGGTTCGGAAGGATCTCTACAACTTCGCTCGGATGGTGATGTGGCTGCCGCAGTACCAAGACAGCAGCCTCGACGAAATCGTTGCGGACCTCAAGGACGTCTTCTCCAGGTGGCCGTGGTACGACGAGCAGGAAACTGAGTACCAAGTCCGCTACGAGTTCTCGAACACGATCGGCGGAGACACCCCGTTGCCGATGAACTGCGATAACGACGATATGCAGCGCTACTGCATCGGCCAGGACCAATGTCCCTACTCGATCTGGGGCAGTCTTCCGTTCCCGGACGAGATGTACGAACAAGTTGACGAGCAGTCTGCCGGCCCCGCTGAGCAATTCTAAATAATAGACTTCTCCTCAGATTTTCGAGAATCGTGTTGCAGACCAAAGCCAGTCTTTTCAGAATCCCCGTCGAGCAATTTTCAGCGGCTAACACAACCGGAATCGAGGGAATCGGGGTGTTTCACGATTCGAAGTACCGAGCAGGGGAGCCTCGAGAGACACAGAACAGGTGAAGCAGCGGCCCGGTGAAATTTAGATACCTCCGAAATCACCTTCATCACCCCCTCGTCGAGCAAATTTTGGGACTCCAGTATCGCTCCCGAACTCGTCGAGGTGTTTTCTACTGCCTCAAATCGGCCCGACGGAGTTCTTCTTCGATTTGAGGCCGTCATATCGTCTTGCATATCGCGGATTTCGTCCAAAGAAAGAGGCGATATGCAGTGTGCGAAGGCCGCCGGCTCTCTCAGGCCGAGGGGCCGTCATCCAGAGTTTGGATCCAGTAATCTATCAGATTTAGCGCATAGGTTGACAGGGTGTGTGTCAGTGGTGTCTGTCGCCCCCGCGAGGGGGTGGCGGGGCGCATCACGTGCCCCCGATAGACGATGGCTTCGGAACAACGCAGCAAGACACGAGCAGCGCATCAGGCAGGAACTACCCCCGACGGTCAAGCACCGTGGGAAGACATCGAGGTAACGGTTCCGACCGACCGGGATCACGCGTCCGTCGTAGCGCTCGTGGAGTGTTCTCTCGTCGAACTCACGCACGAGGCCGTGGGCGCCGTCTTCATCTCCCGGCAGGTCGGGCGGTCGACGCGGACGCAGTACGTCGCAGCCGACGACGTCGGCGAGCAGTTCCAGAAACGGCACTTCGACGACCGGCTGGGCTGGCACGAGACCACCGTCCCTCGACGAACCGTTCGCGACGAGCTCATTACTCAGCTCACGCGGTCGGCCTCGACGCCGGCGGAGCGGTCAGGTGAGGGAGTAGCCAGCGAGCCAGATACCTTCGTCGTGAAGCCAGTTCGAGAGCTCCGAACGCCGTAGCGGTTAGGCTTAACCAACATCTTCGGCCGATATCGACACAGTGTTGGTTAACTCTGGGGCTATCGCGACCCCTTTTTCCAGAACAGGACCACAGCTGGAATCGCCATTTTCGCAAGGAAGACTACGGACTGAGTGCGTATCGCAGAATGTTACCCACTTAATCAAATTGTCTAGGTCGCGTGAAAACCTACTGGACTCTTCCGTATGAAGCACGTACTATCTGTTTATCACAGACCTCACGTCATCGGGGAACGCCCCCCGTTCCGATCCCCCCTCCGCTGATTTAGACGTTGCTAAACTCCGTCTTGAATTGAGCGAAAAGTCCTTGGAAGAATTAGTGGAAGATGGGGTAGTCAAGTGGGATCCCGAGAGAAATATTGTAAAGAAAGGCCCCCACTTCGACAAGGAACGTCCCCTCAAGAGCTAATTCAGGATTCGACATGGTGTATCATGCCACAATCGTATTCCTCTCCGCAGTCTAAAGAGAAGGATGCCTGTACAGGATCCAACTACCAAACGGGAGTTTCAAGAAGCGATGGATGACCTCATTCTTCGTGCACTTGAGAACGGTGTTCCCATAGACAATGGAGGATACGAACTACGCCATGACGCCGAGACTCGAGACTTAGAAGTGATGATTTTCCGGTTGAAGAAGTCGGGATAATGACGATGACTAGCAGCCCTGAGCAGGATTTTCACCCCATCGCTGAATTGAGAAGGGGATATTGCGCCTAACTAAAATCAGTCGAATAACCCCGCCCATCGCCCTACTCCTCGAGTAAGTATACCTTGGCGGCCGGTCGGCTCGATTGACCGTCGCGACGGGTTTTATCGGGTCGCTACTCCTCGTGAGCGAGTATGGTCGTCGTCGAGGAGGTCACCAAACTGAGCGAGCGCCGCAACCAAACCTCGTCCGAGGCGTTTCCGGACGATGCGCTGGCGTCGATTCGGTCGGCCGTCGAGGCCGTCCCAGCAAGCGTCTTCGACGGCTCGACGAAGCACACAGAGGTCGGCGGCTTCGATGCCGCGATCGCCGACCGGCTCCCGCAGTACGAGTACGAAGGAGACGCCGCCGGCGGCTACAACCCGAACTGCAAGCTCTGGTCGCATCAGGGTTTTAACTACAGCGTCGATCTCTACGACGCCGACGCCCGCATCGCCATCGAGGTCGAGAAGAGCGAACGGAAGAACGTCAGCGACGATCTCCTCAAGTTCCAGAAGGGGTACCGCACCAAGAAGGACGGCCGGCCGAAGATCGAGTTCGGCTGTCTGGTGGTGCCGGTGAACTACCTTGGTCGGCATAACCTCTACCAGCACAGCCTGACAAAGCTCGACTTCATGAAGGGCGTCCTGTTCATCGACGACGTCGCCGTCATCGGCTATCGCGACCCGCGACCGGACTGACCCTGTCCGCCCTGACTGTTTGTCGGCGCCGGGAGGCGTGCAGCGCGCAACAGCGTGCGCTGCGTGACTCACCATGCCTGGTCCCGATCCTCACGACGACACGAGTCGCGACTACGAACAGTTCGAGAAAGAACTGCTCGCCCAAGACCGCGACGCCACCAGCGTCGACACGGCGGACATCGACGACACGACGGCCCAGCGCCTGGTCAGCGATCTCGTCGATGCGGACGTCGTCACTTCGGTTCCCGAGGACCAAGTTCTGGTTCACGAGCCGAGCGGTACGGCGTTCGACTCGACAACGCAGCTGGCCGTCTTCCACCGTGGCTGGGTGGCCGCACGCGACGCCGACGGGGAGGGCGAGTGATGCAGCAGACTCTCGTCGGCTGTGCGTTCTGTGACGCCCCGCCCGGTACCGAGACTGGCGAGGCGCATACTTGGGGGCAGGACGAGCGGGTCACCCACCCGATCTGCGTGGACTGCGCGATTCAGACGGAGCCGGATCCCGACGAGTGCGATCACGTCGCCTGTGACGGCTGTGGACTGGTCGTCGACACACTTGCGGCACTCACCCGATTCCGGGTCGAACTGGGGCATCTGGAAGGCCCGTTGCAGCTGTGCGCACGTTGTAGTCCGGGCGGGCTCGCGACGTACTGGACGCGCGATCTCGAGGAGCATCTCGTCACGACGCCGGCGGAGTGACCCCAACACTCTTTACTGTTTCGCTGTAAACTGTAATCAAGAACAACCCGTGTCACGCACCTCAAACCGCGCCGACGGCGACATCGTCCAAGACTTCCTGTCGGTCGCTGACCTTCTCGAGGAGCCACAGCTGGCCCAGCTGTACGCGTACCTCGCTCGGGAGGGCGAGGCGACCGTCCAGAACGTGATGGACGACCTCGAACTTGCCCAGGGGACCGCCTACAGTTACGTCAACCGGCTCGTCGACGCCGGCGTCGTCGACGTCACCGACGACGAGCAGCCGCGCCGGTACGCCGCCCGGGAGATCGACCTGACAGTGACGACAGCTGCTGGTGACCGCGAGTACACCATCACGCCGGCGCTCATCGACGCCGTCGGCCGCCGCGAGACGGACGCCGACATCGACACGTACATCGACCGCCACGGCGTCGCCGGCCTCGCGACCGCGCTCACCTACGCGATTGCTCGGGAGCGTGGGGAAGTGACCCACCGGCTGATGGCGGAGGATCTGGACATCTCGCCGCTGGCTGCGGAGATGATCCTCCAGGCACTCCGGCCTGTCGTCCACGAGCACTACGACATCGAGGTGACAGGGGCAGGACTCGACGAGTTGGACATCGATGACGGCGACGCAGCTGACGACGCGTGAGCCGGCTCCACATCGCCGACACCGGCCTGTTCGTCGCGATGGGACAGCCGTCGAACAGCCGGTACCAGGCCGTTCGGCGGTTCACTCGCCGGAACGACATCATCTTCGTCCTGCCCGAACGGGTGTACGAGGAGCTAACCACCGACGACCCCGATGTCGAGAAAGTGCCGATTGACACCGCGATCGACGAGGGGTGGGCAACGGTAGCGGTGCCGCTCGAGTTCTCCGAACCTATCGTCTCGCGGACGATGGATGGCGTCCAACGGTATATCGCGAACGCCGACAACCGCCCTGCCGACGAGGTTGAACGGGCGGACCCAGCCCTCGCGGCTCTGGCTGCCCAGCACCTCAGTACGGGGACGGCGACCGAAGTGTACATCTACACAACGGATATCGCGGCCGGGGAAGGAGCCGAAACGGTGCTTGCCAGTGAGGGCTACGGGGATTCAGTGACGTTCGTGAACGGATTCCGGTTCATCGAGGATCTGGTCGCCGGAGACGGCTGACGCTACTCGGGGTCTAGATCACGAGCGTCGATCTCACCGGCGAGATACGCTTTTCCTTGGCGAGTGATGTCGTAAACGCCGTTGCCCAGGTGGACGACGAGGCCATATTCGACCAGCGTCTTGCAGCGGGCATTGATGTGTTGGCGGGAAAAGCGCACGCGATCGCTGTCCGCCATTTCCTTCGGGGTGTCAGGGCCGTCCTCAGAGAGATGCTCCAGAATGCGGTCATCAGCGCGAGACATCCAGTCGGCGTCAAAGCGCATAATCGCTTCTGGTTGCGCCGACGCTATCCCAAACGCGCTAAGTCAAGTAGCAAAGCGTTACGCTTCTGTGGTTGACTCCAAACGTTTTAAGCGCCAGCCACGTTAAGGGTCGAGCATACAGATGCATTCCCCGTCCATCGGCAGTTCGGATGGATCGAGTGACCTACTCGTTGAAATCATCGAGACACTGGAAGCGTGTGGGCTCGAGGACGACACCTACCAGCTCCACGATTACGTGGATCCGGGTGCGCTCGAACAGCTGATTGCCTCCGCCGATGAGGAGATCGTCGTTCAGTTCACTGTCGAGGGGATTCCCCTTGCTGTCTCACCGGACGGTGTGGACGTCATCGTCGAGGACGAGTCCGACTCGGTCGACGAATAACGACCGCAGCAGTTGAGATAGCGATTACTCTCGAAAGCCCTCGGCCGCTCGACGTCCCGCGACCGCCGCTGCGCGCCTCGTGCCTGCGGTGCTTGCGGGGTCGGGGGACGGCCGAGACGGCCTCGCCCTTTCTGAGTCCGCCAGGAGTGTCGCTGGCCCACCCAGCGACGTGATCGGCTGGACAGGTGTGTACGTACCGGCCCGCCCCGCTCGCCGCTGCCGCCCTCCGCGTCGCTCGCGACCGACCATTCCGGGCGTGCGGGCGCTCTCCGCACCGCCCGCGCCCGTTCCGGGCTAAAATGAATCTGGTCTCGACGCCAGCGGGTAAGCGCGAGGGGTTGCGCGGCGTAGCTGCTCACCCTATCCCTGCCATTCATCAGTTCGGTACTGAAGATACTGGTCAAGAGAACTTGCAGCAGATTCCCCTGCCTCAAATCGTTCGTCCCAATACTTTCGTCTCAAATCAGCACGGAGGTCATTTACTGCTTCTATGAACTCATCCGAGTAGTCGTACATTCGGAAAGGGAACCACAATAGTCCTCGACCCAATCCTCGGAAAGTAGTATAACCGAACAAATCCTCATGCTCCGGATTCTCTAAAATTCGGTTAAAAGCAATCTCAAACGGAATGATACCCCCAGAATGCAAGACCATCGTCAGGTTCGAATGCCCTTCTAAATAAGAGGAATCGTCACGCTCAACGAGCGTATAGCCTATAATTTCGATATACCGCTGTAAGAGTAATATCGAACTTGCTGCAGGAGGGTGTGTAACAGCATATTCCAATAAATCACGCCACGCACCAGAGATAAACATAGGTACGGTCCCATCATCATCGGGCCAGTCTACTGATTTGTAATGCTTCGCTGTGATTGTCATCATATGTAAGCGTATATTTATTAGAGCAGACACTTTCAAATTCTCGTGCTGTCTCGGGTCCCAGTCTTGACTAATGCTAAGACCGGTTCGATCCTTTTTGCCGAGCATCTCTTCAACAGTTGGGTCTTCCTGAGAAAGTTCTGAGTCAAACTCAGAAACGATCTTTTTGTACCATTCAACCTGGCGTTCAACGAGTTCTTTTATTGTAACATTCTGAACTAAGTTTTCGCTCGGAGTGATGCCATCAACCCACCTCATAATCTCGTAGGCATGTGGGGAGACTTCGTGGAAATGCTCGAAGTCCCGATTATTGATGTGCTGTCCGATAATATCTAATGAGTTCTCAACTGAGAAGTGCAGGGCTCGACTGTGCCCAGAGCCATCCTCAATTGGATCCGACAACCCCAACATAATATCGCTGTAGATGGAAATGAGAGCAAGGTCGGCAAGGGTATGACACTCGTATTCAGCTCCTTTTACACCGAGATCTCCCAAGTGGCCGATTGAACTCTGAGACAACTCAATGTAGTTCTTATCTACAGCACTCAGAGCGATACGAGGGAGATATTCACTAAATACAGGAGTGTACAAAATTCCAATTTTTTCGGCATCCCCAGTCGTTGCATACTGATCATCGTAACTCTCAGGCACGTTGATAGTGTTGACCTCGTTCGTTTTGACCAGGTCTTCAACAGTCTTGTCGGTGATTTCGTGAATGGCCTCTTCACCTTCGGATGCAACAGCAAGTTCGTCTCTCTGGATAGAGGTGCGAGTTAAGTCATATACTGGCTGTAACGGATGGTCTGCAAGAGAGTTTTCTGCGCCAGCATCGATAGACTGATTTCGATAATCTGTAGACGACAGCTGGGTCTGGTATTGCCGCAATAGATTTGTTGGGGTTGTTTGTTCAAAGAAGATACCAGCATAAATCGCGACTCCTAGTAAAACTGCGCCTGTTACCTCAACACTCCAGACGAACAAGGATTGCTGAGCATCCAACCCCAGAACTGGAAGTAATACCAATATACCGAGCGAAAGGAAAATCGACCCAATAGCAAGATACAGAGCTTCACGGAGTAAAGGTGACTTGACAAATAGCTTGATGAATGCTGGAGAATATCGAGCACTGACAATTTGGGTGGCAACGAACGCAACCGAAAAGACGATTGCCAGTACGGATGCTTGGGCTGTGATAAGCGTTTGAAGCGTACTGCTAATCATTCCAGAAGTTGCTGAATAACCTGGGAGACAATATCCAACAAAAAGACCGATAACCAAGAGAAGTAGAGCAACCGACCCCGCAAAAAGTCGCCTGCGAATTGGTGTCATATCTTCTGTTGATATGGGTGTCCGTTAAATAGTTCTCCTTTATGAGAATGATGGAGCACCGTATTAGTTTTTTTAGCGCCTGCAGAGGGTGCAGGCGCGCTCGGTTGCGCCTGCACGACACAGGTGATTCGAGATGCGACACCACTACCAGCAACAGGTGTACCGTCAGCCCGAGGGGCGATGACCGATGTCGGTCAATCTTAACGAGATTGAGGAGGCTGAGGTCGAACTGGAGGAGTGGTTGGTCAAACAGGCCGAGAACGGCGTCCCGGAAATCGTTCTGATAGGACTCCTTCGGGACTATGCAGACGACATCGAACACCTCGGCTACGTGCCGCGGATGTGGGGTGAGTCAGAGCGATGAGACGAACCAACACCTTCGAGGTCGTCCCACAGTCGGAACAAGACGAGGCCGTCCTTCGCCGACTCCTCGATGCGTCAGCCAGCCTCTGGAACCAGCTGACGTATGCGCGCCGGCAGCAGTTCTTCGCCGGCGAGAGCGTCTGGGACTGTGCGGGCTACTACGACGAGTACGTCGACGTGTTGGGGTCGGCGACGACCCAGCAGGTCACCCGCGTCAACGACGCCGCCTGGCGGTCGTTCTTCGAGACGGTCGAGGAGGCCGACCAGGAGGTCAGTCCGCCCGGCTACTGGGGGAACCACGCCGACGGGCGCGACCTGCGGACCTACATTCGCAACGACGCCTACACGATCGACTGGAGCGAGCGCTCCCGGCTCGAAGTGCCCATCGGCAGCCAGCTCAAAGACGAGTACGGCTTCGGTCGGTTCGATCGGCTCCGGATTGCGGTTCGCGGTGCGCCACACTGGCAGGGCGAGCAGGGCCGTCTCCACCTCACCTACGACGACGTCGACGAGACGTACCGGGCTCACCAGCCGGTGACGGTCCCCGAGGGGGAACAGACGACGCCGACGGGGACGGACGTCGCCGCGCTCGATATCGGCGCGAACGTCCTCGTGGCGTGTACGACGACGGCCAGCGACCAGTACTGGTACAGCGGCCAAGAGCCGTTCCGGCAGTTCCGCGAGACGACCGAGCGTATCGCCGACGCCAAAGCGAAGCTCCCTGAGGGTCGAAACACGAGCAAGCGGATCCAGCGGCTCTATCGGAAGCGATCCCGCCGGCGCGACCACGCCGTGAACGCGCTCCTTCGTGATTTGGTCGAGCGACTCCACGACGACGGCGTCGAAACCATCTACCACGGCGATCTCACCGGCGTTCTCGGCGAGTACTGGTCGGTCGAGGCCAATCTCAAAGCGCGTACCTTCTGGGCGCATCGACAGTGTCTCGACCAACTTGCGAATGTCTGCGAGGAGTACGACATCGAGGTGGCGTCGACCTCTGAGGCGTGGACTTCTCAGACGTGTCCGGAGTGTGGTGAGCGCGAGCAGACCCGCCGGCATCGCGAGACGCTGCGGTGTCCGTGTGGCTTCGAGGGGCACGCCGACCTCGTCGCGTCGCGGACGCTGCTCGAACAGGCGACGAACACCGAGGTCAGGCCGACGGCACGGCCCGTGCGGTTCCAGTGGGACGACCACCAGTGGTACCCCGTTGAGGGGGACGTGGTGGCTCCCAAAGAATAGCGCACAGACCCGCAAGGTGCCGCCGTGGTGTCGCCGTGACGCCAGCGAGCGGACGCTCCGTGAACGCGGAGTGGATGTCGATCCGCTGGTCGCTCGCTTTTCCAGCTGCTAGCGCATTCAGTACCGCTCTTCTTGGGCGTTGTTTGGCCGGAATTCGGCAGTTGACCGAACGACTCAGCTGCGGTTTATTAAGCCGGCATTAGTCTCTCTCGGCTGACTGGTGTGGTACTCTACGGCTCGCACCGCTCGCCGCGTTCCGCCCTCCGCGTCGCTCGCGACCGACCATTCCGGGCGTGCGGACGCTCTCCGCACCGCCCGCGCCCGTTCCGGGCTAAAGTGCATGTGCCCTCGACGCCAGCGCTTCACCCGTTCGGGTCCTCCGGACCTCGGCAAAGCCGACCGCGACGGACGTGGTTGCGTCGCGGCGAACGGGGAATGCGCTGGCCGCTCGCTCCGGGCGGGTCGGCGCGCGGTGCTGGTTGGGGCCACCTCATGCAGGCGCGCTCTCGCTCGCGCCCGGTAGGGCGCTCGCGAAGGCGCGAGCGAGAGCGCGCAGATGGTTCTGTCGGTCGTTGTCGTCGGAAAACCGCGATGTAGGAGCATCGCGGTGTCGGCGCGTGAGCGCCTTCGGAACTTGGTGAAGTCCCAATGTCAAGTAACAGCTCTAGTAGCAAGGTCGTTACGGTGGATGAACAGGCATTCGAGAAAGCGGGCGGTCAGGCGGTCGATGAAGACGGCTTCCCGGTCGTCGACGAGACGCCGGAGTTCGAGGCGGGGGTCGAGCAGGAGACGCAGGCGAAGGTGGATGCGAACCACCCGGACGGGATCGCGGACACGAGCGAGGACCGGATTCACGGTGTCACCCTCGAACAGGAAGAGCGCATTCGGGCGCGTGAAGCCGAACTGGAGCGCATCAGTGCCCAGGCCGAACTTGGGACGCAGGACGGTCGCGAGCAGCGCACGCGGGAGGTCGCCGCGCAAGGGAGCACGAAGCGCCGGCGGGAGTTCCAGAAGCGGGCCGCAAGCGTGGACCCGATGGCCGACCCCGAACGAGAGGATCCCCGAGCGGAGCTCTCCCAGGATCAACTGGCGACGGTGAACACGGAGGCAGACCGACTCGCGACGCGGTTGGATGGCTGGTCGCGTGCGGCGATCAGTCGACGCCTGGCCGAAGCGGTCGTCGACGGCACGGACATGACGAGTGCGGTCGTGCGGGTGTTCGAGGAGTTGCAGACGGCCCCGGGGGGCACCGTGCCCATCGACGCTCTCGAGGACGTCGATCGCGGCACGGTCACGATCGAAGGTCGTGTGGAGACGCTCTGGGACAGTGATTCGCCGGCCATCCAACAAGTCGGGCTAATCGCGGACGAGAGCGGGCAAACGAAGGTGACAATCTGGAAGGCATCGGACGCGCCGTGGATCGAGGAAGGCGAGAAGGTGCGCATCCACGAAGCGGCCACGAACTGGTACGAGGGCCGGATCTCGGTGGCCGTGACGGGGTGGAGCATCATCCACTTCCCGGAGCGCGGTCGCTGGTGGGAAGCATAGCCAGTCGGAGCTGCCTTCTTTTTTGCTGTGTGCCGGACCGACCCAGACCCCACCGCCCCACCCTCCGCTCCGTGCTCGCTCCTACCGTCGCTGCGCGCGCAGCCACGACCTTACGCACCAGTCCAACATTTATCCGGGAAACCGCGGGAAGGGATGCGCGACCCGAGCGGGTTTATCGAGCCCCAGAGGGGTGCGGGCGCGACAACATCGCGCTCTTGAATCAACCATGTCCAATGATCCGCATGAGTACGTCTGTGAATTCTGTGGGGAAGACTTCGAAACAGGCAGCAAGAAAGCCGGACACATCTCGTGGTATCACCGGGATGATCGCCAAGAAGAGGAGTTGATAACCGAACTCCAACGGCTTGCGTCCGAGAAAGGGCGTCCGCCGGAAATGAGTGAGATGGACACCGAGGGAGAGTACTCGCGAAGTACGTATCTCAGCCACTTCGGAACATGGAATGACGCGCTACGGGCAGCAGATCTCGAGATCAGACGCCCCACAAACGTCCCGAAAGATCGGATTATCGAAGCCATCCAGGCGCTCGCCGACCAACTCGGCCACCCACCAACAGTCGATGAGATGAACGAGCACGGGAAGTACTCGCGGAAAACTGCCAGCAAGCGGTTTGGTAGCTGGAACGACGCCCTACGGAGTGCTGGATTCGAACCACACAACGAGGAAATCCCACGAGAAGACCTTCTTGCAGAGATTCATCGACTCACTGAGGAACTCGGTCACGTCCCAGCCATTGCTGATTTAGACGAACACGGACAGTACTCGATCAAGGGCTATCTTCGGGAGTTCGGTGGGTGGGATGCAGCAATCACGAGGGCAGGCTACGAGCCACATACCCCGTTTCGCGGCTCTGACCATCCGCGGTGGGTCGGTGGCAAAGAGCGGGATCGCTTGTGGTATGGGCCAAAATGGAATCAGCAGCGCGAACGAGCGGTACAACGAGATGGATTCGAGTGCCAGCGGCCGAACTGTGGCCACACACGGGCAAGCCACCGAAACCAGTACGGGCGCGACCTCCACGTACACCATATTGTCCCGCTGCGGTCATTCAGAAACGAAACCGGTGAGATTGACTATGAGCAAGCGAATGCACTCGATAATCTCGTCACGCTCTGCACCGAGCACCACGCTCGGTGGGAGCAAATCTCACCACTACAACCCGATGTTCGCCATTCATAGCCGGCTAATCACGTCAGCAATTTCCTTACCCGCGAGTCCACCGCCAACGGTTGATTAGGACGAATTCGTAGTCCGTGGTGTTTGTCCTACCCTCAGAGGAGTGGAGGGCGATGCAATTCGTTCTCTCAGACCCAGCTATGAGTGATCAGCAGACAACGACAAGTCGTGAGCGACTGCGAATGCATCTCGTGCAAGCACTGACTCGTACAGACTCAAACGACGTCCAGCAGCATCTGAAGGCTGCGCTGGAGGAATGGGAAAACTTGCCTCCGACACCGCTGCAAGAGTGTCCTCTCTGTGGAAAGGTCGGACTGCCAGAACGAATTCAACAGCATAAATGCGCGCCAAGGTAGGAACTCGAATCGACAACTCACAAGGTTTGTCAGACCTCCATAAGAAGTATTAGAGCCGTTCGAACGGTGAATATCACCATGTTCGTTTCTGAGTCACCCTTATGATACAGAGGTGACGATATACGATATGGACCGCAATTGGCTCCGGCAGAGTGTCCTCCCGTTCTTGCTGCTCGCGTATCCGCTCACATTCCTGTTCTTCCAAGGCGGCCAGTACTGCCAGCCGTTGTGCTTCGAGCCGACAGCAGTGGGCATGGTCACATTGTTCGGTGGCCTCCTCGTGTTGATGTTGGTTGCGGGTGGCCTCGTAACGCGCTTCAGATTCAATGAGCGAGGAGACACTCACCGGATCGCCCGCTGGTTTAAGTCTCCCCCACTTCTCGCTGGCGGGATACTCATGGGAGTGTTCGTCGGGTTTGTTGGCTTCGTAGCCCTCGATACGCTCTCGCTCTACGAAGCGGTCTGGAAGCCAATCGTTCTGCCCCTCAGTTTCCTGCTGTTTTTCCCGGTGTGGGTGCTCTATATGGCGTCGTTCCCCCTCGCTGTCCTGTTCTCAATAGCTGGCATCGAATCGTCCCCCCCTCGTGACAACAGTATTCCGCGGCATCGTGGTAGTCATCGGGTTCCCGCTCTCCGCCGTGGTTCAGACGCTGGTAGTCTCTGCAATGGTCGAGAGGCTTCAATCTGAAGCGATCGACTAGCACGTCTGAATCCACCAAAGCAGGCCAGTATATCGCCCCCGTTCCACGACGTGTTTATTAACCCCTGAATGGGTGAGGGGCTCGCTGTACTGGCGGGTTCCCTGAACACGGTGAGAACGATGGCAACCAGAGACATCTACGAAAGCGGATTCGACGAAGACGTCCGAACGGAATCGAGTGCGAACCAATGCCCCGAGTGCGACGGCCGGGTCACCACGAACGCGGTCGAAACGGTCTGCGAGGACTGTGGCCTGGTCATCGACGAACAGCGTATCGATCACGGGCCGGAGTGGCGGGCGTACGACGACGAGGAGCGCGAGCGAACGGGCGCTCCACTCACTGCGGCCCGCCACGATCGCGGCCTGTCGACGGAAATCGGTCGCGGCACCGACGCGAAGGGGAACGAGATCTCTGGGCAGAAGCGACGGCGACTCGCCCGGATGCGCCGTGAGCAGACCCGTGGGCGCTGGCGGTCGAAAGCGGAACGGAATCTCGCCCACGGATTGGGCGAAGTGCGTCGGTTGACGAGTGCCCTCGAACTCTCGGACTCGATCCGTGACCAGGCGTGTCAGCTCTTCCGGAGCGCTCAGAACGAGGATCTGCTTCGTGGCAGATCCATCGAGGCCATCGCCGCGGCCAGCGTCTACGGAGCCTGCCGGTGCAACGGCCGCTCGCGGTTGGTGGATGACGTCAGCGAGATGGCCCGCGTCGCGGAGTCACGGGTCACGAACGCGTACAAGACGCTGAACGAAGAGCTGGGCCTCCCCGCTGAGCCCGTCTCCCCCAGCATGTTCGTGCCGCGACTCGCCTCGGACCTCGAGTGTCCGGACGAGATCCGACAGCGTGCTCGAGCGCTCGCGGAACAGGCCGAGGAGCACGGCGTCACAACGGGCGTCCATCCGGCTGGGTTCGCCGCGGCCTGCCTCTACAAGGCCGGTCGCGAAGAGGGCCGATGGTTGACGCAATCCGAGGCTGCGGACGTGGCGAACGCCTCGAAGGCGACCGTCCGGGCACACCGGGATACGTTGGAGGAACAGGTCGCCTGAGGCAGCCCACTGTCTCTCCGTCTGTACTGCACATCGTTCTATCCACGCTACGATTTAAACACGAAGACGAGCCATGTTCTCTGTAGACTACTCTGTAAGCTAGCCCACCTAAAGAGGCGGACTTTCACCATGGACTCCCGCTCTAACCGAATCTGGTACGGGTTTGATCCCGTTCGCGTTCAGCATCCCGGTGTTCAAGCGCACGCCTACGGGTGCGCCTCCTTCGCCGCCAGTTTGGTTGCGAAGGAGTCGATAGCCGATGTTCTTCGCTGCGTTGTAGTCCGCGTGGTTCTCGTATCCACAGGATTGACAGCGGAAGGTGTCCTGCGACGGGCGGTTGTCCTCGTGGGTGAACCCACACGACGAGCACTGCCGGGACGTGTTCTTCGGGTTCACCTGTTCAACCTGAATCCCGCGTCCCTCGGCCTTGTACGAGACGTAGCCGTACAGCCGATTGAATGCCCACTCGTGGAACTTGCGGGCGTCGGGCATCCGATCACGGATATCCGTCAGGTCCTCGAAGGCGATTACCGTGCAACCACTCTCGCTCGCTTCAGCTATGATGTCGTTCGCGATACGGTGAAGATACTGCTCGAAGCGCCCAGCCTCCTTGCGTCCGACCGCTTGGACGTTCTCGTGGGCCCACCGTGAGCCACACTCCTGCAGCGACTTGCGGCGCTGGACGTATTCCGTTCGCCAGTGGTTGAGTTCGTCGGCAGACCAGAACGCGCCAGTCGAGGTGACGGCGATGTTCTCGATCCCGAGGTCCACACCGAGAACCGTTCCGTTCTCGGCCGGTTTGGGATCGTCCACGTCCGCCTTTGTTCGGACGTGGAGGTAGAAGTCACCACGACGGTAGTGGAGTGTTGCACCTGTCGTCTCCCACCCTTCAGAACGCAGGTACTTCGAGTGGGGCGTGTCACGGGTCTTGTCGGGCAAGACGTACTCGACGGTGACACGCCCATCGACAGTAGACATCACGGCGTGGTCGTCGTGGAACGTGGCGTTACGCTGGTTGTATTCGCAGAACGACGAGGAGAACGTCGGAAGCGAAGCGTACTCGCCGTTCTTCCACTCGGCGACGACGCTCTTGAGCGCGTCAACAGCACGGTTACGAGCCGATTGGACGTGGTTGCTGTGGAGTCGCGTCTGCTCGCGAACCTCATCGTAGGTCATCTCATGCAGGACGGACGAACGGGTTTCAGCCCACTCGCCGTCCCACGCGGAGTCCACGACGTAATTGGCCGCCCACAGGAACTCATCAATCGTCTCGTGGAGCAGGTCCGCCTGCTCATCGGTCACGTCGAGTTTGACCGGGACAGTTCGACGGACCTCCATACAACTCACAACTCGATCTATGCTTAAATGTATTAATATAGTCAGGTGGGGGATGCTGCCCTCCACCGGCAACGGCGGTAGCGTAGGCAAGCGAACACACTCCCTCCCTCAGCTGCGGGAATCGGTTTCCACAGGGTGGTATCTATGAACGGTCGTTACTCCGACTTTGAGGAACTGCGGCCGACCGGCGAGGCGTCCCACATTCCGGACACGAGGCTGGACGACGGGTGTGAGGGTGCCCCCCGGCGGCAACGCGTCGCGACGAGCGCTGGTGGCTACCCTGATGCGCCGACGGCCGCCGACGGCGAGTGCCGGTCGTGTGGGGCGGCAGTCCCAGACGGCCAGACGAAATGCCGGTTCTGTCTCACCAACCATCTCGGGAGTGGCGCCACTAGCACGAACGAGACAGCGTCGACGACGTTCCTCGGTATCGTCCACCTGATCGTCGAGTCGACCACGTTCTACGGCGCCGTGGCGAAGGGCGGCGCCGCAGCGAACCACCTCTCCGCCAACGAGGTGGAGCCGTCCGTCGACGACTACACGCTCATCTACGATCTCGACGAAGCACCGGCTCGCCAGCTGGTCGAGCAATGGCCCTTACTCCCCGACGCGGTACAGGTGTCGTCAGAGGAGGGAGAGCCGCTTCTCAGTGCCGCCCGTGACCGGACTGGGTGGCACGGGCAGGAAGCGTCGGAGCGTCAGGAGCAGGCCCCGACGCGGCTCTACGACCAGCGTGGGGACCGCATCCGCGACGCGTCGCGTCTCGACGCGGTCCTCGACGACGCCGACGACGCGGTGTGGCTGGTTCCAGCGATAGCGCTGACCGAATCCGCCGGCGAATCTGGGGCTGATCGGCAGGAGTCGTCGGTACCGACGACGCAGGAACTCGACTGTCAAAACTGTGGACAGGCGACCGACCATCGGTTCAAGACCCACGAGTCGGTCCCGGATGCGGCGTGGACGGGGCAACCGATCTGGGAGTGCCGGGTGTGTGGCTCTGCCCGCTACGGACCTAGTCTCGAGTAGGGCCAGTGTTGGGCCTCGATTAACCAACATCTCTGCAGGTGGCCCCGGGTTTCGTTGGTTAACAGTAATAGGAAGTACGATTTCCTTGTTCAGACTCGCAGCCGCTAACTGGTGTAAAATCGATAATTACAGATAGAATACTAATCGCTACGTGAGGGGATGGAGAGCAGTAGTTGAGGCTGGGTCACTCAATGCATATGATCCCAATTTTCCGCGCCCACTAATCAAGTTTATTTGTACTACATCAATTTAATTGGGTAAGCTTTATGTGGCAGTCCTCACCAGCAGATATTGCGGTCGAAGTCGAGAGACCCCACATCTGGGGGTTAAGACCCTGGAGGATTAAGTAGTGACAACTATGAACTGCCCGGACTGCGGGAACGAGCGAACACGCGTCATCGATACAGGGACCAGTGCCGACGGAACTTCCGTCCGACGGCGCCGCGAATGTCAACGCTGTTCGTTCCGCTTTACGACCTACGAACGTCCGGAGTGGGAGTCCCTCCAAGTGAAAAAACGCGACGGTACCATCGAATCGTTCGACCGACAGAAACTCCGCGCAGGGATCGAGCGAGCCGTTGAGAAGCGAGACGTGGCCGAGACAACAGTGACCGCTCTCGTCGACGATATCGAGAGCGAACTGCAAGATCGAGAGGCACGTATCGTCTCTTCGAGTCTTATCGGCGAACTCGTCTCTGAGAACCTCCGTACGCTCGATAAGGTAGCCTACATTCGATTTGTCTCCGTTTACAAAGCATTCTCTGAGCCACAGGAGTTCCTGAGAGAACTTGACGCAGTCTTGGATGCAGAACTCGATGACTTCGAAGCCTCGAACAGCGCACTATGACACAAACATACGCAGCTCAAACGAATGTTCGGTCAATCCTTGACCGGGCGAGCATGACCCACGTCCAGACGTACAGAGAACGACGGAAACAGAAACCAACCGACAGAGAACGATTCCTCCGGGGTACGTGCCAATGACTGAAAACAAAACCAAAGGCGGAGATCCGGAGACCGACATCTTCTCCGAACGAACACACCTAAAGCCGTACGAGTACCCCGACGTCCTCGAGTACAAAGACGCGATACGGAACAGCTACTGGGTTCACACAGAGTTCAACTTTTCAGGAGACGTTCAAGACTTCAAGGTCAACACGACTCCGGCCGAGAAAACCGTCATCAAGCGGACGATGCTGGCCATCGCGCAGATCGAGGTCCAGGTCAAGACCTTCTGGGCAGAAATCTACGACGAGATGCCCAAAGCGGAGATCGGGAACGTCGGCATGACCTTTGCGGAGAGCGAGGTCAGACACATGGACGCGTACAGCCATCTCCTCGACATCTTGGGGATCACGGAGGACTTCGAGGAGGTGACTGAGGTCCCCGCAATCGAGGAGCGGATCGACTACCTCGACGAGTACCTCGAGAAGAGCGAGAGCGACGACAAACAGGAGTACGTGATGAGTCTCCTGCTGTTCTCCACGTTCGTCGAGCACGTCTCGCTGTTCTCGCAGTTCCTCATCATGACGAGCTTCGACAAACACGAAAAGAAATTCAAGGGGATCGCGAACGCCGTCGAAGCGACCAGCAAGGAGGAGCAGATTCACGGACTGTTCGGTGTCGAACTCGTGGAGACGATTCGCGAGGAGAATCCGGACCTCTTCGACGAGGACTTCGATGAAGAGGTCCAAGCAGCCTGTCAGCAGGCGTTCGAGGCAGAGATGAAGATACTGGACTGGATCTTCAGTGAGGGCGAACTGGAGTTCCTTCCCCGGGCGCACGTCGACGCGTTCCTGCGGGACCGGTTCAACCAGAGCCTCAAGAACATCGGTGTCGAGCCGATCTTCGAGCCGGACGATGACCTGCTCGAGGAGACACGGTGGTTCGATGAAGACATCATGATGACAAAGGATAACGACTTCTTCAGCAAGCGGTCGACCACGTACAACAAGCACGCACAGAGCGTCACCGCGGAGGATATGTTCTAACGATGGCACAAACAGAACCAGCACTCGACGAGGTCAACCAGCAGCACGAGGAACCATTCTACTGGCTGAACGAGGACAGCCGGGCGTTCCTCGACGACGGGTACCTGATCGAGGGCGTCACGGCCGAGGAGCGGGTCAGGGAGATCGCAGAGCGGGCCGAGGAGATCCTGGACGACGACGGCTTCGCGGACAAGTTCTACGACTACATGAGTCGGGGCTTCTACAGCCTCGCGAGTCCGGTGTGGGCGAACTTCGGTCTGGACCGAGGCCTGCCCATCAGCTGCTTCGGGAGCTACATGGAGGACAACATGGAGAGCATCCTCTACACGCAGGCCGAAGTGGGCGAGATGACCAAGCTGGGCGGCGGGACCAGCGGGTACTTCGGCGAGATCCGGCCCCGAGGCAGCCCGATCACGAACAACGGCAAGAGCAACGGGAGCTACAGCTTCACCGAGCTGTTCGACACGATCATCAACGTCGTCAGCCAGGGCGAGACGCGGCGCGGCCAGTTCGCGGGGTACATCGACGTTGAACACGACGACCTAGACGAGTGGCTCAACATCAAGACCGAGGGCGACCCCGTACAGGACATCTACTACGGCGTCATCATCGGTGACGATTGGTTCCGGGCGATGGTCGATGGCGACGAGGAGAAGCGAGAGACGTGGGCAGAGATCATAGAGACGCGGATTAACATCGGTGTCCCGTATATCATCTTCCGGGACAACATGAATGACGGGAAGCCACAGGTCTACAAGGACAGGGGCTACGAGATCAACGGCTCCAACCTGTGTACCGAGATCGCGCTGCCAGCCACGCCAAACGAGAGTTTCGTCTGTTGTCTCTCGTCGATGAACGCGCTCCACTACGACGAGTGGAAGGATACCGACGCAGTAGAGACGCTGACGCGGTTCCTCGACGCCGTCATGGAGGAGTTCATCCAAGAGGCGGAGGGGACGCAGTTCATGGAACGCCCAGTACGGTTTGCGAAACGGCACAGGGCGATCGGCATCGGCGTCCTCGGCTGGCACAGCTACCTCCAGAGCGAGATGATTCCGTTCGACAGTATGGAGGCCATGGAGAAAAACGAGGCAATCTTCCGCACGATCAAGGAGCGAAGTTACGAGGAGAGTCGTCGGCTCGCCGACGAGTTCGGCGAGCCGGAGGTGCTCGAGGGCTACGGTCGCCGGAACGCGACGACGATGAGCGTGGCCCCGACGAAATCCAGCAGTGTCATCCTGGGGCAGGTCAGTCCGAGCATCGAACCGCTGAAATCGAACTACTTCGTCCGCGACGGTGCGAAGCTGAAGTCGACGCAGAAGAACCGGTTCCTCGAGGCGATACTGAAAGAGCGAGGCAGAGACGAGCGCGAGGTTTGGGACAGCATCGCACAGAACGACGGGAGCGTGCAACACCTCGACTGCCTGACCGACGAGGAGAAGGAGGTGTTCAAAACCTTCGCCGAGATCCCACAGATGGCGATCATCAACCAGGCAGCGCAGCGGCAGAAACATATCGATCAGGCACAGAGCCTGAACGTCTCGATCGATCCGAGCGAAGTGAGCGTCAAGGAGATCAACCAACTCTACATCGAGGCTTGGAAGAAAGGGGTGAAGAGTCTCTACTACCAACACAGCGTGAACGCCGCACAGAAGTTCAGCCGAGACATCCTCGAATGCAAGGCCTGTGAGAGCTGATCTCCCATCGGCCGGTATGATAGAGCGGTTAATGTAAACTACGCACACCTATTTACCAGACGTTCCAGACCGGTTTTAGAATGAAGAAAGAGTGCTTTGACCTACTGCTAAGAGCGTGATCTCCTGCAAGCCCGACGCCAGTCTCGATAGGGAGTCTCTCCGCGCCGGCGAGCGGTGAGGCGCTTCCGATGGAGCAAGAGTTCAAACAGGGCTACCGGATGCATCGGATACTCAGCAATCTCGACCGACTCGACGTCGACCGATTGGACGACGCGGATCGAGAGCGAGTCGAGACCGCGAGAGACCTCCTGGAAGAGGTGAGCCTTCTCACGCGGCCGGGCGACGGAGCCGGGGCGGACGCCCACGCAGATTCCTAACTGGCGTCGCCGACCACGACCAGGGGGGCACCTCTCGCGTCGGTTTATCGCCCCCGACAGGGGTGCGGGGGCGACCCCGTGAAGTCCAGACATGGCGACACTGCAAGCTGCGACGACGTCGACTGGCGCGATCGTATCGGATCCGCAGGCAGTCCGCGAGCTCTGTGAGAGCTACTGCTTCGGGACGCTCGACTGGGAGGTGACCGAAGACGGAGAGCTCACCATCTGGGGGTACGACGACTTCGAGGTGTACGAGGCGCGGGAGAACGGCCTCCCGGACTACGAGGGGGGCATCGTGACCCACGAATTCCTGCGAGAACTCGCCGACCACCTCGAAGCCGACGAAGAGTTCGATATCCAGACGGCGGGGTTCACCAAGTGCCGCTTCCCAGTCCTGGCGAAGCGGTACGTCGTTCGCGACGGCGAAGTCCTCCACGCGGACCTCAGTTCCCCCGACCCGATCGACGAGTAGCATTAGTTTCCGATACTGTTTCTTTATTTAGAGTGAGAGCTGAAACAGCTGGTCAGTACAGAGCATAGATGCATCAGAGCCGCCACTACAGGGACGTGAGCAAACGGAGTGAAAACGATCTCCGGCATTTATATTGGATTAATTAACATTTGCGGCGTCTTTCCACTGGTTCATAATGTCGTTGCTAAGACGGCCAGAGTCGTACTGGAAGCGTTTCCCCGTTTGGACGCCTTCGGCGACCTCTTTTACGTCATCGGCATAATCCGGGTCCCAGCCTTTTTCAGCGACTAACCAGGCTCTGATTGCTTCAGGATCGAAGCTGATGCCGTTGCTATGGAGGGTTTTGAAGATCTCGATACAGGTAGCACGATCTGACGAATGCGTGATCCCAGTCGAGGTGTTGACCAATGCATCGAGCGTGTCGACAGCTTCCTTGGCGACCGGATTATCGATTTCTGGTGCATCGCCACTCGCATCTGATTGGAGTGCTGACGCGCCCCAGGTATCGATCCAGAACTGGACGGTGTCCTTCGACCAAGGCACGACGAGCACATCGGTCACACCATACATTCCGTCAATCTTGTCCAGCAGGTCTTTGTCTGGGTAGATAGCAAGGACAGGACCGCTTTGCCACCCCGATGGATCAATCCGTTTCGTCATCAGCTGGATCTCTGCTTCACCGACGCCGACCGGCTTCTTTTTATTCAACGCCTTTGCTGCCTGGTCACCGATCACAGTAGATACGACACCGTCCAGCTGCTTTTTCGTGTTTACTGCCAAGACAGCATCTCGTTTCTCTTCATGCTGCTCACCGAGCTGTTGCACCCACGCGAAGGCCAGTTCGACAGCCTCCTCATTTGGCCCCTCGGAATCGATGAACCAAGATGTCCTGTCGTTTTGACTCATAATTCGGTACTTCTCAGCAACTCTTGAAAAATCAGGTGGGTATGTCTGATTGAGGCTGATCTCCTACGACTTATAATACTGGTCTGTGAATACTTGCAGTGATAGGATGTCGGTTGGGCAGTACGTGACTGAGCGGTTCATCGGGAAGCTCATCCTTGCCTGGCTTGCTGCCTTGATTCTCGCAGGGATCGGAACCGTCTATACACCTTTTTCGCTCGTGGAGATTGCTGGTGTGATCGGTATGTTAGGCACTCTGGGTATTCTAGCGATCCAAGTCCACAACACGTCGAACAATAGAGTCGAGCCGGAGGACGCTGGCGAGTACGTGGACGGGACTGATCGGTCCGATACCAGTGACGATGTGGTGAATGGGGATGGAGATGGGACATCGACGGAGCATGACGTAGGTGCGACAGAGGGGTTATCGGCGACCGAGCGGCGGGTCCAGAATGAATTGATCCGTGAGTCATATCGTAGGTTTACAGAGCAGCCGTTTACGTTCTGGCCGAGTCCACAAGGTGAACGGCTACGCAGCTATCTCAACGATGAATTCGAGGACGTTGATGAGGACGTGATCGATAAGGTGTGGCGGTTCTCAAAGGATGATGGGTTCTTCAAGCGGCGGCCAGGGAAGCGGTCACTGACGATTACACCGACGACGCTGTGGCGAGCAAAAGAGTTGGGTGAGGAACTCTTGTTGGATGACGCGGTTCAGGATGAAATCCTGGACGTGTTACTCCAGTCATACCGATCGGATCCTACCTATCCACGGGTTGATCGTGACGAGTTGATTGAGGCAGTGGGCCGGTCGTCAGACGTCGTGGATCATAACCTCTGGTTGCTCCGAGAGAAAGGATACGTCGAGACACAAGCCTACATCAATTCGAGTGACGGCGGGTACAGTGAGGCGGAGATCACCAAGCTCGGGCGGCAGGTCAGTCAGTAACCCACTTCAGTTGAATTGACGTTCAAGGAACCGCTGAGCCGCAGTCTGAGACATAACTTCCCACGATGGGAAATCCGTGTGCTCGTCGACATAGGTATCGAACTCATCCTCCGGGATGGCCTCGAAATCGTCCTCGTCCTCAACATCCCATTGACTTGCCTCAAGCAACGCTTCGAAAGAGTCGAATTCTGTGTACAGCTGCATGAACTCCTCTGTGAACAATTGCTCGAACGGGATCTCATTCTGCTCGTTCATCCGGAGCCCTGACTGCTCCTCTAACGCCTTCTCTGTGTTCTTCTTGAACTCGCCGGCGTCAATATCCATACACGCATTTACACTGACTTCGTTCAAATAACTAAGCAATTCTACTTACCGATTTAGCCGCCCCGATTTCACTACTCATCCCGAATAAAGAAGCCTCGATAGCAACTACTGGTAGCGTTGTTCGTCCCCCGGGAGGGGTGCGGGGCGATCCAGTCGCGGTCGCCCAGTGAGGTGATTGTTCGATGGGACACCGCGCACTCGTTGCGTACGAACGCACGGACGGACAGTACACACTCCACTACAGCCATTGGGGTGCAGCGAACCTGAAGCTCAAGCACCGAATCTCTGCTGAGTCGCCGTTCGGTGGCGACGACACCGACTCCAAGTGGGCGAAACAGCTCCTCGCAGAGCTTGCCGATGGCCTCGAGGCAGATGCGGTCGACGCCTACCTCGCCGGCGAGGATCGACCGTCGACGGTCGTCGAGCCGAAGCCCCGCGCCACCGGGCTCACCCTCGACGAGATCGTCGCTGACCATCTCGACTACCTCCACCATGAGGCGTTCTTCGTGGTGTCGACGACGTTCGAGGTGACCGCCTATCGGACGCTGTGGTTCGGGCTCCAGTACGACTCGGAGACGGTCGGGAACGGCGCGCTCGCGACGGTGCGCTGGTACGACGGCGAGCCGGTCGGCGACGGCCACCTCCAGGGCCAGTTCGCGGCCCTCAAAGACGTCGTCGGCGATATGCTCGACAAGGGCGTCTTCACGCCGTCGACGGCGAGACAGTACCTGAAACGGAAGCTGGCCGAGCGAGTCGGCGACCGACAGGAGCTGCTCATTCCGACCGGAGAGTCACCCTTCGAGAAGGCGAGCCTGAACCACTTCTAGTTCGATCTGCTTCGTGGCAGGTCCTGTTTTTCAGGGGTCAGAATGGGTGAGCCCCGCCATAGGCTCGTGATTCGATGACCTCAGACGACGACCCGTTTCACGACTGCGAATTGGATCCCGAGGCGATCCTCGGGACACACACCTTCGAAGACGTCCTATTCACCGACGAGACGGAAACTCCGGTGAACGTGCTCACCGGCGAGACACCGGCACATTCGCAAGCAACCGTCGAGGAAGCGAAGGAGTTCACTGCGAGTATCGACACGGAGACGCCCCAAATCGCGCTCCCCGCATCCGTCGAGTCGCAGGTCGAAACACAGAGCAAGCCCTACACGGCGGCCGCATTCTTCCACTTCAAGGCGACTGGCTCGCTCGAACGCCACCGTGCTTACCACGCCGCTTGCGAGGCGGACACGTTCATGGTCGACTTCGAGGCTGACTACGAATCGGGCGACCTGACCATCACTGTCGAACGAACGGACGAAGCCTGAGAATCCGCCGTCACGAGCAGGTTTTTCGAGCGCCGGCGATGGGTGCCGGCGCAGCTGGAGCGAGCAATGACCCCCGGTGCGTCGGCGTTTCGAGGTGTTCGAGATGCATATAGTGATATACGCACTCGTAGAGGCATCGACGCACGACGACGCGCTGGCCACCGGAAAGTCGGTGTTCGACCGCCTGGTCGGCGCGGACCCACACGCCGGCGCCGTCTTCGACTACTACGTCACGTTCGACGAGGAGGACACGTCCGTTGCGGGGAAGGCGCGATGGGGTGAGCTCCCAACTGCAGCCCCCGTCGACTCTGATGACGGCGAAGACCTCCTCGAGCGTGGCTGGGAGGCGACGAAGGAGGAATTCGAGCGTAATCTCGACCGGGTGAAAGAGGCCATCGAGGAGCTCTCCGACGAGGAGATCATGCGCGACGAGGACCTCGCCCGGCATGCCTTCCACCAGGTCGGTGCGTACGACGGCCCGACGATCTTCCTGTACACCGAACGCGGAACCGGCATTCGCCACCGTGGACAGCTGGATCGACTCCTCGAGGAGAGTGAAGAGCTCTGGATCGTACCCGCTGACGTCCACTTCTGAATAATGCCTCGCATCACCAACTGGCGACGCGAGAGCCGCTCGCCGACGCTTGCGTATCGGAACACCGAGACCGGGGCGCGAGCCGTCCTGCATCGAGCCCCGGACTCCTACCGGTACAAGTGGCGCGGGGCAATCCTCGTGGACGGCTACCCGGTGTGGTCACGTGGGTACGAGACGAAGGACGCGACGTCGTTCCGTGACGAACTCCGGGAGCGGCCGGTCCCGGACCTCAGCTGCCCGGAGTGTCCGAACAACGACGTTCGCGTCGGCGAGAAGGCAGCAGACGGGGCGAAAATCCAGCGATGGTACGACTGCCCCGACTGTGGGTACGAAGCCCCCTCACGCATCGTCTATGGCGCCGAACGGTGAGTGAGTGAGCGGTGGGCGCTGTTTTTCGGCCGGGCACGAGGTGGTGGCCCGGTACGACCGGGTGAGTCAACCAATGAGTCTCGAAGTACTTGACCGACACAGCGGGGCACTATTCGAGTTCCTCTGGTGTCCCGTCTGCGGGCAGGAGGTCTTCACCCACATCCCCTTCGAGGGGGTGTTCTGCAAGAACTGCAACACCCAGGTCGAACTCCAAGAATCCCGAGAGACACGCGGCTACGAGGAGGCCGTGCTCGCCTGCTTCGATTCTACCACGACCTGGAACCTCCACGTCGACGAGAAACTGCGTCGCGACCTGCCCGATCGATCGGCGCGCGTGAAAATCCTCGGCGCACCGGGCGCCTACGAGGTCGATTGGTGGAGTCCAGAGCCGGATGAGGACTGGCAGCCGGTCGAACGTGGCGAATTCGACGACGTTGAGGAGTCAGACGAGGTGGCGCATCTCGCGTAGTATCTACCAATAAATCCCAATTGGTTTGATTTCAAACTCCACATCCTCGTCATTCTGGACCTGGTCTTCCTCTCCCGTTATAGTCTCCCAGAGCAATTCGGCTTTATCGTCACTATCTACATCGGCATCAAGTTCCTCTAATACATGTTCTACCTCATCACGAGCCTCAGTATAGTCCTCAAACTCGCTATCAGCTGTAACGTCATCCGAAGCGAATGTTGTAAGGTCAGAATCCTCAAGAGAATATCCTCGGGTTTCGAGACCCGATTGCAGATCAGATAATAGCTCTTCGAGATTCTTCTCAACATCAATTGACACCTCTGATTTTCCGCCCTCTTTTTCTAAGTTCAGCAGGGCAGTTTTTAATGCCATATTTACCTGTCTTGCTTGATCAGGGAAATGGTCCTCAAGAACTCGCGTGAGTCTAAGAGGGGTCCAATCCACCTCATTTGAGATCACGCGCCCATATATTGTAAACTCCGTATTGTCGGAAAACACTGTTAATGGGTCGTCCCAAAGGGAGTCGCGATTGAGATACGCTACGATAGAAATTGGCTTACCTTCTTCAGCAGAGTCGAGATTATGTATATGTTGAATATGGCCCTCTACTATCCTGTAGTTGGCGGCATCAATCTTTACTGGAACCTGATTGCCAAATAGTGAAGAGAGGAACCCCGAAACAGCGTCAAGCTCCTCACGTGGAATATCCTCAATAGACTCTTGCAGTTCCTCAATATCCTCAAACGTATTAGTCATGTATTCAAGTATTTTGAAAACTCTATACGACTCAGCTACATTTACATAGCCATCCAATTCGATGATTTCACTTCTCGTAACTTCCTCAACCTCCAGCCCTTCCTCAGAAGGGAGAAGAAGCTGATTTTGTCGTGATTCATAGAGTTCATCAAATCGGGATTGAATTACGGACTTCTGGATAGTTTCAGAGCCACTCCTCTCCAGAGTTTCCGACTCATTGATTCGATTATAGCCGGTCCCTTTGTACGAGAGGCCTTTATTACTCTTCCCGAGCTCTCGGTTTACGGACTCTGAACGAGTGATTAGGCTCTCAGTGATCTCGCCCTCCAAAGAGGCCAGTAAACTCACAACGCTTGTTTCATCAAGATATATGAATTCGCGAAGTGGTTCAGGTTCATCATCACTCTCCTCAGAGAATCTCGATTTAATCCAATCTATCACACCCATATCATTCACCTGTTGCTTCAACAGCCCGAAGGAGGTCATCTTGAGTTACAAGATCCCCTTCTCGCCTAATCGATATTGTGACGGCACGGCTAATGACCCCCGATAAGTCTGCTCCAGTCCATCCTTCTGTAGATTGGGCAAGTAATTCTAAGTCAACAGATTCGCTGAAATCGACATCCTTAGTGATTTTTTCGATGATCTCTTTTCTCTCAGGTTGTGCCGGTTTCGAGAATTCGATTTTCCGATCAAAGCGTCCTGGTCGAATGATGGCAGGATCAACCTCATCAAGGGCATTGGTTGCACCAATTACGACAACATCATTCAGTGGTTCGAATCCATCCAGCTCTGTGAGAAGTTGGGCAACTATTTTGCGCTGAAACTGTTTTGTATCTCCTCGATCTGGAGCAATACTGTCCACTTCGTCCATAAAGATGATAGCACGTTCTTGTTCTTTGGCATGTGAAAATATTTCTCGTATAATATCTTCTGTTTCTCCATACCATTTGTTGATGATCTCCGGTCCATTGACGAGATAGATACTAGATTCTGTTTCTTTAGCTACAGCCTTAGCGAGCAGGGTCTTTCCCGTCCCTGGAGGTCCGTGGAAAAGTATTCCTGTGTCAGGTTTGACCCCATGCTTCTCAAACCTATTTATATCATTATCAGACTCTCGCAGTGGTATCTCGACGACGTCCTTTACCTCTTCTATCGTCTCTGTTAATCCCCCGACATCATCGTACCCTGAATCAACCTCACTAATCTCCCCAGGTTCTTTTAAATACGATTCTGCTCTGCTCTTCTCTTCAAACCGGTCTTCTATTCCCTTTGGCGCAACCGCTTCACTTGAGATTGTTGAGGTTATCATACCTCCATAGATCTTAACCGTCTCACCACTCTCTGGATTTTCAGAATCAAGAGAGTCACATATTTCTACACGACTATTTCGCTCAACGAGGTACTCGCTTTCGCTGACACGCTCTCGAATAATACCGACAGAAGGGGATGCCCGCCCAATTGCGTCAGCCGCCGCTCTTCGGTCTTGAGTAATCCAGACTTCAACTAGGTCACCAACCGATCTATCACCTTCAGTATTATCTTCAACAACAACTTCCTGTCCCCCAATCTGTACCTTTAGCGTATCCTCAGTAGGACTCGTCGATCTAACGGGGGCAAAGTGGATATCCATACTCGGCTTCTTGGGTTTGATTATGATTTAGAGGGCTGTTTGAAGTAGTTTAGCCCTCCGTATCTATCCGCGTGAGAACGCAACCGGTCTAAATGATGCCGCCGATGACGAGAAGGCCGACGACCAGTAGCAGGGTCGCGACCACGCTCCCCCCGGCCAGCCACTTGTTCTCCATCACCTTTTCGTGGAGGGGCATGTCGGCGTACTCCTCGCGGAACGCCTCCAGATTCTGGTCGTCGTAGAAGTACTTCGTCTTCAGCGCGAACCGCTCGGTCACCGCACAGCCCGTACAGACCGGTTCGCCTTCCAGCCGCTCCGTTTTGGTGTGGCTGGAGCAGGCGATGGCCCCGCAGTTCGGACAGTAGGTGTACGTCTCGGTGACGCCACGTGTGTCACAGTGGACGCACTGATGGATGCCGTCCTCGGCGGTCACTCTCGACGGGCCTGCCGCGTAGTACTCGTAGGGGTAGGTGTACTCCTGGACGTCGGTAGTGTGCCGAACTTCCGGGAGGTACACTGGTTCGATCGACTGGACAGAGATGTCCGAGCGGTTCGGCTCACAGGTCTTGTTGTACGTGACGTTGTTGTCGCCGGTGTAGGTCACCGTCGTCGTGTGGTGCTGCTGGAGCCGCTCGACGGCCCACTCCTTGTACTCCGTTTGGGTCTGCCCGAACCGGTGCTCCTCGACATCGTCGAACACCTCTCCGAACTGCTCGGTATCGAGGTCGACCGTCGCGTGAAGGTTCTCGGTGACCAGCGTCCCGACGTCCTCATCGACGACCTGCGGCTGCCCGCGTTCGGCGTGGGCGACGAATCGGGTCCGGTCGTTGATCCGGTGGATGACGCCCACCGACGTCTCGAAGACGGCGTTCGTGTCCGCGGTGACCGCGACCACCGGGCGGAACGTCACCGATGAGTGCGGTTCCGGGAGGTCGACGACCTCGATGTTCTCTATGTCGCGGAACGCCTCCGCGACGGCCGCATCGACGTCGGCGGCCGGGTCGTACGGGCGGAGCGTCTCGTCACAGAGAATCTCGATGCGACCGTTGTAGAGGTCGAGGCCGATCTCGTCGGCAATCTCCCGGAGGTCCTCGCCGTCGAGCAGCTCGATTGGATGTGGGTCGTCGTTCTGCTGGAGGCGGTCAGCGTACTCCTGAGCAGGGTTAGTGAACCGGCCGGTCGTGACGACCATCCCGCGTTTGGGGCCGTCGAAGTCGAACGTCGCGATCGCCGAGTGGAGCTTCTGGACGACCGGCCGCCCGACCGTCCCCGTGTGCTTGCACTCGACGATGATCGCGCGCCGCGTGCCGTCGACGACCTCCTCCATGATGACGTCGCGACCCTCGTCAGCCGTGCGGTCGGCCTGGCGGACGTTCTCGTAGCCGAGGTTCCGGAACACGTCCTCCATCACGTCCTCGAACTCGAAGCCAGAGAGATCGTCCAGTACAGCCATCCTCAATTATGTGGACAGTACGTTGGAACTGCCAAATACGTTGGTGAACGCTGCGCCGTCCTGTTTGTTGAACCCCTGAGAGGGGTGCGGGGGTCACCGAACCGCCCGCGAGCAACGAATGAACGGGAATGTACCTGTAGCAAGTTCGGAATCGGTTCCAGTAGCATCGGCCGCTCAGTCTCACCAAGCCACAGTCGAATACGTCGGCTTCCGCGTCGACGGCCAAGCCGTCGTGCTGAACCTCTCGGAGCATCGGCGACTCTCCCTCGAGCGCAGTCTGGACCTCGTCAACCACAGTCCAAGCGGGTTCGAGTGGGGATACAGTGGTAGCGGGCCCGCCCAGCTCGCGTGCGCGCTCCTCCTCGACTACTACGACGACGAGCAGTTCGCCCGTGAGCACTACATCGCGTTCCGGAATCAGGTGGTCTCACAGTTGGAGTGCGACGGTGCAGCGGCGTGCTGGCACCTCCCCGGCGAGGAGATCGACACCGCGATGGCGACCCTTACCGACGACGTCGTCGCGCTCCCCGACGGTGGATGGCCGTCACCGACGCTCCCCGAGAACTGGCGAACCGTCTCTCGCCCGGACCGGCGGGTCTTCCAGCGCGCTGATCGCGACCACTACATCGTGCTCGGGGATGGAAGCGAGGAGTGGCTGGTCGTACTCTGCAGCCAGGGTGATCGGGCATATCCTGCCCCGCTCGCACATCGGACGGTTGCCGAAGAGGCTGACGTGGAACAGGTAATCCGGGAACTCGCCGAAGATAGCAACGACCTCATCGAACCCCCGGAGGGGGAGCACTGATGGAGACGCTTCGACTGGCGCGAGCCACCCACCAGCTCCTCGAACGTGGTGTCGAGGCGCTCGAGAAAATCGGGCGCGAACTGGAGCGATACAACGACCGACAGGAGCGCACCGAAGACACCGACTCGTGACCGAAACTCACTCTCTAGACCAAATACGGAGTACCGGCTTCCAGTATACGCCTACCCCCGATGGGTGTTCGTGTCCCATCCATCGGGAAGGCCAGCCGGTCACGGCGCCGCTCGGTTTGGGGTTCGCAGAGCGCGTCCATATCGAATCGATCCCGCGCCACGTCGCCGGCGCGATCTACGAAGCGCATCACTCCTATATGGACGATATCCCCCGGACGAATCTCGTCCATCACGGACTCTGTTACCAGGACCAGCTCCTAGGTGCGATTACGTGGCGCTATCCGCTGATTCGCTCGCTGGAGTACGACGGGACGCGATTCGAGGGTGACGAAATCGTCGAGGCAGCACGGATTTGCATCGGCGTCGATTTCCCCAATCTCGCCTCTGCCGCCCTCGCCCGGTCGATGGAACGATTCGTGCGTCGGCACGGTCGGCGACGAGGCGTTCGGCTCCTGCTGACGTTCGTGCGAGCCGACTTCGACGGCTCGATGATCAAAGCGCTCAGAGACAAGGGCTGGCACTGTGCCGGTAAAACGGACCCCGGCCAAGCGGGAAATCGCCCCGATAAGCAGATCCGAGAGCAGCCAAAGTGGCGGTTTCTCTGCGAAGTTCCAGCTGAGTCCGACCAGGAACAGGCCTCACTCGGGAGGTGGTCCCCGTGACCACGAATGCCAGTCTCGATGAATTCGTAGCGGAGGCTGATTCGGACGGCCATACAGATGACGGCCCATCGGTCGTCGACCAGCTTTTGAAACCGGTATCGCCGTCGCTCGGACTACGGCTCGTCCCGGGCAGGGGTGACCCAATATACCTCCAAAACAGGGGGACCGAACGCTACCTGTTCCGAGATGACCACGAGCGATGGTTCATCCTCCAGCCCTCAGCCAAGAAATCGGTCGACGACTTCGTTCGCTGGGTGTATCTCCCCGAGGACAAGCCAACCGAGATCGCCCGAACAGCGATGGGCCAACGGACGGTTCTCGGCTACAGGTACGTTACGCGGAGCGAGGCCCCCGAGCCGGTGGCGACGACGGTGACAGCGATGTTCGTCAGCGAGCCTTGGCCCGATGCCACCTACAAATGTGGATCCTGTAGTAGAGAGTTCGACTCACCGCAAAGCCACGCCCGGCATTGCTGGGAAACACATCCCTGGGTTCCAAATCCCGAACAGGTCCGTCGTCATCGGAGTACTGACCCTTAGAAGTCGAATATTCGAAATATTACGTCGCTTTCTTTGCCGTAGACATATAGTGAAAGAGACGAGAGATGGTAATATGGCGACAAGGATGGCCACCCGCCTCGAGAACTTCTTCGAGCAACGAACGGACGAGAATCTCCGTAGTATCGTGAAGTACGAGGAGGAGTCCTACGATATCGTCTATCTCAGGGATGATGTCGCTGAGCAGTATACTACTGAGGAGATTGAATCCGCGGTCGATGATTCTCGGATGGAATCATTAACTGCGCCAATCTATGAGGACACCTACTCGGAAGACCACGGGCAACTCACCTGTCTTGTGCAGTGTTTTGAGAACGTTATCGAGATGAATTTTGTTCTCGAAGACGGGGTTGGGGCCGCGGTTGCACTTGATGCTGAGGCAATGGCCGATGCCCACGGACTCGTCGCGGAAGCGAGGGCAATCGTGATGGAGGAACGCCAATAGCAACCATTGGACATCGGCCTTTCAAGGAACCCTCAGCTATTGGTAGAGTTTTCCAATGCTTGCATTCTAGGCGTGAGTATCAATAGCGCGATCTGGGGGAACCAGCATTAAGATGAAGCTTGATAATATCCGAATATGGCTGAAAGTGCGTTAATTGACTACCTCGAAAGGAAGGCCGGTGAGTACCATCGTGGGACAGTTCGCTACGATGGAAACGATACCGATATTCTACACCTTCGAGAAGACGTGAGAGAAACACGTCTGACGAGCCAAATCGATCGGATGCTAAAGCGCATTCGCCCAGAATCGTCCCCAAAAGAGGAACGCTCCTTCCCGTTTGGAGAACTCAATGCCACAGTCCGTTTGTTTGAAGAAGCGATTATTATCCACTTCCCGAAAGGAAACGACCGTGGCATCATCGTCTCCCTCGAGCCTGAAACGGCGCGGGACCTCAATACGTTCATTGGGGAATGTGAAAAACTCATCCAGGACTAAGTCTCGAAATCGCGGTTCGATGTTTCCACCTATACTGTTAGGCTGACTCGACGGTAGGAATCTCAGCCGCGGGGTCTACCTCCATAACGTCGGTATCTACAGCTGTGTTCTCACGAAGGAATGCACCGACTGCAGGACCGTTCCGAAGGATTCTACTCAGGATTTTTTGCCAAGTCGCCTGCTGATTCGCACCAACGACGATGATGTCGGTTTCAGTTTGAGTGGCCTCCTCGAGAATCACTTCTTCGACGAGAAAGCCTTGACGTGTAGTTACGGATGCCTCGACACCATCGAGCGTCGCCGAGATCGCATGGGTGAGTTCCTCCGTTTGTGTTCTGTCCCCTGTTTGGTACAAATTGACGTGGAGAACCCGAAGATCCGCTGGTGTGTGGTCATGTGCGAGTCGGCCAGCTGCTGCAAGGGTTTGCGCGCTCTGGTCGGTGAGAGGATATCGAATTGGCACGAGAATTCTGGTTAGATCTGCCATGTAACGTCTCTACAATACGTTCCAAACGTAATCGTAATCATCCTAACGGAGTGATTATCAATACATATAATATCAGAAAATGACGCAGCGCTGCTCATCAACCGTTGCTGTCGGCACTTAGTAATCGGACTTGTGGTGCTGGGCAGGTGGTCCTTGGTACAGGGGACTTCCGAATTCAAGACCCATTCTGAGGATGGAATTTTCGGCCACGCCAGACTAGCCCAATTTACAGTTTAACCAACATGGGAGAGTTTAGCTCGGGTGTTGGTTAACGTGGTGTTGTTTTTGCGCCCGAGAGAGGGGCGCAGGGCGCGAGACGATGCAGTCGCACGTCGACGAGGATTCCTGAAGTGAGGTGACTGAGATGAAAGATCCAGAGTCCAGAACCATCTTCGCTGGCGTCGATGGACGTACCGACACCGAACTACCCGAGTGGTATCGAGAGCGCCATGGAGATTCAGACCGCGTGACCTTCGCCGAGGCAGTTCGTGATCTTCCGCAGGCCGTCGAGACGACCGTGGCGTACCAGAATCCACACACCGATGAGTGGGTCGAGACGGAGCGGTTCAACGCGCTCGTCGAGCCGAGTCGCGCCCGCTCGCAGGGCCCTGACGCGGACGCGGAGACAGACCCGTTATTCCATATCCCGACTGACTCGTACTCGATCATCAACCCGGTCGACGTCTACGGGCCGCTGGAGGAGGTCCTCCGCGAGGAGACCATCGACGGGACGCCGCTGGGTGAGGTGATGTTCGGCGAGATTCGGCGCTACCGGGGCGGCGGCGAGGTCCACATGGACATTATGTTCGACGGCCTCGAGGTGCGCCTTCCTGGCCGGTCGGACCCAATCACGATGGGCGTCACATCTGGCTACGACTTCTTCGGCGAGCACGCCGTCTACGTGGAGGGGTTCGCCCAGGACGGCTACTGCTCGAACACGATGCGCTCGCTCACCGACAAGGAGGTTATCAAGCACGTCGGCGACGTGCGGAACTTCCGCACCTGGTGGGAGGAGCTCCTCGCACAGGTCGAACTCGTCGCGGACGACCTCTTCGAGTTCATCCGGGACGCTCAGGATATCGACCTCGACTTCTCGGAGCTCCCGTTCACCGTCACGGAGTTCTACACCCTGTTGGGGTTCCCGGACTACCTGGCCGAGCGTGCCGCCGGCGATGCGGAAGCCAATGCGGCGTCGCCCTTCGAGATCGATATGTGGACGCTGCATTCCGGCGCGACGTACGCCCTCACCCACTTCTTCCAGGGGAAAGAGGGGGCATCCCTCGATCAGTACGTTCGGATCGCCAACGACATTCTGTTCAACCCGGAAGGTACGATCGAACGCGTCGAGCAGGCGTACGAGCAGCAGCTAGAGGCAGACGGTGACGACGGGTCACAGGCCTCACTGGCCGGCGAACGAGCGCTGGCGAGCATCGAACGGGTCAGCGACGACCTGCAGGAGAAAGTCGAGCAGTTCGAAGAACGCGAGGACGCGCTGCGTGAGCGGTTCCAAGAGGCGATGGGCTAAGACCAGTTGAAGAGAAAATTCGCCAGGCGTGCTTCCGTTCTAGCGGCTGGAATCCACTGCTGACAGTATTAAGTGAGTAGGGGCGTACCCAGAGACCATGTCTATTGAGCATAATCCGACTCTCGACGCGCGAGAGCCACAGCAGGGGGATATAGAGACTTTTGAAGAGTTGGAGCGTGGTGACTCGGTCAAATTCTTTGAATGGCCCGTCGAGCCGGTGACCGTGATCGGCTGGGAAGAAGACGATAATGTCGGGAAGCGGGTACGAGTTGAAGCAGAAGGCGGCGAGTCGTTTCTCTACCAGGTAGACGGCCACCTCTGGCATTACGTCCCTGAGGACGAGTTCGCCGCCGAGAATAACCCATACCCTGTTCAGAACCTCGTTTTGCTCGAATCCTCGGAAGCCTGATTCGGCTTCGAGACAGCTCGAATCCTGTCGTGAAGGCCTCTATTTTGATGGTCTCATTCGCAGTGGGTGCACCTTCCCAAGATCTACTGCTTCAATTCTCTGCTGTTGCTCGTGCCCTCGATAGGTGGAGGCATCCGTTATGGGTACTTCTACAGACGACTCAGAGGCGTCAGACGAATTTCCGCCTGAAAAGCGGCTTGAGGCACCGAACACGCGCCTGATCAAGGCAGGGATCGCGACGATTCCGGATATGGAAACCCTCCAGGAGTGCGTTGCCTACGAGAACGCCCACCAGAATCGAACGCAAATTCTGCGCCGGCTCAAGTGGAAGGCTGAAGAGCTGCGTGAGAACGAAGAGTAAGCTCCATTCTTAACCAACACGCTCCACGTGAGTTTCCCTATTGTTGGTTAACTGCCTGAGTCTCGGTTTTTCGGGCCCCTGAATGGGTGCGGGGCAGCCAGCAGCGGCCTCGCGAGCCTAATCATGTCCCTCGAGCTGAGCTCCAGCGCCAGCACCGCCCGTGAAATCGCCGCCGCCAGACAAGCAGACTATGTGGCGTTTCTGCATCGAGCGCCGTTTGTCGTCGACGCTGTCGACCTCGGCTTCCTTCCCGGGTTTCGCGAGGACTGTGGGTACCAGGAGGCGCAGTATCAGAACCTTAGCCTCCCCGTCGGGATGCTCGACAACGATTTCCGGAATCCCGATCTGGAGCGGTTCGTCGACCGTTTCTTCGAGTACGAACCTCAGGTCGGGGTCATCGGGGACGTCGACGAAATCGACGACGTCGACGCCCACGTCGCTGCTGCTCGTGAGATCCAAGCGAGCTACCCCGAGGCCGAGCTCATCGTCGTTCCGAAGTCGCGACCGGTGCTCGACGCGATCCCCGAGACCCTCGTCCTCGGGTATTCACGCGGATACGCCGACCGCCTGGCCCACGAGTTCTCCGACCCTGCCGATTGGAGAGGGCGGCGCGTCCACATCCTCGGCGGGAGTCCGCCCAAGCAGCTCGACGCCATTCGACAGCTGACCAGGCCGACACTCACGGACGAGCCACCAGCCGACATCGTCGGCGTCGACTGGAACGGCCTGCATCGCGGCGCACAGTTCGGTGAGTTCTGGACGGCCGACGGCTGGGACGACAGCGGTCGCGATGCCGACCACGTCACCGTCCGAAAGACGGTGCGCCACAGCCTCGCTCGTGTCCGTGAGTTTTGGAGGGCCCACGGAATCTGGCCCGAAACGACACCGCAAGACGAGGGGCTCGACGTCGAGTACGAGGGACCGAGTCCTGCCGATCTCGAGGACGCCGCCTGTACCGAATGCGGGACGAACGTCTGGCGAACTCGCCGCGGCCCGTACGTGGCCGAATACGATACCGGCGCAATCTGTGGATACTGCAGCTACGAGTGCTACTTCAGCCACCGTCATCGGAATAACCTGGAGGAGATCGCCGGTGAGCAGAGCGTCTACCTCCCGCCGGCGTGACTTAGCGACCTGTTTTTCGTGCCCCCCGAAGAGGGCGAGGGCTCCTTCGAATGCTCTCAGAGGTGACATCCAGTGAGTCAACAACAGCGTCCTGACAACTTCTCGATCGACGAGATCCCGGTCGATATCGACAACACGCAATCATCGGAGGTCGATCCCGCCGACGTCCCCGACGAAATCGAATCCATCACCCGTGGGCTCGCCGGTGAGCAGCCGCCGACGAATCCCATAGTGGTTCTCAAGGCGGCCCGGTGGTGGTACATTCACGGCAAGGGCGGCACGGATCCCGCCTTCCAGTGGGCCATCGAGTGGGCACGTCACCTTGCGACCGACACCCCCAGTGACGTCGAGCGGTTCGACGAGTTCCTCGAGTACCTCGTCTCGGTTGGCTTTGCGGACGAACGCCACGAGCTCCGCTGACCGACAGAGCGGTTTTTTGAACGCCCCTGAGGGGTGCGGCGCGGTCTGAGCAGACGCAGTTGCCGTGAACTAGATTCGGTGAACACAATGGCTACGACCAGTGATTCGTCGGTCTCCTTCGACCAGACCGACACGCGATCCGACGAGATGAACAGTACGATCGAACAGTGGATCGACGACCTCGTCGCCGGCGTCGACGACGCGCAGGCCAGCGCGGAGTTCCAGGAGTGGCTTGACGTCCAGAGTCGCTTCCACGACTACTCGTATCGGAACACGCTCCTCATCAAGCGGCAGTGTCCCGAGGCAACCCGCGTGGCTGGCTACCGGACGTGGCAGGAGGAGTTCGACCGTCACGTCACGGAGGGTGAGTCGGCCATCTGGATCTGGGCGCCGATCATCACCAAGCAGTGCCCGGAGTGCGAGAATTCGCCGAGCTATCACGAGGACAGCGACTGTGACTACGATGAGACGTCGCCCGAGGAGTGGTCCGAGGGCCTGGTCGGGTTCAAGCCCGCGCCGGTGTTCGATGTCTCCCAGACCGAGGGCGAACCGCTTCCCGACCTAGACACTGAAGCGACTGGGGACGCCGGCGACCTCGTCGAACAGTTGACTGCCGCCGCTGATGACCTCGGCGTGACGGTGCGGATCGTTCCAACTGAGGAGTGGACCCACGGCGAGGCAAAGGGCATCTGCGAGCAACTGAGCCTCGTCGACGTTCAGCCGCTCGTCGAGGTGCGTGATCGGGAGAACGAGGCCGACCTCGCGCGAACGCTGATTCACGAGTACGCACACGCCCTGCTCCACTTCGATGTCGACGACGATACGGAGCGGTCGAAACGTGAAGTCGAGGCCGAAGCCGTCGCGTACGTCGTCGGGCGGTACTGCGGGATCGACACTAGTGGGTCGGCGTTCTACCTCGCTGCGTGGGAGTCGGACGATCCCGAGGTCGTTCGCGAGCGGCTCGGACGGATCAGTTCCACAGCAGAAGAGCTCATCGACGTGCTCGAAAGCGAATCTTCGTCCCAATCCAGTTAACCAACAATGTGATGGGTTCCTTCCGTTGTGTTGGTTAAGTTTTTCAGCGCCCGCGGAGGGGCGGAGGCGCGTTCTGACCTCCGTCGAATAATGACTGAACCGGCCTTGTTGAAACCCTTGCTGGCAAACATGATGGACGAGTAGTCTGAGACAGGATGGTTTCCCTTCCGAAGTCACGTCTCCTCCGTTTCGTTGAACGAGCTATAGTGCTGGCTCGCCGTACCGTTTCTCGGTTTTCGACTCGATATTCACGGAAGCGATTCACGCTCCGCCAGCACGTCGTTCTGCTCTGTCTCAAGGTGAAGAAGACGACCACCTACCGCGACCTCGTTGATGAGCTCATCGAGATGCCTCGCATTCGTGACGCCCTTGATCTCGATTCGATCCCCGCGCCCTCGACACTTTGCAAGGCTTTCGACCGCTTAGAGATGGCCGTCTGGCGGGTTCTGCTGAACGGTTCACTTGCGGACGTGCCGCTGAACGGTGTCATCGGCATTGATGCGTCCGGATTCGAGCGGGCGCATGCATCAACTCACTACACGAAGCGAACCAACCTCACCATACAGCAATTGAAGACGACGCTGTTGGTCGATACAGCGACCAACGCCATTCTCGATGTTCACGTGACGACAACGCGAAAGCACGATACGCAGATTGCACCACAGGTAGTGAAACGGAACGCACAGTACATCTCGATCTTGACCGGTGACAGGGGCTACGACGACCAGAAACTCCGGCAACTCGCCCGGGAGCTCGATATTCGCCCGGTCATCAAGCACCGCGAGTTCACACCCCTCCACAAGGCGGGGAATGCCCGACTGGACAGCGATCTCTACAATCGACGAAACATGAACGAGACAGTCAACGCGGCGATTAAGCAGAAATTCGGCGCGTTCGTGCGGTCGCGCCGCTGGTGGAAGCAATTCCGCGAACTCGTCATCAAGTGCGTCGTGTATAACATCGAGCGGGCGTTCGCAGTCGCCGAGAACAACTGTGGATCGGCGTAGTGCCGATACCGACGGATGGTGAAGAGACATGGTAGCTTTGCTGAAACCACGTCGCAGTAATTCGACAATCATGCTACAACACCCACAACCATTTCCCTCTCGGGAACCAAGACACCGTACGGAACTCAGCACACACTGTGCGTTTAGCCCCAACGGCGGGGTTGCTTGAAACGGGATTACCCGTTTGCAGTCATCCATTTCTCTTCGCGCATCGGTTGCGCGGAACGCATCACTAGGTGACGCGTTTCGCAACAAGAGCGATCAGCAAATGTCAGCAAAAAGAATCGAGGGGAATAGCGGATCACTGAGTGAACTGTTCGAGATTCTCAGCCACGAGTACCGCCGCCGCATTCTCATGGCTGTTGCAGAGCAAAACCCGCAGGATGAGGACGACATCGCATCGGAGTTGAGCGCGGATGGGCACGAGGAAGATGGTGACGCGCTAGACACACTACACCTGCAACTCTATCACGCCCATCTCCCAAAACTGGCCGATGCAGGATTCGTCGATTGGGATCGGGATACCGGGACTATCACACGCGGCCCACAGTTCGAGGAGATCGAGCCCCTTCTCAGATTGATGCACGACCATCAGGACGAGTTGCCAACCGACTGGCCGTAACCTTCTACAGTTGGTTTAGTGAGCGTCGTCTTCAATAAGAAGGGAATAGATCTCGGCAGAATGGGCTGAGTTGTCATCACCAGAGGGTTTCAACAAGGCCACTGAACCCTATCTCACGACGGTCCTCGAGGAAGCCAAGCACGTCGCCGAGCAGCACGATCAGGTCGCCCGAACGACAGACAACCAAGCCCACGAATACCTCCGATACGCCGTCCTCCGGGTGCTCGAAGGCGAGTCGGACCACCTCCCAGCAGACTGGACGCCGATCGATGGCGTGACAGTCGGCTACGGGAGCGACGAGGCGATGTACGACAGCTGGGGCTCCAGCGAAGACTGGTGGGAAACTGTCGCGCCCCAGGAGGCGTGTACCCGCTTCCGGGTGTTCTTCCCGGACGACCACCAGACGGTTCCCCGTGACATCGTCGACGTGATGGCCGCGCTTGGTTCCTGGCGCGTCTGGACTGGGTGCGCAGCCGCGTGCGGCTCCTACGACCATCGCGAGCGTCACGAAGTCCACCTTTGACAGCGAGAGAGTCCTGCCGTTCACGGCGTGCGTGAATCACGTAAGCTCCGATGAGAATCACTGCATCAATGCTGGTCTTGAGCCTCCAACGAGATGATTGGGTTCTACTTTCACCGTGGTTGGCTGATGTTCAAGTTCCAAACGAACATATCTGGAAATGGGTGATGAAGCGCACCAACACGTTCGCCGTGCGTCCCCTCTCCGATACGAGAGAGCAACTGCTACGGGACCTGTTGGACGCTTCCGCCGCTCTCTGGAACGAGGTCAATTATCAGCGCCTCATGCGCTACAACGACGAAGACGGGTTTGAGGACGAGGACGTGTGGAACGCTGACACCGGCAGTCTCGAAGGCAAGTACAAAGGTGTGCTTGGCGCGTCCACCGCCCAACAGGTAATACGCAAAAACAGCGAAGCGTGGCGCGGGTTCTTCGATACAAAGAAGGCGTATCACGACGGATCGAACACATCCGTTACGGAACACCCGGAACCGCCGGGCTTCCGTGGTAACAAAGACGATGGGCGTGTCCTCAAAGGCGTCATTCGCAACGACGCATACACTGTTGAGTGGGGCGAGCGATCCCGGCTTGAGATCCTGGTCGGGAGCGAGTTGAAAGACCGATACGATCACACCGGGCGTCTCCGACTCGAAATCGCTGGCGACCCGAATTGGCCCGACTACGAGAAACAAGGACGATTGGACCTGTGGTATGACGAGACTGACAGCATCTTCCGAGCTTCCCAACCCGTGACTGTTACAGATACACGGGAGACTCCACTGGCCGACGAGAAGGCCGCTCTGGATATTGGTGCGAACAATCTCGTCGCCTGTACCACCACGACCAGCGACCAATACCTGTACGAAGGTCGGGACCTGTTCAACCGCTTCCGTGAGACAACGCGAGAAATCGCCCGGTTACAGTCCAAGCTACAGGAAGGCCAATACAGTAGCGAGCGTATCCGACGGCTGTATCGGAAGCGAACCCGCCGCCGCGACCACGCACAGGAAGCGTTGTGTCGTGACCTAATCGAACGGCTGTACGAGGACGGCGTAGACACGGTGTATATCGGTGGACTGACCGACGTGCTGGACACGCATTGGTCGGTCGAAACCAATGCCAAGACCCACAACTTCTGGGCGTTCAAGCAGTTTACTGAGCGGCTAGCATGTACTGCTGAGGAATACGGTATCTCGGTGGAAGTCCAGTCGGAAGCGTGGACAAGCCAGGAGTGCCCGCAGTGCGGTTCAACAGACCGAACGAAACGACATCAGGACACACTAACGTGTCCGTGTGGATTCGAGGGGCATGCCGACCTCACAGCGTCAGAGACGTTCTTGAAGCGGCACACAGAGAAGGCAGTCAGGTCGATGGCACGGCCCGTGTGGTTCGAGTGGGACGACCACAACTGGTCGGGGACACCACACCCTCACGAAAGTCCCAAAGAACAGCGCACAGACCCGAGTACCGTCCACCGTGACGGGAATGTTGCCTCCGGTGAGTCCTAGACCGGCTGAGATTCCCACGGAGGAAACCCCGGCGTAAACGCCGGGGAGGATGTCATCTGTGGCCGGAAGGCCATCCGGTGGAGGAAGTACTCCACGAGCGGCTCAGTGGCCCTGCGGAAGCCGTCGCTCCCGACGGTGGCCGAACGGGCGACGTTCGCGACCGACTGGTCGTCGACGAGAACGCACAGTCACAGGACGATATCGAGCCCCGCACGAAGCGTGCCGTCACCGAAACGATGGACGTCTCGCTCCTCTCGAAAGGTGGCCGCTACGAGGTACAGTCCGCATCCGGCAACAGGTACGAAGTCGACGTCATCGACGAGTCGTGTACCTGTCCCGACTGGCAACAGCGCTCACCCGAGGGTGGCTGTAAGCACCTGCGCCGCGTCGATCACGAAATCAAACGGGGCCGTGTTCCCCGACCAGACGGTCGACTCCCGGCTGTTGCCGACTAATCCTGTGTACCCAACAGGTCACTTCTGTCACCGCCTGCGTTGGGTAACGCAGACAGAAATTGACCTACCCACCATCACGGGAGTTCCGCAGTTACGTCGACGAGCTGCTCCTCGGTCTGCCACCGATACAACCGTCCATCCAGGTCGAATAGCTCGAAGACGCCATCTTGCATCCAGCCGAAGGGGTGTTCTTCGTCCTCGTACTCTCGCTTGAGGACGTAACTCTTCGCGAAGTACTCCGTCGTGCCGACGAGCAGCCCCTGCTCAACGAGGAAGTCGCTCGGGTCCTTCTCGGCGACGCCGACGAGATATGTCACGATGTCGGCGATCAGGCAGAACTTCTGGATGCTGTTGTCCCACTCCCCGCGGATGTCAACCATCCGGAAGGCGTAGGCGTCTTGCCGCCGATTCAGTCGGTCGACCACGAGGTTCAGCCGGCGGATCGGCTCCCGGTCGTAGTTTCCCAGCACGAAGTACGACCGGTCGTTCTCGTAGACGGGCGTCAGCTCACTCAATGCGTGGAGAATCTCCTCGTTATCCGCCAGTGAAATCTCCTCCTTGTCGAGTTGGTCCTTCGCACTCTTCAGGACCTCCTCGGGGACTGGCGGCTCCTCGTCGGACATACATTGTCTCTCTCAGCGCCACACGATATGGTTTATGGAGTAAATTACCAAGTAATCCACTATGGTTTACTCCGAGGTAGTTTACTCAAGGGTAAACTACTTGCTGTCAGAGCGTGTACTGTGTCGTATGAGCACTGACTTGGGGACTGCTGAAGGGACGGAATCCCGCGAACTCGTGCACTTCGTTACCCAACAGACGCGGTTCGCGCTGATCAACAATATCCTCCAGCATCCCGATCAGCTACCCTCGATGTACGAACTCGAGGAACTCAACCCCAGCGTGAGCGACGCTACTGTCTACAAACACATCCAGAAGCTGATCGACGCAGGTATCGTCAAAGAGGTCGCCCTCGATGACGATCAGCGCCGGCAGGGCTACCCCTGGAAGTTCTACGGCCTCACAGAGGAGGGCCGAACCTTCCTCGACGAGCACAACCTGCTCGCCGCGGAGGAGACGCTCCAGCAAATCTACGACACTATCACTGACAAGCCCAAGAAGATGGTCAAGTACGAGAACGCCCCCCGCCCGGACGGCGCGTAACTCCTGCAGAATCGGCTCCGTGTCAGCACTTGATCACTGTTCGATTTCGTAGTCAGCCGCCAGCTCCTGGAACTCGTCCCACTCCGGGAGCCGAGTATCGTCGACCTCGCCGTGCGTCTCGAGGTAGCGCAGCAAGGCGTCGATTTCGTCTTCGAGGCCATACTTCGCCGCCTGCTCTCGGAGGTCCGCCTCGTCGACGTCGACGTGGCTGAGCAGGAGGAGACAGTACGAGCGGTGGCGGCTGCCGTCGTCGATCAGCATCGTGTGACAGCAGAGCTCCGCCGGCGAGACTGCGTCGAGGTCTTCGGAGTAGACGTAGTAGCGGTGGCCGGTGAGCAGGAACTGGAGGTCGAAGGCCGTGAATCGAGCGAGGCCGGTTTCGTGGAATCCCTCTGCCTCGATCTCCGTCTCAGCCTGGGCGAGGAATTCGTCGTAGTCCTCCCAGAGAATCGTGCCCTTCGGGGCGACGGATTCGAGGCGTTGACGATGTAGATGGTGTGCGAGTTCACGAGCGAACTCGTGGAGGCGGTCGAAGTCGGCGTTGAACTCGTAGCGGCCGTCGGCCGTCCCGACGAGCCCACGGTCGCGAAAACGCTTGAGGACGCGGTTGACCGTGTTGCGGTAGTTGTCGCTCCGGCCGGCGATCTCGGAGACGGTTCGCGGCTGGTCGAGGTAGTACAGCACCTCGAGTGCCTTGCTGGTCAGCAGTTCGGGGAAGTCGATGTGGGAGTGCTGACGGACGAGGTCCCGGTAGAGTTCGACGGCGCGAGCATCTGACGGGATGACTCGTTTTCGGCGGCCGTCGCGTTCCGTGTAGACGAGTCCCTTCTCGACGAGGTCGGCGACGGCACGAGAGAGGTAACTCTCGCTGTGGTCGAGCTTCGTCGCGAGTTCGGAGATCGTGTCGCCGCGGTCGACCGTGGCGAGGACCTCAAGTTCGATACGCCGGAGCACGGTGTAACATAGTACGAAACTTATATATAAATAAGTTTCGAGTAGTGTTACAGTCAGCAGGCACGAGAGCCGTCTCTATCGTCTTAACCAACAAAACTATGGATTCGCGGGTCGTGTTGGTTAACACGAGAGTAGCCGATGTCCTACGAACCCCCGACCCCACCGGCGAACCTCCCGACGGAGATCGTCAACACGCTCAACGAGTCGAGCCCGGAGCAGCTCCGAGACGTTGCGACGTACGCTGAGGCGCTCGCCGAGCACAAGGAACGAGAGGCCCGTCTTGAGGAGTCGGCAGATCAAGAAGAGGTCGAAGAGCGACTGGACGATCTCCCGGACGACGTCCCTGCAAAAGCGACGATCACGATCAAGGAAATCAACGACAATCGCTACTACTACTGGCAGTGGCGGGAGGGAGAGAAGATTCGTTCTCAGTACAAGGGTCCGGTCAACCCGGACGAGTAAAACTCGATGATGGAGGACACCCACCCCACGTTTCCGTCGTAACTGGATGTTGGTGGAGGGGGTGACGCTGATTTCGAAGGGACCACACCCCCCGCGTTTCCGTCGTTTCTCCACGACGGCGTAGGGGGAGACTACGATAGTGCTATGCAGCCACTAATTCTGTTGACCTAGAACCAATCTAGAGATGAACTAACTTCTGCAACACATAGATTAAAGTAGTATAGCTGAGAAACGCTCATTAAGTGTACTTCGACCAAGGAGGGGGCGAAGTACTTCGCCCCCTCAGATGAAACGATCCTTTCCAGCTGCGTCTGTAGGCGGCCAGTATTGGACGGCTAGGCCGCTCTCGTCTTTGGTATCTCGTCGTGGACGTCTTCTTCGAGCCCCCTCCCCACCTGTTCGGTGATTACGACGGAAACGTGGGGTGTGTGGGTTCGGGATTCGACATCGAGGCGACGCTTCCGTCTACGGGTTTCCTCCCTCACGTCGGAAACGCGGCTATATTGTCAGCAATCCAATTCCACCGAATTACGGCATTTCCCGCTGATATCGTACAAGTAACGTCGGAAACGCGGGGTGGCGTTCTCCACTAGATTTATACTCCCCCCGCTCACACCGTGTGATATTCAATGACGCCCGACTCTTCACCCAGTTCTGTCGACGATCCACTCTTTGAATCCGGGCATCGCATCTTCGCGAACAAGGATCTCCTGAAAATCGGCCACGTGCCGGAGGCTGACCGGATCGTCGGTCGCGACGAGGAAATCTCGAAGCTCGCGAAACGTCTCAACGGTGCTGTCCACGGGTACTCCCCGGAAAACGTGATGATCTACGGGAAAACTGGGACCGGTAAATCTCTCGTTTCAAAACACGTCTGCCAACGAGCTAAGAATGCCGCTCAGGATGGCGTCGAGATTGGAACCGCGTATATCGACTGTGCTGAAGACAACACGGAGACTCAAGCAATCTCCTCACTGGCCGCGAAGCTGAACGATGAATCTTCGACTGGAATCTCCGTCCCACATACCGGCCTCAGTACGTCGAAATACTACAAACTCCTCTGGAAGACGCTCGACGCCCAATTTGATTCTGTGATCATCATCCTCGACGAGATCGATCTGATGAACGACGACAGCGTGCTGATGAAGCTCTCGCGCGCTGAGGAGGCGGGAAAAATCGACTGTAGCGTCGGTGTCATCGCGATCAGCAACAAGATCCAGTACGTCGACAACGTGAACGAGCGCGTGAAAAGCAGCTTCCAGCACAAGGAGCTGTTCTTCAAGCCATACGACGCCAACCAGTTACGGGAGATTATGTTCAACCGTGAGGACGCCTTCCAGGACGGCGTCCTTTCCGAGGACGTGATTCCGCTCTCGGCGGCCTTCGCCGCGCAGGAGCACGGTGACGCTCGGAAGGCGATCGACATTCTTCGCCACGCCGGGGAGGTCGCCTACGAGGGCGGAGCAGAGCAGGTGACGGAGGAACACGTCCGCCAGGCACAGCAGCATGCCGAAAAGGACCGGTTCAGAGAACTCGTGAACGGCGCACCCACGCAGGCGAAGGCAGCGTTGCTGGCGCTCACGGAGCTGAGTGTCAACAGCAACGACGATGCGTTCCTCACGAGTCGGGTGTACGACCAGTACGAACGCATCTGCAACCATCTCGATATGGATATCCTCTCAGTCCGCCGGTTCCGCGACATCCTGAAAGAGCAAGCCTTCCTCGGGGTTGTCGAAATCGAGAAGATCAACAAGGGGAGTGCGGGCGGCATCCACCTCCAGAACCGACTCATCGAAGATCCCCAGGTCGTCCGCGAAACGATCCTCGAGGACAGCCGGATGCAGGATTGGACTCGCGAGTAGTGACCCCCTACTACTGAGTGAGTGCGGACGACGGAAATCCGGGGTGGGGCGTGAGGAAACGACGGAAACGAGGGGGGTCGAAAATTACGTCGGAAACGTGGGGTTGGATCGAAACGACGGAAACCAGGGGTGGAGTCCACTACGACAGTTCGTTGGAGGCTCCGAACGAGGTCAAAACGGCGCCCCTCTCACCGGAGAGCTCTCGGCGAATATCGGTTCGGTCCCACCCGAGCGGTGAAAGCACGCTCTCGACTGCTCTGACCAGCTGCGTCTCGTAGTACGAGGCGTCGTAGGTCTCGATCGCTTCGTGGGCGAGGGCGACCCGGTCTCGCGAGGATTTCTCGTCGTCGACGACGACGTACTCGATATCCTGGCCCGGGTGGACTGCCAGTTCCTGCTCACGAGCCCGTTTCAAGGCTGCCACGTTCTGGGTGTTCTGTGAGTAGCCTTCCAGGGGCTTCGAGACACGGTTCCGCTCGACGAGCTGCTCCACTGCTACGTTGCCCGCCTGCAGTTCGTCGATAGCTCGTTCGAGCCGTCCGAGCACTGCGTCCGGTGACCGCGTGGTATCGAGCCGGTCGAGACAATCCCGCTGGACGTCCTCGATGAACGGCGGGGTCGAACGCTGTCGGGCTTCGATACCTCTGACCTTGAAGTCGTCGTCGCCCGCGACCTTCCCGAAGTATTTCGTCAACGCACCAGCGTCGCTCTCGCGCTGCGGGACGAACGCCACCCAGTCGTAGTGAGCCTCGTGTTCGAGCCGAATCTCGACGCGTTCCGTAATCTCCGTCGCAAGCGTCCCGAGGTCCTCTCGGTCATCGTCGTCGACGTCGGGGTCAGGCGTCACCCAGATGGAGTCGACGATGCCGTGGACGACCCGCCAGCCGCCAGCTTCCAGCCGCTGTTTCGCCGTCAGCAGAATCTCACGAGCGAACGCGTTGATTGCTTCGTGACACTCGATGCGGCCGAATTTCGCGTTGCTGAACCCTTGATAGCCGAAGCAGGCGACGAGAATCCACTTCAGCGCTCCCGACCGCCCTTCGAGTTCCGCCAGCCGATCCTCATCGGGGTCGTCTCGTTCCTTCTCGCGACGGATGGCCGCCTTGATCTCGTCGCGAGCGTCGATGATCGGCTGGAGCACGTCGACGAGGTAACCCCGGTCGTCGCAGATCGAGTACCCGAGGCCGGGGACGTCGTCGCGGTCGCTGTGGCACTCACACCGGATGACGTCCGGTGAGACGTTCCGGGTACAGATGATGTTCGGGTACAACGAGGAGAAGTCGAGTTCGTGGACGTTCTCGTGAAGCCCGACCTCGGGCGCGAAGATGAAGCCGCCGCGGTCGGCATCGTGGAGCGTCCCCATCGGCTTGTAGAACTCGTGACGCCAGGAGTTCCACGGCACGAGGACGCCGCGGTCGTGGGCCTCGCAAATCTGGATCGCCGTGAGGACATTCCCGATCGATGCCCACGCGAGCTCCTGGACGGGCTTTTTCGAGCGCGACACGAGATCGAGGACGCCCTCGAGGTTCGTCTCCCCGTAGAAGAACGTGTTCGACTCGTCGATGATCGCCCGGCCGGGCACGTTGTACCGCGCCGGCGAGTGACCGACACGACCGTAGCTCGAGTACGTCGACCGGCTCGCAAGCTGCTGGTAATCGACGTCCGGCCACCGACTCAGCGAGAAGTCGTCGACGCCGGCGTCCGTCGCCATCTCGTACAGGGTCGGGACGATCTCGCTCGTCGAGCAGACGAGGACGTCCGGATCGTGTGCGTCGAGTGCCCCTTGGACGGCGGTCAGGATATCCGTCGGCGAGCCGGTAACAGTATCGCCGGCGACGGTCAACTCTCCGTAGACGTCGTTGTTCGTTTCGGTCACCGGAACACTGAGCCGGAGCGTCGACAGTTCGCTCGCCAGCGTCGGATCGGCGCCGGTTTCCAGACAGTACCGGAACTCTCGCGAGAAGTCGACGTTGAAACAGGCGAGATCCCCGACTGGATAGTCCGACAGCTGGCGTGCCTGCCGGGCGAGTGGGGTGACGCGGTCGATGTGGGCGACGTCGACTGCGAGAACGGCCTCCTCGTCTCGTCGAAAGCCGGGGCGTCGCGCAACCAGTTCGGTCGCGACGACGTCCGGGTGCTGGTCGTACACCGACTGGAGCGTCGTGAGATCGATGTCGGACGCTGGGTCGCGAGCGGCGACGTAGAAGCGGGGAGTGTAGTCATCGCGCTCGGTCGCGACGGCGCCGTTGGCGGTTGCCTCCCACTCCAGGACGCGGCCATCGTCTAGGAAGTCGATACTGAACGGCATCGTCACGGGTCCGAGTCTGGTGGGGCACTCTCTTGATCATCGCGTGCTGCGACCGCGGCTTCGAGCTCCTCGAGGCGCTCTTCGTGGTCGTCGAGTCGGGCCTCCTGTTCGAGATCGATGCTGAGTAGCGCCGGCAGCAGCGGATTCTGGTGGTTCAACAGCCCGCTCGCGTCGGCGTGCTCGCGGGCGTACTCGAACAGCCGGTCGAAGCGCGGCTGGTCGCGACGCCGCAGTGCCCGGCGGAACTCCGCCCACCGCTCTTCGATGGCCCGGAGCGCATCCCGGTATGTCGGGTTCGTCCGCCCCATCGCTATCGGCCTCCTGTCCCGGTCGCGGTCCACGCATCGAGCAAGGGATCCGTGGTGGCCGCCACCGTCTCACCGTCAGCGGTGACGCCTGTCCCGACACCCTCCGGAGTCGGCGTCGACGGCGTCGGCGTTGTCGGTTCCACGCCGACCTGCGTGGCGCGTGCCGCGAGCAGCTGCCGCCAGTACGCGAACGTCGTCTGGTAGTACGCGCCGTCGTCGACGGGATAGACGAGCGTCTCGAAGTCTTTGCCGACGACCCGTGGCCCCATCCGAGTCTGCTCGCACTCCAGGTGGTGGTCGGCGACCGTCGCGACTGACTCGGTGAATTCGTTTCGTTCGTTTCGCGTAACGAGCACCGGGGTGTCGTACCCCTCGGCGTAGGTCGACAACCGGGCAAGGGTTCGAGCCTGGAGGGTTTTCGCGTGAGTCTCGCCAAGGGTATCGTCGGCGCGGTACTGGGCGTCGACGGCCGGCGCGACGATGAGGGTGGGCGTGTGGGGCGACGTGTCCTCGTCACGACTTGGTTCCCCTCGACCGGCCGCCCCGGCGTCAGTGGTGGACATCTGGATCGACTTGTTCACTGCCGTCGGGAGATCACAGACGGCGCCGTAGTGCTGGTAGGCGGTGAATCCGCGGGCGACGTGAATTCGGTTGAGCAACCGTTGACTGGGCGCGATCTGGGCGAGTGTCGTCGTCGTCGCGTGCCCGTTTGCGTCAACCCAGAAGGCGGGCCCGTCGTGCAGGAGGAGATGGTCGAGTACGAGCGACTGCAGGATCGGGACGCCGCGGCCTCCCTCGACATCAAGCAGCGTGATGCCGTCGTCGAGCTGCGGCAACAACATTTCGTCCATAGCCGGATCGGCCTGATCAGCGAGGGACCGATTGCGGTCAGCGCCCCGTGTCGGCTGGTCCACTGCCAATCGGTTCGACGTTGAGTGTTCTCCCATACCCGATTAGTTGTCTACGTTCCCGATAAGCCGCGGCGTGGCGCTTCCGCGTTTCAGAGAAGAGCTGAGAGGTATGTAGAACCGGACCCAGGCAGCTGATTTCTGCTATTGTCCGACCGTTTCCGAGAACGTTTCCAGAGAGGAAGGCAGACAGTATCGTCGGTTTAACCAACAGACCGGGGATCCCAACTCGATTGTTGGTTAAGACTCCCTGAACGTAGGGTGATCTCGCCCTCACGTAATTCTGTTGACGGCCCCGCATATCCCCCGAGCCTACGATCTGATGTGATCGACGATTGTTCTCAGCGCGGTTACATCGTCGTTATTGTACTGTTTGAGTCGATCCCAGTCTGGTTCTTCGCCGTCGAGGAGATATCGCGTGTACTTGCTCCCGACCACAAACCCGTCGACGGTCGGGTCTTGATATTCAAAGCCGAGTGCGCTCGCTACGACGTCCAATTTATGCCGATTGAAGGGCCCAAAGAGTTCCTGTTGGGCAGTAATCCCGAGGTCGTGTGCTCGCTCCAGATGGTCGATCCCCTCAGTAATGCCGTGTTCGTCGAATCTGCGACTGAGACACTGTTCGTCGAAGTAGTTCCCTCCGTAGTAGATGATCGGCTCGGAGCCATGATCATCAAGGTACTCAGACAGATCCTGAAGAAGTGCTGACTCGTCGTCCGGCTCGAAGAATTGTCGGTACGCATCGTTCTGGTAACTGTAGGTGCCGACCAGCCAGATCCGATCCTGCTGAAGATCCGTTTCTATGTCCAAGAGGAGAGGCTCCGTATCGTGAAGGTCGTCGAAGGCGGACTTGTTTAGAATCACGACCTCATCGTTTTCGAAAGCCTGTCGATGAGCAATCCACCGGTCCACGTGCCATGACGAGGCTCCAGGGAGGGCTTCGAGTTCGGCACGCCGTTCTTCGGTAATTTCATCTGGGTTAGTGATCCCTAACTCACTGAACTGTTCTACTCGGTTTCTCCCGACCTGGACGAGATCAGTCAGGCGACTGCCTAGCAGATGGCGAGTGTCGTAGAACTCGTATTCGATTGACTCGTTCGAGGCGTCGATGGTGATGAGTGCGTATCTTCCTGGGTCGTCTACTCCGTCGTGGGACGCGATGTTGATCACCGTGCCGTACTCGAGGGTTTCAGCTCTACCTCCGAATTGATGGCAATGACCGCAGACGGTAGCTGGGGGCTGGATGTCGTCTATGAAGCTCCTGACGGCCTTCGACCCGATATGTTGTTGCCCGAATCGCTTCCCGATATCGAGAATGCCGAAGGGAGGAGTGTGTGTGACAAGAATCGGAGTTCTGTCTTCATAAGCGGTGCGGTGTTCGGAAAGGTGCCGTTGGACGTCGTCCTCGGTATAGGTGATGAGACCAGGTCCCTGGGTTGATCCTTCCTGGCCGATGAACACGAGATCCTCGTAGATGTATGGTGTCCTGTGGAGGTCGGTGGTAAATTCCGCATCGAACTGCGGGCCGGTTGACGGGGGGAAGTCGTCGTTTCCTCGGACATAGAGCGATTGTTGGTGCTTCGTGAGGCGAGCAAGTTCTGCAAGATGATCTGTCTCAGTATCGGCGTTTTTGAAACGTGAGAGGTCGTCGCCGGCATATAGTAGTAAATCTGGAGTTGGTTCAACAGTTTCGAGAATGGTGTAGAGATCGTCAATAGGTTGAGAGCGCCAGTCAGATACGGCGAGTATGTGGGTCATTTTGTATGAGCGTAGTTAGTGTGGCCTCTTCTATCGTTTGTTTAGGTGTACCGTTTGTCATTAGGAGATTCTCCTCCCCGTTGTCGTTAACCAACAACTCAGGCCCATCGGGACGATCTGTTGGTTAACGGTGAGATACCTGTGCGATTACGTTGAAGATGCTTCCCTCCGAACCCCTCGGTATGTGTGGCCGGAACTCGCTCTTCATCGACCAAGCAGACCTCGAGGCCCGCTTCGAAGCCGAGGTCGTCGCGGACGGCGGGTACACATCCCGATACAACATCGCGCCTGGCGACGACCTCCACATCATCACGAACGAGGCTTCCGACGAGATCGACGCCTACCACTGGGGGCTGATTCCGTTCTGGGCGGACGAACCCGAGGAGGGCATCATCAACGCTCGCTCCGAGACTGCCGACGAGAAACGCGTCTTCGAGCGGGCGTGGGAATCACGTCCCTGCCTCGTCCCCTCGTCAGGGTTCTACGAATGGAAATCGCCGAACGGCGGGTCGAAGCAGTCCTACCGGATTTACAGGGAGGACGACCCCGCATTCGCGATGGCCGGGCTCTGGGACGTCTGGGAGGGCGACGACCAGACGATCTCGTGCGTCACGATTCTCACGACGGAGCCGAACGGCCTGATGAACTCAATCCACGACCGGATGCCGGTCGTCCTCCCGCAGGACGCGGAATCTGACTGGCTCGCCGCAGACCCGGACACCCGCAAGGAACTGTGCCAGCCGTACCCGAAGGACGACCTGGACGCCTACGAGATTTCGACGCGGGTCAACAACCCCGGCAACGACGATCCCCAGGTCATCGAGCCACTGGACCACGAGCAATCGGGCCTCGGCGAGTTCAGTTCCTGATAGCTGACGGGGTCACCGTTACTGCATCGGTGACGCCGCCGCTGAATCGACGAGCGAGTACTCTCGGTCCCGACTCGTCCCTTCCGCCTCGAGAAGGTTGTACTGCTCCATCTTCGAGAGGTACGTGCGGATAGTCCGCTTCGTCCGTGGGTCATCGACGTCCTCGGTATAGCGCTCGTGAATCTCGCTCGGCCCGACTGGGCCGTGCTCGCGAACGATGTCGTAGACGACGCGCTGGTGCGGCGTGAGCGAGTCGAGGCTCTTCTGCTTGATCTGGGCCCGAGCATCCTCGGCGGCGTCCAGGAGAATATCGTCGGTGATGCGCTCGTGGTTCTCGCGATCGGCCTTGCCGGCGGCCGTTCGGAGGATGCCGATAGCGAGGCGGGCGTCGCCGGCGGCCGCGTCGGCGATCCGGTAGAGCTGGTCGTCGGTGATGACGTCCTCATCGAGGCCCCACTTCGCCCGCGCACTCAGAATGTCGTACAGCTGCTCGTCGTGGTACTTGTCCATCCGGACGTGTTCGCTGGAGCGCAGGCGGCTCACGAGGCGGTCGTCGACGCGGCTGAACAGCTCCTCTTCCTTGTTCGCGATGCAGATGATCGCGAACTGCGGGAGGCTGTGGAGGTCGTAGATGACGCTGGGGTCTTCGAGCTGGTCGACCTCATCGAGGATGACGACGGTTCGCGGGCCGTCATGCTGCTGGAGGCGGTCGACGAGTTCGTCGTGGGGCGTCGACTGCCGGTGGATGTCGATGGTCTCGCCGAGGTCGTCGAGGATCTGGTAGAGCGTGCGGAACCGCGTGTAGTTGCGCCAGCAGTTGACGTAGGTGGTCTCGACGTCGAGGACCTCTTCCCGGAGTCGTTCGGTGACGAATTGCGAGATGCAGGTCTTGCCGGCGCCGCTGGGTCCAGTGACGATGGCCGTGTCGGCGGGTTCCCCGTTCGTGATGGGCTCAAGAACGCTGGAAAGGTGGTTGACTTCGGCGTCGCGATGCTCAACTTCCCGAGGGACGAACCCGGCGCGGAGTACGCGAGCATCGCGGATCATTATGTTAGTAAGTGACTGGTTCTGCGTCAGGCCATAAATACGTGACCGGGTTGTTTCCGGAAAGCAAATCTCACCAATTGGCCATCGTTGAATACCGGGTCTCTTTGTGGTGATCCGGAAGGAATCTGTCGTGATGGCTTTTCGGAAGTTCACGAAAACACGAACCTTCCTGAATAGCAAATATCCCCTTGGGTTTAAATATCCAAATTGCGATGTATCGCCTGTGACACCCAACGAAAACGACCCTGTCACCAACGCCCCAACCGTCGAGGTGCAAAGCCCCACCGGAAGCCTTGACGTGAATACCCTTATCAAATCAAACGGGGAAGACGATCCGTTTGCTGGCCTGTTCGAGGACACTACAGACGGCTCCGATACAACATCAGTTCCAACCGCAAACCAGCAAAACCCGGATGTCGTCGATCTCGGAAAAGACCTCCTCGCCGGATACGCCGACTGGAAAGGTGGACAAGTTGACCATGATCCACACGATGATCCACTTCGTTACCTTTGGCACGACGCCCCTGAACTCATTATCGCTGCCGCTGTGGCAGGCTATTTCACATACAAGGGTGCTCAAGGACTTGGTGGCCTAGTTTCATCAGGTTCAACAACAGATGAGACCGGCACGTCGACGCAGCCGCGTCTCCCTCTGGAAGATCGGCCGTATCGGGTGTTTGTGAGTCACTCGTGGAAGTACTCCGAACAGCGTGAACGCATCGAGGAGTTCCTCGATGATGAAAATCGGCTGGACTGGCAGAACTTCAGTGTCCCAGAGGACGATCCGATGGAGTTTGAAGATAAGAATGATCTTCGTCAGCAGCTCTATCAGCAGGTTGGGCAGGCAAATGTGGTCGTCGTCGTCGCTGGGATGTACGTCTCGCACAGCGAGTGGATCGAGGAGGAGATTGAGATGGCAGACCATTTCGAGAAACCTATTATCGGTGTGCGACCGAACGGGAACGAGCGACTTCCAGCTGTGGTAAAGGAGGAAGCCGATGAGATTGTCGGTTGGCGGCAGAAGTCTATCGTGAACGCCATCGCGAAGCATGCATAATTCACCCTCGGTCGAGTATGGCCCAAGACAGAGGGATGGCCGTACACGATCTTCACCCAAACGGCCAGTGCGTGATAAGACGCTCATCAATCAGTATAGGCACTACGCAGAAAGCGCAATGGCGACCGAACAGCGTTTGGAACTGAACTGTTTCTACGGTCCCCTATTCTTAGGATGGCGCAAAGCATCATTCGCCGACACCTTAGCGGAATATGTCTGAACCAACTGACGAGACCTCTGGCGAGAGCGAGCCGAATAATGCAAATCTTGCCGAAAATACCGAGGACAAAGACACGCCTGAAACAGAGCCAGAACACCCCGAAGAGGTTACTGGGGGAGACCCGGCTGAATCGGCCGAGCCCAATGCCGTAGAGAATGGGCCGTTAACGGATCTGAACGACGAAGAGACGGATCGCTTGATGGATCAATACATCCACTATGGGGAGGTGGCAATCGAGACTGCGAATCAGCGGGTTCAGATGAACCGATTTTTCGGCTTGATTTTGACGTCGATACTAGCCGGACTCTTCGCTCTCGCCCGAGGAAATTTGACGACTACGAGTGCTGCAATCGTTCTATTCGCCTCTGGATTTGGAAGTCTGATCTGTTACTTTTGGTATCAGAGTTTACAGTCGTATCGCCGGCTGAACAAGGCCCGATATGCTATTCTCAACCAAATCGAGTCTGCCCTTCCTGTCCAAATGTATCTTGATGAATGGCGCTACCTCAAGCGGGAAAAGCCCGATCCGGAAATCGTTGAGCCCCGACCTGATGACGACCCAGATCACCGCTCGCATACGATTGTCGAACAGTGGTTTGTCCGTCTCCTTGCCGCTGGATATCTTACTGTCGGAGGATACGCTGGCGGGTTCATTCTAACTCCTTTGCTCACGAATGCAGGCTATTCCCTTCCGTCTCCGACCACAGTCGGGCTAATAATCGGTGCAACCGTTATGGTTGGTTCGATAGGGCTATTCTGGATGCGGAGCTGATGACACCTACTATGAAACGATTCGATATTGGAGACACGGTCCGAATCGATATCCCGGACGAGACAGATCCAGATCACGAGCGCCTCCATGGACGTCGAGGAACAGTCGTTGAGATCATCTCAGACGATGCGGGAGCTGTGACTGATGATCAACGAGAGGGCTATCTTTTTCGGATTGAAATCGCTAATGGTGACACCGTTGACGCTCGCTGGCGGGATCTTCGGCCAGTTTGATTGACTATTGTCTGGTGCCACCTCTGTAGGGAGGTCACTAAACACTAAGTTCGCGTACTGAATACATCTCGGCATTACGATGCTCTCACTTCCTCCGCTTGTCGATAACGCCAACAGAACACTAGAAGACGCTTACAAACGGATTATTCCCCAGATTGAGGAAGGCCGTATCGCAACTGGCTACTTTTATCTCTCAGGATTTGACCTCTACCGGGAAGACCTTGAAAACCTGGCTGACCCCGATGAGCTCGGCCACGCTCCGCTTCGGATTTTGATGGGTCGTCAGACGAATAGGGGAACTGCTGACGAAATCGGTGAGGGACAGAATCTCAAAGAGGAACTCAAAAGAGAGGTGAGAGAAAGCATCTCGGAGCTGAATAACGCTCAGATCGGCCGAATAGACCGGCTGCGAGACTTTATCGCCGAAGGCGAGGTGAGCGTCCGTGTGCGAAATCCTGAAAACGGTTACTTCCACGCAAAGGGTGCATCATTTCGAGCGCCACTCGAAGATGACGAAGATTGGGGACACGACGGGGATGAAGACACCCGCCCATGTGCTACAGTTGTCGGCTCCTCGAACTTCACCAAGAGCGGCCACCAGAACAACATCGAGCTGAACCTCACGAGCCAGGATCGACACAAGGCCGAAGCGTTCGAGGAGTGGTACGACAACCAGTGGGCCAACGCTGAGGAGTTCAGTGAGGAGATCATCCGAATCATCGAGAATAGCGAGGAGTATAAGGACTGGAAGGAACAGCAGGAGGACGAGTCCGACCAGGAGACGTCATCTGAGGAGCTGGGCACGTATCTCGAACCGTTCGAACTCTACAAGCTGCTCGCCTACGACGAACTGAGTGGGAACGTCAACATCCGTGACAGCCCACTGTACTACTTCCAGAAGCTCGGGTACGAGAGTGCAAAGGAGAAGCTCTCCCAGTTCAACGGGTGCATTGTCTCCGACTCGGTCGGCCTGGGGAAATCATTTATTGGGGGTGAACTCCTCCACGACTACCGCCAACGTGGCGACCACTGTCTCCTCATTGTCCCGGCCAATCTGACTGATCAGTGGGAAGACCTACTCCAGAACGACACTGACGAAGACGGCAATCCGTACTTCGGGTTAGAGGTAGACGGCACGCACCTTGACGTGATGAGTATCAGCAAGTTCCAGAATCTCTCCTACGACGAGGTGCAGGACCTCAAAGACGGGTTCGATGTCCTGCTTATTGACGAGGCCCATCGGTTCCGGAACTACGGGAAGTGGCGACCGAACCCGGACCACGATGACGACTACAAGGGGACGCGACGACACGCGAATCTCAGGCAACTCCGCGGAAAGACGATGATTATGCTGACCGCGACCCCGATCAATAACAGCGCTACCGACCTAAAGAACCTCATCAGCTTGTTCACCAGCCCGGAGGAACTTCGGAACAAGGCGTCACTCGACTTTGATGCGTTCGGCGAATATATCGAACTCTCGGAGACGCGAAAACGCATCGCATCCGGGAAAGAAGAGGTCGGCGACGACGAACAGCAAGAACTCTCCGAGCAGCTACAGCGACACTCCTCTGAGATTTCGAATATCCTGAATGAAGTGATGGTTCTCCGGACACGCAAGCACGTCAAAGACCAGATACAGGACAGCGAAGACTTCGAGATGAGCTTCAAGCCGCCGAAACTCAACAAGCAACAGTACTCCCTGCCGGCGGCCTACCAGCCAATATATCGGATGCTTCCCGACGTGATGGACGCCCTCCACCTACCCCACATCACAGTCAAAAACCCGAAAGCAGGGAGCACGCTGAAAGCTCTCTACAAGCTGAACCTCCTCAAACGGCTCGAGTCCTCAACGTACGCGTTCGTCCAGTCGATCGAGACGCTACATCAGAGCGAACGCCAGCTTCTCGGTCTTCTTGGTGAACTCCCCGAAGACGAAGACATCGATATGCTCCGAACTGTTCGGGAGGGGGATGACTCTGAACTCGGTGACTTTGTCGAAGGAGCCGACGCTGCTGAAGATCTCGAACAAACACTCGAAGAATTCGGTTTCGATACCACCGCTATTCAATCGGAAGAAGGAGCTGATACCGAGGGAGATGAACTGGCAGACGCCACCATCGGCGAGGTGAAGACATACATCAGGGAGGACCTCACCCTTCTCTCATACTTCCTCTCGCAGTTCATCGGTGATGTGGCCCGTGATGCGAGTGATTTGAGCGATTATGCAGTCTCCACGCGCCAATGGCTCGCTGACCACGGCGCTGGTGTCCTCCCAGATATTCCTGAAGAAGAGATGAATCCGATTCTCTACCCGAATAGTGACTTGAGCAAAGTCGACCCTGCTACACGCGACTTTTACGAGGCCGTCTTTTCACTCCGCGAGTTCCGCGACCCGAAGATCGACCGACTTGCAGATGTCCTCACTAACCACGATCAGAAGGTGCTCATCTTCACGCAGTATCGGGCAACTGCAGACTACGTCTATCGAACCCTCTGTGATAACGAGGATTCACCACTCACAGAGGCGAACAGTGCCGTCGTCAAGGGTGGCGACGAGAATAAACAGGACATCATTCAACGCTTTGCCCCCGAGGCGTCAGGCTATCAGCAAACGCTCGCCGAGTCGGGGGACTCAGAGCTACAGTACGTAGTGGCCACTGACACGCTGAGTGAAGGGGTTAATCTTCAAGACGTTCATGTGGTGGTCAATTACGACCTGCCGTGGAACCCCATGCGGATTGTCCAGCGTGTCGGGCGAGTCGACCGGATCGGGAGTACCGCCGAGAAACACGTCCACAACTTCTACCCGGACGGCGACATCGAGGCGGCGATTAAGCTCCTGAAACGCCTACAGGCAAAGATCAACGATATCGCGCTCATCGTCGGAAAGGAGAACAACATCCTCGATCCGAACGAAGACCAGGTTCTTGAAAAGACGGGTGTAGACACGGAGAAGACTATCGGGGAATTGCAGGTGGACGAGATCGAGGACTCCCTCCAGAAATCCCGTGAAATTGACGACGTGAATGAACTCGACGACACGAGCAAGAATCCGCTCCTCCGCAATGCTGGGAGTAATGAACACGCTGCGTTCGAGCGGTACCTTCTGAAGCGAGAACTGAACGAGGATTATGACCTGACTGCGGAAGACTTCGAGTACGCTGAGGACTTCTTCGATGACCCGCCCGAAGAACGGGAATTCCTCTACACGAATGTAACTGACCACGATGCCGGTCCTCGTCCGGGCGTGTTCGCCCTTGCCCACCTCTGGTTTGACGATGATGACCACGAGTCCCCGCTTGGTCGCGTCCGTCGTGCTTTCTACTACAAGCCCTTCGCCGACGAGGTCAAAGAGCGGCCCGTGAGCACGCTCAACATTGACCCTTCAGTTAACGGCGAACCGATCACCGGAAATCCAGATACGGTGTTGTCGAACCGTGAGGAGATTCAAGCAGTGCTTGACGAGCGTCTTGAGGTGATTCGAGAAGGCCAGGTTGAGGGAGCCTTCAAACAGGGAGAGGCCTTCTCGAAGGAACAGGAGACAATCCTCGATTTCATCAGTCGCTACGTTCAGCCGAATTACGGCGATGAGCCGGCCCCTGTCGAAGAGTTCGAAACGCTAGGAGAATGGGCTACCGACATCGAAGAGCGGCTGCAGGAGGTAAAGCTGGCGAACACAGATGAAGACCGAATTCTACGGGAGATCTTTCGCCAGAACGAGCAGTACGACTCTTTCCCAGAGTGGCCAACCGGGGAGTTCCTCAGTCAGCTTGAGGAGTTCTTGGACGAGAACGTCGAAGCCTCTACTGAATACCAGACGAAACTGATGGGAGAAAGTGATGTACAAGCGAAGCTCGTATGCTGGGGGGTTGTCGGACAGTGATTCGGGAGCTACGGTAGGGGCCCCTTCTGATCCAGTAAATCATATTTCTCCAAGACCAGGTCGAAGTACATCTCGTCCATCAGCTTCGGATTTTCAACGCGATGGAAGTCGTCGAGGACAAACTTCACGTCACGACGTTCCAGGCCATACGCGTGGAATGCGGCCGCGTCGATTTCAGCCTGTAATTTTCTACGTTCTTGACCTTCTACTGCTGCCTCGATTCCGCCGAGTCGCTCACGCATTTCTCTGAATTCTTCCCCGTAACAGTTCAACCGGGCAGCTCGTTCAGCGATATAATGGAACCAGTCATCACCGTCGGTGAGACGTGGTAGCTGGGATTCCAATAACTCTCGCTTGATGATGTGCGTCTCGACCTTGGTCCGCATCAGGAAATCGAACGCAATGCTATTCAGGAGTCCAGTCGCCACGAAGAGTTCCTGATCCGTGAATCGCCGGATGTAGGGTGACCGAAGCGGAGACTCTGAGAGGTGTCCCTCTTTGGGCCTAATATCGAACGGTTTGAACGTGTTAATCGTATGGAGGCAGATGATGTCTTTCGGGAGTACAGTGGCGATTATCGTCCGCTCATTTGTGGAGTTCGTAACGTCTCGAATTCCGACGCGATACTCGTCACAATCAAGGAGTACATCTTCTTCTTCTAATCCGTGGCCACGATGTTCCTTGAGGAGTTCGTCCACGAATTGTACTTGTGACTTGCTGGTTTCTGGCCCACCGAATGCCTCGTAGATTGCTCGTTTCAGGTGGCCTCTATTGAACTTCTTTTCCCGGACACGATATTGTGCACTATTCGGCGGATCCTGGAGTCCCTTACTCCAGTACTCAGGACCCGCTAAGTCACTATTGAGGCTATTATCGTGCTGGAATTGATGGATATTTTTACCCCCGTAAACTGGGTAGTCAGCACCTTCAGGTGTATTCTGTAATCGGTCCTTGTCAGTCGATTCTACAAATTCCTTCGTCAGCATATCTACTGACCAGGCCCCCTCCACCCCTTCTCCCAAAGACGGTTGGTCAACCACTTTCTCTAAGACGCTTGCTTCCATCTGTGAGGTGATTGAAGGGAATATCCGCCCCTCAGGCGAGTAGCTAAGAAGCACCTCTCGTGGGATAGTAACTGCTTCCTCCTCGATTCGATATACGATGTCCATGTTATGCTGGTTGAAGAGGCCGCGAAGTACTGACGTCCTCCCTCCGTATTTAAACGTCAGTACAGCAAATCGATAGCGATCGTCAATCGCCTCAAAGATGCCCTTATTTTCGAATCCAATGAGATTCTCTACGTCTGTGTGATCCAGTAGATGTGTCCGGAGGTCTTTCCCCATCACTCCACCGAAGATAGTTCCCGGGAGGAGCAGACTCACCCTCACGCCGTCTCGAGAGAGTCTGAAGACCCGCTCTAGAAAGAGAGCAGACAGTTCATTTTTTGTCGGCATCGTCCGACCGCCCACCACCGGAGATTGGAGCTTGTAGACGTCTCCCTGCGTGAAGAAGTCTGCCTGAGTTTCCATCGAGCCCTTGTAGTCCTCCCATTCCCACGCAACTTCTGGGCTTGAGAGGAGGTTTTCCATCACACCGTCTTTTTCCTCCGACGGATAGGTACGGAACTGCTCATCGTAGCGGATGAAGAAGTCGTCGCGATTCGCGTAGAGCATGTCCCATGGTGGGTTCCCGATGAACACGTCGAATCCACCTTTTTCGAAGACGTCGGCGAACTCCAACGGCCAGTGGAAGGGGGACCACTCCCGAATTTCCTCGATCGTTATGTCGTCAAAGCCAGCGTCTTGAAATTCTCGCTGAAGGATTTTGTCAAATTTGTCCCGGTGTTCCTCTATTCTGTCTTCTGCCTCCTTCCGCCATTCTTGAGCTTCAACACTGGTTTCCGCTTTCTTGTGCTTCTTGATGGCCTCTTTCACGTCCTCAAAACGAGTTTTCACCTCCCAAGAATCGAGATCGCTGTCTCCGTCTTCGTTACTTTCGATGTCCGTATCGAGTTGACCAATTAGGCTGTTGCCCTGTCGTACGTTGAAATCGATGTTGGGGAGCGGCTCCACCTCGCTCGGTTCATCCTCGATATCAGCGACCATCGACAACCAGAGCCTGAGCTTGCAAATCTCAACAGCACCTTCGTCGATATCGACTCCGTACAAATTGTTGAGTATGGCCGTTCGCTTTGCGTACAGTGATGAGGAGCCTTTTCCAGACTCGATTTCCTCAATCTCTTCTCGCGTTCTGGATTCTAGCTCCCAGCCTTGCCCTTCAGCCTCGAGCCGCTGGAAATACTCAATACATTGCAT
>NZ_JBLWMM010000007.1:0-474535 GCF_048381195.1 Halorubrum marinum | reverse complement strand
AAACACCATTGCATGGTCTATGTGGTGTCCAGTTCACCCAGCGACCTGGATGACACCGAACTACCACGGCTCACATCAGATTTCCTCTTACGCCGGAGCGCAGGGGGCGAAATCCTCATATCGGTGAGTCGGCCAAACCGACTCTGCGAAACCGGGCCGAGTTGAACGGCCCGAATTCGCGGTGCGTTCTTCGCGTTTCAACCGAACGGGCTTATACACTTAACCCCGTCGGAACGCTTCGACCGGCCGCGGTGCGGCCGACCGTTGTCCCCCACGCCGGGGGACCTTCGCATATCACACGAATCCCGGGTTGTACTTAACCCCGTCGAACTATCGCCGCCACGTCATGCGGTTTCAATGAGAAACGGTCACACGACAGCGATTCGTCGACTCGGAACAGGCTACGTGAAACGAAACGCACCAGGACTACACCTCGAACGCGTCCGTACGCGATACAGCAATAGCCGATCGTTACCTGAGTGCCGCGGTGTGGTAGTGGCTGAACTGACGAGAGTTGGGTCGACGAGAGACTGAATCGTCGAGGATACTGCAGAGTGCGGGCGGTCACATGGGGAGCTCCGTATCAGATTACCGCTCAATTCGGTGACGACCACCGCCGAGTGCAGCGGAGTCGTTTATACCACGGGCGTTTATAAGGGAGGGGGACGCATATAAAAGCGAACGATGACGAACCCTGCAGATTCGATCGAGATCCAGAACGTAGTTGCATCGACGGGGATCGGCCAAGAGCTCGATTTGGAGGCGCTCGCCGAGGACCTTCCGGGCGCTGATTTCAATCCGGACAATTTCCCCGGCCTCGTCTACCGGACGCAAGAGCCGAAGGCCGCCGCGCTCATCTTCCGATCCGGGAAGATCGTGTGCACGGGCGCAAAGAGCATCGACGACGTTCACGAGGCCCTCGGGATCATTTTCGAGAAGCTCCGTGGCCTCCAGATTCCCGTCGAGGAGGATCCGGAGATAACCGTGCAAAACATCGTGTCGAGCGCTGATCTCGGTCATAACCTTAATCTCAACGCGCTCGCGATCGGGCTCGGACTCGAGGACGTTGAGTACGAGCCGGAGCAGTTCCCCGGACTCGTCTACCGTATGGACGAGCCGGAAGTCGTGATCCTGCTGTTCGGGAGCGGGAAGATCGTCATTACCGGCGGGAAACGCACGGATGACGCAGAGGGAGCTGTCGAGGAGATCGTCGAACGGATCGAAGGGCTCGGCCTGCTCGGATAACGTTCCAGTCGATCGAATTAGTTCGGAGACGGGGTGGGTGCCCGCCACAGACTGCACGTAAGTGTGGTGATCCGACGGCGAGAACAGAAACGAAACGGTCGCGGCGGACGCATGCGACGGGTGGAGTACTTATCTCGGACGACAGTCGGACTTCATTCGGACGTATCCTCTGTCAGTACTTCTTTCACGACTTCGGGATCCTCTAGCAGCTGATGTTTCGTGTAGCTTCCCTCTGCACTCCCGCCGCTGTGTTTAGACTGCTCGATGATGTCTAAGAAGGCGTGTTCTTTGAGCAGGTCGCGAACTCGGCGTAGCGAGAGGCTGTCCGATCCCTCTTGTCGACAGATATTCTCGTAGATTTCGTACACGCGACTGGTTCGGAATCCGTCTTGACGGCCGCTCGACAGCGAAAGGAGCGCGAGCGCTTGAAGGACATATCGGGAGTGGGGCGTCGACCCGCGGATGAGCTCGCGAAACCGATCGGTTTCCGCGCGCTCGCGTGCCTGCGTGACGAACTCCTCGCGAACGGTCGGTTGACCGTTTGCTTGTGCGATTTCACCGGCGTAGCGGAGGATGTCGATCGCTTTCCGCGCGTCCCCGTGCTCGCGCGCAGCGAGCGCCGCGGCACGGGGAATCGTCGACGGTTCGAGGACATCGTCATGAAACGCGTCCGCACGCGCTTGCATGATCTTGCGGAGCTGGTTCGCGTCGTACGGGGGGAACACGAACTCGCGTTCACAGAGGCTGGACTTGACCCGCTCGTCCATTCGATCTTTGTACTGAATCTTGTTGCTAATGCCGATAACCCCGAGCTTGCAGTCGGTTATTTTTCCCGCCTCGCCCGCTCGAGAGAGTTGCATCAGGATTGCGTCGTCGTCGAGTTTGTCGATCTCGTCGAGAATGATAAGCACGACATCATACCGCTGGTCGAGAATGCGCCAGAGTCGCTTGTAGTACGTCGAGGTCGAGAGTCCCTTGTCGGGGACGTTGATCCCGGTCGCCTCCGGATCGTTCACGCCCTCCGCGATGGTCTGGACCGCCTGCGTCTCGGTCGTGTCCTGTGCGCAATCGACGTACGCGAACATCGCGTTGACGCCCTCCTCGCCCGCCGTCGAGACGAGTCGCTTCGAGACGTACTTGGCACAGAGCGACTTCCCCGTGCCGGTTTTTCCGTATATCAGTACGTTGCTCGGGCTCTGACCGAAGATCGCGGGGTTGACCGCCGTCGCGAGGTCGCTGATCTCGTCATCGCGACCGACGATCCGTCCCTCCCCGGGAAGATGACTGATCTCAAGGAGTTCCTTGTTCGCGAATATCGGGTCCTCCCGAGTGAAGAGGTCGTCCGCTGCGTCCATAGGATCGACACCGGGTTTCCGGTGAAATACGTTCTGTTTCGAGCGCGCTGTATGGGGTGAGTTGTTTGAGACACACACCGGGTTTCCGGTGAAATGGGGTTTTGGGTGGGGGAGGGGGTGGGGGTTCACCGGAAACCCGGTGAGGAGAAGTACACGATCTGGTAACTAAGGAAAGACCAGATTCACCGGAAACCCGGTGTCGATAGCAGACAACAGCGACGCCAAATATCAGTGTCAACGCCAAATATCAGTGTCAACGCCAAATATCAGTGTCAACGCCAAAACCCCATATTAACGGTCGAGTGCCCATGTTCGAAATAATCGACTAATCGTATTACCTTCAGAGAATGGCGGTCGCCTCTGACATCGACCACAATTAACGGGAGTGTCAATATTCTCAACGCGAGAGATATTGGCATAAGGAGACCCGAAGAGTATGCGAAAGTGGGAAGAGGCATGAAAAGACGTAGGAGATGCGAGAAGACGTAGGAGGTACGAAAACAGTTCAACACGAACGAGGGGAAGACTAGGTTTCCGGTGAAACCTCTCTGCTTCCATTGAGAATTCTCTCTGCTTTTCAGCTAGTGGACTGTAAACAGTACACCTATTTAATAGTTTATGTGCTAGGTGAAAATAGTGTTTGTTGGGTAACTATTCGCGTGTTTCTTTCACTCCTGAAAATCGAATCAAACCGCCTCCTACACACCACCAACCACCAACCACCGTTTCACCGGAAACCCGGTGTGTCACTCCAAAGAAATCGATCTGTAAACTCTGTTCAGAGACCGACTGCCAACAAAATCGTGTCGTCCGATTCTACTCCTGGGCGTCAACGACGGCGACACTCGCTAGATTGACGATGTCCTTCACCTCATCGCCTCGCTGGAGGACGTGAACGGGTTCGTCCATCCCGACCAGCATCGGACCAATTGCGTCTGCACCGCCGAGTCGCTGAAGCAGCTTGTAGCCGATGTTTCCGGCTTCCAAGTTGGGGAACACGAGAACGTTCGCGGCTTCGTCGAGCTCGGAGAACTCGTACGTCCCGTTGAGTATGTCGTCGACGACTGCAGTATCGGCCTGCATCTCCCCATCGACCGGGAAGTCGACCGCTTCATCGTCGTGGAGAATCCCGACCGCCTCGCGAGGCTTCCGAGTTCCCTCGTTGTCGACGCTCCCGAAGTTGGAGTACGACAGCATTGCCGCGCGCGGCTCGACGTTGAACCGCCGTGCGAGCTCTGCGGTGTGTCGGGTTACCTCCGCGAGCGTCTCCGCATCGGGGTCCTGATTCACCGTTGTGTCCGCACAGAAGATAACCCGATTCTTGAACGTGAGCATGTAGACACCGGCGATCGTGTCCGTATCGTCAGCGGAGCCGATCACCTGCAACGGCGGTCGAAGGGCAGACGGGTAGTGATGCGTCAGTCCAGTGAGCATCGCATCGACGTCGCCCGCTTTGACCATGACGCTCCCGAGATAGTTGGTATTTCGCTGAACGAGTTCGTTAGCCTCCCGACGCGTGATACCTTTCCGCTTGCGTAACTCGTGGAGCCGATCACCGTACGCCGAGACATCCCGATTCGACGGATCGACGATCTCGGGCTGGAAGGAGAGCCCGAGCTGATCGGCAGTTCGCGCGATCTCATCCGCGTCACCGAGTAACACCGGTTCGGCAATCCCCTGCTCGGTGAGCTGGTACGCGGCACGGATCATCTTCTCGTCGGTGCCCTCGGCCAGCGCGATACGCTTCGGATCGCTCTTCGCTTTGTTCAGCACGACTCGCATCATCTCACGAGACTTTCCGAGACGCGCTTCCAACCGCTCGCGGTACTGATCGAGCTCGATTTCGATCCGCGCGCTGCCCGATTCCATCGCCGCGTCAGCGACCTTCGGTGCCACTTCGAAGAGCACACGCGGGTCGAGCGGCTTCGGAATCACGTAGTCCGGACCGAACTGCATGGGGTCGTCGCCGTACGCCTTCACGACTGCGTCCGGAACGTCCTTCCGTGCCAGCTCCGCTAGCGCCTCGGCGGCCGCCCGCTTCATCTTCTCGTTTATCTCGGTGGCGCGCACGTCGAGCGCTCCGCGGAACAGGAACGGGAACCCGAGCACGTTGTTCACCATGTTCGGGTAGTCGGATCGACCCGTTGCCATGATCACCGTGTCGTCGCGCGCGTCCTTCGCGTCCTCATAGGTGATCTCCGGATCGGGGTTCGCCATCGCGAAGATAATCGGGTCCGGCCCCATCGACCGAACCATCTCTTGGGAGACGATTCCACCGACTGAGAGTCCGACAAACACGTCGGCCCCCTCCATCGCGTCGGTGAGGTCGCCGCCCTCGACGTCGCTGGCGAACTGGCTCTTGTACTCGTTGACCTCGCCGTTCGCGACGCGCTCCTCCGTGATGATCCCGGTGGAGTCACACATCGTGATGTTCTCTTTTTTCGCACCGAGCGAGACGTAGAATCGAGCCGTCGCGATCGCGGACGCGCCCGCGCCCGAAAAGACGATCTCGATCTCAGAGAGATCCTTTCCGGAAATCTCCGTCGCGTTCATCAGCGCGGCGCCGGAGATGATGGCGGTCCCGTGCTGGTCGTCGTGGAAGACCGGAATGTCCATCTCTTCGCGGAGTCGTTCTTCGATCTTGAAGCATTCCGGGGCCTTGATGTCTTCGAGGTTCACGCCGCCGAAGGTCGGCTCCATCGCCTTCACCGCCTCACAGAACGGGTCGACGTCCTCGATGTCGAGTTCGATGTCGAAGACGTCGATATCCGCGAACCGCTTGAACAACACGCCTTTTCCTTCCATGACAGGCTTCGACGCCGACGCGCCGATGTTGCCGAGGCCGAGCACCGCCGATCCGTTCGAGACGACCCCGACGAGGTTCCCCTTCGCCGTGTACTCGAACACGGCCTCCGGATCCTCCGCGATATCTAGACACGGTGCCGCGACACCGGGCGAGTACGCCAGCGAGAGGTCTCGCTGGGTGTTCGTCGGCTTCGTCGTCTCTATGGCAATTTTCCCGGGGGGATCTATTCGGTGGTACTCTCTCGCGTCGTCATCTAGTCCCATGTGTTTCCCTCTTTCGTGAACAGAGTAAAAAGGTATGTGAACCCGTCGAATCTGCGGTTCGACGCTCGACGAACTCTCCTGTCGATCCGACGTGAACGTCCTACCGAACGGAACGGTCCTATTGACGGCCCGAACGGAACCATACTATCGAACGAAACAAAACAAAACAAAACGCTACTACCGAACCAAACGATTCCGACGCTGTCACGATTCCGACGCTGTCACCGTCGCACTCGCGGGATCCAGATCCGGATGCAGGAGCGCGAGCGACCGATCGATACCGGCGAGGGTCGACACCTCGTACGTGATCAGATACGACCGCGTGAGCACGCGAACGGGCAATAATAGGAGCAGTAACGCTCCCGCCGCGCCCAACAACACCACGCCGAGCACGGCGGTACCCGCTGTTGTACCCAGGATTGCACCGATACCGCCGAGCGGGACTGACGCGATCAGCAACACGAGTCCAGCGACGACGGCAACGACGGATCCGACGAGGACGACCGCCAGTCCTTCGGCAACTGCGATGCCGATACCGATGACGAAGTGAACGAGGAGGTAGACGATGAGATCGGTGAATCGACCCCGAAGCGAGCGCCAGAGGCGTCCCCACCCGGAAATCACGCCGATATCTTCGACGATCATCGTAGGGACGACGAACTCAAACGTCAGCCGAAGTACGAGAAGCGCGACCAGTCCGATCACCGCCCCGAGGACACCGACCGCGACGACGGCCTCGGTCGGCAACGACGCGATCGCCGTCGCCGCGGAGTCGAGCCGCTCCCACCCGGTCGGACTCGACGTGAGCGCGGAAACGATCACCGCGATCGCGACCGGAGCTGCGAACCCCAGCGATAACGCGACAGACACGACGAACAGTCCTGCGGCCTGCCGAAACCGCTCGACGAAGGGACGCCACAGGCGGACGTGGTTCGTGCGAAGCGCATCGTAGAAGACCAGCCGCAACGAGAGCGAGGCCACGGACAGGGCAATGACCGCGAGGAGTAGTCCAGCAACGATTGCCGCCAAGAGCGGACCGTCTACCGCTCCGATGCCGTCCGTCCCGCCGACGGTACCCGAACCGATGGCTCCCGGTACGGAGCTGCCCCTCTCCGATACGGAGACACCGCCTTCCGGTACGGGCGGGACCGAAACGTTCGCGCTCGCCCCACCGCCCATCAAAAGCACGAGGAAGGAGAGCTTCGCCCAGCGGACGAGGCTGAACGGGAACAGGAACCGGCGTGTGGCCTCGACCGCGTCGTCCACGGCGTCAACGGCGTGCCAACTCATGGTCGGCGTTTCACGTGGCCCCGTAATAATATCACGTCACGGACCCGTCCAGAGAACGGGTGCACATGCCGTCCAGAGAACGGGCGCACATGCCGTCCAGAGAACGGGCGCACATACCGTCCAGAGCACAGGGACCACCATCCAGAACACGACCCACAGCGCTTTACGCCGACGGCGGTGAAACCGGTCACATGAAGGTTCGCGGCGAACGGGAGTGTCAGGCGTGTGGCGCCCGCTGGTCGTACTACGAGACGGGTTCGATCGAGTGTCCGGACTGCGGAGGGCTCCGGAGCGTCGGCGTCGACGACCGAACCGCTCACACGGACAGCCCAGTCGACCTCGATCTCAGCGGACACCGCGACCGCGTCGGCGACGCGCGCGGAACACTGCCCGACCAAGGCGTAGCAGGTCTCAAATCCGATCTCCGCGAGTACACCCGCAAACGGGGGTTCATTCGCGGCGGCGAACTGCTCCCGCTCGACGACACCTACCTCGCCGCGCGTGAGCTGTTGGAGGCCGTCGACTGCTACGAGCGCTTACGCGACCCCACCGATTCGGACCGCGAGTATCTCCTCGGTCTGCTCGCCGGCGCCGACGAGGGGGACCGACCCGATCGGTCGCACGTCCCCGAATCGCTTCGCGAGGCGCGCGGGATGGCTGCGGTTCACGCCGCAGAGGCGTATCGAACCGACCTCCTCGCGTTTCTCGACGAACTCGAAGCGAGCGAGGGAGACGCGGAGAGCGCCCAAATCGACGAGAGTGACGGCACCGGAGTCGACGAGCATCCCGAGACCCAAACCGAAACCGAACCACTGGAAGGGAAGGACGACGCGGTGTCGATCGCCAGCAGCAACACCGTCTCTGTTGCTGGCGACAACGTCGCAGCCCGGATCGGGCCCGCTCGAGATGTTCTCGAACGGCTCCGCGACCGAACGAAACGCGTCGACGCGCTTACCGGCGACGTGTCGCCAGCGGAGGCCGACGCGCTCACGGAAGCCGCAAACGCGGTCGGCGAGCACGTCAGGAACGGTACCGACGCCGCACTCGACCGCGCCCGAGCGCTGCTGGCGGACTCCACCGACTGAGACTCGCGAGGATACGTTGAAAGCGGCTCCGTCCGAAGCGAAACACATGCCGCAATTCGACGTCCACGACCACCGTCACGCCCTGAAACAGCTGCGTGACACCGGCACGACGAGTCTCTGGGAGAACCGGAGGGACGTCGCCTGTCCCGTCTGTGACGCTCCGTTCCAGCGACTCTTTACCACTCGAGAGCCGGGCGCTCGCTTCCCGGAAAACGACGGATCGCGCTTCTGTCTCCTCCGCGACGACGACGCGATACATCTCTTCCGGCACTGACTCCGAACTCGACGCGAACAGATCGTCCTCCCTCTCCGAGCCCGATGTCAGTCGTCCCCGGGGGCAGTATCTTCGAGTCTGGTCCTCCCGGGCTCAGTTGTCCCCGAGTCTGGTCCTCCCGGGCTCAGTTGTCCCCGAGTCAGTCGTCACTAACGGGGTCAACGTCGGGTTGCGGGTCGTCGATGTACCGCTCCGTCCACGTCCCACGCGAGAACCACGCGACGCCGACCAGTGCACCGAGCACATTCCCGAGCGCCATGCCGACCCAAATCCCCGTCTCCCCCCAGCCCGCGACGAAGACGAGGTACCCGACGCTGGCGACCCGACCCACCCAGAGAGTGAGAATCGATATCACCATCGCCGTCTTCGTGTTCCCGGCGCCGCGGAACGCGCCCAAGATCACCTGCGAGACGCCGATGAACGCGAACTCGACCGAACGGATCCGCACGTACTCGACGGCGTACGCGACGGTCTCCGGAGCGTCAGGGACGTCGCCGAGGAACACCCCGACGATCGGCTCAGTGAACACGACGGCGACGATCGCGACGAGGAACATCACTCCCGCGCCCGTGGAGGCGGCGATCTTGACCGAACGAGCGGCCCGGTCCGCCCTGTCGGCGCCGAGGTTCTGTCCGACCATCGTATCGATCGCCCGGCCGAGGCCCATCGCGGGAAGGAACACGAGCGAGATGAGCCGATTTCCGAGCCCGTACGCGGCCACGACGGGCGGCGAGAAAGTGACGACCATCGCGGTGAGCGTGATCATCGCCATCGCGCTCGTCGTCTGCTCGACGCTGGACGGAAGCCCGAGCCGGAAGATGTCCTCGATGAAACCGAGGTCGGGTCGGAGGTGTGCGACCGTGACCGCCGGACCGAGCCCCGTGGCGAACAGCAGCCACAGTCCGATGACCGTCGCGACGCCGCGCGAGAGGATCGTCGCCAGCGCGGCGCCCTCGATCCCGTAGCCGGTGAAGCCGGTCGCCGCGAACACCGCTTCCTGGAAGCCGACGGGATCGAGCGCCGCGACGAGCGGCACCGCCGCCAGCCAGTCGAACAGCGGATTGTTCGCGAAGCCGAAGATGAGGAACGGGTCCAAGAGGACGTTCAGGAAGACGGAGACGACCATCACCGCCATCGGCGTCCGCGTGTCGCCGTACCCGCGCATCAGCGCGGAGAAGACGAAGAAGCCGAACATCAGCGGGATGCCGAGGAAGATGATCTCCATGTAGTCGGCCGCGAGGGGGATCACCGAGGCCGCGGTGTCAGGGTCGCTGGGAAGCAACTCCAGCGCCGGCCGAGTATAAAAGTAGCCGCCGACCCCGATCAGCACGGAGAGGACGGAAACGGTGAAGATGGTCTGTCCGGCGACCAACCCCGCCGACCGGTTGCCGTCGGCTCCGGTGTACTGCGCGACGAGGATCGCTCCCGCGGTCGTGAAGCCGCCCGCGACCGCGATGAGCAGGAAGATCAACGGGAACGCGAGACTGATCGCGCCGACCGCCTCGGCCGAGAGCCGACCGAGGTATAAGGTGTCGACGACGTTGTACGTCACCTGTAACAGCTGGATGACGACGATAGGCCACGCGAGGTGGAAGAGGGGTCGGACGAGGCTCCCCTCGGTGATGGACTCCTCGGAGACGCGGTCGTCGCTGTCGCTCGGTGGGTCGGTGTCGGTCGGATCTTCGCCGTCGGGTCGCCCACTGCCGGACGGGTCCCTCTCGGATGGTGGCGGTGACTCGCGGGGGTCGTCGGAGGGCTCGTCGCTCACTAGTTTATAAGTGACGAGCTCGCTGTATCAGACTTCCGATTCCGGCCGTGTGCGCCCGTTTCCGGACGTGTATCCGCGGGAGCGGGTTGTACGAATCCGCTGTTCGTCAGGGGCGTTCGCTGTCGACCGTCCCGTTCTCGTCGACGCTCTCACTTTCGCCGGTTGTCCCGCGTCGGTTGTCCGTCTCGCCTTCGGCTCCCGTTTTCCCCGCCGATTTGTCCGCTTCGACTGTCTCCGCTTCGAGCGGCGTTCCGGCGGGCGTGTTATCGCCCTCGTCGGAGCGATCGCCTCCCGGATCGCCATCTGGGCCGCCAACCCGTGCAATGCCGGACGTGTCGTCGAAGACGAGGTGTCGGTGCGGGTACGCCATCTCGACGCTGACGTTGGCGAGCCGCTCGCGGATTCGAACGTTCACGTCCGACTGCACCTTCATGAGTTTGTACGGTTTTTTCACCCAGTACCGAAGCCGGAGCAAGACGCCGTTGTCACCGAATTCCTGGATTCGGCAGTCCGGACTCGCCGTGTAGCGAGCGACGCCGACGCGGATGTCGGGTCCCCCGTCGATGACGGCGTCGCAGTCCCTTGCGGCCTGCTCGATTTGGCGTCGCGCCGCGTCGATGTCGCTCTCGTACGTGACCAACACGTCGAGACTCCGCCGGGTTCGCTCGTCTTCCGCGGAGAAATTGGTCACGTCACGGTCGCGTATGTTCCCGTTCGGAACGACGAGAAACGTGTTATCGAGCGTGAATATCTTCGTGTACCGGATCGTGATGTCTTCGACGAATCCCGTCGTTCCGTCCTCTAACTCGATCATGTCGCCGATCTCGAACGGCTGGTCGGCGAGGATGAACACGCCGTTGATGAAGTTCCCGATGAGCGGCGCGAGAATGACACCGACGACCGCCGAGAACACCGCACCGGCCACGATGAAGTCCGGCAGCTGGACCCCCGCGGCCCACAGGCCGATCAACAGCGCGACGACGACGGTCCCCACGCGAACGCCGCGAACGATCGTCTGTGCGACGCTCTGGCGTGAGACGCGGCGAGCGACGGGCCGCCCGATCAGCCGGACGAGGAACTTCGACGCGACGACGCCGACGACCACCGACAACACGACGAGGACCAGCCGCGACCCCGGAACATCGGACAGTCTGGCGATCCAGTTGGCGATCGGGATCGCACCGTCGGGCCGTGCCATAGCCAATCCGCCGTTTCCCACCCGAAAAAGCGTTTCTCCCTGTGTATCACCTCGACGAACGAGACGATCGAGCCGTCGCGTGGAAACCACTAACACCTCGCCGAGCGAATCGAAGTGTATGCCGGAATACACTCCCTCGAAACCGTCGTTCAGCGTCGCCCACGAGTCGTCACCGAGCGACGTACTCATCGCCGGATTCTCGTCGTTCGGACTGGCGGGCCTCACAGCCGTCGATTACCTCATCGACAACCTCGATCTCGAAGAGACCGGCCATATCCGAACGGACGGGCTCCCGTCGATCACCCCGTTTTCGAAGGGGCGGCCGCGTCACCCGATCCGGCTGTACTCCGCCGAGGATATCGACGTCACCGTCTTGGTCGCCGAACAGTTCGTCCCGGCCGCGCTCGGCGAACTCCTCGCGACCTCGATCCTCGAGTGGACCGAGTCGGCGGGAGTCTCCGAGATCGCGGTGCTCGCCGGCGTCCCGATCCCGCACGGCCCCGACGCCCACCGGACGTTCTACGTCGCCACCGACGACTACCGAGAGACCCGCCTCGGTGGCGGTGAGAACGCTCCCGAAATCGACGCAGACGATTCCGAAGGCGGCGCTCATGATTCCGACATCAACGCGAGCGACTCCCACGCTGTGGCGCTTGACGATGCCGATAGGGACACTTCGACCCGTGACGATGTAAGCGAGACTGCTCCCGCTCCGGACGAGACTGCTCCCGCTCCGGACGGCGATACCGTCCCGCCGATGGAGGCGGGATTTCTCGACGGGACGAACGCCTCACTGCTCGAACGGGGAATGGACTCGCCGCTCGGAGTCGGCGTGTTCATCACGCCGGTCCACGCACAAGCTCCAGACGTCGAGGCGGCCGTCAGGCTCGTTGACACAATCGACGCGACGTACGGTCTCGGGGTCGACTCGGAGCCGCTCGCCTCGTTCGCAGCCGAGATCCGGCGCCACTACGAGGGTCTCGCCGAGCGGATCGAAGAGCGCGAGCCGGAGGGGACCTACGACCGGATGTATATGTAGTGGACCCGACTCTGAAAACGCGTGCTACTCGTCTCATAGTAAAAACCTATATCCGAGGGCCGTATTGGTCGAGTTATGACTGACGACCTCCGGGGTACGCTCGATCACGTCGGGGACCGATTCAACCTCGGCGAGTACGAAATCGACGCGTACCTCGCGGTGTTGGAACACGGCGAGTTGACGGCGAGCGACATCGCTGACCGAACGGACATCCCGCAACCGCGCGTGTACGACACGGTGCGAAGCCTCTCGGATCGAGGGCTCGTCGAACTTCGCGAGTCCCGCCCGATGAAGATCGTCGCCGTCGACCCCGAGGACGCGTTCGGCGATCTACAGAATTCCTTCACGGAGATGGTCGACGAGTTGGAAGCCCGGTACACCGCGCCGACCCGTGAGACCGAGGCGGTGTCCCTCGTGAAGTCGCGCTCGACGATCCTTCGATACCTCGAAGAGGTGATCACCGGCGCGGAGTACGAGCTCGCCGTCTCGCTGACCCCCGGGCTCCTTCGTCGCTTCCGTGACGAACTGGCGGCGAAGGTCCAAGCGGGCGTCAGTGTCGAACTCCTCGTCACTCCCGCCGCGAAGGCACCGGACCCCGAGGAGTTCGACTACCACCAAGTCGCCACCATCACCCGGGCCCGTCGCGGGATCACGACCCCCATCCTCGCCGTCGGCGACGGCGAGTACTCGGTGTACGCCACGCAGGACGCGCTCCGCGACGACCGTGAGCGGTACGGCGTCATCTTCAACCGCTCCGCGCTCGGGTTCCTCGTCTCCGGCTTCTTCGGCACCGTCCTGTGGACGACCGCCGAGACGCTCGCGACGAACGGGGGGAACCGTCCGTTCCCGCGGCGCTACGCCTCGATTCGGCGCGCCGTCAAGGACGTCCGAGAGTCCGACGGCGAGGAGTTCTACGCGACCGTCGAGGGCCGCGACATCGAGACCGGCGAGTCCGTCACCGTCCGTGGCCGCGTCGTCGACGTCGCCTTCGAGGACACCGAGGAGGTCGCGTCGCTCGTCGTCGAGACGTCGACGGGTCGCGTCGCCATCGGCGGTCGCGTCGCCGCGCTCGAAGACATCGAAGGACAGGAGATCGTTATCGGTCGCGACGGGCCGCCGGCGCTGTAGGTCGTCCGTTTTTAATACCTCGGGCGACCGGTCGATCCGTATGGAGTACACCACGCTGGGCGACACGGGGACGACGGTGAGCCGATTGGCGCTCGGCTGTATGAGCTTCGGGAGCGAACACGAGTGGATGCTTGACCCAGAGGAGGGCCGCGAACTCGTCGAGCGCGCCATCGAACTCGGGATCACCTTCTTCGACACCGCGAACGTCTACTCGAACGGCGAGAGCGAGGAGATCCTCGGCGACGTGCTCGCCGAGTACGACCGCGATCGGTTCGTCGTCGCCACGAAGGTGTACGGCGAGATGGACGAGTCGAACCCGAATTCCGGCGGCCTCTCTCGGAAGTCCATCGAGCAGGAGCTGGAACACAGCCTCGACCGACTCGGGATGGATACCGTCGACCTGTATCAGATCCACCGGTGGGACGACGACACGCCGATAGAGGAGACGCTGGCCGCGCTCGACGACGCGGTCCGCCGCGAGAAAGTGCGATACATCGGCGCCTCCTCGATGTGGGCGCATCAGTTCGCCGAGGCGCTTCACGCGAGCGACCGTGAGGGGTACGAGCGCTTCGTCACCATGCAGAACCTGTACAACCTCGCGTACCGCGAAGAGGAGCGAGAGATGGTTCCGCTCTGTCAAAAGGAGGGAATCGGCATGGTCCCGTGGAGCCCGGTCGGCGCGGGCTACCTCGCACGGCCCTACGAGCAGGACGACGCGACGACCCGCGGGGAACACGAGACCGCGCTCGGGCGTCCGTACCGCGAGGGCGGCGGCGAGGAGATCAACCGTCGCGTACAGGAACTGGCCGAGGAGAAGGGCGTGAAGATGGCCCAGATCGCGCTCCGCTGGGTCGCCGGTAAGGAGGTCGTCGACGCGCCCATCGTGGGCACGTCCAGCGTCGGACACCTCGAAGACGCGGTCGAGGCGCTCGACATCGACCTCTCTGAGTCCGACGTCGAGTGGCTGGAAGAGCCGTACGAACCAGTCCGCGTCTCGGGTCACGAGTAGGCCGCCGCGTCTCGGAGTGCGAGTAGGCCGCCGCGTCTCGGAGTGCGAGTAGGCCGCCGCGTCTCTCGGACCGCAGGCGCCGCAGACGGACCCGCGCGATCGCACCCCTGTGCCGCCGTAACACACTTAAGACGTCGCTCTATACTCACACTCAGTGGCATCCCGACAGGGCGGGCCGGGAGACGCGGAGTCATCCCGTCCCGGATCGATAGAGCGTCGGACCGCGTCCACGACCGCGTCGGCGGGGCCTCGCCGGCTGGCGGCGTCGAGATCGGACCCCCTCCCGCTCGGAGCCGACCGAGACGCCGCCCGCACCGACTCGGCGGTCCCGCCGGATCGGCCGTCCGTCGCACGGACGCCGGAGGATCCCCCGATCCGCGACCCGGGCTTATACGCCTTGACCGATCACTTCCGCGAGCGACTCGAACAACCTGGCCGCTACGTCTCGATCCGAACCGTGAGCGACGCGATCCGCCGGGGGCAACTCCGGTGGAACCGGACCGACGGCTGGCGGTTCGCTCTGATCGAAGGCGGCATCCGATTCGTCGTGGTCGTGAGCGACACGGAGACGAACTCCCCGGTCGTCGTCACGGGCTGGACCGAGGTCGCGGACCGTGACGCCGCGCTCGACGCTCGACGGTGGGACCCCGTCGACGTCGAGACCATCGCCGTGCGCACGGCGCTGAGCGAGTCGGCGTCGACCCCGATCCCCGATCGGATTCGACCCCGAACGGTGACTCGCCCCTTCGTGGTCGGCGAACACCGTCTCGAAACCGACCCCGGGGAGCCGTACGTCCGCTGTAGCGACTGCGGGTGCCGATTCCGCTCGAAGGAGGGAATCACCTCTCGCGGCTGTCACGGACGTTCGGGCCGATAGCGTCTCCTCCTTCCCGCGGACGCTACCCATTTCCGCGTCGCGACCGAACGGTGACCGATGACTGACGACCCCGGCGATTCTGACGCCGGCAACGGCTCTCCCCGTGACGGCTCCGCGGGCGACGGCTCTCCCCGTGACGGCTCCGAGCGAGGAACTGCGGCGCAAGAGGGGATCTCTCTCGACCGCTTCCACGAGGCGCTCGAAGCCGAGGAGCGACCGCTCGCGACCGCCAGCGAGGTCGCACGGCGGCTCGGAACCACGCAGGCGACGGCGCGGGACGCGCTCGCCGCCTTGGTCGACCGCGGCGACGTGGACCGACTGGACGTCGAGAGCGACCCGGTCGTCTTCTACCCGACCGATTGGGGTCGACTCGCGACCCGCGAGCGCGTCGTGACGTTTCCGAAGCGCCGCGAAATCGTCGTGGACCGCCCGACGCAGTTCACCCGCGCACGGCTCTCGCAGTTCGCGTACCTCGTCGACACCACCGGGACCGACCCCGGCACCCGCGGGTACCTCTACCGCATTCGGCAAGAGGACGTGTGGGCCGCCCCGTTCGAGGACGACGACGCGCTGATCGCGAGCCTCCGCTCCGTACTCCCGCGACGGTACGAGCACCTCGAAGACTGGATCCGCGACCAGTGGCGGCGCGCCAACCGCTTCCGGCTGTACACGCACGAAGACGACTACGTCGTGTTGCAGGCCGCCTCCGAGAGCCTGATGGGCAACGTCGCCGATCAACACCTCGACGCCGAGCACCTCCGTGCCCCGATCTCCGAGACGGAGGCGTGGGTGAACGCAGAGGCCGTCGCCGATGTCAAACGCGCGCTCTACGACGCCGGCTACCCCGTCCAGGACGACCGCGACCTCGACACGGGCGATCCCGTAGATATCGATCTGACGACCGAGCTCCGCCCCTACCAGGAGAGCTGGGTCGAGACGTTCCTCGACCGCCGCTCCGGCGTGTACGTCGGTCCGCCGGGCTCCGGGAAGACCGTCGCCGCCATCGCCACCATCGCGGCGGTCGGCGGCGAGACGCTCATCCTCGTCCCCTCTCGCGAACTCGCCGAGCAGTGGCGCGAGGAGCTGCTGGCGCACTCGACGGTCGATCCGGCCGACATCGGGCTGTACCACGGCGGCCGAAAGGAGATCCGCCCGGTCACGATCGCGACGTACCAGATCGCCGGGATGGACCGCCACCGGAGCCTCTTCGACTCGCGGAAGTGGGGGCTGATCTGTTTCGACGAAGCTCATCACATCAGCGCCCCGGTGTACTCCCGAACCGCCGAACTCCAGAGCAAACACCGCCTCGGCCTCTCGGCGACGCCGGTCCGCGAGACCGGGAGCGAGGAGGAGATCTACACCCTGATCGGTCAGCCCATCGGCGCGGACTGGGACGAGCTGTTCGAGGCGGGCTTCGTCCAAGAGCCGGAAGTCGAGATCCGGTACGTCCCGTGGCGCGACGAACTCGCACAGAACGAGTACGCCAGCGCCGACGGCCGCGAGCGACGCCGCCTCGCCGCCGAGAACCCGGCGAAGATCGAGGAGATCCGGTACCTCCTCGCGGCTCACCGCGACAAGAAGGCGCTCGTGTTCGTGGAGTACCTCGACCACGGCGCGGCCATCGCCGACGCGCTCGACGCTCCCTTTATCAGCGGAGAGACGCCGCATCACGAGCGCGCCGCGCTGTTCCGGCGCTTCCGAGACGACAGCGACGCCTCGCCCACCGACCGCGGCCGCGACAACGATAGCGACCGCAGCAACGACAGCAACCGCGACGACCTCGACACCCTCGTCGTCTCTCGGGTCGGCGACGAGGGGATCGACCTCCCGAACGCCGAACTCGCGATCGTCGCCAGCGGGCTCGGCGGCTCTCGACGACAGGGCTCACAGCGCGCGGGACGGACGATGCGGCCGTCGGGCTCCGCGCTCGTGTACGTACTCGCGACGCGGGGATCCAGCGAAGAGGAGTTCGCCCAGCGACAGATGCGGCACCTCGCGCGGAAGGGAGTCCGCGTGCGTGAGACGAACGTGGCGGAGTAGGCGGATTTAGTGGCGGAGGAGGCGGATTTAGTGGCGGAGGAGGCGGATTTAGTGGCGGAGGAGGCGGATTTAGTGGCGGAGGAGGCGGATTTAGTGGCGGAGGAGGCGGATTTAGTGGCGGGGGAGGATCATCGCAGCGCCTCCCGAAGCTTCCTCGCCCCGCGTTCGATCGACTCGACCGGGTCCTTGGGATCGTCGTGTTCGTACACGAGCCACTCCGCGTCCGCGCGCCGCGCGCTCGCGACGACGGCGTCGAGGTCCACGTCGCCGTCGCCGAGCGCGACCGACTCGCCGCGGTCGACATCGACGTCCGCGACGTGTACGTGCGTGATCCGGCCCGCGTATCGGTCGATGAGCGCGACGGGATCGGCGCCGCCGACCTGCGCCCAGCCGACGTCGATCTCGAACCCGAGCCGGTCGTCCGTCCGCGCGAGCAGCCGCTCCATCGCGGGCGCCCCGTCGACCGTCTGAAACTCCTGGTCGTGGTTGTGGTACGCGAGTCGGACGCTCGAACCGGTCGCGGCGTGCCGGTCGACCAGCGCGTTGAGACGGTCCGCGGCCGCGTCGACGGCGGCCTCGCTCTCGACCTCCTCGGGATCGAGCCACGGGACGACGAGCGTGTCGGCACCGAGCGCGTCGTAGAACTCCAGCGTCGCCTCGTAGTCGTCTTCGAGCGACTCGATCGGGACGTGTGCGGACGCGACGGCCAACTCGTTGCGGTCGAGGGCCGCGAGCACGTCGGCTGTCGGCGCGTCTCGGACCCGGTAGGCGAACTCGACGCCGTCGAATCCGGCCGCACCGACTCGATCGAGCAGTTCGGGGAGCGGCTCGTCGACCGAGCGCACCGTGTACAGCTGCACCGCGATATCGACCATATCGACCATGGCTCGGCGGCGCACGTAGTGGTTCGGGTGGTCTCGCCTCGTCGAATCGACAGGCGGGTCCGCCGAAGGTTTCAACACCCGCTCCGTCGACCTCGCGGTATGGACACGGACGAGACGCCAGGCACCACGGACCCCGAGGGGTCCCCTCCGACCGTCGCCGAGGCGGTCGTCGACTGCCTGCTCGACCGGGGCGTAGACGCGGTCTTCGGCATCCCGGGCAAGCAGACGCTCCCGCTCAACCGCGCGCTCGCCGACCGCGACGCGCGGTTCGTCGTGGCCCGTCACGAGACGGCAGTCACCCACCAGGCGTGGGGATACGCCGAGACGAGCGATCCCGGACGGATGGCGGCGACCGTCGTCGTCCCCGGACCGGGCGACATGAACGCGATGAACGGGCTGAAAAACGCCGTGAACGACTGCGTCCCGCTCGTCCACCTCGCCGTCGAGACGGAGCGGGCGATCCGCGGCGGCGACGGCATCCACGAGACGCCGCCGGAGACGTACGACACGGTCGTCAAGGAGAACGTCACCGTCGACTCGCCTGCGGGCGCGGTCCCCGCCGTCGCCGACGCGATCCGAGTCGCCCGCGAGGCGCCGCAGGGACCGGTTCGCGTCGGGATTCCCAAAGACGTTCTCGCGAGCCGGACGCCGCAGCCAGCGGTCGGTAATCGACAGCCGGCTGCCCCTCCCGATCCTCCTGCGGGCGCGGTCGCGAGCGCGGCCGATCGCCTCACCGAGAGCGAGGCACCCGTCGTCCTCGCGGGCGGCGGCGTCCGTCGGGCGGGCGCGAGCGACGGCCTCCGGGCGGTCGCCGAGCGACTCGACGCACCGGTCGTAACCACGTATAAAGGGAAAGGGACACTGCCCGAGACGCACCCGCTCTCCGCGGGCGTGCTCTGCGGGGGCGCGAGCACCGAACTCCGCGGTCTGCTCGCCGAGGCGGACTGCGGACTCGTCGTCGGATCCGACCTCGACGCGGTCGCGACCGCCTCGTGGTCGGTATCGATGCCAGACACGCTGATCCACGTCACGCTCGACGGCGACGACATCGGATTCGGCTACGAGACGGACCACGGGATCGTCGCCGACGCGGCCGAGTTCCTTCGCGCCCTCGACGAGCAGCTCGGCCAGCGGACCGAGCCGGGATCTGACGCGTCAGCCGAGGAATCAGCTGAGACGCGATCGGGCGGTGCCGACCGCGCCGACGCGGTCAGAGCCGCGGACCGCGAGCGGTTCGACGAACTCACGCTCGACCGGGGGGCCGACGGAGACGACGGCCATCCGCCGCTCCGCTCCGTCGAGGTCCTCCGCGAGGTTCGGGAGGCGCTCCCAGACGATGCAGTCGTCACGGCGGACGCTGGCGGGTTCCGCCTCTGGACCCTCGTCTCGTTTCCGGCCACGGGACCGTCGTCGTACGTCAACCCCGGCTCGTGGGCGACGATGGGAACCGGTCTCCCGTCGGCGATCGGCGCGAAGCTGGCGAATCCCGACCGCGACGTGCTCGCGCTCACCGGCGACGGCGGACTCATGATGTGCGTTCACGAGCTGCATACCCTCGCTTCGGAGGATATCGACGTCACGGTCGTCGCACTCAACAACGACGATTACGCGATCATCAGCGAAGAGGCGTCGCGCTCGTACGGGTTCCCGGAGGGTGCATACGGTTGGGACGACGCCCGGCTCGACCTCGTCGCCGTCGCGTCCGGGATGGGGGTCCACGCCGAGCGCGTTACCGACCGCGATGCAGTCGGGCCCGCCGTCGACGCCGCGCGCGCGCACGACGGTCCCGCGCTCGTCGAGGTCGCCACCGATCCGGACGAGCCGCAGGCGAGCGAGTGGATGACTCGGTGAGGCGGAATTGAGCGTGTCATTTCAAGCTCGCTTCGTGCTAAGAAACGACGGCTCTTCTGACACGATCGGGAACGTGAACCTTAACAACTATCGTTGTGAATCTCAGCGCATGACGAACGCGAACGACGTCGCCGTCGGGATCGTCGGTCTCGGTGGGATCGGTCACCACCACGCCACGAAGCTAGTCGATCGCGGCGCGAACCTCGTCGGCGGCATGGACATCGACGCCGACGCGCGCAGTCGGTTTCACGAGGAGTTCGACGTCCACGCGTACGAGGACGAGGAGGACCTCTACGAGGTCTGTGACGCGGTGCTGGTTACGACGCCCAACCGCTTCCACGAGGGGTACGCGCTCTCGGCGCTGGACGCCGGGCTCGACGTCCTCTTGGAGAAGCCGCTCGCGCACACGCTGGAGAGCGCCGAGCGGATCGCCGAGGCGGCACACGACGCCGAGGGGTTCTGTATGGTCGGATTCAACAATCGGTTCGCGGAGCCGGTCCAAGTGGTCAAACACTACCAAGACGAGGGGCGGTTCGGCGAGACGACACACGTCGAAGCCAACTACATCCGTCGCCGCGGCGTGCCGGGTCGGGGGTCGTGGTTCACCTCGAAGGGCGTCGCTGGCGGCGGGGCGCTCATCGATATCGGGGTCCACGCGATCGACCTCGCGCTGTACTTCCTCGATCATCCCGAGGTCGTCGAAGTGACCGGCGAGACCCGCTCGGAGTTCGGCAACCGCGAAGACTACGCGTTCGTCCACATGTGGGGCGACGACAACGGGTCGGACGGGTTCGACGTCGAGGACTCGGCCTCGGCGTTCATCCGTGGCGCGGACGGCTCTACGGTGTCGCTGGAAGTCGCGTGGGCGACGAACCGACCGACGAACGACGAGTTCGTGATCCGCGGCACCGACGCGGGAGCGACGTTCGATCGCGGCAGCGACGAACTCACGCTCCACGAGGCGGGGATCGGCGGCGGGCGACATCACCACCTCTCCGATACGGCGGTCGAGACCCGGGAGAGCGACAGTCACGCCGCCGAACAGGCGACCTTCTTGGCGGCCGTCGCCGAGGGCGAGGCACCGACGATCAACACCCTCGAAGAGGCGCTCTCGGTACAGCGCGTCATCGACGCTATCTACGAGTCGTCCGAGCGCGGCGAGGCGGTTCGGCTGGACTGACGGCGGAACCGACAGTCGGCCGTCGCCACGGTGTCCGCTCTCGGAATCGAACCGAATACATCCGAACCTATTCGGTCCTGCGGACCGTCCCCGGAATCAACACGTGACACGCGATCCCGGACCGACGCCGCCCTCCGACCGTATCGTCAGCCTCGACGCCCTCAGAGGACTCGCGCTCCTCGGTATCCTGCTTATCAACATCTGGGTGTTCTCGATGCCCGAACAGACGCTGCTGAATCCGACCCTGTACGGCGACTTCACGGGGGCCAACTACTGGGCGTGGGCGTTCGGTCACGTCTTCGCACAGAACAAATTCATCACGCTGTTCTCGGCGCTGTTCGGCGCGGGAATCCTCCTGTTCATCGAGAGCAAAGAACGAAAGGGACAACCGGCGGTGCGGCTTCATTACCGGCGGACGGGGATTCTCATCGCGATCGGCTTGCTCCACGCGTATCTTCTGTGGTACGGCGACATCCTCGTGGCGTACGGACTGTCCGGGGTAGTCCTCGTCGCGTTCAGAAACCTCGACGCGCGACGGCTCGCCGGGATCGGTGTGGCGTTCCTATCTTTTATACCTATCTTGGAGCTACTCGCCGCGGTCACGCTGGGCGGCGAGGCGATCGCGGGCCAGTGGGCTCCCGCAGAGGCCGCGATCCAGCAGCAAGTTGCGACGTATCAAGGCGGGTGGCTCGGCCAGTTCGACCACCGAGTCCCCTCCTCGTTCGAGCGGCAGACGACCGGATTCATCGGAGCGAGCTTCTGGCAGGTCGGCGGGACGATGCTCCTCGGCATGGCGCTGTATCGCTGGGGCGTGTTAACGGGCGAACGATCGACGAGGATATATAAACTCCTCGTCGCGCTCGGCGTCGTCGGCCTCGCGATCACCGTCGCCGGCGTCCTCTACATCGAGGCCAACGACTGGAGCGCCGACGCCGCGCTGTACTGGCGGCAGTTCATCTACGTCGGCAGCTTTCCCCTCGCCGGCGGCTACCTCGGGCTCGTGATGTTGTACGCCCGCTGGCGTCCGAACGGTCCGATAACCCGAGGGCTCGCCGCGGTCGGCCGAACCGCGTTCACTAACTACCTGCTCCAGACGGTGATCGCGACGTCGATCTTCTACGGACACGGACTGGGGCTGTTCGGCTCCGTCTCGCGGGTCGAACAGTACGGGATCGTCCTCGTCATCTGGGCGGTTCAAGTGGTGCTGTCGGTGCTGTGGCTCCGGTACTTCCGGTTCGGTCCGGTCGAGTGGATCTGGCGAACGCTCACGTACGGGGAGCGGCAGCCGCTGCGGACCGGATAACGGCGTGCGACGGCGGTTCTGGCGCGTTCGCGCCGTCCGGGAATATAAATAGCCGACACGTGACGAGGGACCTGTATGTGTTCGCGCCCGACGGTCGGACTCATCGCGTATCCGGTACCCGACGAAGCCTGGGCGAGGGAAGTCGCCGAGACCGCCGAGGGCGACCTCGTTCTCGTCGTCAGCGATCCGCCGGAGAGCTTCGACGCACCGTACGCCGATTCCGTGCTCCGAACGAAGGACAGACTGGGATTCGGCCGCTCGCGCCGCCTCTCGATGGTCCTCGCCGGCGAACTCGGCGATACGTGCGTCGTCGCCGACGGAGACGGACAGTACGTCGCCTCCGAGATCCGACGGATTCAACGCCGGCTTCGCGAGTCGGACGCGGACGTGATCATCCCGCAGAGAACGTCTCGAACGGTCCGCGTGAAACTGGAGGACGAGTGGGTTTCCAGAGCGGGATTCGAGCGGCTCGAAACGCTCTGTGCCGGACGGGCGGCCGGGGTCGACGTCGATCCGTCCTTCGACTGTCAGCCGGGCGGGTTCGGGTTCGACCGGCGCGCGCTCCCGGAGATCCTCCCCGAATCCGACTGGCTCGCCGACTGGGAGATCACCGTTCGGGTGCTGGCGTCGTACGACTACGAGACGCTCGACGTCGACGTCAACGACGAAGCGCAGGCGGAGACGACGTTCACGTGGGCCGACCAGCTGTCGAAACTGCGGCGTCTCGAGGAGCGTCTGGAGACGTCCGTCGAGTCGGTGTTCGACGCGCATCTGGGGGCGTTCGACGACGGCCAGCGAGCGCTGATTCGAACCGCGCTCACACAGTTGGAGGGGGACGAGTGACCGACGTCGACCGCCGGAGCCTGCGGGAGCGGCTCAGATCGACGATCGACGACGCGTTCCGGCCCGCCGAGGCGGAGATACTCGCCCGCGCCGCCGTCGACTACCCCTACTGCCGGGTCGACAGGCTCCCGGAGACCCTGATTCACGACCTCGACCGACTCGACGAGGGGTACACCGTCGAGGAGATCCGTCGGATCCTCACCGATCTCGACGCCGAATCGAACCTGTTCTCGCCGCGCGACGAGGACGGGCCGAACGGGCTCGCGAACCGGGTCGAACTGGGAGACGACGTCGGGTTCATCGACCGCCTGGAGCGACGCGCTCTCGGCGGGCGGGCGGGCCGGAACGACGGGCCGAACGACGGTGACCCGAGTGCGGTTTTCGACGACCTCCGTGCCTTTCACGACAGTTACCTCGAACGACGAGTCAACCGCCGGGTCGAGACGATTCCGATAGCGAGCCACCACCGATCGACGGAGAGCTTCAAGCGAGACCTCGACGTCGGCTCCTACGAACACGCCGACGAGCTGTGCGTCCCGGCGTTTTCGTTCGAGACCATGCCCCCGTTCGTCCGGGAAAACATCGAACGGTGGATCGAAAACGGTCTCACGGTCAACGTGCTCCTGTTCGGCGAGGAGGTCGGATCGGCACAGGAGTCGGGGCGCGTCAAAGAGCAAATACGCGACGGGAGACGGAAGCTGCAGTCGATCCACGCCAGGACGGCGTCGTCACCGGGGGAACTGAACTATCGGTTCGTCACGGAATCGGACCACACGCACTTCAGAGGTCTACTCGTTCGGTCGAGCGACCCCGACGAGTGTACGTACCGGTTGTTCGTCTTGGACGACGGCCGAGAACGCGGCGTCAACTCGACGGTGCTTCGCGGCAAAGACGAGACGACGGTGTACCAGATCCTCGACGACTACTTCGAACGGGCGTGGCGGGCGGCCCGACCACCGGGGTGGCGCGGGACGGTGAAGGAGAACAGGTCGGCGATCGGGCTCGGGATCGCCGTCGCGACCTTCGCCGTCGCGACATACGGATGGGTCACTCAGACCGTCCCCGGCCGTGTCGCCGAGCCGGGTATCGCCGTGACCGTCGCGGTCATGCTAAGGATGTTCGAACAGAAGTACCTCAACCTGTTCTTCTGACCACCGGCTCGCGGGTGCCACCGCGTCGGGTACCGTCGGCTTATCGACTCGGTTCCACGACCCGATTCGACAGCGTCCCGACGCCCTCATACGTGATCTCGACGCGCTCGCCGGGCTCGACGAGTCCGGGGTTCGCCGGGCTCCCGAACGCGACGCAGTCGCCCGGTTCGAAGGTAAAGCGCTCGGAGAGGTACGAGACGATCTCGTGGGGTCCGAACAGCATCAGCTCGGTGTTCGCGTTCTGACGCTGCTCCCCGCCCACGGTCGTCGAGATGTCGAGGTTCGTCGGGTCCGCGTCGGTCTCGATCCACGGGCCGAGCGGCGCGGAGCTGTCGAACGCCTTCCGCGCGGTTCGGCCCTGCTGGTCGAGCGCGTCGACGTCGTTCATGACCGTGTACCCGCGGACGACGTCGGGGACGTTCTCGACGGCGACGTCCCGACACCGCTCGTCGATCACCGCGACGAGCTCTCCGGCGTAGGTCAGCTCGTCGGTCCACGCGGGGTAGCGAATCGACTCCTCGTGCGCGAGCAAGCTCGCCGGGGGTTTGATGAAGAAATCGGGTTCCTCCGGGCGCTCGTACTCCATCTGATCGAGCGTCTCGGCGTAGTTCCGACCGACGCAGTAGAGCGCGCTCGGATCGCAGGGCGGGAGGAGTCGGCCGTCTCGACCGACCTCGTACCGGCCGTCGTCCGCGACAATCGTTCCGTCCTCGTAGCGTCCCGATACGGGGCCGTCGGGCGTGAGCAGCCGTGCGAGTCGCATGCCGCCACGTCCACGCGGGCGATTGAAAAGGCGTCGGTCGTGGGCGTTACTTCGTATCGTTGACGATCGGGGTCTCAACCCCGTCGTCGCTCCCGTCGTCGGTCTCTCCAACGTCCGTCTCTCCAGTGGACTCTCCAACGTCCGTCTCCACAGTGGACTCTCCAACGTCCGTCTCTCCAGTGGACTCTCCACCTTCGGACTCTCCACCTTCGGGCTCTCCAGTCCCGATCACGACCGCCGATCGGATCTCGAGGGCGGTCTCGAACTCCTCGCGCCGCGTCTCGCCCGATCCCGCACGCTCAGCCGTCGTCTCGTGTGCGCGGGTAACCGCGTCGCGCTCGCGGCCGGAGAACCCGAGACGGTCGGCGATACCGTCCCAGTGGTCGGACTCGACGAGGAACGTCTCGCGGTCCGGCTCGACCGCGATCCGCTCGTACCGACGGCGATACTCCTCGATTCGCGGGCCGAGGTCCGCCTGTACCTGCGCGAGGAGAGCGGGGAGGCGCTCGGCCGGGACGCTCGCGAGCGCCGCGGTCTTCACGAGCGCGGTCCCGCGGATCGGATACGGACCAGGTGGCAGAGAGACGCCCTCCTCCGTGTCGCCGTCGCGCCCGGACATCAGCCGCCGGCGCGCATCGCCTTCTGCCGGTACTTCGGGAGCAGGCCGTCCAGAACGTCGGGGTCGCCGACGAACTCCGCTGTCACCTCGGTGAGACGTATCGAAGCCGCGGCCGTCACCTTCTCGGCGCTGAGCGCGACGCGCCAGCCGTCGCCGTCGACGCGAGTCGCCTCCGCGGGGTCGTCCGTCCCGACGAGCTCCCCACCGAGATTGACGAGGTAGTGGGCGGCGAGTCGCCGCGATATGCCGCGGTACGCGACCGTCTTATGTACCCATCCGTCTTCCGTCGGCGGGAGGGTCTCCGCGTCGGAATTCGGGTTCGACTCAGTCATGACCCGCCCGCTACCGGCGGGAACACCGAGAGGCGGTCGCCGTCGCCGAGCGGGGTTTCGAGCCCATCGAGGTGGAGCACCTCGCGACCGTTCTTCAACACGTTGATCTGCGGGGCGAGATCGCCGTCGACGATCAGGCGACCGGACATCCCCTCGTACTCGTCTTCCAGCTCCCGTAACACGTCGCCGACGCTCGATCCGTCGGCAAACTCCGCCTCGACGATCTTCCCGCCGGCGGCCTCGCGAAACGTCGCGAAGAACCGCAGCTCCAGTTCCATACGCGTCCATCGCACCGGGGCGGCTTAAAAACGGGCGACACCGGAGAGCGGCGAACCGGCGTCGAACAGACGGTCCCCAGCTACAGATCGGACAGTCGGATCCCGTCCTCAACCAGTCGGAAGTTGCGCTCGCGGTCCAGTTCGTCGCCGAGCCACTCGTGTTCGTAGAGCTGACCGATCAGCTCCACGTAGAGGTTTCGCCACGCGATCGCGTAAATCGGCGACTGTCCCCACGCGCGCAGTTCGGGGACGAACTCGTGGTAGGTGCTCGCCTGCGTCTCCATACGCTCGACCGCGTCGGCGACCACCTCGGCGGCCGCTCCGGGCTCTGCTCCCTCGATCTCCGCGTTCAGCCGCGACTGGATCCCGGCGATCGCCCGCCGCATGTCGTGTTCGGCGGTTCCGTCCTCCTCGGGCAGCGACTCGACGACTCCCTTCGGTACACCGAGCTCGATCTCTGGCATGACGAGAGGTCGGGCGGCGACGGTCAAAAAACCCGCTTCCTCGACTATCTCCCGCGCGGTCGTCTCGTCCGGAGCGGACTGCCCGGGAGCGGAGGGACACTCACGCCGCGAGCCACTGACCGGTCGCGTTTCCGACGCGGTCCCGCATCACCGACGGGTCCGTCGAGACCGGTGTGTCACCGCGTTGTGGGCCGTACGCCCCGAATCCCGCGTGATTGACCCCGTCGAGTTCGACGATGCGAGCGTCGGCGGGCAGATTCGCGCGACTCTCGCGCTCGCGCTCCGAGTCGATCACGCCGTCGGCCGCGCCGAGCACGGTGAGCGCTCGGAGGTCCGTCTCCGAGATATCGCGGTCACAGTACGAGGCGTGGAGCACGAGCGCATCCACCTCGTCGGCGTTTTCAGCCGCGTACCGACACGCCATGGCCCCGCCGAGCGAGTGGCCGCCGACGGCCCACGACTCGACTTTCGGAACCGCGTCGCGGGCGTCGTCCGCGCGGTCCGGGGCGAGCACCGCGAGGTTCAGCGGCATCTCGACGACGACCACGGCGACGTCTCGGTCGGAAACGATCGCGGCGGCCGTCGGAACGTAGCTCTCCGGGTTCACGCGCGCGCCGGGGTAGTACGCGAGCCCCACGGTCTCCTCGGTCACCGGCCCGCTCCGGACGACCGTCCGGTCGTCGAACCGCTCGACGGTGACGTCGGGGTCGTCCTCGACCGCGGCGAGCGCGGCGGCGTCCGGCCCCGCGCCGACCGCGAAGTACGCCGCGGTGCCGCCGGTGATCAGGACGACCGTGAGCAGCACCGCGACGGCGGCGATCACCCACAGAGGGACGCGACGAGGCGTTGGAGATGCGGAGAAGGACGTTCGGGATTCCGAGAGATGGGTCCGGAAATCGGAGAACGGCGTCCGAGATGCGGAGATCGAGTCACCGTCTGACACGATCGGCCACATCAGTTCAGGGCGTCGGCGCGGCCTTCTGGAGCGCCGTCTCCGCGACGTTGCCGCCGTAGTCTGCTGATCGGAGGACGGAATCGACGACGAGTCCGAGAAGCTGCGCGCGTGCCGGTTCGAGATCGCGGAGGAGTTCGTCGATCGCGCGGACCCGCTCGTCGATCGCTCGCACGCCGGTTCGCGCCTCGTTCGCGAGCCGGGTCGCCTCCTCGCTGTCGTCGGCGAACAGCGCGTCCATCGCCGTGTCGATCACCTCGACCGCGTCGGTGTGGAGGTCTCTGACGGCCTCGATCACCTCGTCGGGAAGCGGGTCCTCGATGTTGAGCGTCAGGTGCGCGATCTTCGTCGCGTGGTCGCCGATCCGCTCCAGCTGTCGGGCGCTGGAGTGGTAATCGAAACACGCCTCACGCGGCAGGCCGAGTTCTTCGGCCGCCTTCGGCGTTCGAAGGGTCGCCCGAAAGATCCGAGAGACGACCATCCAGAGGCGATCGAGGTCGTCGTCTCGACCGATGACGTCGCGCGCGAGGTCGTGGTTGTGCTCGGAAAGCGCCGTGATCGCGTCCGACAGCATCGACAGCGAAATTAACCGCATCCGGGTGACCGCGTTGTGGATCGATAGCTCCGACGAGTCGAGTAGGTCCTGGATGACCACTCGATCTCGGGTCTCCTCTAACACCTCCAGTCCCACGAGACTCTGAACCGCCTCGCGGATCGTCGACCGCTGGTCGGTGGTGATCTCCGTTCCTTCGAGTTCGATGACGTCGAAGCCGCTGACGTACATCGTCGTCACCGCGCGCGTGAGCGCCTGTCCGGTCAGGCCGGTCACGTCGAGGCTGCCGCGCGTCCGTTCCTCGTCGGAGCGCGGCGTGAGGAACAGCGAATCGCCGTCCGGATAGAACTCGACTTCCGTGCCCGCCGAGACGTCGTTCTCCGTCGCCCACGCCTTCGGAATCGAAACCGTGTACGTCGAGCCGCCGGTGACCTGCACCTTCCTCGTTTCCATATACGGAGTCACGCCGTGTTGTACATTAACCTTTCTCAAACTATATAGCTAACTACAGACTCAAGAGTGTGTACCGAGCAGTCGATGGCCGCAGTATTATGGGTCTCAGAAGACTTGCGTCTCATCGTCAGATAAATTCTATATATCTATATAGGCATATGTACTAATTATAGTAGCGTATTTAGGTATCAGTATCTCTCATACGGACGATGGAACGAGACGCCCCCGGTGAGAGCCGGTCGGGACTCGGTCGTCGTGCGTATCTGACCGCCGCGAGTGGGGTCGTTGCTGGTCTCTCGGGCTGTCTCGTCCGCGGTGAGGAGGGCGAGCGCGGGCTCGAAGGCCGAATCGTTATCGACGGCAGCAACACGCTGCTCCCCCATAGCGCGGCAATTGCCGAAGAGTTCCAATGGCGAAACAATCGCGTTCGGATCCCGGTTCGCGGGTCGGGGACCGGTGCGGGGTTCCAACGTTTCTGTTCGGGGAACACCGACGTCCAGAACGCGAGCCGCGAAATCCTCGACGACGAGGTCATTCTCTGTGGCGAGAACGACGTCGATTTCGTGGAACTAGCCGCTGCGCTCGACGGACTCGCGATCTGGGTTCACCCGGAGAATCACTGGTGTGACACGCTCACCGTCGACGAGCTCAACCGACTGTGGCGCTCCGGATCCGACGTGGAGACGTGGGGCGACCTCCGCGAGGAATGGGCGGACGAGTCGTGGGGAGACGAAGAGATCGACCTGTACGGTCGCGACTCCGCCTCCGGGACGTTCGATTACTTCACCGCAGCCATAAACGGCGAGTACGGGAACATCCGTTCGGACTACTCGGCGAGCTCCGATACGAACGTCATCGTTCGCGGCGTCCGCGGGAACCGGCACGCCATCGGCTTCGGCGGGGCGGGCTACTACTACGAGAACGAGGACGACCTGAAACTCGTCGCGGTCGACGACGGCAACGGCGGCGTGATCCCCACCCGGGAGACGATCGAAAGCGGTGAGTACACGCCGCTGTCGCGACCGATGTTCGTCTACTTCGACCTCAGTCAGCTGCATCGGCCTGAGTTCCGCGCGTTCGCCGAGTTCTACTTCGAACCCGTGGACGAAGACGTCGACGAATTCAGCGACGAGTCGGTGATCGACCCCGGCGAGGAACTCGCCTGGACGCAGTGGGCGGCCCGGAAGGTCGGCTACTACGCCATCCCCGACGCGACCGTCGAGGAGAGCCGAGAGCGCCTCGCCGAGGCGGTGGAGGAACACGCATGACCGATTCGACTGGACCGAGGAACGACTCCTCCGGACCGACGAGCGACTATCCCGCACCGGCGGACCTGACGCGCGCCGGGTCGAACATCCCCGGGCGAAAGAACCTCGCCGTCCGCAGCGTCTTCTTCGTCTGTGCGCTGTTGACCGTGCTCACCACGTTCGGCATCATCGTCGTTCTCGTCGACGGTGCGCTCGGATTCTTCCGCGAAGAGACGCTGTTCGGACTGCTTTCCGGCGTGATCGGCGGACTGTTCTCCGGCGGCCTCGGTGAAGCGTGGACGGCGCTACGCGCAGGGCTCGCCCAACAGGTGGGCGTCGCCGAGTTCCTCTTCGGGACCGAGTGGTCGCCGATCATCCGCCCGCGCTCGTACGGGATCATCCCGTTGGTGTGGGGAACGATGCTCATCGTCGTCGGCTCCGCGCTGGTCGCGCTGCCGGTCGGCACGGCGACGGCGATATACCTCTCCGAGTACGCCGACCGCCGCGTTCGGAAGGTAGTCAAGCCGACGCTGGAGGTCCTCGCCGGGATCCCGACGATCGTCTACGGCTTCTTCGCACTCTCCTTTATCACCCCGCTCCTGCAGCGGTTCTTCCCGCAGACGGGGACGTTTAACATCGCCGCCGGGGCGATCGTCGTTGGCATCATGATCATCCCGATGGTGTCGTCGCTGTCGGAGGACGCGATGTCCGCGGTGCCCGACGAACTGCGTAACGCGGCGTACGGACTCGGTGCGACGAAGTTCGAGGTCTCGACGGGCGTCGTCGTCCCCGCGTCGCTGTCCGGGATCATGGCGTCGTACATTCTCGCGATCTCGCGAGCGATCGGCGAGACGATGGCGGTGACGCTCGCGGTCGGGATGCAGCCGAACGTGACGCTGAACCCGCTCGAACCCGCACAGACGATGACGGCGTACATGGTTCAGATCGGTATCAGCGACGTGTCGATCGGCTCTATCGGCTATCAGAGCCTGTTCGCGGTGGGACTACTGCTGTTCGTGATGACGCTCGCAATGAACCTGTTGAGCCTGTGGGTCAAAGGCCGGTATCAGGAGGCGTACCAATGACAGACAGACGGCGTGCGGCCGGCGAAGATCGGACGGGCGAAGATCGGACGGGCGAAGATCGGACGGGCGAAGATCGGGACGTCGAAACCGACGGCGGCCGAACGGCCGATCCGTTCGCGGCGGTCGGCGGCAACATCGAGCGCAAACAGCGGATCGGGCGGGCGTTCGTCGCCCTCTGCGCGGCCTCGACGATGGTCGGGATCGTGGCACTGATCGTTCTGCTCGGCGACGTGATCTCCAGCGCGTGGGGATGGGTCACCCTCGACTTCCTCACGTACCCGCCGTCCCGATTCGTCGAGAACTACTACCCCGACGGCCGCGGCGCGGGGATCTATCCGGCGCTCGTCGGCTCGATACTCCTCATCGCGTTAACCGCCGTGTTCACCATGGTGATCGGCGTCGGCGCGGCGATCTACCTGGAGGAGTACGCTACTGAGAGCCGGCTCAAGAGCTTCATCGAGGCGAACATCTCCAACCTCGCCGGCGTTCCCTCGATCGTGTACGGGTTGCTCGGCCTCGCGGTGTTCGTCCGCTTCGTGGGTCTCGGCGAGAGCCTGATCGCTGGCTCGCTCACGCTGACGCTGCTCATTCTTCCCATCGTCATCGTCTCCTCACAAGAGGCGTTACGCAGCGTTCCGGACACGCAGCGACAGGCCGCGTACGGCGTCGGCGCGACCGATTGGGAGGTCGTGCGCGACGTGGTGCTCCCGGCGGCGCTCCCGGGGATCATGACGGGGACGATCCTCTCGCTATCGCGAGCGATCGGCGAGACCGCGCCGCTCATCATGGTCGGCGCGGCGACGTCGATGTTTCGTGCGCCGATCGAGGACGTTTCCGGGGTTCCCGTTCCCGATCTATTCGGGCCGTTCGCGGCGATGCCGATGCAGATCTTCGACTGGGCGCGGCTCCCCGAAGGAGACTTTCAACACGTCGCGGCGGCCGGAATCGTCGTGTTGCTCTCGATCCTCCTCCTGATGAACGCGACCGCGATCGTGATCCGAAACAAGTACGAGACCAGATAACCCATGAGCGACAGTTTCACAGCGACCGACGAGACGAACGGGGACAGCACCGACAACGCCGATAGCGCCGACGGCACGGCTGAGGCCAGTGCCGCGGATCGCAGTCGTGCTCGGGCGGAGGCGGTCGACGACCTCACTCCGTCGATCCAAGAGATCCCGGAGCGCGACACCGTGATCGAGGCGAAGGATCTGACCGTCCACTACAACGACGACCAGGCCTTACAGCCGGTCAACGTTCGCCTCCCGGAACAGGAAGTGACGGCGATCATCGGTCCGTCGGGCTGCGGGAAGTCGACGTTCCTCCGGTGTATCAACCGGATGAACGACATGGTCGACGCCGCTCGGATCGGCGGCGAACTTCGATTCCGCGGCAAGAACGTGTACGACGACGACGTCGACCCCGTCGCGCTGCGCCGGAAGATCGGAATGGTGTTCCAGAAGCCGAACCCGTTCCCGAAGTCGATCTACGACAACGTCGCGTACGGGCTCGACATTCAGGGCTACGACGGCGACGTCGACGCCCGCGTGGAAGAGTCGCTCAAGGACGCCGCGCTCTGGGACGAAGTGAAGGGGCAGCTCGACTCCTCGGGACTCGACCTATCGGGCGGCCAGCAACAGCGGCTCTGTATCGCCCGAGCGATCGCACCCGATCCGGAGGTCATCTTGATGGACGAGCCGGCCTCCGCGCTCGACCCGGTGGCGACCGCGAAGGTGGAGGACCTGATCGACGACCTCGCCGAGGAGTACACGGTGATAATCGTCACGCACAACATGCAGCAAGCGGCTCGTATCTCCGATAAGACGGCCGTTTTCCTCACCGGCGGGCGGCTCGTCGAGTTCGGCGAGACCAACCGGATCTTCGAGAACCCGGACAACCAGCGGGTCGAGGACTACATCACGGGCAAGTTCGGATAACCCGGCGGTCTGTCGTCGATTCTGTCCTCGACTCGACCGGAGTCTGCTTGACTCGGCCCCGACCCTGTCCTTGTTGATGCCTCCCACGGAGCAGGGAGTTAAGAAGAGTTAAATTGGGTGCAGCATAACTCGTGAATGCGCTCGGTTGGTGTAGTCCGGCCAATCATGTTGGCCTTTCGGCAGACGCGGCGCATCGGCGCGCCCGTTTGGAAGACAGCCGACGACCAGGGTTCAAATCCCTGACCGAGCACTTCTCTCAACGCGGCACCACTCGCGAAGAGTAGCTTCTCCGAAGAGCGTCCTGATCCCCGTCCGGAAGGGGAAGAATCACCACGCTCGGTGACGAGTATCGGGTATGAGCGATCCATCTGGTGACGCCGACGCCGACGCCGCGGGCACCGAGGACTCCCGCCGGTTCGAGACCCGTGCCGTCCACGCCGGACAAGAACCCGACCCGGAAACCGGCGCGCTGATGACGCCGATCCACGCGAACTCCACGTACGAACAGGACGCGCCCGGCGAGCACCGCGGCTACGAGTACAGCCGGACCGGGAACCCGACCCGGAGCGACCTCGAAGCCAACCTCGCCTCGCTGGAGTCGGGGAGTCACGCCCGGTGCTTCTCTTCCGGGATGGGGGCGATCAACACCGTGCTCAACCTGCTTTCGGCGGGGGATCACGTGGTCGCCGGTAACGACGTGTACGGCGGGACCCACCGCATCCTCACGCAGGTGTACGACGAGTACGACGTCGAGACGACGTTCGTCGACACGACCGACCACGACGCGGTCAGGGACGCGATCGAACCGAACACCGAACTGCTGTGGGTCGAGACGCCCACGAACCCCCTGATGAACGTCAACGACATCGGCGCGCTCGCCGAGATCGCGCACGACAGCGACGCGCTGTGTGCGGTCGACAACACGTTCGCGACGCCGTACCTCCAGCGCCCGCTCGAACACGGCGCGGACATCGTCTGCCAGTCGCTCACGAAGTACCTCGGCGGTCACTCCGACACGATCGGCGGCGCGCTCATCGTCGACGACGCCGACCTCGACGAGCGGCTCGGGTTCTATCAGAACTCGGTCGGCGCGACCCCCGGGCCGTTCGACGCGTTCCTCGTCCTGCGCGGGACCAAGACGCTCCCCGTTCGGATGGACCGGCACTGCGAGAACGCCATGCAGCTCGCCGAGTGGCTGGAACGCCACGACGACGTGAGCCGGGTGTACTACCCCGGACTGGAGAGCCACCCCGACCACGAGCTGGCGACGGAGCAGATGGACGCGTTCGGCGGCATGCTCTCGTTCGAGTTCGACGGCACGCTCGATCAGGCGTCGACCGTCGTGAGCGAGACCGACGTGTTCACGCTGGCGGAGTCGCTCGGGGGCGTCGAGAGCCTCATCGAGCAGCCCGCGGCGATGACTCACGCCGCGATCCCCCGCGAGGAGCGGCTCGCCGCCGGTCTCACTGACGGGTTGATCCGAGTCTCCGTCGGAATCGAGCACGTCGACGACATGAAAGCGGATCTCCAGCAGGCGTTCGACGCGGCCTCGACGTAGCGACGGGCTGTACCTCGGGGACCGTCCCTCAGCGTCCCCCACGAACCCGGCACCGCTCGCCGGACGGGTACCCTTTTTATGTGTTCGGGCGAGTCACCCGACATGACCGACGCAGACATCGTTGTACTCAGACAGACGATCCACGGCTCGGGCGCTCGCGAACTGGCCGCCGCGATTCGCGAGCGGCTCCCCGGCACGACTGTCGCGCTCGCCCGCACGCCGACCGAGGAGCGCGACCTCCTCGAAACCGCACGGATCGCGGTCGGGCTCGATATCGACGAGGAGCTGCTGGCGACCGCCGAGAACCTCGAACTGTTCGCGTGCGTGTTCGCCGGGACGGGTCACCTGCCGCGTGACGCGCTCGCGGATCACGGTGTCGCCGTGACGAACGCCTCGGGCGTCCACGAGCCGAACATCTCCGAGCACGTGATCGGCTCGATGATCACCCACGCCCGCCAGTGGACGCGGGCGCGCCGCCAACAGGCGGATCGGGAGTGGCGCGCGTACGAGACGACGGAGCTGTACGGCTCCACGGTCGCCGTGGTCGGCCTCGGTGCCATCGGCGAGGCGATCGTCGACCGACTGGAGCCGTTCGACGTCGACACCGTCGGCGTGCGATACTCCCCAAAAAAAGGCGGACCGACCGACGAGGTGTACGGCTTCGACGAGTTCCACGAGGCGGTCTGGGACGCCGAGTACGTCGTGCTCGCGTGTCCGCTTACCGACGCGACCCGCAAGCTCGTCGACGCCGACGCGCTCCGGACGATGCGTCCGGACGCGGTCCTCGTCAACATCGCTCGCGGGAAGGTCGTCGACACCGACGCGCTGGTTTCCGCGCTCCGGAACAACCGCATCCGCGGCGCGGCGCTGGACGTCACCGACCCCGAGCCGCTCCCGGAAGATCACCCGCTGTGGGGGCTCGGCAACGTGACCATCACCCCGCACAACGCGGGCCACACACCGGAGTACTACGACCGCGTCGCGGACATCCTCTCGGAGAACGTGGATCGGTTGGAGACCGGCGAGTCGCTGAGAAACCGAGTTTCCTAACGCGGTGAGATTCTGAAAAACCGCGTCGGCCGACGCGGCGAATCGATTCGAGCCTCGTTCTAGTGTGTTCGCTTTCGATCGACGTTCGGTTTGCGGCCGCCGCTGGTACGCAGAAACACGGTCTGTACGATGAATGTGTTGGTTAGTAACACAATTATCAATTAGTGGCTGTCTGATTCAAAAATATGAGTCACTGGGCGCTTTTAAATAACCTCTGGGAATACTGCTGGCAACTCGACCGACACACCAGAAACGCTCTCCGGATGCGTCCGACTGCCTTCCTTGACTACTCGAACCTGGCACCCGAAGAGCGGGAACTGGCCGAGAGAATCGCGACCGACGGCGGTCGTCATCGAGGAGAGCAGGTATCCGGGGCTAGCGGGGGCGGAAGCGGCGGCGACGGCGGCGGGTCGGCGTTCGACGTCGGCGACTCGTACGGCCCTCGGCAGAAGATCAGTCTGGTTCTGGGACCGTTGCTGTTCGCGGCGATTCTGCTTGCTCCCAGTCCAGAGGGGCTATCTGTCGGCGGACAAGGTGTCGCCGCGACCACGGCGTGGGTAGCGGTCTGGTGGATCGGCGAGGCGGTTCCGATCCCGGCGACGTCGCTGTTACCGATCGTGTTGTTCCCGCTCACTCGGGCACTCGACGTGACCGCTGCCGCCGCGCCGTACGCCAACGATCTGATCTTCCTGTTCATGGGCGGGTTCTTCATCGCAATGGCGATGCAGCGGTGGGAGCTCCATCGGCGCGTCGCGCTCCGGACGATCCGCGCGATCGGTGCCGGGCCGGAACGCATCATCCTCGGATTCATGGTCGCGACGGCGTTCCTCTCGATGTGGGTGTCGAACACCGCGACGGCGATGATGATGACGCCTATCGGTCTCGCCGTGATTCTTCAGACGAGCGATATCATCGAACGGACCGGCGAGAATATTCCGACTGCACAGGGCGAATTTAACTTTGGCACCGCGCTGATGCTCTGTATCGGCTATTCGGCGAGCGTGGGCGGCATCGGGACGATTATCGGGACGCCACCAAACCTCGTCTTGGTCGGGGCGATCGACGAGACGTTCGATCAGTCCGTCTCGTTCGCTCAGTGGATGCTCTACGGCGTTCCGATCTCCGTTCTCGGCGTCGCGATCATCTGGGTGTACGTTACCAAGTTTATCGTCCCACCGCAGATGGACAGCTTACCGGGGGGGATGGAAGTCATCGACGAGGAGATAGCCGCGCTCGGATCGATGACGCGCGAGGAGACACTCGTGCTCGTGGTTTTCGCCGCGACCGCACTCGGTTGGCTCTCACGCTCGTTCCTCCTCCAGCCCGTCATCCCCGGAATCACCGACAGCATGATCGCCGTCGCCGGCGCGCTGGTACTCTTTTTAGTGCCCGCCCGCGAGGCCGACGGGAGCTTCACGTTCCTGCTCGACTGGGAGACTGCAGTTCGGATTCCGTGGGGGATCATCCTCCTGTTCGGTGGCGGGCTCTCGATCGCCGCCGGGTTCCAAGAGACCGGCCTCGCCGCGTGGATCGGGGGCTTCCTCGGCGTTCTCGAGGCGGTCTCGCTCTTGGTTATCGTTACCGTTGTCGTCCTGTTGACGATCGTTATGACCGAAGTCACGTCGAACACCGCCACAACCGCGATGTTGATGCCGATTCTGGCTGGACTCGCGATCGGAATCGGGATTCACCCGTACGGGATTATGATCGGCGCGGCGACCGCTGCGTCATTTGCCTTTATGTTACCCGTTGCGACGCCGCCTAATGCCGTCGTCTTCGGTACGGGGTACATCACGATGCCCCAGATGGCGAAAGTCGGGTTCGGACTAAATATCGTCGGGGCACTACTCGTGGTGCTCCTCACCGTGACGTGGCTCCCGCTGGCGTGGGGCATCGACCTCACTGAGGTTCCCCCGTGGGCGGAGGTGCTCGCTCCGGGTTGATCGCGACCGGAACCCACCGCGTCAGCCGCTGCGAGTTTCGACGGGGCTCACGTGACGTACCCGACCAGCGGGATCGCCCGTTTCGGGCTGTTGACCTCGGAGACCTGCGTGGCGACGATGACGACGCCGACCGCCGCCAGCGACGCGGCGAGCGCGAACGGGACGACGAACCCCCACGCCACGAGGAATCCGGACAAGAGCGGGCCGGCTGCGACACCGAAGCCGAACGCCATCGTGAGGACGGACAGCGTCGACCCGGACTCCCCCTCGGACGCCAGGTCGCCCGCGAGCGCCAGCGCCGGGGCGAACACCATCGCACCGGCGACGCCTTGGAGGAATCGCGCGGAGAACATGACCCACGAGTCGGAGATCAGCCCGAACGCGAGCGAGTAGTCCGGCACGAGTCCCTGCGCGAGCGTCGTCGGAACGAGTAACACGGTCCCGACGAGGATGAACGCCTTCCGACCGTAGAAGTCGGTTGCACGACCGATCGGCGCCTGTAAGAATATCTGTGCGAGGACGAAGGCGGCGAACTGGAGGCCGAACATGTCCGCGCCCTGGTTCAATTCGGTGTTGACGATGTCACCGAGCGTCGCGAACACGGCGATGCCGACGGCCATGAAAAAGGAGACGACGCCGAGCGCGAAAACGGGGTCGAGCAGCTGCTCGCCGGTCGGATCGCGAACCGCGAGCGACTCGAGGAAGGACTCGTCGCTCTCCGAGGGCTCGATATCCGGATCGCGAATGAGGGTGAGAACGAGGAGGAACGCGAGCACCGCCGTCGACGCGGCGAAGTAGAACGCCGCGTCGAACCCCGTGAGTCGCACCGTTTCCGCGCCGAGCGAGAACGAGAAGGGTCCGGCCGCGACGACGCCACCGGCCGCGATCGGTCCGACGCCGAACCCGACCAGCCGGAACGTGTTGTACGTCCCCATGTTGCCGCCGCGGTTCTCGTCGGTCGCGAGGTCGTTGACCAGCGCGACGGTCGTCGGGATGATGAACGCACCGGCGACGCCCTGGAGAACTCGGAGCCCGATCAGGTGCCAGTAGGTCGAGGCGAACACGTATCCGACGCCGGCGACCGCGATGAGCGTCAGCCCGAACAGGACGAACACCTTCCGCTTCCCCGTTCGGTCGGAGAGCCGCCCGGTGAACGGCTGGAGCGGGCTGTTAACGAAGCCGAAAATCGAGAGGACGACACCCGTGATGAACACTTCCGTGAGGCCGAACGTCCCGCCGGTCACGAACTCCGACGCGATGAACAGCGGCAGAACGACGACGAGAAACGAGTTTCCGACGGATTCGGACATGCGGGCGAGCGCGAGCGCCAACACCTGCGGGTTCACGCCGAGCGCGTCTCTCACCGACATATCACGTGAGGAGAGGTGGACATTTGGAGGTTGTTTGCGTGCGAGGAAATTCCCCGCGAATCGTGAATACGTTTGTGCTATCGGCGACCCGCGTGCGGTACCGGCGCTGTCCCTTTATTCGTCCGTGGCCGACGATCGTTCTCCTCGTCCGTTGTCGGTCGACGACCCCCAGTCGCGCCGTACCGGTGTCTCGCTCGCGTTGACGTTCGCTAGCAGCCACGCCGCGGCATCGCCGAGGGTATCGTCGTCCGTCGCGGTCACTTTCAGCCGGTTGTGGTCGGCCTCGCGGTCGGGATAACAGCCGACGGCGACGTCGAACCGCTCCATCGACTCCGCCAGCGCCGGGACGATGTTCGACTCGGGCTCGACCGTGTAGAGGAACCGCGAGCGGCGGTCCCCGTTGAACTCGTCGGCGACGGAGTCGAACATGGCCCGCAGCTCGTCGGGGATCCCCGGCATGACGTAGACGCCACTTAGGACGCACCCGGGGGCGAGCCCGGCCTCGTTCAGAAGGGCGCGGCTGCCTTCGGGAACGGCGGCCTCCGCCGCAACGTCGACGGCTATCTCGCGGTCGGGGATCCGCTCGCGGATCGCTTCCAGCCGTCGCTCGACAGCCTCGCGGGTGAGGTCCGTCGCGGTCAGTTCGCGGTCGAAGGCGTCGGCAACCGCCTCCATCGTCACGTCGTCCGGTGTTCCGCCGATTCCGCCCGTCACGATCACGGCGTCGAAGGCGTCGGCGTAGGCGCGGACCCGTTCGGCGATGACCTCGCGGTCGTCCGGCACTGAAAGGATCCGTTCCACCGCGACACCGCGGTCGCTCAGCTCGCCCGCGAGCCAGTTCGCGTTCGTGTTCACCGTGTCCCCCGAGAGCAACTCGTCGCCGACCGTGATCAGCGCGACCTTCATCGTCTTCCGTCCTTGGTCCCGGCGACGGATGTGCGTTTCCCGTCTCGGCGAAATCTGACCGGAATTATCATTATTAACGGCCTGTTTGATCTCTGGGTGACGAACGACACTACGCGTCGTGCGGTCCTCGCTGCGGCGCTCGCGGGCGGAACGATCGGGCTCGCGCGTTCCGCGGTCGCCGACCTGCTCGACTCCTTCGCGCCGCTGTCGGGCGACGCGTGGGAGGCAGCCGATCGCTCGCTCCCAGAGCGCGTGACGAGTCCGCACGGGGACGCGAGCGTCCACGTCGACGACGACGGCGTCCCCCATGTCACGGCAGACGACGAGGCCGCGGCGTACTTCGCCGTCGGCTACGTGCAGGCGTTCGACCGGCTCTTCGCGATGGACCTCCAGCGTCGAGTGATGCGCGGGCAGCTGTCGGCGGTCATCGGCGACGCGACGCTCGAAAGCGACGAGTTCAACGTCGCCATGGGGTTCGCCGAGGCGGCCGAAGTCACGTGGGACCTCGTCGGCGAGACCGCCGCCGGGCCGCCGGTCGAGGCGTACGCCGACGGCGTCAACGCGGTAATGGCCGACGAACCGCTTCCCCTCGAGTTCGAACTCATCGGCTACGAGCCCGCGCCGTGGACGCCGACAGATTCGATGCTGATGGAGAAACAGATCTCGTGGACGCTGACCGGGAGCTTCGCCGAGCTTCGGCGCGCGGTCGTCGCGGACCGTCTCGGTGAGGACCGAGCCGTCGACCTCTTTCCACGTCGGCTCGAGCACGACAGCCCGATCCTCGACGGCGAGGAGCGGCGTCTCGGGAACGAGCGTCGGGCGCGTCGCGGAAGCGAGCACCGGGCGCGACTCGGAGAACCGGTCGACGCCGACTTGACCGCGTGGCTCTCCGGATTCGAGTCACCGACGGGCGTCGGGTCGAACAGCTGGGTCGTCTCCGGCGCGCACACGGCGAGCGGCTCGCCGATCCTCGCGTACGACCCGCATCTCTCGCTGATGGCACCCCCGCTCTGGTACGAACAGCACGTGGAGACGCCCGAGCGGTCGGTTCGCGGGGCGACGTTCCCGGGCGTCCCGTTCGTCATCGCGGGCGCTACCGACCGGGCGACGTGGTCGTTCACCAACGCGGGCGCCGACGTCCTCGATTGCTACCGCTACGAGACCGACGAGGCGGGCGAGCGCTACCGGTACGACGACGAGTGGCGTGAGTTCGAGACCGAGACGCACACGATCGCCGTCGCAGGCGGCGAGGACCGCATGCTGGAGGTCAAACGGACCGTCCACGGCCCCCTCATCGAACGCGAGGGGCGGCGAGTCGGCGTCGCGTGGACGGGCCACACCGCGACGCGGACCACCCTCGCGATCGACGAACTCGGCCGAAGCGACGGGTTCGACGACGCCCTCGCGGCGACGCGCAAGTTCGATCTACCGACACAGAACCTCGTGTACGCCGACGCCGACGGCCGGACGATGTACTACGCGACCGGGAAGCTCCCCGTCAGACGGATCGACGGCGAGGTCGTCGACGGCGATCGAATCTTCGACGGCTCCGCCGGGGAGGGCGAGTGGGCCGGGTTCGAGCCGTTCGGTCGCTCCGCGTGGGACGACTCCAGCCGATCGGACGGCCGCGACTCCTCAGACGACCGCGACTCCCCTGACGGATCCGACGCCCGCGTGGGGTTCGTTCCCTTCGAGGAGAAGCCGCACGCGATCGATCCGGCCGTGCTCTCGACGGCCAACCAGCGAGTGATAGACGATCCGCTCCACTACGTCGGGGTGGCATATGCGACCCCGTACCGCGGTGCACGGATCGCCGATCGGCTCGACGCCGCGGTCGACTCGGGGACGCCGACCGACCCCGAGTTCCACCGGGAACTCCAGCGCGACGTTCGCGACGGTCGGGCCGTACAGCTCGTCCCCGACCTGCTCGCGGCGGTCGACGCTCGGGTCACGGACGGGTCTGGGAGTAACGACGACCGCGAGGACACCGGCCGCGGGGACGACCGCGAGGTCGACCGCGCCGAACGCCTGGGGGACGCGGCCGCCGCGCTCGACGACTGGGACTATCAGATGGCTCGGGACTCCCGTGGCGCCCTCGTCTTCGCCCGGTGGATGGACCGCTTTCGACGCCGCGTCTTCGAGTCCGCGTTCGACGCGGCTGCCCTCGACGAGACCTACTACCCCAACGATTGGGTGCTGGCGACGCTCCCGGACGACGACCCCCTGTTCGAGGGCGATCGGGACGGCGTCATGATCGACGCTCTCGCGGCGGCGCTCGCGGAGATCGACGACGAGGGTTGGGAGACGTACGGCGAGTGGAACTCGACGCGCGCGATCGACCACCCGGTCGGCGGCGAGGCCCCGTTTCTGAACTACGAGACGCTTCCCGCCGACGGCTCCCCGGCAACGGTGATGAACTACCGGGTGGACTCCGCCGTCGGATCGAGCTGGCGGATGGTGGTCCGGCCCGGCGTGGACGCCACCGCGGTGCTACCGGGCGGCAACTCCGGCGACTACTTCTCGCCGCACTACGACGACCAGCTCCGTCGGTGGCTCGACAACGATCAGAAGTCGATGTCGCTCGACGTCGATGGCGACGAGACCGTCGGATTTCGGGGTGAGTCGTCGTGAGCGACGTCGATCCTGTCGCCGACGCCGATGCCGCCCCCGACTCTGACGCCGATGTCGCCCCCGATTCTGACGCCGATGTCGCCCCCGATTCTGACGCCGATGTCGCCCCCGACACCGCGGAGCCGCCCGAGTCGACGCTGACGCGCCTCCGCACGGACACCCGGACCCACCTCGCCGCCGTCTCAGTCGCCGCGCTCGCCGGACTGCTGTTGGCGTCGTTCCACTGGATCGGACTGATCGCGGCCGGTTCGGCGATCGCTCTGACAGCGCCTTCGCTCCGGCGCGGAGTCGGCTACGCGGCGGGCGTCGGCGTCTTCGCACTGGCCGCCTTCGCCCTGTCGCTCGGATCGGTAGCCGCGCTCGTCCCAGCGATGCGGCCGATCGTCTACGTCGCTCTCGCGAGCGCGCTCGGGCTTCCGCTCCTCGGGTCGCTGGCGCGCGGCGTGGTCTAAGCGAGAGGTGATGCCGTATGAAATCGGCCGCTAACACCACGGAATGCGCCTGATATCACCGTGTATGGGACGTGATTTTCGACGCTCAGTCGCCTGACTTCGGGTTCCCGGAGCCGAGCCCCGCGTCGCTGGGCGGGCGGAGCACTAGCGCCGCGATCCCCGCGGCGATCGCGAGGCCGCCGCCGAGCGTGAACGTCGTGACCCACCCGGTGGTCGCGACGAGGTAGCCCGTCACGGTCCCGGCGAAGACGCCGCCCCCGATCTTCGCGGTGTACAACACCGCGTAGTTGCCCGAGGAGTGTCTGGCGCCGTAGTAGTCCGCGAGGAGCGCGGGGAAGTAGACGTACAGCGGCGAGGAGAAGAACATCGCCCCCATCACGAGGGCGACGAAGACGATCCCTGCCTGCGCCGAGCCCGCGCCGACGAGCGCGATCCGGAACAGCCCGGCGAGCACGAACGAGACCGCCATCACCCGCTTGCGGTCGAACCGGTCCGACGCCTCGCCCAGAATCATCCGCGAAACGCCGGCGGCGACGGGTAACAGGGTCGCTGCCGCGGTCGCGATCCCCGCCGCCAGTCCGAAGTGTTCGGCGAATCGGACCACGTTCGCGATGACGATGAGGTCGGCACCGGCCGTCGCGATGAACATCGCGTACAGCAGCCAGAACTGCCACGTAGAGAGCATCTCTCGGGTCGTGTACGCGCGACCCCGAAGCGAGGCCGCCAGTCCGCTCTCCCCGTCGCTCCCGTCGTCGCCGTCTCCCGCGTCACCGCTGTCGTCCAGCCCGAGCCAGTCGTCCGGCGGGTCCCGGAGGAGGAACGCGCCGACGAGCAGCACGAAGAGGATAGCGAGGCCGACGTTCCGGAGCACGTCGCTGTAGGCGGCGACCGTCGCGTTCGCGCGGACGTACGGCACCACGAGCGCGCTCCCGCCCGCGAACGCCATCGTCCCGATCCCGGTCGTGAGCCCGGTGCGGTCGGGGAACCACTTGACCGCGGTGTTGACGGCGACGGTGTACACGATGCCGACGCCGACCGCGCCGAGCGAGTACAGCAGGTAGAGCTGCCAGACGCTCGTGGCGTACGCGAGACCGATGTACCCGCCACCGGCGAGTAACGCTGCGAGGAACGTCAGTGCGCCCGGCCCGCGGCTGTCGCGCCACTTTCCGGCCGGGAACTGCGAGAGCGACTGGAAGACGACATAAAAGGAGAACACCGCGCCGAGCGCCGGCAACGCGATGTCGAGGCTATCGGCGAGCGGCTGCTCGATCGACGACCACACGTACTGATACGGGCTCACGGCGGCCATCATCGCCGCGGCCGCGACGATCTGCCACCAGCGGGAGAAGCCGAGAATCTCCGACGCGCGCCCGGCGTAGTTCACGCCGTCGGTGTCGGTGGGCGCATCGTCGGCCGTCAGGTCGCCGCCTGCGACACCGTCCGCGGTGTCGTTTCGGTCGAGACCGTTGTCGGGAGTCGATCCGTCACCCATTGGTACCGTCGGGCCCGCATGAAGGCGTGGTAATGATCATCTGGATGGTGTCGCGGCCGGCGCCAGTCTGCCCACGTCGCGACCGCTGCAATCGTCTCTACTTCACCATCGGCAGACTCATAGATTAAAACGCGTCGTTTGGGAGGTTTTTGCCTCATCGTCGGCGACACGTCTACGACACCGATCGAACCGCACCACGACGGCCCACCGAATCAATCTGAAACCGCCACCTGTATTGTAACTCATTCGATCACTGTCGAAAAAAGACACTATATGGGACCCAGGTGTGTCTTTCTCCAACTCCAAGTGGATAGATAATGATAATCGTCTATCCTGTCGAAAATAGTTAAGAAGAGACCGGTACTATGGTATCTCACGTACGGCCGACCTCGTCTCGAAGCGGCCACTCGCACTACTCACCCATGTCCGCCGACTCAAACTCCGCCGACTCCGACCCCGTCGTACCGACCACCAGAGTATCGCCCCCGGACGGGTCAGGCGGATCATCGTCGCCGTCGACGTCGTCGGTGTCCGGCGCGGCCGGACTGTTCGAGCGCGTGTTGGTCGTCGCGCGCGACGACGAAGCCGGACGCGTAGCAGCCGAAACCGCGGTCGATATCGCCGCGACCCACGGGGCGACCGTCGACGCGCTGTACGTCGTGGACACGACCGAGCACTGGGACATGGTCGTCGAACGCCGCGAGCGCACCGGCGAGGCGCTCGTCGAAGACGTCGAGGGACGCGGCGCGGACCGCGGCGTCGACGTCGAAAAGTGGTTCCGGTACGGCACCGCTCACGAGGAGGTGCTGGACTTCGCCGCCGCACACGGCGTCGATCTCATCGTCGTCGGGTCTGCTCGCCGGACGGGACTCGATCGGCTGCTCCACCCAGAGACGCTCCCCGTCCGCGTCCAGCGCGGTGCCGACGCCCCGGTGATGGTCGTCGGCGGAGACGACCGCTAGCGGCCGACTGTTTGTACCCGCCTCCTCGGTCGCGATGCGGGCTACCGGCGGTATCGACCACCGTGGCCACCGATTAAGTGGGTTGCACCCGTACGGGAGTTGTGACATCTATCGGTATCGTCGGCGCCGGCGCCGGGGGCGTGGCCGCGGCGTTCGTCGTCGCCGACGCGGCTCCCGACGCGGACGTAACGATCTTCGAGAAATCCGGCGGACTGTGCGGCCGTGCGGCGACGCGCAGACACGAGGACCTCACGTACGACTACGGCGCGAACTACCTCAAATCGGACGACGAACGCGTCGTCGAACTGGTCACGGAGACCCTCGACAGCGACGGACTCGTCGACGTCACGGAACCGATCTACGCGTTCGAAGCCGACGACGAGGTGTCGCCCGGCCGGGACGCGGACGACCACAAGTGGAGCTACCGTCAGGGGCTGACCCAGATCGCGAAGCGCCTGCTGGCGCGGACCGACGCGACCGTCCACCGATGGACGCGGATCGAGACGATCCGCCGACTCGATGACGCCGAGGCTCGATGGGAACTCGACGACGCGGACGGCGAGACGTGGGGCCCGTTCGACGCTCTCCTCGTGAACCCGCCAGCGCCGCAGACGGTCGATCTGCTCCGCGACGCCGAGTGGGACGCCCCGCTCCGGGAGACGCTCGTCGACGCGATCGGCGACGTCGAGTACCGGACCGTCTGGACCGCGGTGCTCCACTACCCCTTCGGGATCGACGTCCCGTACTACGGGCTCGTCAACACCGACAAGGAGCATCCGGTCGGCTGGATATCCCGCGAGGAGTGCAAGCCCGGACACGTCCCGGCGGGTGAGACGCTGCTCGTCGTACAGGCGAACCACGAGTGGTCCGTCGCGCACTACGACGACGATCCGGCGGCGAACGTCGCCGCGCTCGCCGACCACGCGGCCGCGATCATGGGTGACGAGCGGCTCGCCGACCCCGACTGGACCGACCACCAAGGATGGCGGTACGCGCAGCCGGAGGCGGGCGTCGACCGAGGGCCGATCGACTCGGCGCGCGAGGAAGGCCTGTATCTGCTCGGCGATTGGGTCGCTGGGGAAGGGCGACTCCACGCCGCGCTCGCGAACGGATTAGACGTGGGCGAGCGCGTCGTCTACGGGCTGTAACGCGGTGGTGTGACCGTCAGACGTTCGAGAAGAAGCGCGAAATCGGTGTGCGGAGCGTTTCCAATGCGGGGCGGTCGGGGTCAGGTTCGGGTGAAGCGGTACTCGAGGGTACCGAATCCGGGAAGCGTGACGTGACGGACCGACCCGCCGTGGCGCCGCACGTGGTCCGCGACCGATCGCGATAGCACGGCGAGAGCGACTCCCCCGGCGACCAGTGCGACCGCGACCACCGGGTACGCGGCAAGGAGGAACGGTAGCGCGAGCAGTGCTGCGAACGCGAGCGATCCCTTCAGCGAGCGCTTCATCGGTGCCGCATCGTGTCCGATCGAGCGGTTCTGCGCCGCCGATCTGAGGTCAGTCGGTTGCATAGTTACGCCGACGAGTCGGACGGGTAAATACCTTTCATATTCTAAATATGTTTTGAGAATTGGTACCACATAGCAATCAATCAGAGAGTCTAAAACGGTTGTTAACGGGGTGTAACTCGTACCATGCTACTAGTTCGACCAATTCTCACTCTTCTGGGGGTTGTCGCAATCTCGTGGGTGCTTCGGGTCGGCGCTCTGCGGTGTTGAACGGGGTCGACAGCGGGGCTATCGATTGGATGGATGACAGATCCAACGGCAGGACCGACGCCAACGTTCTCGACACAGGAACCCGCACCGGTCGGACCGCTGAACCCAGAAATAATCGGAGGGCTTCTCCCGTCTGACCCCTTCCGCTCAGTCATGACCGGAGAGCTGGCGTCGAGCAGGCAAGAAGCCATTCCGTTCTGGACGCTGGTGGCCCTCGCTGCGCTGTACCTGCCCGTGACGCTCGTGGCCGAGACGCTTCTCGATCCGAGCGCTGCAGCAGGTATCGCCGCTCTCGATCCGGTCGCAGCCGTTGGCGGGAGCCTCCTTGCGACTGTCGTCGCTGGGGCGATCTGGACCGCGATCGCGGTTGCCCTCCTCGTGGCGTTTCGAGCCGAACTCGACGCGATGCGGCGCGGAACCGCGTGGCGGCCCCCTGATAAGGGATACCTGATCCTTGCGGTGGGCGCTCTGCTGGCACATCCGGTCAGCGGCCGACCGTTCGTGTTCCTCGTCGTCGCGGGCTACACGCTTCACCGTGGACTGCGAGTTCGGTAGTCCGTCGTCACGTCGGGCCGGAGAACGCGTCGCCACGGGACCGGAAAGCGCGTATTCCGAGTCCGCGCGTTCGGACGCCCATACATTTATTTCATTCCAGAAGAATGTACAGATACGGAGACATACAACTAATGATACGGGACGCTCCCTCCACACAACTGGCGGCAGTCACCGACCCCGAGCGCCGGCGAGTCATAGCCGGACTCGCCGACGGCACCGTTGAGAGGGTCGCGGACCTCATGATTCGCGGCCGCGCCGACGATGTCGCCGCCGAGCTTCGCGAACACCACCTCCCCGCGTTGGAAGCGGCGGGATACATCGAGTGGGACCGAGAGGCTGGCACGATCCGTCCCGGACCGAACTTCGAGGAGGCGGCCGCCCACGTCGCCGACCTCCCCAATCCCGACGGCGAACCGGCCGACGACTGAGTCGATCACACCGCCTCCGAGGCGTTTATGCCCCGTCGCGGGGGACACTCGACATCGCATGGCCGAGCCGATCCTGAAGTGGGCCGGCGGAAAGCGACAACTCCTCGACGAGCTGTACGCTCGATTCCCCGTCACGTACGACCGATACCACGAGCCGTTCGTCGGCGGGGGCGCGCTCTTCTTCGATCTCGAACCGCCGGACGCGACGGTCAACGACGCGAACCCGCGGCTGGTGAACTTCTACGAGCAGGTGCGCGACGAACCGGAGGCGCTCATCGACCGACTCGCGTCGTTCGCTGATCCCGGCACCGATCCAGATCCGGACCTCCCGTTCGCCGAGGAGACGGCCCGCGCCCGCGACGTGGACTCGTACTACTACCAGCAGCGAGCCCGATTTAACCGGCGTCCCTACGAGGGCGAGTTCGATCCGCTCGAAGAGGCGGCGCTCCTCCTGTATCTCAACCGCACCTGCTACAACGGGCTGTACCGCGAGAACGCCGACGGCGGATTCAACGTCCCCGTCGGCCGATACGCGAACCCCGACTGGGTCCAGCGCGATCGGATTCGACGGGCGAGCGACGTGCTCGCGAACGCGACGATCGGTAACGACGACTTCGAGTACGTCTTGGACGCGGCGGAGCCGGGGGATCTCGTGTACTTCGATCCCCCGTACGAGCCGATGAGCGCGACTGCGGGCTTCAACGAGTACAGCGCCGACGGGTTCGACCGCGGGGACCAGCGTCGGCTCCTCGACGTCGTGAGCGCCCTCGACGACGCCGGCGTGTGGGTCGTCCTGAGCAACAGCGGCGTGATGTACGAGCCGTACGCAGAAGCCGGACTCCACGTCGATGTCGAGGGCGCGACCCGCGCGATCAACAGCGACGCCAGCAACCGCGACGAGGTCGACGAGATCGTCGCGACGAACGTGCCGCCGGGCCAGCGTCTCGACGTCGGCCAGCGCGAGCTGCCCGAGTTCTGACTCGGTCGCGGTCGACCCGCCCACGGCGGGCCCGCGGGACGCGGTCGAACAGCGTGCGGCGCGGCGACCGCATGGGGCGGGCTTTTTGAACTCCGCCGCCGAGGGTCCGGTATGACCGATCTCGACATCGACCTCGTCCTCGTTTCCGTCGACGGTAGCGAGGAGTCCCACGAGGCGGTCGACTACGCGATCACGATCGCGGTCGAGTACGGCGCGAGCGTCCACGCCCTGTACGTGCTCGACGAAGACGTGGTCCGCGCCATCGACCACGGCGTCGTCGACACGGCCGACGTGGCAGACGACACCGAGGCGTTCACCGACTCCGTCGCAACGCGCGCCGAGGCCGCCGGCGTCCCCCACAGCAACTCCATCGCTTACGGCTTCTCCACGCAGGTGAAGACCGTCCACCCCGGGAGCGTGGTGCTCGACACCGCCGAGGAGCTCGACTCCGATTTCATCGTCGTTCCCCGCGAGCCCGTCACCGGCGATCCCGGACAGGTGCTCGGGAAAGCGGCCGAGTACGTGCTCCTGTACGCCAGTCAGCCGGTCCTCTCTGTGTGATGGTCGGCGGCCTCTCGCTGCTCCCCGAGGGAACGACGCTCCCGCCCGGCCCGTACCTCGTCGCGGTTCTCCTCGCGGCCGGTGCGGTCGGCCTCGCGCTCCGCAGGCGTCCCCCGACCGTCACCGACCGGCACGTCCTCGCGCTCGCGCCGTGGATCGCGCTCGGGTCGGCCGCCCACGTGCTGTACGTGATAGGCGCCCTCCCGCCGCTCCTCTCGCCGCTCGCCGGCTCGCCGACGGTGTACCTCACGGTGGGGACGCTCGCCGGCGCGACGTGGCTCGGTGCCGACGCGTGGCTCGTCGCCGACTCGGACGGTTCGACGACCGCCGACGCGGCCGACGGGACTGCGAGCGCGGTCGACGCGTCCGCCGACCGCGTCCCGCTCGCGCTCGCGGCCGTCGGGACGGCGCTCCTGCTTCCGGTCGTCGCGGCCGCGCTCGCGGACGGGGTCTCCTCAACCGGCGCGCGCTGGTCGACGGTCGCGCTCGTCGCGACGGGTCCGATCGCCGCGGCCGTCTGGGTCGGCCTCACTCGGTTCCGTCCCGAAGTGGCCGTCACCGGTTCGGTCGGCGCTCTGACGGTGTTCGGCCACGCGCTCGACGGAATCTCGACCGCGATCGGCACGAGCCAGCTCGGCTTCGGCGAGCGCACGCCGCTTTCGCGGCTCCTCTTGGAGTTCGAGTGGCTGCCGTCGGTGCCGGTGCTCGGTGAGGGGTGGCTGTTCGTGCTCGTCAAGCTCGCGGTCGCGACTCTCGTCGTCTGGCTGTTCGCGGCGTACGTCCGCGAGACGCCAGCGGAGGGGTACCTCCTGTTGGGATTCGTCGCCGCGGTCGGGCTCGGACCCGCGGTACACAACCTGCTTCTCTTTTCCGTCGCCGCGTAACGGACTGGGAACCCACAGATATCGTCCGTCCCTCGAGTCACGACCGCGACACCGGTTCTCGTCCGCGACACCGGTTCTCGTCCGCGACACCGGTTCTCGTCCGCGACGACGGTTCTCGTCCGCGACGACGGTTCTCGTCGGGCCGCCGTCGACCGCTTCCGTTTATAAGACGGCGATCGCGAATCCGACGGCAACGCCACCCAACAAGACCGCCTGTGCGAACGAGCTGGCGAGGACGCCGACCACCGCGTAGGCCGACCGCCGGAGGGCGACCCGCGGCTCGCCGATGTCCTCGTAGAGGCTGGCGAGAAAGACGGTGCCGCCGACCCCGACGACGAGGCCGATCGGGCCCACCACGAACAGCAGCGCGACCCCCACCAGCGTACCGACGACGAGGGTCCGCGTCGATGCGCCGCCGAGCGTTCCGGAGAGTATGCCCGACAGCAGTTCCACGGCGGAGGCCAAAAGCGAGACGAGAACGAGCGCGAGCAGCACGGTGAGGCTCGGCTCGGTGAAGCCGGTGGTGTACCCGTATCCGACGACGGTCAGCGCTGCGAGGACGCCGCTCGGAACGAACGGAACGAACGAGCTGGCCGTCCAGACGACGAGCAGTACGATCGCCGCTTCGGCCGCGGGAAAAGCCATGTGACACTATCGTCACGCGGATTCAAAACGGTTCGTTCGTCGGGGCCGTTTGGCGGCCCGCCTCGTCGCGAACGACCGGACCGAGAGAAACGAAATCGAGTTGACGCCGCGCTCAGTCCTCTTCCTCGACGACTTCCGGGTCCTCGATGGCCGACTGCAGCGAGTCCAGCCCGTTGACCCACTCGGAGACGAGCCCGTACTCCAGGTCGTCGACGAGCTCGATGTCGAGCGGTTCGCCGTCGATGATACGCGTACCGGCCTGCACGACGTAGCCGAGCGCGGCGTCGAGGTCCTCGTCGGCCTCGGCGTCGGCGGCCGCGTGCACGAACTCGGTGACGTCGCCCTCGACGACGCCGCCGACGACGTACTCCTCGGCCGCGTAGAACACGGGTACGAGCGAGGTCTGAACGCCGTCGATCAGCATGAGCTTGTCCTCGTCGTCGAACGCGACCTCGGCGAGGACGATCTCGCGGATGTCTCGGATCTCCTCGACGGCGCGCTCCTCGCCGATGCGCTCTTCATCGAACGCCGCGAGCACCTTGACGACGGCGATAGCGGCGTCGTCTTGGAGGTTTAACAGGAGTCGAGCGGAGTCCTCGTTCTCGGGGTCGAGCTCCTCCTCCTTCAGCCGGTCGAGCCAGTTCTGCCAGCGTTCGTCGGTATAGAACGTTTCAACGGCGTCGTCGTCGGTCATGTGCGGTACGTCGCCCGGCCAACTCAAATGCCTTTCCTATCGATCGCCGCGCGAGACGGTTTCGCACCCGCTCACCGGCGAGATTCGACGGATCGGTTCGTGGAGGCGTCCGATGATTCGGTTCCGACGCGACCGCGGGGTCGGGAGCGATCGGCTCCGGTCACGCTATTGGGTGGCCCTATCCGCGGTCACGTCATCGGGGTGGACCCCACGTCGGGATTGCTTCGAGCAAACGCCACCAACCGGTCGACGTACGACTCGAACGGCGGCACCGCGATCCCCGTCCCGTCCAACGCCTCGCGCGTCTCCGGACAGCGATACCGGGCGGGGTGATCGAGGTAATCGATCGTCGCCGGGTCCACACGGACCGACAGCCGCGAGAGGAGTCGGCTCGCCGTTTTCGCGACCGCCGTGGGTACCGGTACGCTCACCGTCCGGTGACCGACGGCGGCGGCCAGCGCGTCCACGAACGCGGGGACGGTACGAGGGTCGGAGTCACACAGCTGGTACACTTCTCCGACGGTGTCCGGCCGACCGCTCAGCTCCGCGACGGCGTCGACGACGAAGTCGCGCGGGACGACGTTGAGTTCGGTCTCTCGGGACCCCGGAAGCGAGGGGACGATCGAGAGCCGCGCGGGCTGCGCGAGGAGCAACCGAAGGAGGTTGTACGGTCCGTCGAACTTGTCGGTCTCGCCGGTTCGGCTGTCGCCGACCGCGATGGCCGGTCGGTAGACGGTGGCCGGGAGCCCCGCGTCCATTCGTTCCCGGACTGCGACCTCGGCGCGGTACTTCGTCGATTCGTAGTGGTTGTTGAACGACTGGCCTTCCCTGAGGTGGGACTCCGTGAACACGCCGTCGTACCGACCGCTCACGTAACACGTGCTCACGTAGTGAAACCGGTCGACGTCGACCCGCTCGGCCGCGTCGAGCACGTGGTCGGTGCCGCGGACGTTCACCGCCTCCGCGACGTCGGGGTCCACGCCGAGATCGTACACCGCCGCGAGGTGATAACACTCGGTGACGCCGGCGAGCCGACCCGGGTCGTCGAGCGCGGCGCCGACGCCCAGACCTCGTGCCGTGATGTCTCCCTCGTACAGGTGGATCGCGGACTCGTCCCCACCGTCGACAGCCGCGACGATGGCTCGGGCGCGTTCCTCGGCGAGCTCACGGTAGCGCGGCTGTATCAGACACGCGACCGGACCGTCGCCGCGAGCGAGCACCCGACGGAGGAGCGCCGATCCGAGAAAGCCCGGAAACCCGGTGAACAGGACGTTCGGGGGCGGCGTTTCGGCGGCGGTCACGGTTTCGACTCCGGCGTCAACTCCGCGAGCGTCGCCTCGGTATCGATGTCGTACACGGCGGCGGGCGTCTCGACGTGGGCGCGGCGCACCGCCTCGTCGCGGCCGTTGTCGAGCAGCCAGCGGACCCGGCGCGGGACCGTCTTCGGCCCGAGCACCATTCCGGGCTTCTCGGGGTCGTCGACGAAGTCCGTCTCCATCAGGAACGGCTTCCCCGACTCGGCGGCGCGTTCGAGCCTGTCCTTCTCGCTCATCACGCTCGGTGTCACGCCCGTAAGCCGCCCCTCGGCGTAGTGTTTCACCACTCGCGCCGGGTCGAGTCCAACCTCTTCGGCGGCGCTCGCGAGGTCCCTCAGGTCCTCGGTCGCCTCCGTGTGGAGCTGGACGGCGCAGTCGAGCGCGGCCCCCAGCTCGAACGCCCGGCGGGTCACGGCGTTGGAGGCGTTCCAGACCGCGTCGCTCACCTCGTAGTGGGGGCGCCCGGACTTGAGCGCGAGCGCTTGGCCGTCAGCGACGTACTCGCTCGCGACCTCGATACCGCCGCACATCAGGTCGCGGGCCGCCTCCGGGGAGCAGCCCCGCTCGTCGACGAGCCGACTTATCAGTCCGGGGTGGACGCCGAGCACGGGCCACGCTCGCCCCGGAAGGACTTCGTTCGCGGCCGCGACGGCGTCGATCGTCTCCTCGAAGACGGGGCGAAAGTCGGCGGGCTCGTCGGGCTCGACGCCGAGGTGCCACGACGGCTTGTTCACCACGAGCAGGTGGGTGCCGCCGAGCCGGACGAACTCCTCGACGGCCTCGACCCCGCGGCCGTGACGCGGATCGAGGTGGAGGTGGTTGTCGAGCACCGGCGTGTCGAGCTCATCGATCATACCCGTGCACACGGTCGGCGGGCGCATATAAATCACGCCTCCGTTTGCGAGTTCGATCGGCGGCGGAAAGCCTCAAATCGCGGCCGACCGAATCGTCTCTATGGCGTCCCGACTCGCGATCGTCGGCCTCGTCGCCGTCGGCGTCCTCCTGATGGCGAACCCGCTGTACCTCCCGGTGACGATCGGCGAGGCCGACGTCGTGTACACCCACACGGTCCAGCCGGCTGGCGGCGGATCGCCGCTTGCCGACGGCCACATCGTCCCGGACGCGCCCGACGCGGACGACGGCGATACGGTCGCGTACGAGTCCCTCGACGCCGACGCCCGCGCGGCGTTCGATCGGGCCCGCGACGCGTCCGGGGGCGGGTTCAGCGTGGCGGATCCGACCGAGCGCGTGGACTCGCTGTCGTACCCCGCCGAGCCGACCCGGGGCGACGGGCTGTTGATCGTCGAGCGCGAGGGCGAGCGATACGAGTTCTGGACCAGGTCGATCGAGCAGGAGTCCACCGCCGTGATCGCCCAGCGGGCCGTCGTCCAGCCGGTCGCGTTCCTCGCGGGCTTTCTCTCCGTGGTCGCTGCGGTCGCGCTCGGCGCGCGAGGGCGGCTCTCAAGCGACTGATACCTGTGAGTTCCGACTCAGTCCGCCAGCTCCGGCTGTCCGACTGGCCTCGGGGCGTCGCCGGTTTCGATGGCGCGCCGCGTCGACTCGTCGATCTCAACGAGGTGACAGAGGGGATTTCCGGGATACACGACCGGGTTCTCGAGGAGGCCGATAAGGAGGCCGGTGAAGGGGGCTTTGATCGCGACGGCATCCTCCTTGAACGGGTTGGTGATGGTCGCGATGCGGTCGCCCTCGCGGACGAGCGATCCGCTCTCGTAGTGCGTGTCGACGATGCCGCCGGAGTCGGCGCGCAGCCACGTCTTCTCGCCTGCGCCCGCCACGATCGTACGCCAGCCGGGCCATCGGACCGTGTCGGTGGTGAGGAGGCCGTACTCCGCGAAGATGGATCGAACGCCCGCGAGCGCGTCGTCGATGAGTTCCCGCTGGAAGCGGTGCGCCTCTCCCATCTCTATCGTGATCGTCGGGATTCCGTCCGCGGTCGCCTCCCCGCGGAGGGTACCGGCGGGCCCGTCGCTGTCGATTATCACCTTCGAGCCGAACGCCATCGCGAGCCGGTGGACTCCCTCATCGGTCATGTCCGCGCGGACGTGGAGCATGTTCGTCCGCCCGCGGGTCGAGGTGTGGAAGTCGAGCCCGAAGTCGCACGGCGCGATAAAGTTCGAGTAGATCTGGTGGGCCATCCGGTTCGAGCTGGTCGAGCCGGGCCTGCCGGGGAACGACCGGTTCAGGTCGCGATCGTAGACGGGAAGGTACCGCTGTTGGGCGATGAATCCCGGGACGTTGAGCACGGGGAGACAGACGAGCGTGCCGGCCAACTCGGAGAGGTCCCACTCGTGGGCGACCTCGCGGACGACTTCGATGCCGTTCAGTTCGTCGCCGTGGGCGGCCGCCGTGAGGAACACGGTCGGGCCGTCGCGCTCGCCGTTGACTATCGTGACCGGGATCCGGACCGGGTCGCCGAGGTACGTCTCGCTGATGCCGTAGCGGATGTTCTGCGTCTCGCCGGGCTGCACCGCGCCGCCGTTGTACGTAAACACCCGGTCGTCGCTCATGCCACAGCGGAGCGCGGCGGTAGGTATATATATGACGACCTGCGACCGTCGAGACTGGAAGCACTTCACGCGGCCGAATGTGAAATCGTTTCACACCGCCGGTCCGCGATCGGGCGACCTTTTAGGGGGGCCTACGCACGTGCATCTATGAGTTCGGATCCGGTACGGGTGGGAGTGCTGTCGTTACACAACAGCAAGGAAACGAAGGCGATCTGCAACGCGATCGAGGGCCTCGGTCACGAACCGGTGTGGCTCCGTGAGGAGAACGCCGCGATCAGCGTCGAGGACGGCGACGTCTCTGTCGAGCCGCCGGTCGACGTCATCGCCAACCGTCTCCTGTTGTCGAACACCGACCAGCCCGCTGAGCTGCTCGGGTTAGCGGCCACGTTCGAGCGGATCCGGCCGATGCTTAACGAGCCGGACGCGGTGCTCGCGTCGATTCACAAGTTCGCGACGGCCGCGACGCTCGCCGACTGGAACATCCGCGTGCCGGACGCCCTCCTCGCGCTGTCGAACGATCGACTCAACGAGGGTCGAGAGCGCTTCGGCGAGGTGGGTGTTTATAAGACGGCGATCGGCACCCACGGCGGCGGGACGTGGAAGGTCGACCTCACCGAACGGGTGAATCCGAAAGTCGGCAACCGCCAGGCGTTCCTCCAGCGGCTCATCGACCGCGACGACGAGGAGCACCGAGACCTGCGCGTGTACATCGTCGGCGACGAGATCGTCGGCTCGATGTACCGCTACGCGCCCGAAGGCGACTGGCGCACCAACGTCGCGCTCGGCGGCGCGGTCGAGGACGCGACCGACGACATGCCCGAAGAGGCGGCTGAGACCGCGCTCTACGCGGCCGACGTGATGGATCTCGACTACGCCGGCGTCGACCTCGTCGAGGGGTACGACGGCTGGTACGTGCTCGAAGTGAACCCGACGGCCGGATTCAAGGGGCTGTTCGAGGCGACCGGCACGAGCCCCGCCCCGCACATCGCGAAGCTCGCGATCGAAACGGTCGACGGCGAGGTGGACGACGACGACGTCGAGCGCCTCGCGGCGACGCTCGACGACTCGCGGCCATCCTGTGCACCGATCCCGAAAAAGAACACCTCCGAGCAGCCCGATATCGGCTACATCGAGGAGGTCGTCGTCACCGGTACCTCCGGGTCGACGCAGGCGCTCGCGAAGTCCGACACGGGAGCGACTCGGACGAGCATCGACACCCAGCTGGCCGCCGAGATCGGCGCCGGCCCCATAAAGAGCATGACGCGCGTGAAATCCGGGAGCATGAAGGGCGGGAAAGCGCGCCCGGTCGTCGACCTCGTGATCGGTATCGGCGGCAACCAGCACACCGTCACCGCGAGCGTCGAGGACCGCGGGCACATGGAGTACCCCCTCCTCCTCGGTCGCGACATTCTCACCGACTACCGGGTCGACGTCCGGCGACGCGCCGACACCGACGAGGCGAAGCGCGAGGAAAGCGACGAGATCCTCGAAGAGGAGTAGACCCCCAACCGGTCGGACGATCGCGACGCTCCGAGGGACACGGTAGCGATATCGGACTACGTCACTGCCGTACAATCGCGACGGACAGCCCTTGTCGGACAGTACTAGCCGGACAGTACTAGCCGGACAGCTCGCGTTTGGCGCGCCGAGCGCGCTCCGACATCTCCTCGTTGCCCTCGACGTCGGCGAGGGTCTCGACCGCCTCCAGGTTGCGAACCGAGTCGTCGAGGAAGGAGAGCACGTCGCCGGTGTACGCGTACACCATGTAGTCGTCCGTCATCACGTCGACGATCGCCTGCGGGCCGAGGCCCTCCGCGCGGAGTTCGAGGACGTAGTGCATGAACTTCCGCTCCGGGCAGCCGCAGTAGGGGTTCGCTTGACAGTCGCAGTCGAGGAAGTCCTCGGCGAAGTCTAAGATTCGGTCGCGCGTCGTCGAGTCGAGCTTCGAGAGACCGTCACCGCTGTAGAGGATATCGAGGGTCGCGCCGGCGAACGCTCCCTTCGGAATGCTCGTCTCCAGCTGCGATGAGAGCTGACGGTGGTTCTTCACGTAGATCTTGTCGGTGAACGCCACGGATTGTCTCCTGATACGCCCGCGACCCTGAAAAGCGACGCGGTGGGCGCGCTCGCTTACGCCGATGCGATCGCGGGATCGGGTCGCACGCCTATCCGGGAGTCGTAACCGTTATTTATCAAAGCGGGATAGATATCGACGCGTGTCCGGGTTAGGGTAGTGGACTATCCTTCAGCCTTGTGGAGGCTGAGACGCGGGTTCGATTCTCGCACCCGGACCTTGATACTTCTAATTCCGTAGTCGTGGTGCGGTTTTAGCTGGTTCTATAACAATAGTGAAACAATGGACTAAAGAGGCGGGGTTCGACGGTGGTAGAATCGTCCCTAAACCGGCGGAATCGGAGCTTACAGACCGTCAATACGAGGAGTACAGCGAACACCGTGTGCGGCTAATCTCCTAGATGCAGGATGTGGGGGAAAGATCCGGAGCATGGTTGCTGAACGAGAGTGAGCCATCCGAGGCCACGGAGATCTTGTTTCACAGTTTTGTTAGCCTTGTAATCTGCATTATTCACATCTCTGAGCCACACTCCCGACAACTGGACCAGTGAATGAGTTATCGTCGTTGGGATTTGAAATCTGAGAGATACTGTGAGACTGTGCTGGTACTCACATCCAGCGCGTCTACGAGGAACGAGTTGGGTTTACCGTGAGCAGCTAAGTAGGCTGCATACACCGCCTTGTTTGCGGTCAGTGCGACTTTCCATGGAATCTGTATATCGGCCACCGACTCGGTCTCTTCCACCGTTAGATCGTAAGTAAGTGGGAATGGCTCGTCTTCATTAGCGACACGTTCCTGCAAGCGGGCCCAGTACACAGCACGTCGACTTGGGTCACGTACTGAGTCCTTATTCCTGGTAAACGAGAGGAAAGATGGATGTCGAGATGTAATCTCCTCAGCACCGTCGCTAAGATCTACGTCACTAGCTTCGAACGGAATATAATACGCTGTGAGTCCGTTTTGAACGACTCTCGCATCGTTAAACGCTTCAACGACACCATCGGATGCTGTTTGAACCATATACTATTCCGTATATCCGACACGCTATAAATATATGTATTCGTATATTAGTAGATGTGTCTGTCGAACAGCCTCCGATCAGTATCTGTTCCTTTTCGACGGCTTCGACCGACCGCCATGAGGCTGTGTTGCTCTTTGAGTCGTAATACGAATCTGTGTTTGTGGAGCGGATTGATCTACTGAGTGCCTCTGTAATACACCTCAAGCGACTCCTGAAAGGCTTCGTCGATGAGGGTAGTTAGCTCATAGTTCTTAACGGCCAAGTCAACGAACGCGTCTCCCAATGCTGCAGTGTAGGCATCAAAGAAATCGTCGTGCTCAGCGACTGGGATGTTGTACGTTGCCGACAGAATACTCCCAGAACGACCCGTTAATGATACCGACGGAGGGAGATTGTAACCTCGATCTTCGATCTTGTTGTCAAGTCGCTCGTTGACCATCTTTCAATACTGCTTGTCGCTACTGGTCCCGTGCCAGAACGCGAGTTTCAATACCCCGTCTCTGATCGCCTTCTTACGATTCTTTTCGAGACGGTGGTAGAGCGTGATGTGAGCGTAGCTATCGTCATCACGGGCGGAGTAGATTACAGACCGGTCGTCCGTGCGTCGCCGCCACTGTTCTTTAGCGATACCCGCCCACGAGTTTCCCTGTCGGAAAATCCAACGAATGCCAGACTTTCGATTTAGTTCGATAGCGACGTGAGAATCGGGAAGCTCCGGGATTTCAACTATTTCGGCACCATCCAACGCCAGAGCGAGACGTACCCCCAGTTATCGGTAAAGGAATTCCATTGTTCTCGAACGCGCTCTGGACGTCTTGGATCTCGTCGTAGTAATCGAAGTACAATTGCGCCTTTTCTTGTCGGTTGTCTTGGTGTTCGGTCATTGTCAATTCCTGCTGTATCGTGCTGATGAAGTCGTCGAACTGTGCCGTCGTCCGTGACGGATACCGCCCTGGCTCTTGGCGAGAAATGCCTGGAGCTCCGAAGCGATCCACTCCCAAGAAAGTTGAACGAACTCAGTTGCTTCTGGTGATGATTTCTTCTCAGGAGCGAGGTAGCTGTAGTGGCGATTGTCGACCGAGATCTCGTCCTTCGAGAGGTCGATTGACGGGAACGACGAAGCATCGATATAGGCTTCTGTTTGCTTGTCAGTCTCGGATGCCCGGAGTTTCAGTTCCCAGCAGATGAACCAGTCTCCCGGTAGCCAGAGAATCCCATCTGGCCGGGTACCGTTGGAGGCGACGACTTCTGTTTCGACTTGGATATCCAGTAGGTCTAGTCGAGAGAACGTATAGTTCAAATCTTCCCGCTTGGAGAGCGACGACAAGAGGTATTCCAGAAATCGGTGGTCGAGTCCGTGTCCCCTGCCGGGCGAGAGGAAATAGAACAGGAGTCGTTGCCAGTCCCGCTCCTGGTGATTGCGTCCGAGTATCTGGAGCGTGGTTGGCAGAGGTTCATCCAAGTTTGGGAGACGATGGAGCCGCTGAACCAGTTCCTGTAGTTGCTTTTCGACTGACACACCGTGTACTGGTGTGACACAGAAAATCAAAGTATCGTAGGCTCCGATGATCGTGGAGATCTTCTCGAAGCTCGTACCTGCGTGGCTGTTGGCATCGTCGAGATAAGCTCGGTCACTTGTTTTACGTCCAGAAGAACTCGCAACCGAAGCACACACCGACCGATCCGCTAAACCAGTCTCATGTTTTATACTCCCAACTCCTCGCGCATATCTGCCGCCGTAAGAACCCCGCTCTCTGCGAAGAAGTCCTGTACACCAGGGCCGCCAAGATCTCCAGGACCGAGTCCGAAGCTGGGATCACGAAGTCGATTCTCCAGAAGGATTAGCAGTGCCTCAACTTCGATCAGACGGACTTCCTGGATGTCGGTGCTGATTTTGAGTGTCCGAATTGCATCCCGCCCGTCATCTGTGAAGTCCCCGGAGATGACGGCAAAATAGACGTTTCGGAATCCTTGAGCTCGGAGCGATGGAACCTCCCGGTTAATATAGTCCTGGAACTGGCGTTCATCGCTCGTTCCCATACTATAACCGTTTATACGAGACTTTGCATCGTAGATGATTGCATAATTGTGCATATGGTCTTTAGCGATTCCGTCCGGGTTTCGGCCACTTCCTTGCCCCATCTCGTCAACCTCGAATCCGATCATTTGGAACGCTCGAGCCAATCGATTTTCGAACAGTGTCTCTACCGAGTGTCCAGTACCGTCGACGACATCCTGGATATCAGAGGTGTTACTGGCCAGATCCGGAAGGATGGAGACGATTGGCGGGATGTAGCTATCAGGGAGGGTAGCCATCTGTGCCGTCACTCCAACAGGGTCTGGCTCCTCGTCGAACTCGTCGCGTTGTTGCCAGTGTCAGAAGACGTGCTCGACTGCCCACAGATGGATATCCCGACCAGTGTACTCCGCCAAGGCCTCGCGGAGCTCCTCGTTCACCGTCCAGAAAGAGGCGTAGCTTTCTGCGATATCGTCCTCGGATTCCCAGATTGCCAGGTCGGACAGTGCGTTCACCATTTAGGTATAGTAGATCGGATACCGCTCGGGATCCTGGACTTGCCAAAAGTAGGAGAGGAAGTACGGGATCGAGCCAGGACGCGGTGCTGTGCGGAGATCTTCAACCTCGTTCCGAAGGCGTTCAACGAAGCCTTGTAGCGAACGAATCTTCGCCTTCGCTTCGGTTTTATCAGTAGGAGTTTGGATGATGTTGCGTAGAAGATCCCCCAGCTCGTCCCACCGTTCTTCTCCAGCCGAGCTGTAGATCATATTGAAAAACATCATCCCGTTCATGCCTTTGAAGCCCCAGTAGGGGAACCGCTTGTTCTGGCCGTCAATCTCTGTCTTGAACTCTCCTAGTGGAAGATCCTCGGACAAGAAATCCTCGATGAGTTCCCGAAGAACAGGAAGCCGATCTTCTCGCCGCTGATCGGCTTCCTCCATCGTCACAACCTTCCCCTGACTATCCTTCATCCGGTAGTCGTTTTCCTTGAACGCGTCCCAAGCTCGAACGAGCTGTTGATCGTCAGCGAGTACCATTGGTGAGTGTGACTTCGAAGTGTACCATCATCATATTTGTCCAGTTACAGAACTCATCAATGTCATCACGAGAGTCAGCACAGTAACGTGGGAGCATCCTTCCGGCTTGTCATGGTCGGGTCCAGAGCGGACCCCGTAGAAAGTAGTAGAGCAAAGCGGTCGGAACGGCCCGCCGCCGACTACTCCCGCTGGTTCGGTGCTCTGTGACCGCCTTCGTGGCGGTTTCCGTCGCCCTGATCATCGCCGATATCGGTGGAGCCGTTGTCCGCTCGCGCGAGTTCGACGACGAAGACGGCGCCTCGCGGCGTGTTATCTTCGACCCACACGTCGCCGCCGAACTGGCGGGAGAGGACGTACACGAGATAGAGCCCGATCCCGGAGCCGGCGCTCTCTACCCCCTTTTGCCCTTTCCCGAATATTTCGGGCTTCTCGGCGTCGGAAACACCCGGCCCGTTATCGGCGATTCGGACGCGAATCCGGTCGGCGGTCTCGTCGCAGGTCACTGTCACCTCGGGGGCGTCCGTGTCGTTGTGCTGAACCGCGTTGTTCAGGAGGTTCCGGAACACCGACCCCAGCATCTCGTTCGCGAGGACGTCGACTCGCGGCGGGTCCGCGGGCATCTCGAACGTCGCGTTCGGGAAGGAGTCGCGCGCGGCCTGTACCTCGACGTCCAACACGTCGCACAGGCTGACCGACTTCACGTCGAGAACCGCGTCGCCGGTGAGCGAATCGACGAAGTCGCGGGCCGTGTCAGTGAGTTCGATGACGTGCGCGGACTTCCGAAGCACGCGATCAAGCGCGTCCTGCCCGTCTTCGTCGACGTGGTCGCGGAGGGTTTCGGCCCAGCCGTGGACCACGGCCATGTCGTTGCGGATGTCGTGGCGGACCACGCGGTTCAACGCTTCCAGCTGATTGGTCCGTTCTTCGAGTCGGACCCGGTACCGCTCCCGGTCGGTGACGTCGTCGATTGTGAGGAGCGCTCCGGACGCCACGCCCCCGGTGGTGAACGCGTTCCGTGAGACGTGGAAAAACCGCGTCTCCTCCGTCGACGCGCCGGTCCGCGTTGGCCCGTTCCCCTCCTCGCGCGTCGCCCCCTCGATCGAGATCACGTCGCTTCCGTCGTGATCGGCGGCGAGCCGCGGAATGACAGCGTCGAGCGGGTCGCCTATCGATCCGCGAAGCGACGGGAACAACACGCGTGCCGCTCGGTTGAAATCCCGAACGTTCCCGGACCGATCCAAGAATATCGCGGCGTCGGCGCTTTCGGCCGCGAACTGGATCGTTTCGAACCGCCGGATGTAGATGAACAGCGTACCGACCGCGAAAAGCGCCACGCCGGGCGGCTCGTACATCAACGGAAGGAGCCACGAGATCTCACCGCCCGCGAGGGTCGCGATCGTCGGAATCCCCGTAACGGAGATGAGTACGACGAGTGGTCGGCTGTCCGCACCGGAATAATAAAACTGCTCGAGTAGCATGAAGAAGCCGATCGCGATGACGGCGTACGAGATCCCGAGAACGACCCAGTAGAGCAGCCCGTGCTGGATCGCGAGGTGGGGGAACGGCTCGGTGACCCACGTCGTCGTGAAGTAGAGCTCGTGGAGCGGGTTCGTGATCTTCAGCAGGCTCGTCCCGACGAACACCCCGACCATGACCCACCGGTATGGGGCGTGGCGCGGCGACCGACCGGTGTAGGCGGCACAGAAGTAGAGCCACGCACCGACTGCGAACAGCGCGAAGACGAAGCCGACGATGTAAAACGCCAGCTTGAGCGACTCGCCCGGAGCGATGAGATACCCCACGTATCCGCCCGACCAGACGGCCACCGTGACGAGGAGTCCCACGAGGCCCTCACGCGTCTCCGGGTGCCCGACGCGCACGGCCCGCGGGATGGCCGCGAGGCACGTGAGCGCCGAGAGCGCGAAGAGGGCGACGTGCGCGAGAAAAACGGCCTTCATTACGGTCGGTTACTACCATCGCCCCGTCCCCGATAACGGTTCGGGTGTCGATCCGACGGATCGAAGCGCGCGCCGTCCACCGCGAGCGGCCGGAGGAGAGCCGCGCTCCCCGTGATACCGAGCACGGCAGCCAACGAAGTCGAATTTGCACGAGTTGCTCCGTAACGCACCGTGTACTTATGTATCAATCGAGCGTCGTGTTTCTCGTTATGGACGGACGTGAGGCGCCCTACGGCGGACTCCGCGACACGCTGTGGCTCGCCGACGGCTGGCGAGAGTACCCTTTCGAGCGGACCACCCCAGGGCTGTCGACGGACACGCTCAACCGCGTCGTCGACTCGGTCGCGGTCTGGGTGGCGGGCGCGATGTGCTACGCCGACGGCCTCTGGATGCGTATCGAGGCTCGATGACGGGCGATACGGGAACGGACGAGGACGTGTCGACGGCGGGGACGAACGGCGACGGGACCGACACGGACGCGGACGCGGACACCGCCGACACGATGCGGGAGCGGGCCGACGAAAGCCGGCTGAAGCTCTGGCTGCTGTTGCGCGCGGACCGACTCGTCGTCGCGGGCGTCATGACGCTCGCCGTCTTCGTCGCGTTCGTCGCCGCGACGGCTTTCTTCTCCCCGTCTCTCGCAGAGAAGGTCGCGTCGGGCGATCCGATCGAGACGCTGTTCTCGGCGATGATCACGGCGATCGTCACCGGGGCGACGCTCGTCGTCACGATCGGACAGCTCGTACTCACACAGGAGAACGGACCGCTCGGAGACCAACAGGAGCGCATGGACAACACGCTCTCAGTCCGGGACTCCATCGCGGAACTGACCGGCTCACCGGTTCCCACGGACCCCGCGGCGTTTCTCGACGCGATTCTCGGGGCAACGTCTCGCCGCGCTCGGGACCTCCGCGAGTCGGTCCGCGAGCGCGGCGGCGTTGGACCGGACGAGACCGCCCTCCGGGGGGACGTGGACGAGCTCGCCGCGGACGTCATCGATAACGCCGACGCCGTGCGCGACCGCCTCGACGGCGCGGAGTTCGGTTCCTTCGACGTGGTGTTCGCCGCCATCGATTTCGACTACAGCCCGAAGATCGGTCAGGCCGAGCGCGTCGCCGCCGACCACGACGAGGCGCTCACCGACGGCGACCGCGCTCTGATCTGGGACCTGAAGGAGTCGCTGTCGCTGTTCGCCCCGGCGCGAGAGCACGTGAAGACGCTGTACTTCCAGTGGGCGCTGATCGACCTCTCGCGACTGATCTTATACGCCGCGGTCCCGGCGCTGGTCGTCGCGGGCCTCATGCTCGCGGTCGTCGACGCCGGGACGTTTCCGGGAAGCACCCTCGGGATCGACCACGTGACGCTCGTCGTCGGCGGTGCGTTCGCGGTCACGCTACTCCCGTTCCTGCTTTTCGTCTCCTACGTGCTCCGCGTCCTCACCCTCGCGAAGCGGACGCTCGCCATCGGGCCGCTGGTGTTGCGGGACGCCGAGTAGTCGAGCGCGGCCGCTCTGGAGTACAGAGATGTCGCCCGCGACACTAACGACCGGTCTCATCTCCGGCGGCATGCCGCGTCGACCGGGAAACCCTCGTGGCGGGCGGTCGCCTGCGCGGCGACGGGCGGGTCGTCTCGACGACCGAATGCGGGTCGCGTCAGCGACCGAATGTGACGCGCCTGGGTTCTCCGCGCGGTCATCGCTCCCATCGGGGAGTACTCGGGCGGGGACTGAGGGCGCGCAAGCGGAGGTAGCCGGTCTGCGCTTTTAAAACGTCCGCCTTCTCGGGTCGATCGCCGTTTGCGGTCAGTCGTCCTGTTTGGTCCCGCCCACGTACACGGCGGTCCCGTCGTCCTCCTGCGGCGCGTTCACCGACACCGGATCGATGCCGCGACGGCGCGCGTCGAACCCGGAGAGCGCGTACACGAGTCCGACGAGTAGGAGCGCGCCGACCGGGAGCAACACCAGCGGCGTCACTCCGGTCACGCCCCACGCGACCAACAGGAGGACGACGACGAGCGCGACGGTGACCGCGTAGTAGATCTGCGTCCGCACGTGGTCGATCAGGTCGGCGCCCGTGAACGTCGCCGAGAGCACGGAGGTGTCGGATATCGGCGAACTGTGGTCCCCGAAGATCGCGCCGGAGAAGATGACGCCGACCATCGCCGCGACGAGGGTGTGGCCCGCCGCGCCGCCGCCGCTGATCTCCCACGCGATCGGGATCGCGATCGGGGTGACGATCCCCATCGTCCCCCACGACGTGCCGGTCGAGAAGGCTATGAGGCCCGCGACGACGAACACGAGCGCGGGCAACAGCGCGGGCGAGACCGCTCCGACCGCCAGATTCGCGACGTACTCGCCGGTGCCGAGCGCGTCGATCGTCTCGCCGATCCCCCACGCGAGCGCGAGGATAGAGATCGCAGTGAGCATGATGCCGAACCCGTCGATCGTGTACTCGGTCGCGTCGCCGACACCGAAGATCCCGTACAGCTTCCCGAGGGCGAACCCGGTCGCGACCATCGCGAACGCGCCGATCATGAGCGCGATTTCGTAGGCCGCACCGAGGGCGGCGTCCCAGAGTTGGTTACCCGCGGCACCGGGTTCGCCAGCGGCCAGATCACCGAGGAACTCCAGGGGCGAGAAGCCGCCGCTCCACAGCGCCGTCGCGAGCGTCACGGCGATCAGGACGCCGACCGGGACGAAAAACGACGCCAGCCGCGGCGTCGACGCCGGCGGCTCGCCCAGCTCGCCCGCCACGTCCTGCATCGGAACCGCCTCGTCGCGCGTCACCCGACCGGTGGTCCACGACCGCTGTTCGGCCGTGAGCATCTCGCCGTAGTCGCGGCCCGTGCCCACGATCACGACCACCATGACGATCGCGAGGATCGCGTACATGTTGAACGGGATCGACGAGACGAACACCTCGAAGGTTCCGGGACGGTTCGCGGCGTCGACGCCTGCGGACTCGTATCCGTCGGCGATCAGCGACAGTTGGAACGCGACCCACGAGGAGATACCCAGCGTCGCCACCGGCGCGGCGGTCGAGTCGACGACGTACGACAGCTTCTCGCGTGAGATCCGGAGCCGGTCGGAGACGTCTTTCATCGCCGAGCCGACGATGGCGGTGTTGGCGTAGTCGTCGAAAAAGAGGACGATGCCGAGTCCCCACGCGACGAGTCCGGCCTTCCGCTGGCTGTCGAGTCTGGCGAGCGCCCAGTCCCGGACCGCGGCGGTACCGCCGAGATTCCACACCATGGCGACGCCCGAACCGAGGAGCAGGGTGAAGACGATGATCGTCGCGTGGAACTCGTCGGCGACCGCCGCGACGATCCACTCGAACGTCTGGACGATTCCGGGTCCGCCGGTGAATATCACCGCCCCCGACCAGATACCGACGAACAGCGACAACACCGCCTTCCGCGTGAGGATCGCCAGGACGATCGCGAGCAACGGCGGGACGACGGAGATCGCTCCGAAATCGGTCATTGCCGTACACTCTCACGGAATCGTATATAAGTCCTGTCAGCGCGGCGCAAGTATCGCGCGAAGCCCGATCTGGTGATGATCACCCGGCGGTATCGACGCGTATCCGAACGCACTTACGTCCCTGTGACCGACTGACGCGCAATGTCTGTACGAGTCGGCATCCTCGGCGCCACCGGTGCCGTGGGCCAGCGATTCATCCAGTTGCTCGACGATCACCCGACCTTCGACCTCGCCGCGGTCACCGCGAGCGCGGACAGCGCGGGCAAGACGTACCGCGAGGCCGCCAAGTGGCGCGTGGACACGCCGATCCCCGACGACGTCGCGGAGATGGAAGTCACGGAGACGTCGCCGGCCGGAATCGCCGACGCCGACGTTGACCTCCTCTTCTCGTCGCTCCCGTCGGGCGTCGCGAGCGAGGTCGAGCCCGCCTTCCTGGAAGCGGGGTACGTGGTCTCATCGAACTCCTCGAACGACAGGATGGCGATGGACGTTCCCCTCACGATCCCCGAGATAAATCCCGATCACCTGGATCTGATCGAGGTGCAGCGCGACGAGCGCGGCTGGGACGGGGCCTTAGTGAAGAACCCGAACTGCTCGACGATCACGATGGTCCCCACCCTCGCGGCGCTCGACGAGTTCGGACTCGAACGCGTCCACGTCTCCACGCTGCAGGCCGTCTCAGGCGCGGGCTACTCCGGCGTCAGTTCGATGGAGATCATCGACAACGCCATCCCGCACATCGGCGGCGAAGAGGAGAAGATGGAGACCGAGTCACGCAAGCTGCTCGGCGAGTTCGACGGCGCGGAGGTCCGTCTCCACGGCGCAGACGTCGCCGCCTCCTGTAACCGGATCCCGACGCTCGACGGCCACCTGGAGAACGTCTTCGCCGAGTTCGCCGAGGACCCCTCGCTCGACGACCTCCGCGAGGCGATGGCCTCGTTCGAGGGCGCCGACCTCCCCAGCTCGCCCGATCAGCTCATCAAGGTGTTCGGCGACGACGAGCCGGAACGCCCGCAGCCCCGCCTCGACCGCACGTACGCCGACGGGATGGGCATCGTCGCCGGCGGCCTCCAGGAGACGAACGCCGGCGTGAAGTACAACTGCCTCGCGCACAACACGATCCGCGGCGCGGCGGGCGCCTCGCTGCTGAACGGCGAGCTGCTCGTCGAAGAAGGGTACGTCTAAGCCCGACGCGACGACGATCGGTGTCACCGCGCTAGTGTCACCGCGTTGTTTCTATCGTCCGCGCAACACGCGACTTCTCGGCGTTCGGACTACTTCCCCTCGAACTCGGGTTCGCCGTCGCCCATGAACGCCGTGATCCCTTCCATGAGGTCGTCGGTGTTCATCACGTGGCCGAAGCCCAGCGCCTCCACTTCGAGGCCGGCCTCCGCGTCCGTGCGGCCGGCGTGCATCGCGCGCTTCGTGTACGTCTGGGCGATCGGCGGGCCGGCGGCGAGGGCCGCGGCCAGCTCGCGCGCCCGCTCCTCCAGTTCGTCATCCGCGACCAGTTCGTTGACGAAGCCGTACGCTTCGAGCGTCTCGGCCTCGTAGCGCTCGGCCGTGAAGATGATCTCCTTCGCGCGGCCCTCGCCGACGATCCGGGCGAGACGCTGCGTGCCGCCCCACCCCGGCAACAGCCCGAGGTCGTGTTCGGGCTGGCCGAACTCGGAGCGCTCCGAGGCGATCCGCATGTCGGCCGCGGTCGCGAGTTCCATCCCGCCGCCGAGACAGTAGCCGTCGATGGCGGCGAGCACGGGCTTGTCAGACTCCTCCAGCTTGCCGAACGTCTGCTGGCCCCGTCGCGAGAGCTCGACGGCGTGGATCGGGTCCGCCCCGCCGGCGGCCATGCTCTGTACGTCGGCGCCGGCCGAGAAGGCGCGGTCGCCCGCGCCGGACAGCAGGATCGCTCGCACCTCGTCGTCGTCGTCGAATCGGTCGATCGCGTCCGCGAACTCGTCGAGCAGCTCGCCGCTGATCGTGTTCATCCGGTGCGGGCGGTCGATCTCGATGCGACCGACGCGGTCCTCGACCGTCACGTTCAGCACCTCGTACGCGGCCACGCCGCTCTCGTCGTCCTCGCTTCGGTCGCCGACGCGGAACCCGCCCGCGTCGGCGGCCTCGCGGAGGTAGTCGGTCGCCACGTAGCGCTCCTCGCCGGTCTCCCCGTGGAGCGCGTCGAGGGTCTCGACGAGTCGGTCGAGCCCCTCACCGTCTGCCAGCTTGGCCGGGCCGTCGGGGAAGCCCGCCCCGAGTTTCACCGCCTGATCGACGGCGTCGGCGTCCGCGACGTCGTTGCCGATCAGCCCGGCGACCTCGTTGGCCATCACCGCGAGCAGCCGACGGCGGACGTCCGGGTCTATCGCGTCGCTCGGGATCTGGGCGCCGTCGCCGTCCTCGTAGTCGTAGAACCCCGCGCCCGTCTTCTTGCCGAGGTCCTCGGCCTCGACCTTCTCGCCGAGCAGCGGGCACGGGCGATAGGCGTCGCCGAGCACCTCGTGCATGTACTCCAAGACGTGGTAGCCCACGTCGATGCCGACCTGGTCGGCGAGTTCGAACGAGCCCATCGGGAGGCCCATGTCGAACTTCGTCGTCGAGTCGACCGTTTCGATCGTCGCGTCGCCGGACTCGACGATCCAGGCCGCCTCGTTCATCAGCGGGACGAGGATGCGGTTCACGATGAACCCGGGGCTGTCCTTGCGGACGCGCACCGGGGTCTTCCCCATCGACTCCGCGAGCCCCTCGATCAGTTCGAGCGTCTCCTCGGCGGTGTGAGCCCCGGAGATGACCTCGACGAGGTCCATCCGAACGGGCGGGTTGAAAAAGTGCATCCCGCAGAAGCGCTCGGGGCGGTCGGTGACCTCCGAGAGTTCGGTGATCGAGAGGCTGGAGGTGTTGGTGACGAAGACGGCCTCCTCGGAGGCGTACTCGACGACCTCCTCGTACACGTCCTTCTTAATCGCCATCTTCTCCGGGACGACTTCTATCACCACGTCGGCGTCGGCCAGCGAGGCTTCGAGGTCGACGAAGGGCTCGACCCGGTCGAGCGCGGCGTCCGCTTCCGATTCGGTGATCCTGTCCTTCTCGGCGAGCTTGCCGAGCGACCACTCGATCTGGTCGTAGCCGTTCTGGACGAACTCCTCTTTGATGTCCCGCAGCGCCACGTCGTAGCCGGCGAGCGCGGCCACTTCCGCGATGCCGTGACCCATGTTTCCGGCGCCGAGGACCGCTACGTGCTGGACGTCTTCGAGCTGCATGTCCAAACGGTCGGAACCGTCATGGTTGAACGTTTCCATCTTCCAAACGAAAAACGGTCTGTAAGTTTATCCGATCCGAATCCGGTTCCGGGACGCGCACGCCGGGAAACCTACACGTCGCTCCGGCTCCAACCGGGTACCGATGGACGACAGCGTCGCCGTTACCCTTCGCGCAGACCCGACGATGGCGCGGTTGATCGACCGGCACGGTCGCCTCCGGATCGAGCCCGCGACGGACCCGTTCGCCCGGCTCTGTACCTCGATCGTGAACCAACAGCTCTCGACCGCCTCGGCGGCGGCGATCCACGAGCGGTTTCTCGACGTGCTGAACGGCGCGCCGTCTCCCGAGACCGTGCTCGCAGCGGATGACGGGGCGCTCAGGGAGGCCGGACTCAGCCGCACGAAGGTCGAGTACCTGCGAAACGTGGCCGCCGAATTCCGCGACGGCGACGGCGACCTGACTCGGGAGGGTCTCGCCGACGTCGACGACGACGGGGTCGTCGATCGGCTCACCGAGATCCGCGGCGTCGGCGAGTGGACCGCCCGGATGTATCTGATCTTCGCGCTCGGCCGCGAGGACGTGCTCCCGCTCGGTGATCTCGCGGTGCGCAGGGGGATCGAACGGGTATACAACGACGGCGCGGAGCTGACCCGGGCGGAGATGACCGATATCGCCGAGGCGTGGCGCCCGTACCGGAGCTACGGCACGCGGTATATCTGGGCGGAGTACGAGTCTTAACTCGCGGCTGTGTCCCAACGATCGTTCCCGACTGCGTGACTCGTTCGAAAGTCGTTCCCGACTGCGTAGACCGCCCGAACGGTCTAAGTGCGCTCGCGCCCGAACCTAGGTAATGAGTCTTCGGCCAGCGTGGCTGACGTTTAGACGATACGCGGCGGCGACGACGGGGATGACGCTGACGCTGTTCGCGCTCGGCGTGTACACCGCGGCCACCGGCTCGGGGCTGGCGTGTCAGGCCCAGTGGCCGCTCTGTTCCGATCAGCTCATCCCCGCGCTCACGATCAACCCGGACTTCATCGAGTGGTTCCATCGCGTGTGGGCGATGATAACCGGCTTCCTGATAATCGGCGTCGCCGGCTGGACGTGGCTCGGCGGGTTGGACCGTCGCACGCGCCTGGCCGCGACGCTCGCGGTGGCGATCCTCCCGCTGCAGATCACGGTCGGCGCGATCACGGTCACCGTCGGCGGTCTCGTTCCCGGCGGCTACACGGTGTCGACGCACGCGGCACACCTGATCGTCGCGCTCGCGATCTTCACGCTGCTCGCACTGACGACCATCTGGGGTGGGAGTCGCGGCTCGCCGCGGCTCCTCCGTATTGCAGCCGCGATCGCCGTGGTCGGTATCGCCGCCAGCGCGGTCTTCTCGCGGGCGGTGCCGTTCGTCACCTACTCACCCGGCGCCCAAGCGGCGTTTTACGTGACCGGGCTCGCCGGTCATCTCGGGCTCGTGGCGACGGTCGCGTACGCCGCGGAGGCGGCCCGGACCGGCTACCCCGGCGTGGATCGGCGTGTGGCGACGACGGTCAGCCTGCTAGCTGCGGGTGCAATGGCGGCGCTCGTGGTGACGCTCCTCCTGGGACGCGATCTCGTCCTGTACACGGCCGCGTGGCAGCAGATCAATCTCGTGACGCTCGCAGTCGCGTTCGCGCTCGCCGGGGCCGCGGGCTGGGTCGCCCGCGACGTTGACGTGAGTCGAGAGGTGTCCGAACCCCTCGGTGCCGACTGAGCGGGACCCGGAGGCGCCCGGCCGAGAGCGATCGGACAAACTGTGAGGATCGATCAGATCAATCACCCGCGAGATGGCCGAAGCGTCGGGAGAAGGAGGAAAGCTTAACATCGCTCCCCCTACTCGCACGGGTATGTCATACCGCACGGAGACTGACCTGAGCCGGCGTTCGTACCTGAAGCTGACCGGCGGCGCGAGCGCCGTCGGACTCACCGGTGTCGCGGGCTGTCTCGGCGACGACAGCGATGTCATCACGCCCGGTACCGCTCCCGGTTTCCCGCCGTTCGAGATGCGCGAGGACGGCGAGCTCATCGGCTTCGATATCGACCTGCTCGAAGCCGTCGTCGCGGAGACGGAGTACGAGATCGGCGAGTGGGCGACGTTCGACTTCGACGGTCTCATCCCCGCGCTCACGCAGAACGAGGAGATCGACGTCATCGCGGCGGCCATGACGATCACGGACGACCGCCGGGAGACGATCGCTTTCTCCGACCCCTACTGGGAGTCCGATCAGGCGGTGCTCGTCCGCACGGACGGCGACTTCCAGCCGACCGCGTGGGCCGACTTCGAGGGTCGGCCGGTCGGCGCGCAGTCCGGGACGACCGGCGCGGACCAGGTCCAGAACAACCTCATCGAGCCCGGCGTCATCGACGAGGACGACTACTCCTCGTACGGTAACTACGTGTTCGCGGTCGAAGACCTCGAAAACGGCAACATCGACGGGGTCGTTATCGACCTTCCGGTCGCGGAGACGTTCGCGGCACAGCGCGACGTCGAGATCGCGTTCGTCGAGGAGACGGGCGAGGAGTTCGGCTTCGGTATTCGGCAGGGCGAAGACGAGTTCCAGACGGCGCTCAACGACGGCCTCGCCGCTGTCCGCGACGACGGCGCCTACGCCGAGATAACCGACCGCTGGTTCGGTCAGGAGTAGGATGTCGGTGGGCGCGCTGTCGGCGCTCGCCGCGGTCGACAGCGCCAGCGCCGCGTTCGGAGCGACGGGGTGGTTCTCCGCTTCCGGCCCGCTACAGGCGGGCCCCCCGGACGACTGGGCGTTCGTCCTCCGAAACGCGGACTACCTGCTCGGCGGCGCGCTGCTCACGGTCGGACTCACCGTTACGTCGATCCTCCTCGGCTTTCTCGTCGGCTTCCCGGCCGGAGCGGTGGAGGTGTACGGCGACGGCGTCCTCAAACGGCTCGTGAGCGCCGTGGGGATCGTCCTCCGCGGGACGCCCATCGTCGTCATCCTCGTCGTGGTGTACTTCGTCGTGGGCGTCCCGTCGATTAACCTCGGCATATACACGCTCTCGTCGGCGATCGTGGCAGGGATACTCGGGCTGGGGCTCCGTAGCGCGGCGTACCAGTCACAGATCTTCCGCGCGTCGCTGTCGAGCGTCGACGACGGGCAGTTAGAGGCGGGTCGCGCGATCGGCCTGTCGCAGTTCGAGGCGGTGCGACACGTCGTCGTCCCGCAGGCGCTCCGGCGGTCGATCCCGGGGTTCCAAAACGAGTTCACCATCGTGTTGAAGGACACGAGTATCGTGTTCGCGATCGGGCTCGCGGAGCTGCTTACCCGCGGGTACGACCTGTTCGCCGAACAGACCACCGCAGTGCTCGAAGTCATTCTCTTCATCAGTGCCATCTACTTCGTCCTCACGTTCACCACGAACCGCGCGCTCGACTACCTCGGCGCTCACTACGCCATCCCGGAGGGTGAGTCGGCGTGACTGACGAGCCGTTCTTGCGGGTGAGCGACGTGTCGAAGTGGTACGGCGACGAGCAGGTGCTCCACGACGTGTCCTTCGAGATGGACCGGGGCGACGTCACGGTGCTGATCGGACCGTCGGGCTCCGGTAAGTCGACCATGCTCCGCTGTGTGAACCGGCTCGCGGAGGCGCAGGAGGGGTCGATCCGCCTCGACGGCGAGGACGTGCTCGATCCGGCCCTCGACGTCGACGAACTCCGGCGCGAGGTGGGGATGGTGTTTCAGGGGTTCAACCTCTTCGCGCACCTCACCGCCGTCGGCAACGTCGCGCTCGGCCCGCGACGCGTGCTCGGGCTCGCGGAGGCCGATGCACGCGAGCGGGCGGTCGACCAGCTCGAACGGGTGGGGCTCGGCGACCAGCTCGACTCGTACCCGGCGGAGCTCTCGGGGGGACAACAGCAGCGGGTCGGCATCGCTCGCGCGCTCGCGATGGAGCCGAAGCTGATGCTGTTCGACGAGCCCACGAGCGCGTTGGACCCGGAGCTCATCGGCGAGGTGCTGGAGGTGATGCACGACCTCGCGGACGCCGGGATGACCATGCTCGTCGTCACCCACGAGATGAGCTTCGCCCGGGCCGTCGCCGACGAGATCGTCTTCCTCGACGCTGGCCGCGTCGTCGAGCGCGGGCCGCCCGAACAGCTGTTCGACAGCCCCGAACAGGAACGGACCGGTCACTTCCTCGAACGGATCGCGGGGCACGAGTGAGGATGGGGGGGACCCGCTGATGGCGAGCGCGACCAGACCCGCTGCGGTCCGTCAACGGGCGGCCGACGCCGACCTCTCCGCGGGCCGGATCCTGCTTCTGGCCGGCGGCGCGCTGTTCTGGGGCTGGCTCGTCGCGAGCTGGGTGAACCGGTGGCTCGGCGGCGTCCTCGTCCCGGTTGGCGACCCGTTCGTTCGGCCGGCCGCCGTCGAGGCGGCGCTAGCCGGGATCCCCGTGCTCGCCGCGTACGCCGAGCCCGTCGGGTTCGCCGTGAACGTCTCTCCGGAGATCGCCCGCGGCGCGTGGCTCACGGTCGTCATCACGGCCGTGAGCCTCTTCATCGGCTTCTTCATCGCCGTCCCGCTGGCAGTCGCGCGGGTGTACGGGCGATACACGGCGTACGTCTCGCTCGTGTACACGGAGCTACTCCGGGGGACGCCGCTTCTGGCGCAGCTGTTCGTGCTCCACTACGGATTGAACCTCGGATCGTACGTTCCCGGCGCGCTCTCGGGCGTGTTCCCGCGCAACGTCGTGTGGGTCGCCATCGTCGGGTTCACGCTCAACGGGGCCGCGTATCAGGCGGAGTACATCCGCGGGGCGGTCGAGAGCGTCGCCGAGGGCCAGATCACCGCGGGGAGAGCGATCGGCCTCTCGAAGCTGGAGACGATCTACTACGTGGTGTTACCGCAGGGGCTTCGCTACGCGATCCCGTCGTGGACCAACGAGTTCATCTACCTGATCAAGTACTCGTCGCTGGCGGCGTTCATCACGGTTCCAGAGCTGTACTACCGGGCCGATCAGATCGCCGCCGACACCTTCCGGTACACGCTCATCTTCGCGGTGACGGGGCTCGCGTACCTCGCGTTGGTACTCACCGCCTCGAAACTGATGCAGTCCGTCGAAGCACGCGTGGCGATTCCGGGAGTTGGCGCCGATCGCGACCGATAGCGCTCGTTTCGTTTTTCGTGTCGCGTCGACCGCTCACTGATCCAATCCCTCCACATCGATCGCTCACCGATCGAACTCGGTGACGACCTCGACGCCGCGAACGTCGTAGTCGCTCATCGCGGCGAGCCGATCGGAGACGGATGAGAGGGGCATCTCCCGACTGACGAGCGCACCGGGGTCGACGTCGGTCGCTTCGACGAGCGCGAACAGGTCGTCGTAGCTCGTCGGTGGCATCCCTCGCGACCCGAGAAACGAGACCTCCCAGCGCGTCATCCAGTCGGTCGGGAGCGCCACCTCGCCGCGCTCGGCGTCCGTGGTCAGTCCGACCTGCACGTGCGTCCCCCTCGGTCGGACCGAGCGAACCGAGTTACGGCACGTCTCGGCGATCCCGAGCGCGTCGACGGAGACGTCGGCTCCGCCGCCGGTCAGCTCCCTCACGCGGTCCGGTACCGGCTCCTCGTCGTCGAGTCGGCTCGGGTTCACGCCGGTGTCGGCGCCGAGGTCGATCGCGAGCGCGAGGGCGTCGTCGTCGACGTCGACGGCGACCACGCGCGCGCCGAGTGCGTTACCGAGCTGGACCGCGGAGAGCCCGACGCCCCCGCAGCCGTGTACCGCGAGCGTGTCGCCGCCAGCGAGACCGGCGCGTTCTGCGAGGGCGTGATACGCGGTCATATACCGACAGCCGAGCGCGGCCGCGGCGGTCGCGTCGAGCCACGAGGGCCGCTCGACGAGGTTGTAGTCGGCCTCGGGGACCTGGACTTGCTCGGCGAACGCGCCCGGGGCGTCTCCCTCGAAGCCGAGCGCGCGCCCGTCGGCACAGACGTTGCCGTCGCCGCGTCGGCAGTGCGCACAGGTCCCGTCCCCGAGCGAGAACGGAACCACCACTCGATCGCCGGGCGAAAAACGATCGACAGAGCGACCGACGGCGACGACCTCTCCAGCCGGTTCGTGACCGAGAACCTGTCCGCGGGGAACGCGGTCGTCCGCCCACTCCCCGTGACCCATCCACGCGTGCCAGTCGCTTCGGCAGACGCCACAGGCGTCGACGCGAATCACCGCGTCGTTCGGCCCGGGATCCGGCTCCGGGAGCTCGCGGATCGCCAGTGGTTCGCCGTACTCGCGGAGGATTGCCGCGTGCATACCGCACACGACGGGGAGGGGGACGGTAAAGGCACGCCCCAAACCGACCGGGCGTGTCGATCTCCGGCCGACCTGGCGGCTCGTCGACCGAGTGACGTTGGCAGAATGCATCGGAGCGCCTCGTGGTTCAGACGAAGTCGCTCAAACCGGCCTGTCCGTCGTCTCCGTCGCCGTCGTCGTCTCCGTCGGCCGTCCCGCTCCCGTCGGTGTCGTCACCGGCCGCTCCCGTCACGGAGGCCGCACCGTCGCTTCCCGGCTCGCCGTTGCCCGCCGGTGTACCGTCACCCGTCGCCTCGTCGCCGGGCGAATCGCCGTTCTCGTCGAGCGCGCGAGGCGCACCGGCGAACGCGCCGTCGGCGTTATCCTCGATCAGCTGATCGCGGCGCGCCTGCGCGTCCTCGACGACCGATTCGACCTTGTTCGTCGACTCGCCGGAGCCGGTGACGAAGGCGACGCCCGCCTCGTCGAGGTCGTAGGCGGCCGCCATCGCGACCGTCAACTCGCGCGGCTTGCAGTGGTGCGTCACCGCCTGCAGGAACGGCAGCACCTCGCGGCGGGCCGTCGCGATGCTACACCCGCTCGCGGCCGCGATCCGGCCGACAACCTCGTCGGCGGTCGCGTCCGAGGAACTCCAGAACTGCGGACGCCCGTAGCGGGTCCACCCGCCCTTCTCGCCGTCGCGGGCGGCGGCGACGCCGGCGGCCGCGTTGTCCGTCGCGTAGCGCCAGTACGTGTAGTTCTGGGTGGCGCGCACGCGCCCCAGCCACACGTCGGCGTTCGCGAGGAAGTCGTACGCCCGGACCGCCTCCATCGGCTCGTACACGTCGAGGAGGTTGTTCTCGATCCACTTCGTGAGGTCGTCGGGCGTCTCGTCGACCGCGTACGCCGACTGGAGGGCCTCCTGCGCCGACTCCTCTTTCAACACCGCGTCGAGGAACGGGAAGAGTCCGAGCGACTTGTCGCGGTCGCCGGTGACCACGTCCTCGACGGTGATCGCGTCGCGGCCCTCGGTCGCGGCCTGGAGGTCGTTGACCGCGCCGCGGAGGTCGCCGCGGTTCCGCTCGGCGATCTGCTGGAGGGCGTCGGACTCGAACTCGATCCCCTCCTTCCGACAGATGTCGCGGAGAACGGGGACGATGGAGCGCGCCGAGACGTCTCGGAACTCGATTTCCTCGGTGGCGTTCCGGAGCCCGCGAGACATGTCGTAGAAGTCGTTGGCGATGAGGACGATCGGCTGGCCGGACTCCTTGACCAGCTTCGTGATCGCGCTCGCGCCGCCGCGGTCGTAGTTGCCGTGGATGTTGTCGGCCTCGTCTAAGATCACGAGCTGGCGGGAGGCCGTGTCGGCGCCGGTCGCGCCGCCCCCGGCCGCGCTCCCGCCGAGGGTGGCGTTGCGGGCGGCGCGCCCCGCGAATCGCTCGATGACGTCGGCGGTGCGCTGGTCGGAGGCGTTCAGCTCGACCGTCTCCCAGCCCATGTCGTTCGCGAGCGCGTGGGCCGCGCTCGTCTTCCCGACGCCGGGGCTGCCGTGGAGGACGACGGCCTTCCGGTGGTCGTCCCACGAGCGCGCCCACTCCGCGAACGCGTCGCGGGCCTTGTCGTTGCCGCGGACCTCCGAGAGCGTGCTCGGGCGGTACTGTTCCGTCCAATCGGCCATTATCGGTGCAAGGAGGGAGTCGCGTTTAGTGGTTGCGGAGGGTCACTCGTCGGGCATCGCGTTTCGAGTTTCCTCGCGGAGGTTGCTGGCACTTCTTGTGATTCCTGTGAACTCGTCTCTGAGTGCGTCTAACGGATCCTCCACAACCGGAATCAGTTTGATGCTGTCATCGAGGTCGACGATGTAATAGCGATCGCCGTACTGATCCCGGAGATCAGCGGGTAGCGTGAGACGACCCTGATCGTCGAGGATTACACCGGGCATGGTCGACTATTTATCACGTATATAAGTATGGGTTTAAATAGTAATTAGTTTTCTCACAGGGGCTGACGTGTTAGTTTGGTATCTCAGTCTGAATATTGACGACCATATGAAACACCCCCAGCGCCAAGGGATAACACGAGAATTTGAAATTGCGTTTTCAGTGTAACCCTGCGGATTCACTTACGCGACAGGAGATCGAGAACCTCGCAGCGGAGCTTACGGACCGCGATCATCTCCCCGCGGATCCCGGCGCTGGAGGGATCGAAGAGAGAGCAGTTCTAGGCGCGCTGGCCGTCTTCGATGGGTGAGAGGATGTCGATCACTTCGTACATATGACTGTTCCGACCGGCAATAGTGGAGGGTAGGTGATCATTATCGAAAATAGTTCTGTCGCTTATCATGTTTCAGTCGGAGACGGTGCTGAGATATAAGCGAAACCCTCGGTGTTCCAGATGGTTCCGGATGAGCATGATTTCTCAACTGATACAGGGTGGGTTTTTCGTATACTGACTTACAGAAATGATAGTATGATAAAGAGTATACTGGTGTTTCTTATTCTGTATATATTATCTAGAATAGCCGGATTAGTAGGGAAGATTGGCTCAATTTTACCTGCTCACAAGGTCTATACCTGGCTTTTCAACAAACTTCTTGGTATAAAAGAGGCCAGAGAATGGCGCGACGATCACGTAGAGAAGGTCTCTGAGATTATTGCTGATAGTGACAAGGAAATCGAGAACACACCTGAGGAATTGGTTAGTGAAATTGACGAGAGCCGTAACAGAGTTGAGTCGGTCTTCTCTGACGGAGAGTCTGTCCTTTCACTGGCCATAGCGATTGCATCGTTTACTGCTCCCCCATTGGTGGCTGTGGCTCTAGCTATCGTTCTGATTATTTCTGTTTCTGTTCGACAGACTGCAATTAGAACACTTGGTTACAATAACCAAGATCCGAATCAGAAGATCGAACTATTACGTTCTAAATGTGTCTGGAATGAGACTATTTTAAAATCAAAAATGTCACGGGGAGTCTGCTTTCCTTAGGTCTGATGGAAGAACTAAATGAGAATCTGTATGATAGATATTTAAATGAAATCTTTGCGCCTGCAGTTCGTGATTTCAGTAAAAAAGAGGCATTGAGGAGATTTTGGGTTATCGCTACAGAGGAGCTGTGGACTGCAAAATCAAATAGTGACAAAGAATCTGAAGAGAGCGAAAAGGCTGAAAACCAATATGATGAGGAGCTTGTCTGATAACTGATGGAGAGTCGGACAAGATCAGAGCCGAATCCTGTCAGCTCCACTCTTGCCAGGGCTGGTTCACAAACTTCCGCTTCTACTGAATAACTCCGATTAAACTGAGGGTGAAGTAGCCGGCACCGAGCGTAGCGATGGAGATGATTAAGAGAAGAAGGATCTTATCCGGCCAGAGATCCATCTTGCTGTTCCGACTTGCTGTTGCACTATCTTCGGTTAGCGCTTTCCCACTTCCTTTTTCGAACCACGGTACCTCTTCGCCTTCGGCTCGAAGCATTTCGCGGTTTGCCTTGTCTACTGCGAGCCCAGTACACTCGTGGTACTCAGGCAGACGATGGCTGACGCAGTAGGTTTCTCCGCAACGGGAGCACGTGTAGGGCATCGAATCGGCCTCCCCACACACTTCGCAGTTCATGAATGTTCTCGACAGCGCTATGTGATAATACTATGGCGAGAAGCCCCCTAGTTTTAATACAGCTAGACATGCGGGCAGCAGCATGGCAAACGCAGCCGTCTACGCGAGAGTCTCGACCCGCGACCAGGAGCCCGACACACAGCGCGACAACTTACTCGAATACGCACGTGATCTCGATGTCGACACCGATCACGTCCTCGCCGACAAATTGACCGAGACCGACACGGATCGCGCTGGCTACCGCGAGCTGATGGAGCTCGTCGAGGATGAGGGCTGGTCCCATCGGAAGGTTTCACGTCACTCGAGAGTACCACGAAGGACGGTTCCGGATTTACTTGAGCGGAAAGATTTGTATCTGGACAAGTTTGACGTGAGTGAGTAAGTTGGGTGGCTAGTCCTCTTTCACGTCTCACAGAAAATTTATAACATCCTATTGTCGATGAATTATCATAAAACGAAGAAAAATCCTCGCTGCGGCGGGATCGGGGCTACTGGCTGGAGTCGCAGGATGCAGTTCTGATGACGGTGGAGGCGGAGACCCGACATCCGCCAGCCCTCCAGGAGAGAGTTCAGAACTTCAACTTGCACCACCGAAAGCAGACTTATCGGACGGGTGGGAGCTGAAAACCCCCGATACAGAGCCTCACGTACTACTAGAGGATTCTAGTTTTGGACTTGATTACAAGGCAATCGGACACAACAGACGCTACGAAGATATGGCACTCCGTGAGCGGGTCCAAGAAGAATTATTCGGTCGATTCGATCGGCCTCTTGTCGTCGGCTTTGCCTCACACGTCGAGCTCGAAGTGCTTGGTGGAGGATTGACTGAGTCGGTCGTGATGCAGGCGACAGATAAGATACAAAATGAGGCTGAATCTGTGTTTCGGACGCAAATGGAGGAATTTGGACTTCAGAACATCTCGAAGGTAGATCCATATCAGGCCCAAGGGAACCGGTCGCCAAGCGAGTTCCAGAGGTTCACAGGTTCTTATCCGGTAGATTCTGTCGAAATTGACGGCGTGGATATCCCAAATATTGAGGAAGAGAGCTTCACACTAGAGTCTGGACAATTCAAAGTTGCTGGACTACTCGCTACTCATCAAAAAGGCGATGCAATTCTGGTTACTGGCGGAGTGTATCCGAATGACAATTACATTCGTTCAAAAGAATGGGAGATAACAAGCGGTGTTGATCTGGATTTGACAGTAAACTTGGGACTTAGGCCGAATATACATCGTTCTGACGTTGTGAATTTTGCTCAGAACGTCTACGTCTAGTAGGGCGCTTTCACAATTGTGTGGAGAGCGACGTCGTCGTTATCACCGTGGACTCGGCGGAACGTATCAGTAACGTGACGGTCGCAGAAGCGACATTGTCCAGCGCTGTCGGAACCGCCGAGTTGGCGGTTCATAGCGCACCCCCGAATCCGCTTTTCGGAGTGTAGAGGTGGCTAAGGCTGTTGTTTACAGCAACCAGCAAAAATCTTAGTGGGACCGCTGAGAGTCGAACTCAGGTCCTACGGACCCCATCCGCAGAGGATACCACTACCCCACGGTCCCTGTCTGCACCCGAAAAAATGAGAGTGCGGTAATTAAGGACTTCGCTTCACGCGTCGTCCTCGCGCGGGACCACGAGGTCGCCGTCGTCGCGCACGGCGAGACTCCCGATCGGGTCGCCCTCGTAGACGGCCAACCCCTCCGTACGTCCGAGGACGTAGCCCTCGCGGTCGGCGGTGACCTCCCCGCGCCGCTCGCCGGTCGCGCTCACCACGTCTGCCAGGGTGTCTCCCGGCTCGAACGCCTCGCCCGCGGCGACGCGGTGACGAACCAGCCCCGAGACGTCGGCCGTCGGCCCGCGGAACCGACGCAGGGGTCCGTCGACCGGTGCGGGGTCGAGGTGCTCGCTCGGCTCGCCGACCGCTGCGGGGACGTCACCGGGCGCGAGCAGCCCGAACTCGACGGCGACCGCGTAGATTCCGGCGACACCGGCCTCGACCAGTCGGTCGTCGACGACGCTGTGTGCGCCGAGCTCAGCGGTGACCGCCGGGATTCCGGCCTCGTTGAGCACCGCACCGGCGGCGGAGCGCTGGAGCGACTCCTCGACGTACTCCGCGGCCGGGTACTCGCGCAGCGCCGGGAAGCCGAAGGCGTCGACGAGCCGTCCGAGCTCCTCTGAGAGGGCGGTCGCCTCGCGCTCGCTCCGGCGCTCGCCGTACAGCACCCGATCCCGGATCGCGAACGGCTCGCTGCCGACGCCAGCGGTGTGGCAGTCGATCAGCGCGTCGGCGACGACGCCGGTTCCGGCCGGTTCGATCCGTGCGTCCGCACCGGCGTCCGACCCGGCCGAGAGGTCGACCGAATCGCCCGTGATCGCGGCGTAGAGCCGCGCGTCGATCCGCGCCTGCAGTTTCGGCGGGCGGGCGGAGTCGGCGTCCGCGTCCGGGAAGTGCCGGTTCGGGTCCTCCTCCGCGTAGTAGGTCTGCCGGGCGTTCCGGCGGAGCCCGGCCGGAGAGACGACCGGAACGGCGACGACCGTCCCCGCGAGGTCACCGCGCGCGACCGTCGCGAGTCGGTCCATCGCGTCCTGCACGACCGCGACGCCGGTGGCCTCGTCGCCGTGGACGCCGCCCGTGAGCCACAGCGTGGGTCCGGGGTCGGAGCCGTTGGCGATGAGTACGGGGAGTCGCTCCGGCGCGCCGGTGGGGAGATCGGCCACCGTGATCCAACCCCGCGCGAGCTCGCCCGGAGCGGCGCGAGCGTCTCCGAGTTCGACCGTCCGAGTCGTGTCGCCGTCGGTATCGCCACCGCTGTGCTCACCGTCGACGCTGTCGTCGCCATCGTCCATACACGACCCGCCGCCGGACCGATTATAAAAGAACGCGTTCCAGCGAGACGACGACGCCCGAGTCGGCGTCGGGGTCGGCGACCAGTCGCCCGAGACACACCGCTGCACCGTTGGGGGTGTAGCAGGCGACGAGCGGAGCGTCGTCGCCTTCATCTCTCTCCTCGTCGCCTTCATCTCCCTCCCGGTCTTCCGATACGCCCTCCACGCCGATGACACCGGGCGCGTACACGGGCGCGCCGGTGGCGACGTTGCGCGCGGCGGAGGGGGCGATCGTCACCGACGGGAGGTGCACCAGCGCGTCCTCGGCCGGGCGGACGACCTCGCGGAGGAACGCGTCGTCCCCCTCTTCGGCCCACGCGAGCGCGTCGACGAGGTCCTGGAGCGTGTGGAGGTCGCGGTCGTCGAACGGAATCGTCGCCGTTCGCCGAAGATGACCCATGTGTGCGCCGACCCCCGTCGCGAGTCCGATATCGTGACACAGCTTTCGGACGTACGTTCCCGATTCACAGCCGATCCGGAGCAGGGCCTGCCGCCCGTCGACTTCCAGCACGTCGAGGTCGCGGATGGTCCGCGTCCGGAGTCGGCGACTCACCGCGCTCTTTCGGGGGGGCTTCTGGTATATCTCGGCCTCGAACTCGGCGACGACGGTCTCGAAGTCGGCCGGGGCGCTGCCGTGGAGTTCGAGCACGGAGACGTACTCCTTGCCGCCTTCCAAGAACACCTGTGCGGCTCGCGTCGCGTCGCCGGTGAGCGTCGGGAGGCAGCCGGTGACCTTCGGATCCAGCGTGCCGGCGTGAGCGACGCCGTCGATCTGTTCCCCCTCCGGATCCAGCGCCGCCAGGGTCTCGTTGATCGCGTTGCGCCCCCACGCGGAGAGCTGGTGGGACGAGGGGCCCGCGGGCTTGTCCACGTTAACGACGCCGAACCGGAGTAGCTCCGGCACGGAGCGCTCGTCGGGCGGAGCTCTGAGGGGGTCGTCGGAGCCGGGATCGTCGGAGTGTCGTGTCATGCGAGGATAGTCGGTGTGACGGTCAGAAGTCGTAGCTCACGCCCTCGATCGGCGCTTTCCCCTCGTCGTTCGCGGGCTCGTACGCCTCCACGGTCGCGGCGAGTACGTCGAGAAACCGATCCGGACTCCAGCGGGCGGTGTTGTACGCGGCGTCGTAAATAGAGAGGTCGTCGATGTCGATGTCGTAGTACTCCAGATAGCGCTTCCGTTCCGAGGCCTCGCGTCGCTCGGTCTCCGCTTTGGCGCGCTCGACCGGTTTCGCCTCGCGCTCGGCGATACGCTCGGCACGGATCGACACCGGCGCGTCGAACCAGAATCGGAAGTCGGCGTGGTCGCCCGCGAGCCACCCGGCGAGCCGCGATTCGAGCACGAGATCGTCCCGGTTCGTGGCGATGTCGCGGAGGCGTCGGTCGAGCCTGCGGTCGAACGTCGGGTCCTCCTCCGCGAACTCGTTGAACTCGACCGGAGTCATGTCGCGCTCGGCGGCCATCTCGCGGAAGATGTCACCGCCGGAGACGTGATCGAGGTCGAGCCGGTCGGCGAGTCCCGCGGCGTTCGTGCTCTTCCCGCTTCCCGGCGGGCCGGAGACGGTGATCAACATATCGATAGTGCGCCGGTGCCGTTCAAAACGGTTGCCGTTCGACGGCGACGCGCGGCGTGAGAGACGCTGTCATCGGTCGGATCCCTGTGGGCAGCTCCAGCTCCGTCACTGATCGCGGACCGCCGCGGTCATCGACCAGACGGCGACGAGCCCGAGCAGGACTGCAGGGATGAGCGGGAGCGCGAGGTACGTCGCGAAAAACGTGAACCCGAACGCGCCAGCCGCGTACGGGTACGCGTAGATGATACCGGGGATAACGAGCACGCACGTGAACAGCACGCCGGTCAGCGCCCATCCTTTTCTGCCGAATCCGTCGGTCTCCAGTTCGGTACCGTCGCTCTCGCTCGGCCCGCGATCGGCACCGATGCTCTCGCCCTCGCTCCCGCTCTCGCTGGGCGCCCCGGCTTCGCGCTCGGGCGTGTGGACGTAGCCGCCGTCGGTGCTCCCGTCCGCGTCGCGGTCGGGGTCGTCGTCAGCGCTCACTGTCCGGTATTACCACCACTTTACCAAAGCCCTCACGGTTCTCGATGATCTCGTGGGCGCGGGCGGCCTCGCTCATCGGAAGCGTCTCACGCACGTGCGGCTCGAAGGTACCGTCCCACACTAATTCGAGGACGTCGTCGACTTCGCCGGGCGTCGCCATCGTCGAGCCGATCACGGACAGCTGGTTCCAGAAGATCCGGTTGAGCCCGGCGTCCGGGTTCGGGCCCGTCGTCGCGCCGCAGGTGACGACCCGACCGCCCTTCGCCAGCGACTTCAGCGAGTTCGGGTAGGTCGCCGCCCCGACGTGGTCGACGACGACGTCGACGCCCCGCCGCCCGGTCAGCTCCGCGATCTCGTCGGCGAAGTCGTTCGTCTCGTAGTCGATGACGTGGTCCGCGCCGCACGCCTCGGCGTGGGAGAGCTTCTCCTCGGTGGAGGCGGTCGCAAACACCTCACAGCCGGCGTGATCGGCGATCTGGACCGCGGCGTGGCCGACGCCGCCGGACGCGCCGAGCACGAGCACCTTCTCGCCCGCCTCGATGTCGGCGCGCGTCTGCAGCATCCGCCACGCGGTCTGGAAGACGAGCGAGGCGGAGCCCGCTACCTCCCAGTCGACGCCAGATGGGACGGGGACGAGGTTTTCGGCCGGGACCGCAGCCAGCTCCGAGTGGACGCCGCGGACGTGCTCGCCGATGATGTGGAACGAGGGACACAGCGTCTCCTCACCGTGACGGCAGAACTCGCACTCTCCGCAGGAGACGCCCGCGCTCACGGCGACGTGGTCCCCGGGCTCGAACCGCGTCACTCCCTCGCCGACCGTCTCAACGACACCCGCGGCGTCGCTGCCGGGGACGTGCGGCATTTCGAGGTCGATACCCGGGAGACCGCGACGCGTCCAGATGTCGAGGTGATTCAACGCGCCGGCCTTCACGTCGACCAGCACCTCGCCGCGGTCGGGCTCCGGGTCCGGGAACTCGTCGTACTCGATCACGTCGCGGTCGCCGTGCTCGGCGAACTGAACGGCTTGCATATGGGTGTCAATCCGCGGCATCCACTAAACAGTACGCCAAGCGGCGGTCGTCTCCGACCGACGTGGACTGCGGGCAGTTACCATCCTCACGGAACCGGCCGCAGGAGCCGTGTGAGTCAGACACAGCCCCCCGCGGCTTTCGTGATGTTTAAGTAGCGAAAGCGGGACCATACGGATGCACGAACTGCAGGGGCGCCGGGTCCCGAGTCCACGAGGGCGATGATACGACGCGAGTTGCGGTAGCCAAGCCTGGCCCAAGGCGCAGGGTTGCTAACTCTGTGGCGTCACTGCCTCCGGGGTTCGAATCCCCGCCGCAACGCTCGAACGGACACCGAGTACCGCCGGATTCGCGCCGGTAGGACTCACCACAACCAACATATGAGCACGGAAGAATCACAGGACGACTCGCCGGAAGAGGAGGAGGAAAACCTCCAGTACTTCGTCCGGATCGGGGGCGCTGACCTCGACGGGACGAAGACGGTCGAGCGAGGCCTGTCCGAACTCGACGGCATCGGCACGCGCACGGCGCGGCTGGTCGCCGAGAAGGCCAACGTGGAAAAGAACGCCACGTTCGGTCTCCTCGACGAGGATGAAATCGAAGCGGTGGTCGACATCGCGGAGAACCTCGAAGACCACGTCCCGTCGTGGATGACGAACCGACAGAACGACTTCTACTCCGGGGAGACGACGCACCTCGTTGGCACCGACGTCAGCGAGAAGCGCCGTCACGACATCAACCGGATGAAGGTCATCGAATCGTACAAAGGCGTTCGCCACAAGCGCGGCCAGAAGGTACGCGGCCAGCGCACGAAGTCCACGGGTCGGTCCGAGGGCACGATCGGCGTCAACGTCGAGGAGATCCGCGAGGAGATGGCGGAAGAAGCAGCAGAAGGTGACGACGAATGAGTACCGGAAAGAACACCAAGGGCTACGAGACCCCGAACCATCCGTACCAGGGCGAGCGCATCGCCGAGGAGTCCGATCTCCTCTCGCGGTACGGCCTGAAGAACAAAGAGGAGTTCTGGCGCGCGCAGTCCGAACTGCGAAGCATGCGCCGCGAGGCACGACGCCTCCTCGGCGACGCCCAGGGTGACGTCGACGTCGCCCAGGAAGCCGGTGCGGAGTTCGTTACGCGACTTCGCCGGATCGGCATCCTCGGCGACAACGACGACATCTCGGCGGTCCTCTCGCTGGACGTGACCGACCTGCTCGAGCGCCGTCTCCAGACGGTCGCCTACCGGCAGGGGTTCGCGTCCTCGACCCAGCAGGCCCGCCAGTTCATCGTTCACGGCCACATCACCGTCAACGGCGCGCGCGTCACGCGCCCCTCGGTGAAAGTCGACGTGGACGACGAGGGCGCTATCGCCTTCGACGAGACGAGCCCGCTCGCGGACGATCTCCACCCCGAGCGCGCGGAGTCACAGGAGTAACCAACCATGAGTGAATCCGAGGACGGAAAGTGGGGAATCGCCCACGTGTACGCATCGTTCAACAACACGCTCATCACGGTCACCGACGAGACGGGCGCCGAGACGATCGCCAAGTCGTCCGGCGGAACCGTGGTGAAACAGAACCGCGACGAGGCGTCGCCGTACGCCGCCATGCAGATGGCGGAGGTCGTCGCCGAACGCGTCAAAGACGCCGGCTTGGAGGGCGTGCACGTTCGCGTGCGCGGCCCCGGCGGCAACCTGAACAAGTCCACCGGTCCCGGTGCGCAGGCGACGATCCGAGCGCTCTCGCGCGCTGGCGTCGAAATCGGTCGGATCGAGGACGTTACGCCCATCCCGCACGACGGGACGAAGGCGCCAAAGAACAAGCGAGTCTGACATGACGGACGCAGATTTCGACGTCCAGTACGTCGAACGGGACGAACGAAGCGCGCGGGTGCTGATCCGCGGGCTCACGCCGGCGTTCGCGAACGGCATCCGCCGCGCGATGATCGCCGACGTCCCGACGTTCTCGATCGACACGGTCCAGTTCGTCGAGAACTCCTCCGTCATGTTCGACGAGATGATCGGCCTGCGGCTGGGGCTCATCCCCCTGACGACGCCGCTCGACGACTTCGAGGTCGGCGACGAGGTCACCCTCGCGCTCGACGTCGAAGGCCCGGCGACGGCGTACTCCGGCGACATCGAGAGCGCGGACCCGCTCGTCGAAGTCGCCGACGACAACGTGCCGATCATCGAGCTGAAGGAGGGGCAGCGTCTGGAGTTCGAGGCCACCGCGGTGCTCGACTCCGGGAAGGAGCACGCCAAACACCAGGGCGGCGTCTCCGTCGGCTACCGCCACCTGCAGCGCGTCACCGTCGAAGGGGATCTCGGCGAGTTCGACGACGACGAGCCGAGAATTCTCCGCGGAGTCATCGAGACGCCCGACGGAGACGTCGTACTCACCGACGAGTTCGGCAACGACCTCTCGAAGAAGTTCCCCGGAAAGGAAGTCAGCGTCGAGGATGTCCCCGGCGCGTTCGTCTTCCACATCGAGACGGACGGCTCGTTCAGCGTCGAGGAACTGCTGCTCCGCGCGATCGACTCCATCGAGGAGCGCGCGGACGAACTACAGACGAAAGTCGCAGTATAACGTAATGACGGACCTTCAGACCACCCGCACGGCGCTCGCCCCTGCCCGTAGTCGCGACGCCGCAGTCCGATCCGCCGCCGTGTTCCGATTCGACGGCGAACTGGGTCAGCCCGCCGAGGGCGGGACCGAAAGTGGTTTGAAGGGAGCCGGATTACGGAGGAGTGCACGCAGGGATAGCCAAGTCAGGCCAACGGCGCAGCGTTCAGGGCGCTGTCCTGTAGAGGTCCGCAGGTTCAAATCCTGCTCCCTGCACTCCGTTTTCACTAACTCTCCAATTCAGGAGGGACAGCTATGAGTAGCAAGACGAATCCGAAACTACAGAACCTCATCGCCGATCTGAAGTCGGTCTCGCGTGACTCCGGTGCCAACGTGTGGCAGGATATCGCCGACCGACTGGAGAAGCCACGGCGCACGCACGCTGAGGTCAACCTGGGCCGCATCGAACGGTACGCTCAGGAAGACGAGACGGTCGTCGTCCCCGGCAAGGTGCTGGGCAGCGGTGTGCTCGAAAAGAACGTCACCGTCGCCGCCGTCGACTTCTCGGGCACCGCCCGCACGAAGATCGACCAGGCCGGCGAAGCGGTGTCGCTTGAACAGTTCGTTGAACAAAACCCCGAAGGCAGCAACGTCCGGGTGCTCCAATGAGTCTCGCGAAGCTTGACGCCGACGTGGTCGTCGACGCTCGGGACTGCATCCTCGGTCGCGTCTCCTCGCAGGTCGCCCAGCGCGTCCTCGCCGGCGAGACGGTCGCCGTCGTTAACGCCGAGAACGCGGTCATCACCGGCAACGAAGAGGCGACGATGGAGACGTACCACAAGCGCGCGGAGCTCGGCTCCGACAGTGGTCCGTACTACCCCAAACGTCCGGACCGTATCTTCAAGCGCGCCATCCGCGGCATGCTACCGTACAAGACGGAGGACGGTCGCGAGGCGCTCTCGAACGTGCGCGTATACGTCGGGAACCCCTACGAGCGCGACGAGGACGTCGAGAGCGTCGTTCTCGACGACACCTCGCTCGATCGGCTGTCGAACATCAAATTCACGACGCTCGGAGAGATCTCCGAGTCTCTGGGAGCCAACGTCACATGGTAACTAACACCTCAGGCAAGAAGAAGACGGCCGTCGCCCGCGCCACCGTACGCGACGGCGCCGGTCTCGTTCGTATCAACTCTCAGCCAGTCGAACTGGTCGAGCCGGAACAGGCGCGACTCAAGATGCTGGAACCGTTCCGCATCGCCGGCGAGGAGCTCCGTGACGGCGTCGACATCGACATCACCGTCGAAGGCGGCGGCTTCAGCGGACAGGCCGACGCGGCACGGACCGCCATCGCGCGCGGTCTCGTCCAGCACCTCGGCGACGCCGAGCTGCGCGACGCGTACATGAACTTCGACCGCACGCTGCTGGTCAACGACGTGCGCCAGTCCGAACCCAAGAAGTGGGGCGGACCGGGTGCGCGCGCTCGCTACCAGAAGTCCTACCGCTGAGGTGATCCAGTCATGATGATCCCCGTCCGGTGTTTCACGTGCGGCAACGTCGTGGGTGAACACTGGGAAGAGTTCAAGGAGCGCGCCCGCGAGGGCGACGAGGACCCGGGCGACGTGCTCGATGACCTCGGTGTCGACCGGCACTGCTGTCGCCGGATGCTGATCAGCCACCGCGACCTCGTGGACGTGGTCTCACCGTACCAGTAACCATGTCAAAACAGCGCTACAATCGATACGAGAAAGCACGGATCCTCGGCGCACGAGCGCTGCAGGTGTCCTACGGGGCACCCGTGCTGATCGAGACGAATCAGACGGAGCCAATCCTCGTCGCCGCGGAGGAGTACGACGCGGGTGCGCTTCCGTTTACGGTCCGGAGGGAATCCAACTAATGACCCGCATCACGAGCGTTTCGCTGCGACGCGTGCTCGACTCCCGCGGAAACCCGACCGTCGAGGCCGACGTGCTCACCGAGTCCGGCGGCTTCGGCCGCGGAGCGGCACCCAGCGGGGCGTCCACCGGCGAGTACGAGGCGATCGAACTGCCTGCGAGCGAGTCCATCGCGAAGGCCCGCGAACACGCGGTTCCCCGCGTCGAAGGGCTGTACGCGGGCGACCAGCGCGCCGTCGACAACGCGCTCCGCGCGGCCGACGGGACGGACGACTTCTCCGCGATCGGCGCCAACAGCGCGGTCGCGATCTCGATGGCGGCCGCGAAGGCCGCCGCCGACGTGCTCGGAGCACCGCTGTACCAGCATTTGGGCGGCGCGTTCCGCGGTGACAACTTCCCGATTCCGCTCGGCAACGTCGTCGGCGGCGGGGAACACGCCAAGGAGGCGACGCACATCCAGGAGTTCCTCGCAGCGCCGGTCGGCGCGCCCAGCGTCTCGGAGGCCGTCTTCGCGAACGCCGCGGTCCACGCGGCGGTCGCCGACGTGCTCGACGAGCGCGGCGTCCCGGCGGCGAAAGGCGACGAGGGCGCGTGGGCGCCGCCGATCTCGGACGCGGAGGCGTTCGAAGTCGTCGAAGAAGCGGTCGAGATCGTCGAGGACGAGGTCGGCTTCGAGATCCGCTTCGGCCTCGATATGGCCGCTGCGGAGCTGTACGACGCCGACTCGGAGGCGTACGTCTACGGCGACGAGACGAAATCGACCGACGAACAGGTCGAGTACGTCGCCGAACTCGTCGACGAGTACGATCTGGCCTACGTCGAGGACCCCCTCGACGAGAACGACTACGAGGCGTTCGCGGAGCTGACCGACCGGGTCGGCGATCGGACGCTCATCTGCGGTGACGACCTGTTCGTCACCAACGTCGAGCGACTTCAGGAGGGGATCGACGTCGGCGCGGCCAACAGCATCCTGATCAAACCGAACCAGATCGGAACGCTGTCGGACGCGTTCGACGCGGTCGAACTCGCCGCCCGTAACGGATACGAGACGGTCATCTCGCACCGCTCGGGCGAGACCGAAGACACGACCATCGCACACCTCGCCGTGGCGACCGACGCCGGGTTCATCAAGACCGGAACGGTCGGCGGCGAGCGAACTGCTAAGCTGAACGAACTGATCCGAATCGCGGACGACGCGGTATGACGGGTCAACACCACGCATGAGTGAAGACAACAACGCGGTCGAACTCGACGACGACGCTGAGACCGAGGCGGTCGACGCGACGGTCGAGGAGGAGGCCGACACGACCGAGGAACCGACCGCCGACGCGGCTGACGTGGCCGCCGACGCCGAAAGCGAGGCGACCGCAGAAGCCGACGCGGGCGACGACGCCGCGGAGGACGAAGAGGAGGCCTCCCCGTTCGACGACGACGTCATGCCCGACGACGACGTCGACCTGCTGATCCCCGTCGAGGACTACCTCTCCGCGGGTGTCCACATCGGGACCCAGCAGAAGACGAAGGACATGGAGCGGTTCATCCACCGCGTCCGCGACGACGGGCTGTACGTGCTCGACGTGAGCACGACGGACCAGCGGATCCGCACCGCCGCGGACTTCCTCGCGAACTACAACCCGGAGCAGATCCTCGTCACGTCCTCGCGACAGTACGGTCGGTTCCCGGCCGAGAAGTTCGCGGACGCCATCGGCGCCCGCGCCCGCACGGGACGATTCATCCCCGGAACGCTGACGAACCCCGACTACGCCGGCTACATCGAGCCGGACGTCGTCGTGGTCACTGACCCGATCGGCGACGCGCAGGCCGTCAAGGAGGCCATCACCGTCGGTATCCCGGTCATCGCGATGTGCGACTCCAACAACCAGCTCTCGAACGTCGACCTCGTCATCCCGACGAACAACAAGGGTCGTCGCGCGCTGTCGGTCGTCTACTGGCTCCTCGCCAACGAGACGCTCGACCGCCGCGGCGCGGACACCGTGTTCGCCCTCGACGACTTCGAGGACGAACTGTAACGCGGTCGCTCGATTTCGAGTTTTACGTCCCGTTTTCGAGGGCACAAACGTCGACACCGACTACGACACGCGTCGTTTAGAGAATCTTCGGCGTGTACGGGTACTCGTACACCTGCCCGTCGTTCGCTTTGAGCGTGGCGATGAGAACCAGCACGAGGTCGATCAGCGCGATGATCGGGACCATGAGAAGTCCGATGAGTACGACGGTCAAGAGCCCTGAGACGACGAACGCGATGAAGACCATGATCTGAAAGTTCAGCGAGTTCTTCGCGTTCTGTTTGACGAGTTCGTCGTCGTCGTCGGCTAAGACGAGGAACAGTACCGGGCCGAGGAACGACGCGACGAGTGCCGACGCGTGCGCGAGCGCCGCGTACGTCGTGTTCCCGTCGATCTTCTCGGTAGTGTCAGATGACATGATCTACGATTCCTCTTGATGGTTATAAATATGAGTGGCTCAGATCGTTTGCGTTCCTGTGGAGTCAGCTCGTCTGAACAGTACCGGGATCCTGATCGGTGTCTGCGGTATTCGGATCCTCGGGCACGTCGTGGGTCCAGCGCGATTCGATCTCCCGGTTCGCGAGCACGACTCGGTCGCCGTCGTCGGTGTCGATCCGCGTCTTTCGGAGTTCGATCGCGGCGACGGTTCCGGTCACGCCCTTCGCGTCGATCCGATAGCCGACGTTGAAATCGGGGTCTCGGAGCAGGTAGACGCCAGCGACCGTGTCTTCGATCATCTCCGAGAGCGCGTAGGAGACACCGAGTGCGATGAACCCGACCGCGGTGCCGAGGCTCGCGGCGATGTCGCCCATACCGACGATCTTCAGGAACGTGAGCGCGACGGCGAACCACAGGAACACCGCGACGATCGTGACGATCAGGTTCCCCACAAGCTGGCGGTCATCGGCGTACACCCGCCTGACGGAGCCCCGCACGAACGCGAGGACGACTCGGACCGCCACGTACGAGAGTCCGAGAAAGACGAGCCCCGAAAGGATCCGAGGGATCGCGGCGGTCACGCTCTCCAGAAAGTCCAGGAGCGACCGAGCAAGCAGCGCTGGGAACCGTGTCATGACGACCGCAACGACCGCCGACAGTGAAAAGCTACGGGCGCGGGTGACCCGAGATCGGTATCGACGCGACAAGCGCAACGACTGTAAGCCCGCGGGGGGATATCCGTCGTATGACCGTCTGTGAAGCGCCGGGGAAGGTGTATCTCTTCGGCGAACACGCCGTCGTCTACGGTGAGCCCGCCGTGCCAGCGGCGATCGAGCGACGTGCGAGGGTGACAGCCGAGCCGCGGTCCGACGACCACGTTCGCGTCGAAGCGGAGGACCTCTCGCTCAACGGATTCACCGTCGAGTACTCCGGGGGAACCGGCGATCATCCGGACGTAGACGTGCCGACACCGCTCGTCGAGGCCGCGATGGGGTACGTCGACGCCGCGGTCCGGCAGGCGCGGTCGGCGGCCGACGCGCCGGACGCCGGGTTCGACATCACCGTCGAGAGCGACATCCCGCTCGGGGCCGGACTCGGTTCGTCGGCCGCCGTCGTCGTCGCGGGGATCGACGCGGCGACGCGAGCGCTGGGCGTCCAGCTCGACCGTCGTGAGCTGGCCGACCGCGCGTATCGAGCGGAGTTCGAGGTACAGGACGGCCAGGCCTCGCGGGCGGACACCTTCTGTTCGACCATGGGCGGTGCGGTCCGCGTCGAGGGCGACGACTGCGATCCGATCGAGGCGCCGAACCTCCCGTTCGTCGTCGGCTTCGACGGCGGCGCCGGCGACACCGGCGAGCTGGTGGCGGGCGTCGGCGAGCTACGCGAGGAGTACCGATTCGCGGCCGACACCGTCGAATCGATCGGCGATATCGTTCGGACCGGCGAGGAGCTGCTGGCCGATGCAGTTCCCGAGACGGACCCGCCGCGAGAGCTGCTCGCCGAACTCGGCGACCTGATGGATTTCAACCACGGGCTCCTGTCCGCGCTCGGCGTCTCCGCGCGTTCGCTCGACGCGATGGTCTGGGCCGCACGCGACGCGGGGGCCCACGGCGCGAAGCTCACCGGTGCGGGCGGCGGCGGCTGTATCGTCGCGCTGGACGCGAGCGACGCGACGGAGACGGCGCTGTCGTTCACGCAGGGCTGTGAGGAGTCGTTCCGCGCGGAGCTGGCGACCGAGGGCGTTCGGGTGGTGGAATCGTGACGGGTAGCGCCGGCGACGTGAGCACCGAAGGCGACGCTGGCGCAACGCCACGGGACCCGCCCGTCGTCCTCAAGCTCGGCGGGAGCCTGATCACGCGGAAAGACCGCCCGGAGACCCTCGACGAGACCGCGCTCGATGCGGCCTCCGACGCGATCGCGGCCGCCGTCTCGTCGGGGGCGATCGACCGGCTGGTCCTCGTCCACGGCGGCGGGAGCTACGGCCACCACCACGCGAGCGAACACGGCGTCTCGACGACCGCGGGGACCCACGACGCGGACGCCGTAACGGACATCCACGGCGCGATGACGACGCTGAACGAGCGCGTCCTCGCGCGGCTCCGCGACCGCGGCGTGCCCGCGGTGCCGGTCCACCCGCTCTCGCTGGCCGCGCGCCCCGACGGAGTCGACGGCGGGCTCGACCTCCCGCTCTCCTCGACGACGACGCTGCTCGACGAGGGGTTCGTCCCGGTGCTGCACGGGGACGGCGTCGCGACCGCCGGTGGTGGTGTCACCGTCGTCTCCGGCGACGAACTGGTCGTGGAGCTCGCCGCTGGACTCGACGCTCGGCGGGTCGGCGTCTGCTCGACGGTCCCTGGCGTCCTCGACGCGGCGGAGGGGGGCGACGTGATCCCGGTCATCAACGACTTCGACGCGGTCGCCGACGCGCTCGGCGCGAGCGACGCGACCGACGTTTCCGGAGGGATGGCCGCGAAAGTCAGGGAGCTACTGGCGCTCGACGCACCGGCGTACGTGTTCGGCCCCGACGGGTTGGAGCCGTTCTTGCGCGGCGGGGACCCCGGAACGCGGATCGAGTGACAGAACCCTTATTCGACGCACCGTCCTCCCTTCGAGCATGAACGAAGCGGACGTGCGAGAGCGACTTGCGGGCGTGAACGACCCCGATCTCGGCGACGACATCGTCTCGCTCGGCCTGATCAACGACATCGCGATCGACGAGGAATCGGCGGAGATTCGCGTCTCGCTCGCGCTCGGCGCACCGTTTTCGCCGCACGAGTCGGCGATCGCGGACGACGTTCGTGAGGCGCTCGCGGACACGGACTTCGCGGTGTCGCTGTCGGCGTCGATCCCGGACGAGCTGGACGCCGCCGACCAGGTGCTCCCCGGCGTGAAAAACGTCATCGCGGTCGCCTCCGGCAAGGGCGGGGTCGGCAAATCGACGATGTCGGTCAACATCGCGGCCGGACTCTCCGCGCTCGGCGCCCGGGTCGGCCTCTTCGACGCCGACGTGTACGGCCCGAACGTCCCGCGGATGGTCGCGGCGGAGGACCGCCCGCAGACCGACGGCGAGACGATCGTCCCGCCGGAGCGGTTCGGCGTGAAGCTGATGAGCATGGACTTCCTCACCGGCGAGGACGACCCGGTGATCTGGCGCGGGCCGATGGTCCACAAGATCATCACCCAGCTCGTCGAGGACGTGGAGTGGGGCGAGCTCGACTACCTCGTCATGGACCTGCCGCCGGGGACCGGCGACACGCAGCTCACGATCCTGCAGACGCTCCCGCTGACGGGAGCCGTGATCGTCACGACGCCGCAGGAGGTCGCGCTCGACGACGCGGTCAAGGGACTGCGGATGTTCGGCAAACACGACACGAACGTGCTCGGGATCGCGGAGAACATGGCGGGCTTCCGGTGTCCGGACTGCGGCGGCTTCCACGAGATCTTCGGCTCCGGCGGCGGGAAGGCGCTGGCGCAGGAGCACGAGCTCCCCTTCTTGGGGGGCGTCCCGCTCGATCCCGCGGTCCGGACCGGCGGCGACGACGGCGAGCCGGTCGTCTTGGAGGAAGGCGAGACCGCGGACGCGTTCAAACTGATCGTGGAGAACGTCGCGAACAACGCCGGGGTCGTGCGCCGTCGCGGGGTGAGCGAGGGGCGATGAGCGGGGAGCGTGACGGAAAAGGCGGCGAGGGGGAAGAGGACGGTGAGAGCGACGACCCCGTCGACCCCCTCGACGCCGCCGGCGTCGACCCGGTCGTCCCGGAGTCGGCCGCGGCCGCGGCGGGCGAGGCGTTCGCCGGGGACGACGAGATACGCGCGTTCCTCCGCGAGATCGCCGCCGACGTGCGGGGCGACAGCTCCGAGAGCAAGCAGCTGTCCGCGATACTGTACCGCGTGTCCGATTTATACGACTCCGACGAGCAGACGTCTCCCGAGGAGATTTACCTGAACGTCCGCCACATCATGAAGATCAAAGAGCAGGGCGGGATCGAGCGGTAATACGGATCGCCTCTGTCAGCAGTGTGGTGCGCTACTTAAAAGCCTCAGCCGCTCGGTTATACGTCGTTGGCACCGCGGTGAACACATCCGAAGCCCCAGCCTCGCCGCGACGGCGCTTATCGGCGCCGTCGCGGGCTCCCTCGCGGGCGGGGGGGGGTCGCGCCCGACGGGCGCGCCCCGGCGCGCCACCGCCCTGGTTAGTTATAAGTCGTGAACTCTAATTTCGGCGCCACTCGACCGGTTATACTTGCTCTTCTACTACCGTCTCGTCGCCGTGGCGGACTTCGACACGCTCGGGGACGGGTGCCTCCGTGAACGCGACGACGACCTCGTACGGATGCGGCGCGGCGATATCCCCGCACGTACGCGGGAGCGGACTCGACGTTTCCTCGACCGCGAGCGTGATCGACAGCCGCTCGGCGGAGCGCGTCGCCTCGATCAGCGAGACCTCGTAACAGTCTCGATCACCGCCCATCGCTCGCCCTCTGATCGACAGGCGGGGCGGCTCTCGATCGAGGTCGCGATGCAGTTCTGCCGCGTCGAGGCCGTCGCTGTCGCTCGGATCGAACTCGCCGGTGTGCTCGCGGCGGACGGTCACCTCCGCGCCGTCGACGTGTTCGGGACGCTCGCCCCACGGCGGCATGGGACACCCGGCGAGCGAGGCGGTCGACGCGGCGGCCGCGGTCGCGAGGAGGGCTCGACGACGCATAGTAGAGAACGACCAGACCGCGATAGTAAACGTTGCGCCGACGAGACCCCCGTCGATCGATCGTTTCATACTGGTAGCATGTCTCATGATACCACACATGAGCGACGACGACCGAATTCCCGTCACCGTCCTGAGCGGGTACCTCGGTGCCGGGAAGACGACATTGGTGAACCACCTGCTGGAGAACCCCGGCGACCGCCGGATCGCCGTCATCCTGAACGACATGGGCGAGGTGAACGTCGACGCCGAACTCGTCGCGCGCGAGAACGACGAGGAGGGGGTAATCGACCTCTCGAACGGCTGTATCTGCTGTCGGCTCCAAGACGACCTGCTGAGCGAGGCCGCGGCGCTCGCGGCGTCGCGCGAGTTCGACTACCTCCTCGTGGAGTCGTCGGGGATCTCCGAGCCGATCCCGATCGCGCGGGCGTTCACCGAAGGAACCGATGACTCCGAGGTCGACCCGACCGAGCGCTTCCGGCTCGACACGATGGTGACCGTCCTCGACACCTACGGGTTCTGGAAGGAGTTCGACGCGGGGGAGAGCCTTCCGGGCGACGGGGAGTCTGCGACCGACCGCCCGCTCGCGGACGTGCTCGTCGAGGGGATCGAGTTCTGCGACGTGCTCGTGTTGAACAAGACGGACATGGTCCCCGACGACGTGCTCGACGAGATCGAGTCGGTCGCGGAACGGCTCGGCCCTCGGGCGAAACGGATCCGGACGAGCTACTCCGCGGTCGATCCGGACGAGGTGCTCGACACCGGGCGGTTCGACTTCGAGACGGCGGCGCGCTCGCCGGGGTGGAAGCGAGCGATTGCGGAACGCGAGAGCGGGGACGAGGCGAAGACGGGCGAGGAAGCGGGTCACGGCCACGCACACGACCACGATCACGACGAAGGCGCGGCCGCGGCCCACGGCGTCGACTCCTTCGTCTACCGCTCGGCGGCGACGCTCGATCCCGAGGCGTTCGCCGAGTGGCTCGGCGACTGGGACGGCGCGATCGTTCGGGCGAAGGGCGTCGCCAACGTGGCGGGCACCGACGACGTCATCGGCGTGAGTCAAGCGGGTCCGTCCGTACAGGCGGGACCGATCGGCGAGTGGGGACCGGACGACGACCGTCGAACGCGGCTCGTGTTCATCGGCAGCGAGATGGACGAAGCGCGGATTCGCGCGGAGCTCGACGAACTGGCGACGGAAGCGATCGAGGACGGAGTAGCGGCCGAGGCCTTTCCCCTCTGAGTCGACTCCTAGATTCCGAGTTCGGCCTGCAACTCGTCCCAGTCCTCGTGGAACCCGTGTGTGGATTCGGTCTCGACGCCGACCGCGGACTGGTAGACCTCGTCGTACTTCACGAGCTCCCCCCACCCGTCGTGGAACGCCCAGTTGCAGTACTTACACATACGACTCGCCACGGGCGGCACCGACATACCGGTTTCGGCGATGCGGGCGAAAGCGGAGCGCCGCTTGACGTCCCCCCGCGCTAAAGCGCGAGGCTTTCTCCTCGATTCTCCGTAACCGCCGACAGAGTGAACCCCGCCCGTGACGTACGGTATCTACCGACGCGGCCCCGCCGCGTACGAACAGTCATGGGAACGTACAGACGAGGCGGTTACGTCCAAAGCGCAGACGACGGCGTCGAACGGAGCTGTGAACACTGCGACTGGCACTGTGTCACCGACAGCTACCCGGAGCTGATCGCGGCGTATCAGTCCCATCTCAAGGCCGACCACCCGAAGGCGTGGCTCAGAGCGTAACACGCGGCGACGAGCCGGAAAAAACGAAGAGTTCGGGCGGCGGCGGTGGCGTGCCGAACTAGGGTTCGAGCAGGACCTTCGTGACGCCCTCTTCGCGAGCGTCGAACGCCTCGTACATCTCGGGGGCCTCCTCGAGGTCGACGCGGTGAGAGACGACCCAGCTCGGGTCCGCGCGGCCCTCGATGATCATGTCGCGCAGGTACCGGTTGTACGCTTTCACGTTACACTGCCCGGTGCCGCACTTGAGTCCCTTCTCGAAGAACTTCCCGAAGTCGATGCCGAGTCGTCCCTGCGCCGCCATGTCGTCGGGCGCGCCCGGGTCCTCGGGGACGTACAGCCCGGGGATACCGAGCTCGCCGGTGGGTCGGACGACGCGGATGAGGCTGTTGATCACGACCGCCGGATTCTCCTTGGCCGGCTGGTAGGAGTAGTCCTCGGATTCGGTGTCGACGTCGTCGGGGTCGGTCGCCTGATACCCGACCGCGTCGACGCCCTTGTCGACCATGCCGCCGTGTTCCTCGATGATCTGGTCGACCGGATCGCCCTCCGAGAAGTCGATGGCGTGCGCGTCGCAGTGCTCCTCGGCCAGTTCGAGCCGACTCGGCACTTGGTCGACGACGTAGATCTCGGCGGCACCCTTGATCTTCGCGCTGTACGCGGCCATCAGGCCGACCGGACCGGCACCGAAGATAGCGACGGACTCGCCCGGTTTGAGATTCGCCAGCTCCGTGCCGTGCCACCCGGTCGGGAAGATGTCCGCGAGCAGCGAGAACGCGTCTTCGTGTTCGCGCCCCTCCGGGAGCTTCAGCGCGTTGTGGTCGGCGTACGGGACGCGCAGCTTCTCCGCCTGTCCACCGGGATACGGTCCCATGGCGACGTATCCGTACGCACCGCCGGCGAAGCCGGGGTTAACGTTTGTACAGAAGCCGGTGTACCCCTCCTCGCAGTTCTGACAGAAGCCACAGGAGACGTTGAACGGCATCACGACGCGATCTCCCTCCTCCAACGTGGACACCGCCTCGCCGACCTCAGAGACGATACCCATGTTCTCGTGGCCGAACACGATACCTTCCTCGGCCGCGGTCCGTCCCTCGTACATGTGGAGGTCCGAACCGCAGATGCACGACGTCGTGATGTCTACGACGACGTCGTTCGGGTGTTTGATCTCCGGGTCGTCTACGTCTTCGACGGCCACCTCGTACGGGCCTTGGTATACGACAGCTCTCATAGTGTGATCCATGTCAACAGACAGACTGACACATTCTAAATGTTTTTCCGTTATACAATACAGTTAACAAATCAATGGTAAATTCAATTAATCCGTTATATTGTTCGACGCGCGACGCGACGACGGGTCGGGCGGGCCTCGTTCCGTCACCTGTGGTCCGGCGGGCCTCGTGCCGTCACCTGCCACCGAGCGTTCCCTCTGCCGTCGGGGAAATCAGTGGGAGACCGTTGTCGGTGATATCCGTCGATTAGTCGAAACGATGCGTTGGGGGTTCCGAAATGACTATCCCCGGTCCGGTAAAACGGCGGGTATGGACTGGCCACACGACCCCGACGGCGAACAGGGGAGCGAGGGCATGCGACAGTACGGCCACGCCGTGCTCGCAAAGAAGATCGACGAGGGGGAAGACTTCCCGCTGTCCGCCGCAGAGTACGTCGAGCAGTACGGCGACCACCCGATCCGCATCGACTACGAGACGGTGGTCTCCGTCGCGGAGATATTCGAGGGCGTCGAGAAAGCGGAGTTCGCGGACTTCGTCGAGTTCCACCAGGAACTCGGCCGCGCGATGCGCGAGAACGGGTACTGGTTCTACGAGGGCGCCGAGCAGTTCGTCGACTAACGTCTGAACCGCGGTCACGCGACCGAACCTCGACCCTTTTAAGAATACCCGGAGCGAGCGAGCGACCATGAGCGACGAGCGAATCATCATCCTCGCACACGAGAAGTTCCCGGACCGCGCGAAAACCGCCCTCGGCGTCATGCGCTACGGCGATCAGGAGGTGCTGGCCGTCCTCGACCGCGACCGCGCCGGCGACCGCGTCGTGGACCACGTGCCCGACATCGACGACGCCCCGATCGTCGAGTCGTTCGCGGACGCACACGCGAGCGCCGACGGCGACGTCGACGCCTTATATATCGGTATCGCACCTATCGGCGGCGGGTTCGACGAGTCGTGGCGGTCCGACGTCCGCGCCGCGATCGAGGCCGGCTGCGACGTGGTGAGCGGGCTCCACTACTTCCTGAACGAGGACGAGGAGCTCGTGGCGTTGGCCGACGAACACGGCGTCGACCTCGTCGACGTGCGCGAGCCTCACGACGACCTCACCGTCGCGACGGGGGCGTCCGGCGACGTCGACGCCGACGTGGTGTGCACGGTCGGCACCGACTGTTCGGTCGGCAAGATGACGGCCTCGCTCGAAATCGTCGCGGCGGCCCGCGAGCGCGGTATCGACGCGGCGTTCGTTCCCACCGGCCAGACCGGGATCATGATCGCTGGATGGGGGAACCCGATCGACCGCGTCGTCTCCGACTTCACGGCGGGCGCGGTCGAGGAGATGCTCGTCGAGATCGGCGGCGATCACGACCTCCTGATCGTGGAGGGACAGGGGAGCATCATTCACCCCGCGTACTCGGCGGTCACGTGCGGCATCCTCCACGGGTCGATGGCGGACGGGCTCGTGCTCTGCCACGCCGCGGGGAGGGAAGCGGTCCACGGATACGAGTCGTTCTCGCTGCCAGCCGTTCAGGAGTACGTCGACCTCTACGAGGGGCTCGCGAACCCGGTTCACGAGACGAGCGTCGTCGCCGGCGCGCTCAACACGAAAGACGTCGCGTCCGACGCCGACGCCGACGACGCCGTCGCCGCGTTCGCCGAGGAGGCGAGCGTTCCCGCCGCCGACCCGGTCCGACACGGTGCCGATCGGATCGTCGACGCGATCGTCGAGGCTGGGTTGGGCGCGACGAGCGGCCCGGGTGACGACGAGGTCGACACATGACTCTCGACACCGAGTTCGAGCGAGTGTCGCTGCCGCTCGCCGACCCGTTCACGATCTCGCGGGGAACGCAGACCGAGGCCGAGAACGTGATCGTCCGGGTCACGGACGAGGGCGGGATGACCGGAATCGGCGGTGCGGCCTCCTCCGCCCACTACGGCGAGACCGCAGACACGGTGACGGCGGTGCTCCCGGATCTCCTCGACGCGGTCGAGGCGGTCGGCGACCCCCACGCGCTCCACGCGATCGAGAGCGAACTGGCGGCCGTCGTGAGCGACAACCCGGCCGCGCGCGCGGCCGTCTCGATCGCGGTCCACGACCTCGCGGCGAAGCGGCTCGGCGTTCCGCTGTATCGATTGTGGGGGCTCGACGCGTCGGCCGCGCCCACGAGCTCGTACACGATCGGCCTCGACACCACCGACCGCGTCCGCGAGAAGACCGCCGCCGCGGTCGAGGGGGGCTACTCGGTACTCAAAATCAAGCTCGGCACCGACCGCGACCGCGAGCTGATAGACGCGGTCCGCGACGCGGCTCCCGACGCCCGACTCCGCGTGGACGCTAACGAGGCGTGGACGCCGCGAGAGGCCGTCGAAAAGAGCGAGTGGCTCGCCGACCGGAACGTGGAGTTCGTCGAACAGCCCGTCCCGGCGACGGAGCCGGAAGGACTCAAATTCGTCTACGAGCGCTCGGCGCTACCGATCGCCGCCGACGAATCGTGCGTCACCCTCGCCGATATCCCGGCCATCGCCGATCGGTGTGACATCGCGAACCTGAAGCTGATGAAAACCGGTGGGTTACTGGAGGCGAAGCGGATGATCGCTGCCGCCCGCGCACACGGGCTCGAAGTGATGTGCGGCTGCATGATCGAATCGAACGCCTCGATCGCTGCGGCGGCACAGCTCGCGCCCCTGCTCGATTACGCCGATCTCGACGGCTCGCTGCTGCTCGCCGAGGATCCGTACGAGGGCGTCGCGATGGCTGACGGCGCGATCGATCTCGGCGCGCAGGAGGGAGCGGGGACCGGTGCGCGCCCGACGGATAAATAACACAGCACCGCGGTGCACGCGTTTCGACACCGCTTCTCGCTCAGTTTCGCTGCTCGTCGGCGTCGACTTCTGACTCCTCCAACTCGACGTCGACCTCCTCGTCGTCCTCCTCGTCGAGGTCCGCTTCGAGATCGAGATCCTCATCGTCGTCACCGAGGTCGGCTTCGAGGTCGTCGGCGTCGATCTCGGTTTCAAGGTCGTTCAGTTCGGCGTCGATCTCCTCGTCGTTCGCCCCGCTCTCCTCGGCGGGTTCCGCTTTGCCGAGTTCGCCTTTCAGCGTCTCCAGCTCGGCGTCGACCTCCCTGCTCGACGAGAGCCCCTCCAGCTCGCGGTCGATCTCGTCTTTGTCCGAGAGCGCGTCCTCGAAGGCGCCCGACTCCTCGAGCTCGTTCATCGCCTCCGAGCGCGCCTCCATCTCCTCGGTCCGCTCCTCGGCGCGCTCGATCGAGCGGCTCACGTCCGCCATCTCGTCGCCGACGCCGGTCATCGCCTCCGAGACGCGCGAGGACGCCTCCGCGGCTTGATAGCGGGCCTTCATCGTCTCCTTCTTGGTGCGGAACTCCTCGATGCGGCTCTGGAGCTTGTTCTTCTTCTCGACGAGGTCGTCTTGCGTGTCGTTTAACTTCGCGATCTGGCCCTCGAGCTCCTCGATCTGGGCCATCTTCGACTTCTTCTTTTCGAGCGCCTTCCGCGCGAGGTCGTCGCGGTCCTGCTGGACCGCCTCGCGCGCCTGTCGGTTGTGCTTCTCGACGTTCTCGTCCAACTTTCGCTTCTGGATCTCCAGCCGCTTCTTCTGCGTCGTGAGGTCGGCGATCCCCTGTTTGACGTCTTGTAGCTCGTCGCGCATCTGTTCGTACGAGTAGTCGAGCGACTCCGTCGGGTCCTCCGCTCGATTGAGGAGGGCGTTTAGCTTCGAGCGAATGACGTAGGAGGCGCGAGAGAGGATTCCCATACGCGCTATACACGCTCCACCCGTTAAAACCTCATGTGGTTCGGCGGGGTTCGGAGCGCCGAACCGGGCGGAAACGTTACCGTGAGGCACCGCACGAGGTATCGACCGACACTCGGAACCGCCTCGCCGCCTGCGAGGAACGCGTCGGGGACGACGGGATCTTCCCAAATATTTATTCGGGATGTTGTACTAATCCCGCGCATGGACATCGGCGTGTTAACCGTCCCGTTCGGCGGGGAATCGATCGACGACGCGGTCGCGTACCTCGACGATATCGGCGTCGACGCCGTCGAGCTCGGCGTCGGCGGCTGGCCCGGCGAGGACCACGTCGACCGGCAGCGTCTGCTGGGCGACGACGCGGCACAGGACGACCTGCGCGACCTGCTCGACGCCCACGAGATGCGTATCTCCGCGCTGGCGACTCATAACAACCCCCTCCACCCCGACGACGCGCGGGCGGCGGGGGCGGACCGCGAACTCCGCGAGGCGATCGAGCTCGCCGACCGGCTGGGCGTCGACACGGTCACCTGCTTCTCCGGGCTCCCCGCGGGCGCGCCGGGCGACGAGACGCCGAACTGGATCACCGCCCCGTGGCCGACCGAGCACGCGGACGCTCACGAGTACCAGTGGGACGAGGTGGCGATCCCGTACTGGTCCGACCTCGCGGAGCACGCCGAGAGTCACGGCGTCGACGTCGCCATCGAGATGCACCCGAACATGCTCGTGTACGAGCCGACCGGGATGCTCGCGCTCCGGGAGGCGACCAACGAGCGGATCGGCGCGAACTTCGACCCCTCGCACCTCTACTGGCAGGGGATCGACGTCACCGAGGCGATCCGCTTTCTGGGCGAGCACGACGCGATTCACCACGTCCACGCGAAGGACACGAAGGTGTACGACGCGAACGCGCGCGTGAAGGGCGTGCTCGACACGACGAGCTACACCGACGAACCCGACCGCTCGTGGCTGTTCCGCTCGATCGGCTACGGTCACGGCGAGGAGCACTGGAAAGACGTCGTCTCCACGCTCCGGATGGTCGGCTACGAGGGCGCGCTGTCGATCGAACACGAGGACTCGCTCACCTCCTCGCGCGAGGGGTTGGAGAAGGCCGTCAGCGTGCTCGACCGCGCCGTCTTCGAGACGCGGCCCGGGGACGCGTACTGGGCGGAGTAACCCGAGGACACACCAATGACACGAGAACCACTGAAAATCGGCGTATTGGGGTATCGATTCATGGGCAAGGCGCACGCGAACGCGCTCGCGCGGCTCCCGATGTTCTTCCCGGACGCGCCCGACGTCGAGCGACACACGCTCGTCGGGCGCGACGAGGAGGCGCTCGCGGACGCCGCAGAGCGGTTCGGGTTCTCGCACACCGCGACCGACTGGGAAGACGCGCTCGACGAGGTGGACGTGTTCTACAACCTCGGTCCGAACCACGTTCACGCGGAGCCGTCGATCGCGGCCATCGAGGCTGGCGTTCCCGTCCTCTGTGAGAAGCCGCTCGCGCCGACACTGGAGGAGGCGGCGGCGATGCGCGACGCCGCAAGCGAGGCAGCTGTCCCGACCGGAACCGCGTTCAACTATCGGTTCGTCCCCGCGATTCGGTACGCCAAGGGGCTGATAGAGGACGGCGAGCTCGGCGAGATCCGGCAGGTCCGCGGTCGGTACCTGCAGGACTGGCTGGTCGACCCCGAGGCGCCGTGGGCGTGGCGCATGGACGCCGACCTGGCCGGCTCGGGCGCGCTCGGCGACCTCGGCGCGCACACGATCGACCTCGCGAACTTCCTCGTCGGCGACGAGGTGGGAGAGGTCGACCGCGTCTCGGGACACCTCCGGACCTTCGTCGACGAGCGACCGGTGTACGCCGACGGCGACGCCGAGGGAGACGATATCGAGGAGTACCGCGACGTGACCGTCGACGACGCCTACACCGCACAGGTCGCCTACGAGTCGGGCGCGATGGGGAGCTTCGAGGCGACGCGCTTCGCCACCGGCCACAAGAACGACCACACGATCGAGGTTCACGGGTCGGAGGGGAGCCTGAAATTCTCGCTGGAGCGGCTCAACGAACTTGCGGTGCTGCGCGGCGACTCGCGCGGCTACGAGACGGTGCTCGTGACCGACGAGACGGACCCGTACATCGATCACTGGTGGCCGCCGGGTCACGTGATCGGCTGGGAGCACACGTTCGTCCACGAGAGCTACGAGTTCCTCTCCGCCGTCGCCGAGGGCGGCGAGTTCGAGCCGTCGTTCGCCGACGGCTACGCGGTCCAGCGCGTTCTCGACGGGATCGAGCGGGCCGACGAGCGCGGCGAGTGGGTTTCCCTCTGAGTTCGGGTCACGTCGGACGGGGTAGAAGTGACCGTCGAGCCGCTCAGAAACCGCCGTCGAGCGGGTCGGCGCCGGGCCCCTCTTCGGTCCACCCGTCGATAGCGGGCCCTTCGCCGTCGTAGGTGCCGAGCGTCTCCCGGGTGGCGAACGCCACGGGTTCCCAGACGACCTCCACGTTCTCGTTACCGGTCGCGTTCGGGATCGCGACCCGGTCACCGGGTCGCACGACGCCGTCTCCCGGCCACGCGCCGAACCGGACGTCTCCGTTCGGGTCCTCACCCCGAACGTGCAGCTCCTCGGTCGGGACCGGGTCGGGGCCGAGCGCGACGACGACGAGTTCGCCGCCGTCCTGCTCGACCTCGAACTTCGCGTCCGGCGGGGCGACACCGTCGATGAGGCCGAACACCGCGGCTCCGACGATCGCCAACAGCAACACGACGATACCGACGAGCAGGCCGGTCCCGGCGATCGGGGTGAACCCTCGCTCGTCGCTCCGAAACGCGTGCATTCGCGTTCGACTCGGCGACGGCCCGTATAAGCGTTTACCCGCCGCGTATCAGTCGAGATAATATTCAAGAGACGAGCCCCGATCGGCACGGGAAACCGGAACCCCGTTATTCCGCCCGCTCGAAGTACGGCCGTGACATCGTGGATCGACGATCCGGAAGGCGGTCGGGCGCGAGGCCCCCGCGGGCTCGCTCGGGCGTGGATCGAGGCGCTGGTTCGGCCGCGGCGGCTCTTCGCGAACGGCGTCGCCCGGGGGGATCAGGCACCCGCGCTGACGTTTGCGGTCGCCGTCGCCGCGGCGTTCACCCTCGGGTGGATCGGTGTCGAGCCGAGCGTCGTACCGGGAATCGTCGAGTCCCCGGCGCTCTCCGCGGTCATCCTGTTCCTCGTCGTGGTCGCCCTGGCGGCACCGGTCGGCCTCCATCTCACGGCCGCGGTCGCGACGGTCTCCGTGATCGTCGCCAGCGTCGAGCTCGTCGACGGGCTCTCCCTGCGCGACCGCGGCGGGGTGAGCGAGACGGTGCAGGTCGTCGCGTACGCGAGTTCACCGATGGCGCTCGCGGGACCGCCGATCCCGGAGCTCCGAGTCGTCTGCGGGGCGTACGCGACCGTGCTGCTGTTAATCGGCTTTCGAACCGTCCACGGAACGACGCCGCTTCGCACGCTCGTCGCCGGGATTCCGCCGGCCTTGCTCGGGTACGGCGTCGGGTACCGCGCCCTCGCTTCGCTTCGCGCGTTGGTCGGGTAACAGGCTGTCAGATCGTGTGTAACTCCGTGACTCCGGCGCTCCGGCCGCTCGCATGCTCATCGGGATCAACCGTCCCGGCGCTCTCAGGCAGGTTTCGACAACCGTTTTAGGGCTGGGCTATTGGTTGTACTCAAATGGGATCTTGCATCATCTGTGGCGTCGATGTCGACGGTGGCGGGCGCATCTGTGACCCGCATCAAGAAGACGTCGTGTTCGACTTTCGTGGCGATTCCCCGAGCCAACTCGTCCCCTCTCGGTTTTACCGCGGCGTCGTCGACGGCTACGCGGAGTTCGGCGTGTTTATCGATCTCGCCCCCGGCGTAACGGGGCTGTTGCACCGTTCCGAGCTCGATCGCCGCCTCGACAGTCTCGACTGGGAGCCGGGCGACGAGGTGTTCGTGCAGGTGAAAGGCGTCCGCGACAACGGAAACATCGACCTCGGATGGTCGATTCGACAGGCAGACCGCGAGTTCCGTGGCGTCCTCGTTCAGGAAAGCGATACGGAACACCCTCCCGAGGAGGACGCCGAAGACGCCGCCGAAGATACGGAAGACGCCGCCGAAGATACGGAAGAAACCGACGAGGACTCAGTAGACGACGCAGACACTACGGACGGCGACGAGGACGGCGACGAGGACTGCGACGACACCGTCGACAACGACGGGAGCAGCCCGACTGTCGAGAGCGACGCAACCGACGAGAGCGAAACCGACGAGAGCGACGCAACCGACGACCATTCCGAGGATACCGATGTCGACCGCGCCGGTGCCGCCGAGAGCGAGCCCGACGACGAGCGTGAGCGTGTCGAGATCGGCACTCTCTCGGACACCGTTGGCGAGTCGGTCCGGATCGACGGCGAAGTGGTCAGCGTCCGACAGACCGGCGGACCGACCGTGTTCGAGCTCCGCGACGAGACGGGAATCGTCGATGTCGCCGCGTTCGTCGAGCCGGGCGTCCGGGCGCACCCGGACGTCGAAGTCGGTGACGTGGTCCGAATCGACGGTGAGGTCGAGAGCCACCGCGGTGACGTGCAGGTCGAATCCGAGGCGCTGGTGCTCCTCGATGGCGACGACGGCGACGCGGTCCGTCGCCGACTCGCCGAGGCGCTCTCCGACGAGGCCCGGCCCGAGGGACTCCAGCCGCTCGCCGGCGACGAAGCGGTCGCGCAACTCGCGGACGGGCTCCTCGACGCCGCCGAAGCGATCCGGCGTGCGGTCCTCGAATCCCGGCCGATAGTCGTTCGTCATCCGGCCACCGCCGACGGCTACGTCGCCGGTGCGGCCGTCGAACGCGCCGTCCTGCCGCTGATCCGCGCGGAACACGCCAAGAGCGACGCCGAGTACCACTACTTCACGCGCCGACCGCTCGACGACCCGGTGTACGGGATGGACCCGGCCACGAACGACGCGACACGAATGTTACAGGACCGCGACCGTCACGACGAGAAGCTCCCGCTGTTCCTGCTCGTCGGCACCGGATCCACCGTCGAGTCGGCAGACGGGATCGACCTACTGTCCGTGTACGGCGTCGACGCGGTCGTCGTCGACGCCGCGGTCGCGGACCCCGAGACCCGCGACGCGGTCGACACCCTCGTGTCCCCCGACATCGAATCGGTAGACGCGAACCTCTCGACCGGCGCGCTCGTCGCGTCGCTGGCGTCCGCGGTCAACGACGAGGTTCGCGAGGACCTCCGACACCTGCCCGCCGTGAGCTACTGGGAGGACACTCCGCAGCGATACACCGACCTCGCACACGAGGCCGGATACGACGTCGAGCGCGTCGCCGAACTGCGCGAGGCGATCGCCCTCGAGGCGTACTATCAGTCGTATCAGGACAAGCGCGAGCTCGTCGCCGACCTGCTCTTCGAGGACGGCGGCAACCTCGCTGCGCACGTCTCCGAACAGTTCCGCGAGAAGCTGGAGACCGAGGTCAAGACGGCGACAGCGAACGTCGTGACCGAGGCGGTCGACGGGGTCGAGTTCGCCGTGCTCGACACCGACGGCTACACGCACCGATACGACTTCCCGCCGACGCCGCTGCTTCTGGACGATCTCCACCGCCGAAACGCGGACGGCGAGGCGTACGCGACCGTCGGCATCGGAACCGACGAGCTGTACCTCCGGACGACTGCGGACGTCTCCGTCCGCGACGTCGCCAAGCGAACCGCCGAGCTCGCGCCCGCGGCGGACGTGACGACCGCTGGCCTTCGGGAAGGGAAAATCGAGTTCCTCTCGGGCGAGCGCGACGCGGTCGAGGACGCCGTCGTCGCGGCCGTCGCGGAAGCGTTCTGAAGAAACCTACGGGGAACGCGGTTCGATCGGCGGAACGTGCGGATACGTTCCCGATCGTTACCGGTTTCTCGTACTCCCTTAAATAAATATACGGTCTTTTTTACCGATACCTTATTGCCGATGTGTTAATCAGTTGAGCACGGGTGCTTACAACTATGGCTACGCAACCATCGGAACGAACGCTCCGTTCGGAGCTACTGGGACGTAACGTCGAGTTCAACTACTCCGAGACGTGGCTCGCCTACTCCATGCTCGGGTTACGAGTCGTGATGGCGTGGGTCTTCCTCCAAGCCGGATTAGAGAAGCTGTTCGAGGGGGGCATCGGCGACCCGCTCGCGTGGAGTTCGGTCGGGTTCCTCCAGAACGCGATCGCAGACGCAAACCCCCTTCAGGGACTGTTCCTCTTCTTCGCCGATTACGCGGCGATCATCGATCCGATGGTCGTGTTCGGCCAGATTCTGATCGGGTTGGCGCTGTTGTTTGGCATCTTCTTCCGGTTCGCCGCGTTGATGGGGGCGCTGATGATGGCGATGTTCTGGACGGCGGCGTGGAACGGCGGGCTGATGCAAGGGTTCCCGATGGACCACGGTTACTTCATCGACAGCTCGTTCGTGTACATGCTCCTGCTGTTCGGGCTCGGCGCGTGGGGCGCGGGTCGGATCCTCGGCGTGGATAGGATGTTAGAAGAGACCGATTTCGTCAGGTCCAACCCGTGGATGCGGTACCTCCTCGGCTAGTCGAACCGGACCGTTGTTCCGTATTTTTCGTCCCGTCACCGCCGCGTGAACGGCCCCGGCGGCAGGATGAGCTCGTCCAGTTCGTCTCGGTGCTTGACGTTGAACACGACTTTGAGCTCGTCGGTCACGGGGTACCCGTTACACGAGAGGCGGAATCCGCGCGCCGCCAGGTCTTCGGGCATGATGTGGTTCGCCGGCTGTGACAGTTCGCCCTCGACCACGAAGACGGCGCAGTTCGCGCAGGCGCCGCCCCGACACGAAAAGGGCCAGCCGAAGCCGCGGTTCTCGGCGGCTTCGAGGAGGCTCTCGTCCGGTTGGACGAGGATCCGACCGTGCTCGACGTCGGCGAGGTCGGCGTGTGACGCCTTCGAGAAGAGGTCGTCGTCGTCGAGCGACCAGCCGTAGTCGGCGAGCACGTCGTAATCGAGGAACTCCACGCGGACCGGGTCGACGCCGGCCGTGCCGTCCTCGTCACCGATGTCGATGTCGACGCGATCAGCCCCGTCACCGTCTCGACTACCGTTTCGGTCACGCGATTCGAGCTCCTGATAGGCGCGTCTGACGAGCTGGAACTCCTCGAGCGTGCCGCCCTGATCCGGGTGAGCCCGTTTCACCCGCTCCCGGTACGCGCGCTCGATCGCCGCGTCGTCGGCGTCCTCGTCGACTCCCAACACCTCGAACGGCGAGACCATTCGCTACCGGCAGGTACTCGATTGAGATACATAAACGCCCCACAAGGCGGCAGCGACACGCGGGTGGAAGACAGCGACGCGCGGGTGGAAGACAGCGGCGCCCGGAAGAGCGGTCCGCCTCGCGGGTCGATGGTTTAAGACCGACGCGACCGACGTATCGCGTAATGGGAAACGCGGACTTGCGCGATCTCGCATCGATTCGCGAGGTCGCCTTCGAGGAGATCGAGGGGAGCGTCGTCGCCGTCGACGCGCACAACTGGCTGTATCGATACCTCACGACGACGGTCAAGTGGACGTCCGACGAGGCGTACACGACCGCGGACGGCACGGAGGTCGCGAACCTGATCGGCGTCGTCCAGGGGCTTCCGAAGTTCTTCGAACACGACCTCGTCCCGGTGCTGGTGTTCGACGGCGCGGTCACCGAGCTGAAGGCGGACGAGGTCGCGGACAGACGCGCGAAACGCGAGGTCGCCGAGGAACGCCGCGCGGCCGCCGCGGAGCGCGGTGACGCCGTCGAAGCGGCCCGGCTGGAGGCTCGGACGCAGCGACTCACGGACACGATCCAGGAGACGACTCGCGAACTGCTCCGTCTGCTAGACGTGCCGATCGTTGAGGCCCCAGCCGAGGGAGAGGCGCAGTGCGCGCACATGGCGGCGACCGGGACCGTCGACCACGCCGGTAGCGAGGACTACGACACGCTGCTGTTCGGCGCTCCCACGACGCTCCGGCAGCTCACGAGCAAGGGAAATCCGGAGCTGATGGACCTCGCGGCGACGCTCGCCGACCTCGGGGTGGACCGACAGGGTCTCGTCGATATCGCCATGCTCTGCGGGACCGATTTCAACGAGGGCATTCACGGAATCGGACCGAAGACCGCGGTCGACGCCGTGAGGGAACACGGGGATCTGTGGGGCGTTCTCGACGCTCGCGACGCCGAGATCGCGAACGCGAGTGCGGTTCGCGAGCTGTTCATGAACCCCCCTGCGACCGACGTCGACGTCGACACCGCGGTGAACCCGGACGTCGAGGCGGCACGGGCCTACGTCGTCGACGAGTGGGGAGTCGCTCCCGACGAGGTCGAACGCGGCTTCGAGCGGATCGCGGAGTCGCAGGTGCAAACCGGGCTCGACCGGTGGACGTGATGGTGAACCGATTCGAGCGGTTCGACCCGACAGATCCGGCGTCTCGTTACCGGTAGTCGCTCTGGCGTGGGCTCCGGGAACATACCTTTTATTTCCTCTTCGTCAGAAGGGTGACGTACACATGTCGTGGACGACGTCTCGACCGCGAGCCGCTCTCACGCCCGGCCGATCGATCGGGTCTCAGTGCGGCACCAAGCCGGTGTCTCACATGCCGAATCGAGCGCCCCACGACGACTCCCCTTACCAATGAGCTTCGAAGTTCCCGACGAGCTACGATACCTGGAATCGCACGAGTGGACGACGACCGACAGCGACCCCGTTCGAATCGGCGTCTCGGATTTCGCACAAGACGAACTCGGTGACGTCGTCTTCGTCGAGCTGCCCGAGGTGGGCGACGAGGTCACGGGCGGCGAGCCGTTCGGCGTCGTCGAGTCGATCAAGGCCGTCTCTGACCTGTACGCGCCGGTTTCTGGCGAAGTCGTCGCCGTCAACGAGGAGCTGTTCGACCGACCGGAACTCGTCAACGAAGACCCGTACGGCGGCGGCTGGATGATCGAAGTTGACCCGGACGGCGGCGAAGCCGACGGGCTGCTCGACGCGGACGCGTACAACGAACAGATCGCCTGAATCGAGCGACATCCACGGGACGCCGACATCGGACACACAACCATGACTGATCCATGTGCGGACGAACGGAACGGGTATCGAAGCGAGGACCACCGCGCGTACGAGGTGATCGCATGAGCGGCCGAAACGCCGACGGACGAGGCACGCCGTACGCGCCGCACACCGACGCCGAGACCGCGGCGATGCTCGATGTCATCGGCGTCGACGACGAGGAGGCGCTGTTCGACATCCCGGACGACGTCTCGTTCGACGGGAAATTCGGTATCGAACCGCGCACGGAGCGAGAGATCCGGGACGAGTGCTCGCGGATGGTCGCCCGCAACGACGACCTCGTCGAGTTCCTCGGTCGGGGGCACTACGGTCACTACGTTCCGAGCGTCGTCGATCACCTCTCGGACCGCGCCGAGTTCCTCACGAGCTACACCCAGTACCAACCGGAGATCTCGCAGGGGTTCCTGCAGGCGCTGTTCGAGTACCAGTCGATGCTCGTCGAGCTGACGGGACTCCCGATCGCGAACTGCTCGATGTACGACGCGGCGACGGCGCTCGGCGAGGCGGCGACGCTCGCCGACCGAGTCCGATCGGTCACCGGGGACGTGGTCCTCGTCCCCGAGCACCTCCGCGACGGGAAACGCGAGGTGTTGGCGAACTACTGCGCTGGCGCCGACTTGACGATTGAATCGTACCCGATGGACGACGGCACCGCCGACGTCGACGCCCTCGGCGACCGCGTTGGTGACGACGTGGTGATGGTGTACGCCGAGAGCCCGACCGTTCGCGGCTGCATCGAGGAACAACTCGCGGCAATCGGCGACGTCGCGGCCGACGCCGACGCGCTGTTCACGCTCGGCTCGGACGTGGTCTCGCTGTCGGTGCTCGAACGTCCCGCCGACGTCGGCGCAGACGTGGTCGTCGGCGAGGCGGGGACGCTCGGGCTCCCGACCGCATACGGGATGGGACTCGGCATCTTCGCCTGTCGCGACGACTACCTCCGGCAGGTTCCCGGTCGCCTCGTGGGGGCGAGCGAAGACGCGAACGGAGACCGCGCGTTCACGCTCACCCTCCAGACCCGCGAACAACACATTCGAAAGGAGCGAGCGACCTCCAACATCTGTACGAATCAGGCGTGGGTGGCACTCCGGGCGGCCATCCACGCGGCGACGCTCGGCTCCTCGGGCCTCGTCGACCTCGCGAACGACTGCGTACGCGAGGCGTCGGCCCTCGCGGATCGTCTCGACGAACTCAACGGCGCGATCGCGCCGGTGCACGACCGTCACCACCTCCGGGAGTTCGCGGTGCGCGTCGACCAGCCGGCGCCGGCGATCGCCGCGGATCTCGAAGATGAGGGCTTCGCCGTCCACGTCATCGGCGACCACCTACTGCAGGTGTGCGTCACCGACCTGAACGCCGGACAGGCGGACGGTCTCGTCGCCGCCTTCGAGGAGGTGATCTGAGTGATTCACGACCAAGCGACGTACACCCGCGAAGAACAGGACGTCAACGAACCGTTGCTCTCCGAGAAGGGCGAGACGGCCGTCGACGTGACGGAGTCGTCCCCGCTGCCGGACGAGTTGACACGCGACACGCTCACGCTCCCCGAACCCTCGGAGCCGGAGATCGCGCGGCACTACACCCGGCTCTCGCAGATGAACTGGGCGATCGACTCCGGACCGTATCCGCTCGGAAGCTGTACGATGAAGTACAACCCGAAGTTCACCGAGGACGTCGCCGCCGATCCGAACGCGGCGGTCCACCCCGACCGCTCGGAGCGGTCCGTGCAGGGGAACCTCGAACTGCAGTACCGGCTCCAGCGATTCCTCGCGGACATCGGCGGCATGGACGCCGTCACGCTCCAGCCGCCCGCCGGTGCCGCGGGCGAGTTCACCGGGATCCTCGTCGCGAAGGCGTACCACGAGCATCACGGTAACGACCGGTCGGAAGTCGTGATTCCGGCGTCGGCCCACGGAACGAACTTCGCGACCGCCGCGACCGCGGGCTACGACGTCGTCGAGCTCCCGTCCGGCGACGACGGACGAGTCGACGTCGAGGCGCTGGAAGCCGCCGTCGGCGACGACACGGCCGCGCTCATGTTGACCAACCCGAACACGGTCGGGTTGTTCGAGCGCGACATCACGGAGATAGCCGACATCGTCCACGACGCGGGGGGACTGCTGTACTACGACGGCGCGAACCTCAACGCGCTGCTGGGTCGCGGGCGCCCCGGGGACATGGGGTTCGACGTGATGCACTACAACGTTCACAAGACGTTCGCGACGCCGCACGGCGGTGGCGGTCCCGGCGCCGGTCCGGTCGGCGTCGTCGACGAACTCGCGGAGTTCCTCCCCTCCCCGCAGGTCCGAGAGAAGTCCGGCGGTGGCGGCTACGAGCGGTTCGACCCCGAGCACACGATAGGCAAGGTCCACGGGTTCACCGGCAACTGGCTCGTCCTCGTGAAGACGTACGCGTACATCGCGCGACTCGGCGACGAGGGGCTCGCGGACGCGGCCGCGAAGGCGGTGCTCAACGCGAACTACCTCGCCGAACGACTCGACTTAGACGTGCCGTACGGCCCGTTCCACCACGAGTTCGCGGCGACCGCGGGCGACCGCGACGCCGCGGACGTCGCCAAGCGGATGCTCGACTTCGGCGTCCACCCACCGACGACGAAGTGGCCGGAGATGGTTCCGGAAGCGATGCTCACCGAGCCGACGGAGATCGAGGGGCGATCGTCGCTCGACGACCTCGCCGCGGCGTTCAATCTCGCGTACGACGACACCGACGAGGCGCTCGATGCCGCGCCGAACCGCACCGCGGTCGGCCGCATCGATCAGGTCGGCGCGGCACGAAACCCGCGGCTGTCGTGGCAGGCGCTCGACGGCGAGGAGTGACGACTGCGCCGGCGCCGGTCTGGGCTCGTCCGAGTTAAATCGCGAGTCTGTCTTCCTTCTTTTTAAAGCGTATCCCGCGTCCCTGCGTTTCCGGGAGACGCCCGTTTCTCGGTCCGTCCGCCGAGCGTCTCGAACTCGAAGTTCTCGAACTGCGAGGGTGCCCGGCCCTCGGCCGCGTACACGTACAGCGCGGTCTTCGCGACGCCCCAGATCGTCTGGCTGAGGAGGTAGGTGGTCGCGAGCGCGACGGCGAGAAGCACCACCGCGAGGATCCCGCCCGCGGCGGGGAAGAACGCAGCGAGCGGCAGCGACACCGCGAGCGCCGCGACGGCGAGAACGATCCCGAACAGGCCGACGACGAGCGTGATTCCGAAGCCCGCACCGAGCGTTTCGCCCCACGTGTTTCGGAAGGTGTCGGTGCTCCGCGAGAACATCGAGGTGACGGAGACGTCCTCGAAGACGATCACGGGGACGATGAAGAACGTCATGATCGCCCAGCCGACCGCGAAGAGCGCACCGAGGAGTCGAGCGATCGGGTTGTCGGCGTCTTCGATGGCCTTGAGCACGACGCTCACCGTCGCGGAAATAAGCGACCACGCGACGATCGGACCGACCCGATCGCTGACGGCGGCGAGACTCTCACGAACGCTCGGGTCGCGGCCGTGGAACGCCTCGTTGGTCGCGTGCACGAGCCCGGCGGCGGCGTAGGTGCTGAGGAACGTCGTCGCGAAGTACCAGACGAACAGCGCGACGTACTCCAGTCCGCTACCCACCAGATTCGCGATCAACATCGGGACGAAAAAGACGATCAGAAAGGCGGCGCTCGCAAGTCCGGCAAGCAGGGGAAAGAGCACCAGTTCGGGATTGTCGCGGATGACGTTCGCGCTGTCCTTCGTCAGCGTCCACCCCGTTTTGATCCGGTCGAAAAAGCCGATTCGGCGAGCGGGCGTTCCGGGTACCATGCCGGTCATGGTGTCGTCTCGGTATTTATATCGAGGGGTCTGGCGGGCGCTGTCCGTCCTCGTTGCTGGCGAGATCATCGTGATCGGCGGCGGCGTCTAGCGCCGCTGTTCGCGCGGAGATGACCCACCACGGTACGGTCGGTCCGGTCGATGCCAGAACCGGAACCACTACGGCGAACCGTCGCCACCCCTCGCGCATGCAACTCGGCGTCATCGGACTCGGACGGATGGGACAGATCGTCGCGAATCGGTCGACGGACGCGGGCCACGACGTGGTCGCGTTCGACCTCTCGGCGGAGGCGACGGCGACCGCGGCGGAGAACGGCGCGGAGCCTGCGGACTCCGTCGCGGATCTGTGCGATCGGTTGGACGACGCCGGCGAATCGGGCAAACGGATCTGGCTCATGGTTCCCGCCGGCGAGCCGGTGGACGCCACGCTCGCGGATCTCGAACCGCACCTCGACGGCGACGACGTGGTCGTCGACGGCGGCAACTCGCAGTTTCACGAATCCGTGCGGCGCGCCGAGGGGACCGACGCCGCGTACCTCGACTGCGGAACGTCGGGCGGCCCGGCGAGCGCCGAGGAGGGTTTCTCGCTGATGATCGGCGGCCCGGCGTGGGCCTACGAGGCGATGGTCCCCGTCTTCGACGCCGTGGCGACCGGCCCCGACGGTCACGACCGCATGGGGGCGTCCGGGTCGGGCCACTACGTGAAGATGGTCCACAACGGCGTCGAGTACGCGCTGATGCAGGCGTACGGCGAGGGATTCGAACTGCTCACCGAGGGTCGGTACGACCTCGACATGGAGAGCGTCGCGCGGACGTGGAACAACGGCGCCGTGATCCGGTCGTGGCTCCTCGAACTGTGCGAGGAGGCGTTCCGCGAGGAAGGGTCCGATCTCGGCGACGTCGCCGATCACATCGCGGGCGGTTCGACGGGAACGTGGACCGTCGAGGAGGCGCTCGAACAGGAGGTTCCGGTGCCGATCATTTATCAGGCGCTCGCGGAGCGGTTCGACTCGCGGAACGAGGGCCGCTTCTCGCGGCGTCTCGCGAACCGGCTGCGGTACGGCTTCGGCCGCCACGAGGTCGCACGACGCGGCGACGAAGCGTAGATCGCTCGACGTAGCGGTGCGGAACCGGTTTCTGCCGACTTCCGTCGAGGTTCGAGAGTGGTATCCGAGTAACACTTATATACGGCCGTGTCAGAGGATCTCATGCATAGAATGTTCGAGCGATTTTCGAGCGGCTACTACCTGGGGGAACTGTACGTGGAACCCCATGACGGCGAACGGGCCGTCATCCAGCGGGTCGACCACGAACACGTCAACGAACAGCTGTACGCGGACGGCGAGGGAGTCGAGCGACTCGACGCCCCGCTCGTCATGAAGGTCGGCGGCGGCCACATCCCGGTCGGCGGTGACGACGATGTCCCGAGCGGCACGCTCGCGATCCCCCACAAAATTGCGGACGAAACGCTTCCGGACCGTCGGAACGTGTTGTTGGCGGACGCCGACCGCGCCGAGACGCTGCTGCGCTGGGAAGGGTGGGAGCCGTTCGCGAACGTCTAGGTTCGGGGCGTCGACCGCGGTCCCGACGTCTCGCTGCCGTCTACTCCGCTGCGCCCCACTTCTCGACGCGCTTCGGGCGGTCCGAGACCGCCATCACGTCGAGGTCGTCACCGGCGTGCGCGATCGCTTCGAGCGCCGCCTTCGCGGAGGCGTGCGTCGAGAAGTAGGTGATCTCCTCTTCGACGGCGACCTCCAGCAACTTGCGCTGACGCGAGACGATGAGGTCGATCTCGCCGCGGCGCGCCGCCTCGACGAGGTCCGTCGCCGTCGACAGTTCGAAGTGCTCGGCGTAGCCCTCGACGAGCGCTTCGCCCGCCTCGGTGTCCGGATCCGGGAACTCTTCGGCGGAGAGGTCGACGACGGCCGTTCCGGACTCGGGAATCGGCTTGCCCGTCGAGTCCTGTGCCTTATCGTACGCCTTGCCGAACGAGGTCGCCGTACCCATCACCTCGCCGGTCGATTTCATTTCCGGGCCGAGCCGCGGGTCCGAGCCCGGAAGCCGGTCGAACGGAAGCACGACCTCCTTCACGCTGCGGTGTTCCGGAATCTGCTCGTCGACACCGAGGTCCGCGAGCGAGAGGTCGTCCGTCATCACCTTCGCGGCGAGCTTCGCGATGGGAACCCCCGTCGCCTTCGAGACGAACGGAACGGTCCGCGAGGAGCGCGGGTTCGCCTCAAGCACGTACACCTCCGGCTCGACGTCGTCGTCGTGGACGCCCGTCACCGCGAGTTGGACGTTGAGGAGGCCGACCGTATCGAGTGCGCGAGCGATGTTCTCGGTGACCTCACGGACGCGTCCCAGCGTCTCGTCGTCGAGCGACCGCGGCGGGATCATGCAGGCGGAGTCACCGGAGTGGACGCCCGCGCTCTCGACGTGTTCCATGACGCCGCCGATCAGCACGTCCTCTCTATCGGCCACGGCGTCCACGTCCAGTTCGACCGCGTCGTCGAGGAACTGGTCGATGAGGATCGGCTTATCGGGCGAGACGCGGACCGCCTCCTCGATGTAGTGTTCCAACTCCGCGTCGTCCTCGACCACGCGCATCGCGCGACCGCCGAGCACGTAGGAGGGGCGGACGAGGACCGGGTACCCGATTTGGTGGGCGAGATCGAGCGCTTCCTTGCGGCTCGTCGCGGTGCCGCCCTCCGGCTGTGCGATTCCCATCTCGTCCATCAAGAGGTTGAACCGGTCGCGGTCTTCGGCCAGGTCCATCGCCTCGACGCTCGTCCCCAAGATCGAGCAGTCGAGGCCGCGGCGGTCGATTTCCGCCTTGAGCGGCTCGCCGATATTCACCGAGGTCTGCCCGCCGAACTGGACCATCACGCCGTCGGCCCCGGTCGCCTCGGCCACGTCGGCGACCTCCTCGGCGGAGATCGGGTCGAAGAACAGCCCGTCGGAGGTGTCGTAGTCCGTCGAGACCGTCTCGGGGTTGTTGTTGACGACGTGCGCCTCGATTCCGAGTTCGCGGAGCGCCTGTACCGCGTGAACCGAGCAGTAGTCGAACTCGACGCCCTGTCCGATCCGGATCGGTCCGCCGCCGACGACGACCACGCTGTCGACGCTCTTGTCGACGACGAGCTCGCCCGCGGCGGCGTCGCCTTTCAGGGGTCCGCGGTTGAACTCCGACTGCCGGGCGGAGTAGTAGTAGGGGGTCTGCGCGGCGAACTCGCCGGCGCAGGTGTCGACCTGCTTGTACGTCCGTCCGGGGACGTCCTCCTCGACCGCGTCGACGTCGACGCCGCCACCGGCGAGCGCCGCGATCTCGGTGTTGGTGTGACCCGCGGTCGCCGCCGGGGCGAACTCGCCGTCTTGGGCGGCCTGTGCCGAGTCGCTGACCCGCTTGAACCGTTCGAGGTACCACGGTTCGATTCCCGTCAGCGACTCGACACTGTCGAGGGTGTAGCCGCGGTCGAACGCCTCGAAGATCGCGTACGGACGATCGGGCGTGGGCGTTTCGAGGTAGTCGCGTTCGAGCGTGTCGTCGTCGATGTCCACCCAGTCGACCGCCGGATTGTACTCGGAGGAGCGAAGCGATTTCAGGAGGCTCTCCTCGAAGTTCCGGCCGATCGCCATCGCCTCGCCGGTGGACTTCATCGCCGTGCCGAGCTCGAAGTCGACGTCGTCGAACTTGTCGATGGGCCAGCGGGGAACCTTCGTCACCACGTAGTCGATGGCGGGCTCGAAGGCGGCTGTCGTCTCGCCGGTGATCTCGTTGTCGATCTCGTGGAGGCGTTTGCCGAGCGCGACCTTCGCGGTGACGCGGGCGATCGGGTAGCCGGTCGCCTTCGAGGCGAGCGCCGACGAGCGCGACACGCGCGGGTTCACTTCCACCACGCGGTATTCGCCGCCGGGAGTCCCGTCGTCGCGCCACGCGAACTGGATGTTACAGCCGCCCTGGATGCCGAGATCGCGAATCACGCCGAGCGCGGCGTTGCGCATCTCCTGGTGCCCGTCGTCAGGGATAACCTGCGAGGGGGTGACGACCGTCGACTCGCCGGTGTGGATCCCCATCGGGTCGATGTTCTCCATGTTGCAGATGATGATACAGGAGTCGTCGGCGTCCCGCATCACCTCGTATTCCAACTCGACCCAGCCCGCGATGGACTCCGTGATCAGGACCTCGCTGTTCCGCGAGAGCCGGAGCCCCTTGCGGACGCGCTCGACGAGCTCCTCGAACTCGTCGACGACGCCGGAGCCGGAGCCGCCGAGCGTGTAGGTGGTCCGGGCGATGACCGGAAGCCCCCCGACATCGTCGACCGCGTCGCTGACGCGCTCGCGCAGCGCTCCCTCGTCGAAGTCGGTGACCGACTCGCCCTCGTCGAGTGAGATAGTCGTCGATTTCGGGACGGGCTCGCCGAGCGCCTCCATCCGCTGACGGAACAGGTCGCGGTCCTCCGTCGCGTAGATGGTGTCGAGCGGCGTCCCCATTATCTCGACGTCGTGCTCCTCCAAGATCCCCTCCTCGGCGAGCTCGGCGGTGACGTTCAGTCCCGTCTGGCCGCCGAGCCCGGCGATGACGCCGTCCGGCTCTTCGATTTTGATGACCTCCGCGATGGCCTCCGGCGTGATCGGCTCGATGTAGACCCGGTCGGCGGTCTCCGGGTCGGTCATGATCGTCGCGGGGTTCGAGTTAACCAAGACGACCCGAGCGCCTTCCTCCTGTAGTGCGCGACACGCCTGCGCGCCGGAGTAGTCAAACTCGGCCGCCTGTCCGATCTGGATCGGGCCGCTCCCGATCAGTAGAATGGTCCGGTCCTCGCTCATTATCGCCACTGAGTACGCTCATCGTAATAAGGTCGACGATAGAATACGAATCTCGCAGCGAGTTTGCGATTTTCGCAAGGTATGTGGACACATACCTACCAAGTGGTCCAGACCGATATCGAACCGTCTCGACCTGACGGACCGCTCTGAGCGTCCGTGATAGCGATCACTCCCTCGAAGATCGATAACACGAGGGCATGCGATCGGGAAACGCCTCGCTACGGAGTACACGCATGCCAGCCGCGCTCCCACGGCAGCGCTATCGCGCGCCGCCGAGTTCCCCCCGATTAGGTCTCAAGTCTCCGATTAGGTCTCAAGCCGGTACCGATACGGCCGCTCGGCGATGACCTCAACGTCGCCGCGTTCCGCCCACCGGCCGAGGACGGTCGCGATGCGGTGCGGGCTGTCGAGGTCTTTGCACTCGCCCGCGAGCGCGAGTATCTCTCGCGCCGTCAGTGGCTCGTCGGCCTCGGCGAGCACGCTGCGAATCCGCTCGTACCGGTTGTATTCACCGGCGTTCATGCGTCTTACGTACGACGGCCGAACATATAGGGTTCAGTGAGACACGAGTCGGACAAATGTCAGACACAGGGCGTGAGACTGCGTTTTGGCGCGTTTAACTCAGAGCTACGGTCACGCGTACGGGTCCTCTGCCTCGAGGTCGCGCTCGGCGCGATACTGATCGACGAACTCGCTCACGTCGAACTGTACCATCTCCGATTCGAACGTCGAGAGCGCGTCGTCGTCGGCGGCGTGGCTCACGGCGTGCTCCATCAGTTCGACGACGAGCTCGACGACGATCTCGTGGAGCCGCCGCGAGTCGAAGTCGGTCACCCACACCATCGCGTAGCCGACGTCGGCGTTCTTGCTGGCGTCGTGCGCGACGACGGCCTCCGGAAACTCCTCTAAGACGACGCCGAGGAGATGCGGCGTGTCGAACTCCGGCATCTCCTCGCTCGTCGTCTCGATGGCCTCACGGAGCACCTCGACCAAAAAGTCCGGGAGGAATCGCTCCGGGGGATGCACGTCCATTACGACGGCGTGCGTCTCGCCGCAGTCGCACGCGAATTCGCGCATACCGAGGTCCAACTCGCCGGGACCGATCGTCTCTCCGCACGGCAACTCCAGCGTGTTTTCATCGCCGCCGGGGACGCGCGGCTGGGACATAGTTCCGCTTAGACGCTGTCGAGGTTAAAAGGAGCGGAAGGCGACCGCTGTCGGGTACACGAGCGCTGTCACCGTTATTCGTAGTCCTCGTAGCCGCTCTCGTCGTCGCCGTCGTCCTCGTCATCCGCGGTCTCCCTGTCATCCCCGCTCGCCTCGTCGCCGTCGTCCTCGTCATCCGCGGTCTCCCTGTCATCCCCGCTCGCCTCGTCGCCGTCGTCTTCTACGCTCTCATCATCCCCGTCCACTTCCGTACCGCGAATGTCTACTTCGGCTTCGACTTCGATCTCGACGCCGCTCGCCTGGTAGGTCGCCTCGATCAGTTCTGCGTCGTCGCGCTCGATCTCCAGTTCGTCGGTGTCGACCTCTACTTCGACCTCCACATCGACGGTGACCTCTTCAGTCATGGTCACTGTCGACTACGGGGAGAGCAGTGAAAAAACGTCGCCGGAATCGCTCGATCGACGGCCGTCCCCAATATCGACGCGGCGACCGGCCGAGGCCCTATTGAAACCCGATCCGGCCGCTGGTGTCGCGGAGCGACTCTCTCCCGCCGCCCTTGAACTGCTGTTCGACCTCCTCGTAGTACGCGAGGATGTCCTCGTTGATCGTCGGCCGCACCGACTCCAACGCGGCCCGGAAGTGCTTCATCTCGACTTCCTCCGCGCCGTCGTCGGCGCGCAGCGCCTCGATCGCGGCCTCGCGAGCGATCCCTTCGAGGTCCGATCCGACGTAGCCGTCGGTGATCTCCGCGATCTCGCGCAGGCTCACGTCGGGAGCGAGCGGCGTGTTCTCCGTGTGGATCTCGAGGATCTGCTCGCGTCCCTCCTGGTCCGGCTGACCGATCATCACGAGCCGATCGAACCGCCCGGAGCGGAGCAGCGCCGGATCGATCATGTCCGGTCGGTTCGTCGCGCCGATGACCATCACGTCGCCCATCTCTTCGAGACCGTCGAGTTCGGTGAGCAGTTGGTTGACGACGCGCTCGGAGACGTTGTTCCCCATCTCCTGTCCGCGAGAGGGCGCGAGGCTGTCGAGCTCGTCGAAGAAGATGATCGTCGGGCTCACCTGCCGGGCCTTCCGGAAGGTCTGCCGGATCGCCTTCTCCGACTCGCCGACCCACTTCGAGAGCAGCTGTGGCCCTCTGACCGAGATGAAGTTCGCGTTCGTCTCGTTGGCGACGGCCTTCGCCATCAGCGTTTTGCCGGTGCCGGGCGGGCCGTACAACAGCACGCCTTTCGGCGCGTCGACGCCCATCCGGTCGAACTTCTCCGGCGAGCTGAGCGGCCACTCGACGGATTCCTGCACCTGCTGTTTGGCCTCGCTGAGTCCGCCGACGTCGTCCCACGAGATCTTCGGGAGCTCGACGAGTACCTCGCGCATCGCCGACGGCTCCACCTCGTTCAACGCGCCGGAGAAGTCGTCGCGCTTGACGATCATCCGGTCGATGAGGCTCGGGGGAACCTCCTCCTCGTCGAGGTCGATCTCGGGGAGGTAGCGGCGGAGCGCCTTCATCGCCGCCTCCTTGGTGAGGCTCTCGATGTCCGCGCCGACGAACCCGTGCGTCTCGTCGGCGAGGTGGTCTAAGCTTACGTCGTCGGACAGCGGCATCCCGCGGGTGTGAATCTGGAGGATCTCCTTGCGACCCACCTCGTCGGGGACGCCGATCTCGATCTCGCGGTCGAACCGGCCGGGGCGGCGGAGCGCCGGATCGACGCTGTCGACGCGGTTCGTCGCGCCGATGACGATCACCTGTCCGCGCGTCTCCAATCCGTCCATCATCGTCAACAGCTGGGCGACGACCCGGCGCTCGACCTCGCCCGTGACGTCCTCGCGTTTGGGCGCGATGGAGTCGAGCTCGTCGATGAAGATGATGGAGGGCGACTCCTCTTTGGCGTCCTCGAAGATCTCTCGGAGCTGCTGTTCGGACTCGCCGTAGTACTTCGAGATGATCTCGGGACCGGCGATCGAGAAGAACGAGGCCGACGTCTCGTTGGCGACGGCCTTGGCTAAGAGGGTCTTCCCGGTGCCCGGCGGGCCGTGCAACAGGACGCCCTGCGGCGGCTCGATCCCGAGTTTCGAGAAGATCTGCGGGTGCTTCATCGGGAGCTCGACCATCTCGCGCACTCGCTGGATCTCCCCTTGGAGCCCGCCGATGTCCTCGTAGGTGATCCCGCCGCCGGTCTTCTCGAAGCCGGAGATCGGCTCTTCGCGGAGCTCGACGTCGGTGTCCTCAGTGATCAGACAGACGCCCTCCGGCTCCGTCTCGACCGCGATGAGCGGGATCGCCTGACCGGGTGAGCGCATGAACGGATGGTTCGTCGAACTCATCACGGGGACGATGTCGCGCTCGACGACCGGCCGCTTGAGAATCTGCCGTTTCACCATGCCAGCGGCGTCGGATCCGAACTGAACCGACGCCTCTTCCGGCGGAGCGAGGACGAGCTTCTCGGCCTTTTCGGCCTCTGCTTTTCGGATGGTGACGCGTTCGCCGATGCCCACGTCGGCGTTCTGCCGGGTGAACCCGTCGACGCGGACCGTGTCCGTGTTCCAGTCCTGGCGGTCGGCGCGCCAGACCTTCGCGGCGGTCGTCTCTGCGCCCTCGATTTCGATAATGTCGCCGGGCGAGAGCTTGAGATGCAACAGCGTGTCGGGATCGAGTCGGGCGATACCGCGACCCGAGTCGTTCGGGTACGCTTTCGCCACTTCGAGTTGGACTTCGTTCATAGTTCCTCGCGGGGGTTGTCCGTAACTCCTCCCGGTTCGGGAATAAGCTTGTTGCCCCGCCAGACGCCGCCACGCGTCCCGGTGAACCCGTCGTCCGCGCAGATCCGTGTCATCATATGACACGATATGGCGCACTGCGTTAAAACCCCGTCGTAAGCGTGCGTTTTCGCCGTCGTTCCGATCGCGCCGTCATCGTCCACAGTTTATACGTTATGCGCGCGAACGAGACGCCATGCTCGGCTCGCTTTCGGCTCCGATGCGGTCGCTCCTCGCTCGGCTCGCCTTTCTCGTCGCGAGCGCGCTCCTCGGACTCGAATTGTACGCCCTCGACATCGCGGGGCTCGTCGCAGTCCCCTCCGCGGTGATCGCACTACTCGTTATCGGCGAACTGTACCTGTTCGTCGCTGGCGACGACTGACACGAATGGCACTCGATACGACGCTCGGAACGCTGCTTCTCGCCGTGGGCCCGTCCCTTTTGATCGTCGCGTACTTCTTCGAGGGGCTGTTGGTGGGGAAGCTGCTCCATCCGTCGATTTTGTTCATCTTGTACGTCTTCGTCTGGGAGCCGACGCTATCGATCACCGCCCTCGTCGCTGCCTGTTGTCTCGCCTCGGCGACGGCCGGTCAGCTCCTCTTATATCAGGGGTTCGACGAGGACCGCGAGCACGGCCGGATCTACCGATCGATTCCGTATCTCGACCGGCTCCCGGCAGCGGTGGAGGGGCGGATCGGGGAACGGCGAATGGGCGTCATCAACCGGCAGTTCGATCGGTTCGGCGGCCACGCGATCTGGATGAGCAACGCGACGCCCGGGTTCCGAGGGTTGATGACGATCGTCGCCGGGCTGAACGGGTACCCTCGATCGCGGTTCGTCGCCCTCTCCGCGGTCGGCAACGCGATTTACATGTGCCTCCTCGTCGCCGTCGCCAGTGGCGCGCTGGAGGCGGTCCGCTTCCTGCCGTGGGACCTGAGCCCGGATTCGTTCCTGTGAATCGCCGCCGTCCTCCGGACCCGTTCGATCCGGGAGTATTTGTTCGGCAGTCGCCTCGGGTAACCCATGCGAACGCTCGTTTTCGACGGTCGGACCGGCGCCGCCGGCGACATGATCTGCGCCGCGCTGATCGCCGCCGGCGCCGATCCCGCCGTGCTCGCGCCGGTGGAAGCGCATCTACCGGTTCGGTATGAGGTCGGCGAGACGACGAAGAACGGAATCCGCGCGACCACGGTCGACGTCCTCCTCGACGACGAAGCGGCTTCGGAGTCGTTCGAGCACGACCGCGGCCATTCCCACGACCACGGTCACGGCCACGGCGGGGGCCACGACCATGGCCACGAGGACGACCACAGCCACGACCATAGCCACGACCACGGCCACGGCCACAACGACGAACACGCGGACGACGACGACGAACACGCGGACGACGACCACGACCACGCCGAGGGTGCAGGCGTCCACCGCAGCTACCTCGAAGTGGTCGCGCTCGTCGAATCGATGGGACTCCCGTCGTCCGTCGAATCCGTCGCGCTCGACGCGTTCGAGCGGTTGGGCCGGGCCGAGGCGTCGGTCCACGGCACCGACCTCGACGCGACCCACTTTCACGAGGTCGGCGCTGACGACGCCATCGCGGACGTGGTCGGCGCGGCGCTGCTCCTCGACGATCTGAGCCCTGAGCGGGTGGTGACCACTCCCGTCGCCAGCGGCGGCGGCGAGGTCGAGATGAGCCACGGTGTCTACCCCGTTCCAGCGCCCGCGACGACGGAGATCGCGACCGAAGCGGGGTTCGCGCTCACGGGCGGGCCGATGAATCGCGAACTGCTGACGCCGACCGGCGCGGCGATCCTCGCCGCGGTCGCGGAGGGCGTCGACGCAATCCCGCAGATCGACGTCGAGGCGTCCGGCTACGGCGCCGGCGACGCGACCTTCGAGAGCCACCCCAACGTGCTCCGAGTACTCGTGGGAGACGGGGGTACGGCGGCCGCTGACGCCCGGCGAAGCGATGTACACGGCCATAGCCACGGACTCGTTCACGACGACGTCGCGGTCCTCGAAACGAACCTCGACGACGCGGCGCCAGAGGTGCTCGGGGGACTCCAAGAAACGCTCAAGCGCGCCGGCGCGCGCGACGTGACCGTCGTCCCAACCACGATGAAGAAGTCGCGTCCCGGCCACCTCGTGACGGTGATCTGCAAGCCAGCGGACGCCGAGGCGGTCGCCGAGCGACTCGCTCGCGAGACGGGGACCCTCGGGGTGCGACAGTCGGGCGCGACCCATCGCTGGATCGCCGAGCGCGACTTCGAAACGGCGACGCTCACCGTCGACGGCGACGCGTACGAGGTGTCGGTGAAGGTCGCGTCCACCGCCGACGGGGAGGTGTACGACGTGAGCGCCGAGTACGACGACGCGGCCGCCGTCGCGGAAGCGACGGGTGTCCCGCTCCGAGATGTCCTTCGTCGAGCGGAAACACGAGTTCACGACGGGCTCGACGGATAGATCGGTCGCGAGCGCGGTCAGCCGGAGTCGAGTCGCTCCACGTGCTCGGGCTCGACGCCGAATCCGTCGGCGAGTCGCTCCGCGACGCGAACGGCGACGGTCTCGCGGTCGGCAGCAGCCGCGTCTTGGCTGCCCCAGTCGACCGACAGCGTCGCGATCGCGTCCACGGTCGTGTCGTTGAGCCCCGGCTGGATCCCGGCGATGGACAGGTCGTCGACGCTGACGCCGTCGACGCGTTCGATCTGGGCGCGAGCCCCGGCCGCGAGGTCACCCCCGGCCGCCTGCGAGACGCGGACCGACAGCTGCGCTTCGACCGTCCGCGAGTGGATGGCTGCTGCCATGAAGCCCTCGCCGCGAGTCGAACGCGGCGCGCGTGACGACGATAGCGGTGACGGTGTCGTCGTCTGGCACGCGACCTCGAACGCGGCCTGGAGCCCGTGGGGCTCGATACCAACGCTCGCGAGGGGAACGCGGTCCAGTGGCGGATCACCTGACCCGATAGCGGATCACCTGACCCGATCGCTCAGCGACAGCGACGGCTGGAGAAGGTGGGGTGCGGTCCGGTCCGCGGGGGAACTTCCCAGCCGACGCGCGTTACGCGGTCGGGCGGACGGACCGTGTCTCCGGAGTCCCGTACCCGTTCCACCCGACGAGCACGCCGCTACCGAGCGCGGCAAACGCCGACTTGATGGAACGGGGGCAGGTCATCTGTCTACTCCGGCGGCGCGAGAACGCCGTTGCTGCCAGAATACGTCGTACGGATAGTAAAACTTCGGGATCCATGTTTCGTGTTACCAACCAACACAATATTCCGCTAGGTTCCGCGTGAACCGACCGCGGCCGGGGCCAGACGGCGAGTGAGGCTGGTTTCGTTGACGCCGAGACGACAGGCCTATCATGACCGCCCGACCACGTGAACGTAACCCGAACTCCGTCATGATCGAGCGAATCCACACGTCGGACGTCGAACCGGACGCGGACGAGGTCGCCATCGCCGGCCACGTCCACGAAATCCGCGATCTGGGGGGCCTCGTCTTCCTCATCGTGCGCGACCGCGAGGGGCTCATTCAGATCGTCTTCAAGGAGGAGCGCGAGCCCGACCTGTTCGAGGCCGTGCAGGACGTCGGCGCGGAGGACGTCGTCCGCGTCGTCGGCAAGCCGCTAGAGAGCGATCAGGCGCCCGGCGGCGTCGAGATCGCGCCGACCGAGTACGAGGTCATCGACGAGGCGAACTCCCCGCTCCCGCTCGAGATCTCGAAGGACATCGAGGTCGACCTCTCGACGCGCCTCGACAACCGCGCGCTCGACCTCCGGAAGCCGGAGACGCTCGCGGTCTTCTCCCTGCGCTCGAAGCTGATGACGGCGATGGAAGAGTGGTTCGACGACGAGGGATTCGTCGACATCAAGACCCCGCTCATCTCGAAGGGCGGCGCCGAGGGCGGCGCGGAGCTCTTCCCGATCCTCTACTACAACAAAGACGCGTTCCTCTCGCAGAGCCCGCAGCTGTACAAGCAGATACTGATGGCGTCGGGCTACGAGGCGGTCTACGAGACGGGTACCGCGTTCCGCGCGGAGGACTTCGCGACCTCCCGACACGTCTCCGAGATCTCGATGTTCGACGTGGAGCTCGCGTACATCGACGACCACGACGACGTGATGGACGTTCAAGAAGAGTCGCTGCGCTACGCGCTCCGTGCGGCCGCCGAGAACGCCGAGCGCGAGCTCGGTCTGCTCGACGTCGACTTGACGGTCCCCGAGGAAGACTTCCCGCGGGTCACCTTCGAGGAGGCGCTCGACATCTTAGAGACCGAGTACGGGCACTTCCCCGAGGACCCGACCGACCTCGACACGAAGGGCGAGAAGCTGCTCGGCGAGCACTTCGAGGAGCAGGGCCACCCCGCGTTCTTCGTCGTCGGCTACCCCGACGAGAAGTTCTACTACATGCAGGACGTCGAGGGCGACGACATCGCCTCCCGCAAGTTCGATCTGATTTATAAAGGACAGGAGCTTTCGTCGGGCGGACAGCGCGAGCACGACGTCGACCGCATGGTCGAGGTCATGGAGGAGGAGGGCGTCGAGACGGCGAACTTCGAGTTCTACATCGAGGCGCTGAGCTACGGCACGCCGCCCCACGGCGGCTACGGCCTCGGGATCGACCGTCTCGTCCAGAAGGTGGCCGATCTGGACAACATCAAGGAAGCGATCATGTTCCCGCGCGACCCGAACCGCCTCGAACCTTAGGTCGAACTCTCGGCCGGACCCTCTGTCGAACTCTCGGCCGGACCGCCGATTGCGGAGTCGATCCGCACGTCCCGACTCGCCTGCGGTGTGGTTCTCCGTCCGCTCGTCTACCCCCTGCTCGAATCGATCTGCGCGAGACCTGTCGACGCCGTCGCATTCTCGTTTTCATTTATAAGCTTCACCGGATATCGACGAAACAGACAAAATAGACGAAACGGGGCGGATACGCGGGTTTCAACCGGTTTAAACCGGGCCAAAGTCGGCTGAACGGTTTGTGGTATTAAAGGGGATAGCGCTCCGAGGACCAGTCGTCATGAACGCGATCCGAACGACGCTGACTGTGGCGCTCGCCGCGGTGGTACTGATCGGGCTCGGCGCGGCTGCCGGGCCCGTCGCCGCTACGCCGGGCGCGGACGGAGCAAATGATACCGACGCCGGACCGCCGAGCGACCTTCCCGGGCCGGTCCCCGACTTCGTCGGAGACATCCTCGACACGATCGGTGACTTCCTCTCGGGCGGGGTCGATGACCTCGGTGAGAACGTGAGCGACACTGCCGCTAACGGCACCGATGGCACCGACAGCACCGGCGACGCAGGCGGTGAGGACGGTGAGTGACGTGTCTGATGAGTTCGATTCTTTCGATGAGATCAACCGCCGAAGCTACCTACAGGCGACCGGCGCCGCCGCCCTCGGTACGGTCGGACTCGCGGGCTGCGTGGGACGGGCTTCAGGCACCCTCGCCACGAGCGTCACCGATCAACCGGCCGACATCGGCGACTTCGAGTCCCTCGTGGTCACGATCGAAGGGATCTGGCTCGGTCCACAGGGCGCGAACAGCGGCGCCGACGACGAGCAGACAACAGATGACGAGCAGACAGCGGACGATGAGCAAACCGACGACGGTGGTGACGCCGACGGTGACGGTGCCGGTGGAAATGACGACGCCGACGGGGACGACGGAGACGGCGGGGGAAGCGAGGATGGTGGAGGCGAAGCCGACGAAGATGACGACCCCGACGACGCCGACGACGCCGACGACGCCGACGAACCCGACGAAGACGACGAAGACGACGAGGACGGTCCTTCCGGCCGCGAGTACTACGAGTTCGACGAGCCGCAGGAGGCCGACCTCGTCCAGCTTCAAGGCGAGGAGACGCAGCTGATCGACGAACGCGAGCTGTCGGTCGCGACGTATCAGTTCCTCCAGCTCGACGTCTCCGACGTCGAGGGGGTTCTCGACGACGGGAGCGAGGCGACTGTCGACCGCCCAGGCAACGCGCCGATCACGTTCAACCAGGAGTTCGAGATCCGCGAGAACACGCGAACGAGCTTCACGGCGGACTTCGCGCCAGTCCGTCGCGGCACCGGCTCGTATCTGCTTCGGCCGGTCCCGCGCGGTATCGAGGTCGTCTACGAGGACAGTAGCGGGGACGACGGGAACGAATCCGCAGACGGCGACAACTGAGGTCGACATCTACCACGTCCCTCGGTCCTCCGTTGAAGCCGCGATCAACCGACCGAGCGTTGAGGCCGGTCTGTCGGCAGCGGCTTCGGGGTTAGGGCTGGGAGCGGTCCCGGGAGTTGGGGACCGGGGGAATGCACGTCGAGTGTCGGTCCTCAGTCAGAGGCACGCGACCCGTTTCGACCGTCCCGCTGCGGCATCCGCACACGGGGCGGTCGGTTTGCGTCGCACGGTAGAACGGAGCGTACTGGTCCTCCTTGACATCCTCCTCGCCCTGAAGGGCGGGGCTTTCTCCGTGATCATCCGTGACACATCACCGGTTCAGGCCGGAGGCGCACTATTTCCATCGACTAGCGCGCGGTACGCGGGCCCCGCGAGTAACAGCACACCGGCCCCGGCCATCGCGATGACCGCCCCCGGTTCGATGCCGGAGAGGCTACCGGTGGGCGTCGCGAGCCGTTCGACTGACACTCCGACGGCGACACCGACGATGGCCCACGGAAGCTCTCCGAGGGCCGTCCCGAGTAGAAACGGTCGCGTCCGGATCCCCGAGGCGCCGGCGCCGATCGAGACCGCGTCTGACGGGATCGGAAACAGCCGCGTCGCCGCGACGGAGCGGACTCCGCCCGCGGTCGTCGCCAGCCGTTCCCCGGCGCCACAGAGCCGGTCCACGACCTGAAGTTCGGCCCTCGCGCGCACGCGACCGGAACGAGCGAGCCAATACGTCGGCAGCGCCGTCAGTGTGAGTAGCGCGACCGCAAACGGCACGCCTCCCCAGCCGTACCCGTAGCCGACGGCGACGGCGAGCAGGGTGTTCGGCCACGCGAGGAAGGGACGGACAGCGGCCAGCGCGAGTAGCGCGACGCCGAAGCCGAGGGGATACGCGACGAGCCGATTCACGGGGCGGACGACCGCGTCGGGCGAGGCGGCAAGCGCAATCGCCGCTACTGCTGCGATCGCCGCGCCAGCGACGACGTACCCGCCAACAGCGGACCGACGGTTCACGATACGGAATCCGATCTCAATTTATAAACGCTTTGTGGGAGTCGGCACGTGGTTCGCGTCGGTGGGGCAGAACTCTGCTCATTCGTCGACGAACGCGCGTCGAAACTCCCGGGAGAGGTGTTCACGCTGCCACTTCTCTACCGCCTCTTCACCGAGGAGACTCGCCCAGAGCGTGAGCAGTCCGGCGGAGAACACGAGCCCGGGGAGGACGAGCGCCGCGGCGTCGACGAACACCGATGGCCTGAAGTACAGCAGGCTGACCCGATCGCGGATCGCGTCCCACGCGGGGCCGAAGACAATCCACCGGTACGCGAAGGGAAGTACCGTTACCGTCACGAGAGGAGAGACGACGACGTTCGTCACCGGACCACCTTTGCCGCGCACGAACGCGGCACTGTAGAAGCCCCAACAGGCGAGCGACGCGAACGCGGCGGCGACGCGACGCGATCCGGCCGGTGCGTCGTGAGCGAGCGCGGTCGGCTCGAAGAGGACGGCGGCGGCGCCCACGTAGCCGAGCAGGCACGCGAGCGCGCCCCCGACGAGCACGGCGGCGTGCGCCGCCCGCGACTGCCCGGCGAACGGCTCGAATCCGAGCGGGAGGTCCATCGGCTCCCCATCCGAACGGGAGGGGGTTCAACCTTGCCTCTGCGCCGCGGCCGAGCCGTGGTTCCGTCCCGATATTCGTGGATGCCGTCCTACGAGAGCTTTTCCAGCGCCTCGAAGAAGTCGGACGGCGGCCCGGCGATCCGCATCGGGGGCGTCGTCCGTTCGATCGTCACGCTGATCGGTCCGTCGAGCGTCGTCGCGTTTCGACCGTCGCTGACGACGATCGCGCCGGACGGATCTTCGACCACGACGGTCACCGTCGCGTCGAGATCGACCACGAGCGGCGGCATGCCGTCTCTCGCGGCCATCTCGTTGACGATCAGTCCGCTCACCTCCGGGTGCACCAGCGGGCCACGCTCGGAGAGGTTGTACGCGGTCGACCCGGTCGGCGTCGCCACGAGAACGCCGTCGGCGTGGCTCTCGGAGTACGGGACGCCGTCCACCCGGACCTCGTAGTCGATCCCGGACCCGGGTCCGCGCCTGTCGCCCTGGACCACGACCTCGTTGGCCGCCGGGACGGATTCCCAGTCGCCGGCGCGGGCCGCGAGCCGCGGTACTTCGCGGACGCGCACCTCGCCGTCGTCGAACGCTTGGACCTCCGCGAGGATCGCGTCTTCGGCGTCCTCGGGCGAGAGGGCGTTGAGAAACCCAACCTCACCGAGGTTGACGCCCACGATCGGGGTGTCGTCGGCGTTGCGCGCGACGAAGAGGAAGGTGCCGTCACCGCCGACCGCGACCGCGAGGTCGCTGTCGGCGAGCGCGTCGACGGACCGTCCCGGGTCGGGGCCGTCCAGCGCGCTCGCGGTCTCGGCGTCGAGCCAGACGGATGCGCCGGCGGCAGCGACCGCGTCGCGGAGGTCCGCGGCGACGACAGCCGCCCGATCGCTTCCCTTCCGCGCCACGATCCCCACTTCCATGAGACATCCATTCCCGCCCCCGAACAAAAGGCTGCGGACATCGCCGTCGGCGTCGACGTCACCGGCTATTCCGCTTCCGCGCCCGCTTACCGATCCCCGTTGGTCCGGAAAGCTTCAAGCCGCCCGCCCGCGTTGCTCGGGATATGTCGACCCCCCACGGCCGACTGAAACGATGAGCGAGGAGGACGACTGGTTCGAACGAGCGATCCGTGACCTCGAAGCCGACGCCGAGAGCGACGGGGCCAATCTCGCCGCGGTCGACGGCGAGGACTCTGAGAGTGACGCGGTCGACGGCGGGGACTCGGATGCGACCGAAACTCCGGAAGACGACCCGAGTGGGGGGCGGGGAACTCCGGACGACCAGCGAGGTGATACCGCAGATACGGCCGACGACGACGCGGTTGAAGAGCACGCGATCGACGAGAGCGCGGCCGGTGTCGATGTCGAGAGCGGGAGTTTCGGCGAATCAGATCCGTTCGGCGGCGCAGCCGACGATTCACCCCCGGTCGCCGACTCGGATCACGACTCTTTCGACGGCGGCTCGGCCGAGCCGTTCGGGAGCGATTCGGCCGATCCCTTCGGCGGCTATCGGGGAGCCGCTCAGTCCTCCGACGACGACTTCGGGTTCGGCGATTTCGGATCCGGCGCGGAAGACGAGGTCGGGCAGGACGGCGACTCCGGGGGGTTCGACGTCGATCCCGACGAGTTCGAGTCGTCGATCGAGCGCACCGATATCGGAATCAAGGGGCTCGACGAGATGATCCTCGGCGGCGTCCCGCGTCGATCGCTTCTGTCCGTGATCGGCGGCGCCGGGACCGGGAAGACGACCTTCGCCCTCCAGTTCCTCAACGAGGCGCTCGAATCCGATCGGAACGGCGTGTACATCACCCTCGAACAGACCCGGGAGTCCATCCTCTCGACGGCGGAGGAAAAGGGCTGGTCGTTCCGCGAGCACGCGGACGCGGACCGGCTCGCGGTCGTCGCCATCGATCCCATCGAGATGGCGAACTCGCTCGCGTCGATCCGCAACGACCTCACCCGGCTCATCGCGGAGTTCGACGCGGACCGGTTGGTGCTCGACTCCGTTTCGCTGTTGGAGATGATGTACGATCACCCGTCGAAGCGACGCTCCGAAGTATTCGGATTCACCCGATCGCTGAAGGAAGCGGGCGTGACGACGCTTCTGACCTCCGAAGCAAGCGAGACGAACCCGTACGCCTCCCGTCACGGGATCGTCGAATACCTCACCGATGCCGTGTTCGTGCTTCAGTATATTCGAGGGTCCGACTTCCGCGAGACGCGGCTCGCCGTCGAGATCCAGAAGATCCGCGACGCGAACCACTCCCGCGAGACGAAACCGTACGAGATCACTGATACGGGGATCTCCGTGTACGGCCAAGCGAACATCTTCTAACGGAGCTGAACGGGGCGAGCGCTCCGTTCGGGACGCACTGCGCATGTCTTGTAGCGCCAGTTTTAAAAGAAAACTGACCAGTCAGTATCCGAGATGATATGTCGCCATCGTTACCCAAATTCTATATCGGAAGGCGTTGTATGTACTGATCGATCATGGGGAATACTGTCAAAACGATCGAGCTGATTGGTAACTCAACGGAGTCGTGGGAAGACGCGGCTCAAAACGCACTTGACGAAGCAAGCAAGACGATCGAGGAGATCAAAGGCGTCGAGATTACATCGCAAACCGCGAACGTAGAGGACGGACAGATCGATCGGTACAAAACGACACTTCACGTAGCGTTCGAGCTACAGGACCGTTGACACTGGCGACAGCCAGTGAAACTGGCTTTTATCGAGGTGGTCAATCAGTGTGTTTCAACGGGACCGATCAACCCGTCGACGGTGTTTCGAACACAGTGAAAATTCACCGTCCGGGACTCCCGCGAGCTTGCGAGCGGGGGTACGGACGGTGCACGACCGGCGGGAGTTTGCTGAGCGAAGCGAAGCAAACGCTGACTGACGGAGTCACCCCCACGTGGCGACTCGACACCCTCTCCCCCGAATCCGACGAATAGCCTCCCTTCAGCGAACGGCCGTTTCCGTTGTTCGGATCCATATCCTAAGACGGGTTCCAATTCGTTAACTTCTAACCTTCTAACACCGGTTAAACATGAATACCTATAATATAACTAAATATATATCATGTTTAATTTTGGCTTGAACCCATGCCCGAAAGAGAAAGACAAGACGATTCCGAAGTGGAGTTTGAGGACGATTCCGGACTGGAGTTTGAGGACGATTCCGGACTGGAGTTTGAGTCAGTACCGGCACGGTCGGACGTGCGACTATCAAAGAAATTCAAAACCCCCGATGGCGACCAGATCAGAATGGTCGAAACGGTCGGGGGCAACGCGATACTCATGGGAATCGGTGAAGAGACGGGCCCCTTGGATTCAGTAGTCGTGACAGGAAATTCGGAAGCGATCTCCCAAGCGAAAAAGGGATTCTGGGGAAAGATTTGGGGAAAAATTAAGTCATTCGTGGGGAGTATATTTGACACGACTGACAGGAAGGAGTGCACGACCACAACCACGATAGAGATAGACGGTGAGGGGAAAGTCACGAAAATAACGACGACGACCAACTGCAGTTAAGCCTACTTTTGCTCAAGCATAAGAATTGAGAACAGAATCTGCGTGTGTTTTCATACCCGACGACGGGGAGTTCCGGTGTTTCCCGGTATTCGATGATCGTTCGCGACTTCAGAACGAGGTTCGAGGTCACATCGATCAGACTCCGGCGGAATATATCGGATCAGAGGATTATTTATCCGAGATCATACGTCGTCGAGCGACCGGTCAACCGTCGTCGTCTCGGCATCCCGATCTCAAAGGAGCAGACTGCTGCGCCGCGTGGCTAGAGTCGGAAGACTCGTTCTGCTGAACGCGTCTCTGTATCTTGCACGCCGTTCCTCTCAGTTTCTGCGTATTCCAACAGAGCGAAGATTATGAGTGTGAGCGGATAGCTTAAACGGCCTTTCTGTCCGCTGCAAAAGTCTGGGAGACAGGAAAACGACCGTGTTAGCGGCTGAATGTGCGATCGAAGGGAGTTTGCCGCGTGAAGCGAGGCGAACGTCAATTGACGGAGTCAGTCGGAAGTGTACCGTCCGGGAGTCACGCGAGTGGAGCGAGCGTGACAACGGACGTGCACGAACGCAGTGAGTGCACCGTCCGGGAATTGAACTAGAATCAGACGTGCTCGCTCACTGCGTTCGCTGTGCGCGACTGATAGGGTTCCATTCCCTTGGCATACCTGTGGCTCGCGATATTGCTCGCCGCAGGTATGCACCGTCCGGGAATTGAACCCGGGCTATTAGCTTGGGAAGCTAATGTCCTACCACTGGACCAACGGTGCTCGGGGAAAAGTACCTGACCGTGCCACTTGAACGTAGCGTTTCGAATGCCGGGAGCCACATCCTTAACCCGTTCCCGGCGGAGTCTGTGACATGCACTCACAGCCGAGCGGTGAGGCCATCGCTCCCGACTCGGAAGCCATCGACCGAGTCCGCGATCGACGCGCCGAACTCGCGCCCGCATTGGGGCGAACCTGGACCGACGACGAACCGTGGACGTTCATCACCGACCTCACCGCGATCGGGAGCCGCATGGCGGGAAGCGCGGGGGAACGACGGGCGGCCGAGATCGTCGCCGACGCGTTCGACGGAGCGGGGCTCTCGGACGTCGGTGTCGAGCCGTTCGCGATCGACGTCTGGGAGCGCGGCAGCGCCGACCTCCGGGTGACGGTCTCCGACGGCGACAGTGGGTCATCGTCCCGCGCGTTCGAGTCGATCGCACTCCCGTACTCGCCGGGCGGCACGGCGACCGGCGAACTAGTCGACGTCGGCTACGGGACGCCGGCCGAGATCGACGAACGCGACGTCGAGGGACGGATCGCGGTCGCCTCGACGACGACTCCGCCGGGCGGACGGTTCGTCCACCGCATGGAGAAGTTCGGGTACGCGATCGACGCCGGCGCGGTCGGCTTCGTCTTCGTCAACCACCTCGACGGGCAGCTCCCGCCCACGGGCTCGCTGACGTTCGGCGGCGAGGCCGACGCGGTCGCGGTCGGCGTCTCGAAGGAGACCGGCGCGTGGCTCCGCGAGTACGCGGTCGGCGGGACCGGAACCGCTGGCCCCGCGGCCGGGGCCGAAGCGCAACTCACCGTCGAAGCGTCGACGACGCCCGGAGAGAGCCGAAACGTGATCGGGCGCGTCGGCCCGGACACGGACGAGCGGCTGCTGTTGGTCGCGCACTTCGACGCCCACGACATCGCGGAGGGGGCGCTCGACAACGGCTGCGGGATCGCGACCGTCGTCACCGCGGCGGGGATCCTCGCCGAGGCCGACCTCCCGATCGGCGTCGACGTCGTCGGAGTCGGTTCGGAGGAAGTCGGCCTCCTCGGTGCGGAACACCTCGCGGCGACCGTCGATCTCGACCGGATTCGAGGCGTGATCAACGTCGACGGCGCGGGACGGTTTCGCGATCTGGTCGCGCTGGCGCACGCCTCGGACGCGGCGGCGTCGGTCGCGGACGCGGTGTCGACCGCGACCCGTCAGCCGATCGCGGTTGAGACGGAGCCGCACCCGTTCTCGGACCAGTGGCCCTTCGTCCGACAGGGGGTGCCCGCGCTCCAACTGCACAGCGATTCCGGCGACCGCGGTCGCGGCTGGGGCCACACCCACGCCGACACTCGGGACAAAGTCGACGATCGGAACATCCGCGAGCACGCGATGCTGATCGCGCTGCTCGTCACCGAGTTCGCCGCGCCGGACCGCGAGATGCCGCGACTCGACCACGAGGACCTCATCGAGGCGTTCAAGGCGGCCGACTTCGAGACGGGAATGCGCGCGGCGGACCTGTGGCCGGACGACTGGGACTGATCTTCGGTTCGCTACCGGCCGAGGTTCCCCGGTATCGGTGCCGGTACGCGCTTGTGCTCTGTCTCGCGATGTCTGGCGAGGAGATCCGCGATCGTCTCCGTATCGACCTCGCCGTCGCGGACCTCGTCGAAACCCTCGCGGGCGTCATCGAACCGCTCGCGGATCGTATCGGGGTCCAGACCCCTGTCGACCCCGAGCTGAAGGACCGAGTCGATCACCTCGTACGAGGCACCGAGGTCGTCGACGTCGCGCTGTCCGGGGAGGAATCCCGCGGTCGGCGGCTTCTCGACGACGAACTCGGGGACGTCGAGCGCCTCGGCGAGCGCTCGGACGTCCGTTTTATACAGATGCCCGAGCGGGAGCAGGTCCGCGGCGCCGTCTCCGTGTTTCGTGACGTAGCCGAGCAGCAGCTCGCTTCGGTTGGTCGTCCCGCAGACGAGCCGGTTCGTCGCGTTGGCGGCGAGGTACGCCGTGGCCATCCGGAGGCGCGCGACCGCGTTACCGGACCGGACCGGCTCGTCGTGGAGGTCGAATCGGTCCGGAGCCGTGGCGCCGAACTGCGCGAACAGCGGTTGCAGGTGAACCGTATCGTGTTCGATGCCGAGCGCGTCCGCGAGCGCCTCCGCGTCTCGCGCGTGGGGCGCTCCGATCTTGTTACACGGGAGAACGAGGCCGTACACCCGATCGGTGCCGAGCGCTTCGACCGCGAGCGCGGCCGTGACCGTCGAGTCGAGCCCGCCGCTCATGTTCACGACGACGCCTTCCGCGCCGGCGTCCGTCACGTGACGCTGGACGAACTCGCCGATTCGATCGCGCTCCGCGCCGACCTCTCGAGGGACGAACAGCGAGCTGTCGCCGTCGACGGACGGGTCGTCGCGCGTGTTCGAGTCGCCGTCGGGGTCGCGCTCCGTCCCTACGGTCGTGGACCGCTCGTCGAACGCCGACGTACCCGTCTCATCCATCGGGGATCACTCGCGCAACCGGGGCGTGCGTACTGTTCGCTGGCGGTATACTCCCCGTAACTCGGACGCCGTCCGCGACCGAGTCGAGGGACGGACGCGGCCTGTCGCTGGGTCGGAGGTGCATGCTCGCTCGTCGCTTCCGTGTGACTCCATAAATACCTGCGGTGGAAGATATTTAAGGAATTACGCTTCTTATGATGTACTCGAATGAAAAATCGATACAGCGTGTTATAAACGTGCAATATCGATCTGAGAACTGGCGTGTTTTGATAGTATCACCGGCCGTCTGATAGCAATGTGGGTTCTATTGCGCTTTACGCCCTATAATGTGTGGATCTCTCAGATATCTCGGCATATATTATGCGACACAAGTGTATAAGGCGCATAGAAACAAACGTTTTTACAACACGGCCTGCTGGCTCTTGATATGTCTGCCATCGAGCTCACGTCGAGTCAAAAACGCGTACTCACGTCGCTGGTGAACCTCGCGGAGAACGCGGATCGGCCGGTAAGCGGGCGCGAAATAGCAGAGACCATCGACCGCAACGCGGGGACCGTTCGCAACCGGATGCAGAGTCTTCGCGACCTCCAACTCGTCGAAGGCGTTCCCGGTCCGAAGGGCGGCTACGTGCCGACCGATGGCGCGTACGAGACCCTCGGGATCGAGCGGTTAGCTGACGCCGCGCGGACGCCCGTCGAGTGCGAAGGGGCCCTCGTAGAGGAAGTGAACGTCGAGGAAATCGACCTCTCCAGCGTCGCCAACCCGGAACTATGCCGAGCCGAACTCGTGATACGTGGACCGGTCGGAACGTTCGACACTGGCGACCGGGTCACGGTCGGACCGACCCCCGCTTCCGGCTTACGGCTGTCCGGGACGGTCGACGCGACCTACGTCGACGGCAATCGGCTTCTGCTCCGCGTCGACGGTATGGAGACCCCTTCCGGAAATCGAGCGACGTAGTCGGCCGCCTCCGAGATCGAGACGCCGATCGGCGTGTTCAGACAATTCGGCGATCAGCACATATTCCCTGCCTCGGGCGGACGTTTCATCGCATACAAATGGTAGTAGCGCGTATTACTTACGATGCGATTTACAGCGAACGTGGGTACACAGACTCGACCGGTCTGTGAGGTCCTCTTCGTACGCGCAGGGAGGACCGAGACGTAAGATGTCTGGCTCCTCAGCGACCAAGCAGTACGATTGGTCCGTGGTTCCTCCGGGGGTTGCTGTGTTGGAGACGGTTGCCGAACTCGACGACTGCGAGATCGAGGCCCTCCCGCCGCTGCTTCATGTCGTTGACGTTGACGCGCTCGACGACCTCCTCCGGTGGAGTGCGACGGCGGATTCGGACACGGTGGACATCTCGTTCCGGTATCACGGATACAGCGTTTCGATGTCCTCCGACGGCTGGCTCACGGTCACGCGGCCAGCGACTCCGGACTGAGGCCGCGGATCCCTCCGTGGGCGGCATTACCTGCGGAATTCAGACACTAGTAGGACCCTCACTCCCGTTCCGCTGACGCATTAATGCCACTCAAACCTGTTATACTAATAACTATATTGGATGAGTACGCTATAGCACACATGAACAGGGGGGAGTCGGGGACGCTTCAAGTTCGGCGGGGAGATGGCGGCAGCGAGCGTTCGAGAGTGACGACGGACGAGATGTTCGACGTTTTGAAAAACGAACGACGGCGAGCCGTACTCCGGTATCTCATCGAGCACGAGGGATGTGGGGAACTCTCTGACGTTGCCGAACACATCGCTGCAGCAGAGAACGACACGACGATTCAACAACTCAGTTCACAGGAACGAAAGCGCGTTCGCATCGCCCTCTATCAGTGCCACCTCCCGAAGATGGATTCGCTCCAGCTCGTCGAGTATAACAAGCCCAGAGGAACGATCGAACTGCGAGAGGCCGCTTCCGAGTTCGAACCGTATCTGGATCTAGACCGGACACACGTACGGGGCAGTCTCTCGTCATCCCGAGGTGTGATCGCGTTTGCGGTCGGCGTCGTGACCCTCGTCACCGCCGGAACGCTGGGTCTCGGGCCGCTCTCTGCGGTACCTCCGACCTGGTGGACGCTTCTGAGCGTCCTCGCTGTCGTGGGTCTGGCCGCACGGGACTATTGGACGGCCAGGGGTGCGACCGAGCGACGAGTCGCCTTGGACTGACGGTTTGGTCGAGCAGGCGACGGCGGCGGTCAGGACTGTGCTGTTCGAACGACGCCTCCGCCCGACTCCCGCCATTTAGCAGGCCTGATCTGCCGTTTATCTATCCATAACAAAGCGATAAAGCGCTGAATAGTGCGGCATGTCTGACCCGCTCTTCGGTCTCACGAGCTTTCAGCGAGACCTCCTTTACGTGATCGCCGGCGCCGAGAGACCGTCGGGCCAGAAGATCAAAACGGAACTGCAGCAGTCGATGGACGAGATCACCCATGGCCGACTCTATCCGAACCTCGACACCCTCGTTGAGCAGGGGTACGTCGAGAAGGGCAAAATCGACCGCCGGACAAACTTCTATGAACTGACGGAAAAGGGAACGGAGAGCCTTCGCGACCGCCGAGAGTGGGAGGACCGATACCTGAACGTGTGAACCCGTATCACTCTCGTCCCGGAAGCGAGCCGCCGCCGACTCACGCGTCGCTGTCGCGTTCGTCCAGAACGGTTTCGAGGAGTTTCCGCTCGGCCGTCCGAAGGTGGCGGTTGAACGTCGGCTGAGTGATCCCCATCGCGGTCGCGACCTCTTCGCCGGTACTCCCCCGCGGCCAGTCGAAGTATCCGCCGAGGTACGCCGTCTCGATCGCCTCTCGTTGTCTGCCGGTCAACTCCGCTAACACGGGTTGTGAGGGTTCGAACCGATCGCCTTCGGTTCGATCGCGACGGGAGCGAAGCTCCGCGTGGCCGTACTGCGCTTCGAGGTGTTCGACTATCTGCCGGACGTCGACGGATCGGGGAAACGTGACCGTCACAGCGATGCGTTCGGGATCGACGACCCATCGGTCGACGACTCCACCGTACGTCGCCAGCCTGTCGGCTACCGTTTCTCCGGTTACCGATGCCTCGAATCGACCGTCAGGCCCCCCGTCTACGGTACGAACCGACGTAGCGACGCCGACTGACTCGGCGGTACCGACCGACTCGGCGACGGTAGACCGGTCGCCATCGGCGGTAAAGTACACGAGTGACCGACCGTCCCCCTGCGGAACCGTCCCCTCGACGTGGAGCGGCTCCCCGAGTGCGGACGCGATCCGAGACAGGGGCGTGTCGGCGCCGTCGAGACGCAGTTCGAGTTCCACGAGCGAGTCGCTCTGGAGTGAGCGTCTCGTTTCGAGGCTGTTGATCGCGTTCGCGACGTTGTCTCCGAGTTCGGCGATCAGATCGCCGAACTCGCCGTCGAAGACCGATCGCTGGTCGGCGTACACCGACAAGACCCCGTAGCAGAGATCGTCGTACGTGAGCGCGACGCTAACGACCGATCGGTATCCGCGTGCGAGTGCGCGCTCCCGCCACTGGTCACGTCTGAGTCCGTCCGAGACGTCGGAAATACGGACCGTGTCCTTCGTTTCGGTCGCCCGTATGGCGGGATCACCGCCCGCCTCGTCGCTCCGCTCGTCGCTCCGCTCGTCGCCGGCGTTCTCTCCGTAGCGCTCGTCGAGGTAGCCGTCCGAATCGCCGGCACGTGCAACCGGGGTCGGTCCGGCGCCGGTGCGGTAGGTCTCTCCGATCCAGACGAACTCGACCGGATCCGCGTCGATGAGGGTGTCACAGACCGCCGTTGCGATCGATTCGAGCGTCTCGGCGGCGACGAGCTCTCCGTTGATACGCCTGAGGAGGGTGTTGAGATCGTCGAGGCGTTCCAATCGCTCTCGGTTGCGTGCGAGTTTGTTCTCGCGTTCGACGCCGTCGAGTGCCGCGACGGCGTTCGCAGCCAGCAGCTCGACGGGCTCCTCGATGTTTTCAGCGTGTTCGTCGTCGTCGAACTCGATCCGAAACAGCCCGTACCCGTCGAGTGTCGCGTACAACGTGCGTCGATCGGGGTCGGACGCGTCGCTCGATCGCTCGATCACGCGTCCAGTCGGGGAAACGGCGTCTTCGCCCCCCAACGGTCCGTTTTCCTCGGGGGTGTCGACCGCGCGGAACGACTCCGTGGATGAATCGGTTTCTGCTTCGGCCTTTCGGGCGGTTTCTGTCTCGGCCTTTCGGGCGGGATCTATCGCCATCTCCGCGCCGTCTTCGCCGGTGGTAAACGCCTTCCAGACGAGAGTTCCCGGCCCGCACGCGTCGTGGTCACCGGCGGACGCGGCTGTCGGGACCAGTTTCGACTCGGTTCGGTCGAACGAGTACGCCACGACGGTCGCTTCGGGCCAAACCGTGCTCGTCACGTCGACGACGGTCTCGAACACCGATTCGGCGTCGTCCGCGCGGAGCAACCGCCGGGCGGATCGGTTCAGCTCACGCAGGATGCGTTCGTTCCGTTCCCTGTCGCTGATGTCCCTGACGACGCCGACCCGTTCGCGACGGCCGTTGTCGAACTCCACCGGAGAGAAGTGCGTCTCGATCGGTAACGACTCCCCGTCCACGGTCGTGATCGACGACTCGATCATGCCGATGTCGTCGCTGTCTCCGCGGAGCATCGCGAGTATCTCTTCGGCCTTTTCAAGCGTCTCGCTTCCCGCGAGCATCGACGCGTGCGACCCGACGAGTGCGTCTCGATCGTATCCGGTCATCTCCGTCACCGCGTCGTTGACCGAGGTGATCACGAACGCCTCATCGAGCGTATAAACCCCGTCTTCCAACGTCTCGAGTATCCGGTTCGATCGGCGCAAGTTGTGACGCATCTCGAACGGCTTGGTTACGTTCCGGACAAGCACGCCCGTGCCGTCACCGCCCTGATCGGGAACGACGTGGAATCGGAGTATCGTTCCGTCGTCGGCCGCGATCTCTTTTTCAGTAAACCGACCGCTCTGTACGGCGTCCTCGATCGCGTTCCGGAGCTCCGAATCGACACTCGGATCGATCGCCTGTACGTTCCGCCCGGTCGGATCGCCCGATGTTCCGAGCAACTCGGCGACGGCCTCGTTCGCGTCGACGATGACGTGTGAACTGTCGGCGTACAGAAAGCCGACTTCGGCTTCCGCGAGGAACTGACCGACCGCGACTCGGTGGGTAGCGTTCGTTAGATCCATCTTTTCGCATTTACGCCGCCCCAACTCACCCCAGATTTGGACACAGTGGCACGAAACCTCCCGTATTTATAAACCTCTCGTCACTTCCATAATGTACTATATATCCGACTGACAGTAGTTCGATGTTAGAAGAGACTTAACGGCGGGATATTCGGCATACGACGCTGGTATGTCCGAAAATAACGTATAAAAATTTACCAGAAGCGTCGTGATTGTCTCCGTAACTCATTTATTATCATCATATCTAAAAAGAACAAAAGGCTTAACACAATTAAGGTAACATTTCTCAGCATGGCACACGAGGCTCGCGGGCAACTGACGAACGACGGATTTGTCGGACCGGACCCGACGGGGTACACCCGGCAGGTGAACAAGACCGAACTCCCGGAGACCGTCCGAGCGTTCGCGGACCGATACGATCGACTCATTGGAAACCGAGACCGGTTCCTCTGGAAATGGATACATAACCTGTTCGATGAGTTCACGCTTACCTCGGTACCGGCTCGGCAGCGCTCCGCCGTGTACGAGCGGAAGACGCTGTTGACGATCTTCGTCACGGTACTCGACGACTTGGCCGAGAGCGACGGCGACCGAGGGACGTTCGACGCCGGTCGGCGGATCCCGTTCGGTACCGATGCGACCGATCACGCGAGTCCGGAGGATGACCACGTCGATTACGGTATTCTCGAATACCTCGCGGACCTGTGGGACGCTATCGACTCCGCGATCAGGGACGCGCCGCAGTTCGCGGAGTTTGTCGATATCTTCGAGTACGACCTCCGCCAGACGTTCAACGCGATGGACTACTCCGGACTCGTCAACGATAACCCGGCGATGGCTAACCGCGCCGAGGCGGAACTCCACGACGCGTACAACATGACGATGTTCCCGTACGCGTGTATCGATCTCATGTACTCTCCCTCGTTCGATCGATCCGAACTCGGGGCCCTCCGTAGCATTCTCTGTGACCTCCAGCAGATGGCTCGGATCGGCAACTGGATCACCACTTGGGAGCGCGAGCTCGGCGAGGGAGACATCAGTTCCGGCGTCCTCGTCTGTGCGCTTCGACGCGGTACCGTCGACTACGAGGAGATCGTTTCGGCCGAGGGCCGGGCCGTCGAGCGGTTAGCCGATCGGATCCGCTCACAGGGTATCGAATCCGAGTTCACTCGAAAGTGGGAGCTACTCGACAGGACGGTGCGGAAGCGGACGTCCGAAGTGGAGAGCATCGACGCCGAACAGATCGTCGACGGGATCGAGGCCGTCATGAACCATCACCTCGCCAGTGAGGGGTACAAGTGACTTCGCTCGTCCGCCGACTGCAGCCATCGTAGGCCGGGGACTTGGGAATCGGCCCTCGACACGTGAGCCAGTGACCGACGCCTCAATCCTCGACGACGACCTCCTCTCCCTGTTCTGTCATCGCGTTTTCGGCCTCTGAGACCCGTTCTTCGGCGCGGTCGCGGTCCTCGGGGAATCCCACGTCGATCCGCCACCCGTCGAGCCGGATCGCGTCGATCGTCCGCCCGGACTGAATGAGCAGATCGATCGCGTCCGGCAGCTCGTACTCGCCGCGATCCGACGGTTGGACGAGATGGCACGCATGGAAGATTTCGGAGGTGAACGTGTAGAACCCGGTCATCACGAGGTTGCTCGGCGGATCGTCCGGCTTCTCGACGACCTCGGTGATCTCGCCGTACTCGTTGGTGTCAAGAACACCGTACCGCGAGGCCTCCTCGTAGGGGACCTCTTCCACGAGGAACGCGGCGTCAGCGCGCTCCTCGGTCTGCCTGTTGACGACGTCGGCGAGATTCCCGCGGAACACGTTGTCACCGAGCATCAGCATGAAGTCGTCGTCAACGTACGGCTCTGCTTGGAGGATCGCGTGCGCTAACCCGAGCTGCTCTCGTTGGTGTGCGTACGTGATCGGGACTCCCTTGTAATCGTCCCCGTACCGGTCGATGATCTGTTCTTTCTTGTATCCGACGACGAGGATGAACTCGCTCGCGCCGCACGCGATCAGATTCTCGAACACGTCCTCGATAAGCGGCTTCCCGTTGACTTCGACGAGTACCTTCGGCTTGTCGTCTGTGAGCGGACGCAGACGGGTCCCCTTTCCGGCGGCGAGTACGACTGCTTGCATACGCGGTACGTCGTATCGATCAGGTATGATTATGAACGAACTAAGCGGCGTTTGTTAGGTGCTTATCGCTAGCCAGCGTTCCGGGGCACGGCCACGACCGATGAAGCCGAGACGCCTCTCACAGAGTAAGAAGGGAACCCGGACAGGTAACGTACATTTTGCTGGCACACAAACTGGTCGTTAGCTCGCGACCGGGTTCCTACCTGACGTACGGTATCCGTGATAATCAATCTAACGGAGGTGTGACCCGCTCGCGAACTGCACAGCGAGGTCGATTGTGCCGTTATCTGTCCCTCAACCGCCGATAGAGTGAGATAGGTAACACATTACGATAGTTGGTATTGCCGTTTCGATCACTATGTCCTCAGGCAAGGGACCGGACGACTACGATCGGACCGACGGTGGGATGGCTCGCATGCGCGGCGAGGCGTCTGATCGGCAGTCGATACTACAAGGAACGGTCGTCAGGTACGACGATCGGCCGGACGAGTGTACGCTCCACCCGAGGGATCCGACGGACCAGGAGCGCACCACCGCCTGGATCACGGCCAAGCAGGGCGCCTACGTGTCCGCGACTGCGTGGCGGTGAACGCCTCCGCGAGGTGCCGCGTCGCTCCGAAACCACACCGCCAGCGACACCGCCGCCTGACAGGCTGAACCCGTCTGCCGTCTCCTCACTGTTCAGTTCCGATCGAGACGCGGGCGGGGCCGTCGACTTCGAGCACTTCGATACCGCCCGAGAAGCGATAGGTATCGACATCGCTGCCGACGCGACCCGTGACGGACCCACGTTCCGGATTCCGTACTAATCGCTCCCACCCGTCGTCCCGATGGGTCGTTCGCTCCGTGTCGAGCGCGACGTCACCCGTCGCGGTGAACTCGTACCGGGCCGGCTCTCGGCCTTCGGCCCCATCGATACGGGCGACGTTTGTGAGCCGTGGGTCGACTACCGCTGCGTCACGACCGACGGAGAGCGGAGTTCCGTTCAGCCGAACCTCCGCGTCGCCGGTCACGTCGACTGCGGTGATCGCACCGGTACAGCTGAACGCGTGGGTGCCGCCTGCGACCGCGCCTTCGGCGCAGCCGCCGGACACGTCCACGTCGGGCGGCGTGTGGCCGTCGTCGACCGCACGTATCCAGCCGGAGACCGTCACGTCGTACGTGGCCGCCGTGTCGCTCGCGACGATCTCCAGCAGATTCTCGGGGTTCCTCGTGTCAACGCTTGCCGCTGTCTTGTCACCATCGGTGATGTCGCTCACGCGAACGAGTTCGGCCCCGTCGAATCGGTGCCGGATCGACCCCTCCGCGTTGGCGTGGGTAAACCCCTCGTAGTACACTGCGTCGGCCGAAACGACGTTCAGGCCGGAGCCCGCTTTTGTACCGATAAACGTCGCGTCGCCGACCGACTCGAACCCGATCCGACCGGGGTCCACGAGATCCACTCGTCCGTCGATCGTGTACTTCCCTTCCGGAAACCTGACCAGCGCGTGCGGTGGGAGATCCGTAAGCTGTCGATTTACCGGCTCGGTGCCCGCGGGGTCAGCGCCGAGCTCGTCGACGGCGTCGATCACCCGATCGAACGCGATTCCGCTCCGATCCGGAGTAGCGCTTGCACCCCCGACGCCGAGCGTTACCATCGCTGCTGCCGTCGCGCCAAGTTGCATGTATTTCCGTCGTCCGACCGTCCGCTCGGTCTCGCGACGCTGACCGTCCGCCGCTGTGTCGCTGCGAACGCGTGTGTTTGTCGTCGCCCGTTCGTCGTCCGGGCCTGTATCCAGTTCGTGTGCCATAGCAGTGGTTAATCAGCCGTTATCTGTGTTAAGTACTTTGTTTATTACATGTTTTCACTATAATGAATGTCTTAGTATGATACCAGAAAATCTGAGAACGCTCGTCGGTACCGAGCGATCGCCGTCCGCAAGGCACCTTTCGATAACTGTGGCGCTCACCCTCCGGCTCCGACGCTGACGAGCCGTGTCTGATCTGCACGCAGTGAGTGCCTGACCGCGAGTGCGCTGTCCTCGCGGGGGCGTGTCGATCGAAGCCGATAGTCGCGACCAGTCCCGTTAGGTGCTGATTTGTTATGAGGCTCGTCTGTCGTTGATCGGTATCGACATGGCAGGCTCGGACGACGAACAAGCGAACATCACGGGTCGTGAGAAACTGCGAGCGCTCGCCGAGGCGGCCCTGACGCTGTCGGACGACCAGACGGCACAACGGTTCGGTACGAACGCGCGAGAGGCGGTACAGACGACGTACGGATGGCATCGGGACGCGGGACGTCTCCGGGACGTATACGATACCATCGCGGGTGTCGGAGCGTGAACCGAGACATCGCTCCCGACGGGCCGATGGCGGACCCGACCGAGCCCCAGTCGCCGACGGAGCGAACCTTTCGCTCGGCTCACGAGGCGTTTCTGGAGCTTGAAGCGGACCTCGACCTGTTCAACTGGCTCATTGACGATGTGCCGGTCTGGGAACGGATACGGTTCGACGTCAACAAGCGAATCCTCGAGGCTACCGGGCTGTTGGGCGCGGCACACGAGCGCGGCTCAAACGGATCGACCGGCGCCGCGGTCGGAGACATCCTGCGATCGATTTCGACCCACAACCCGTATTTCACCCCCGACGCCGACGTGTTGTTCTTCACGCACCCGCGCCGGAAGCGCCTCGACGACGGAAAGTGGTGGAACGTCCGCTGTGATCCCGTCATCGAGCGGCTCGGTTGCGATATCGCGGTCCTCGAAAGCGGTCGCGAGCACGGACACCGACGCCCGGCCAGAACTCACCAACTCAGATACCTGGACCCGATTGAGCGGCTGGCTGACCTTCGGCGTCGCTTCGCGGCAGACTGGGAGTTCGCCACGCGCGACGCGGAGCGCATCGAGCGGCTCGAAGCCGCGATCCGCGAGCGGTTCGAGGTCGACGTGGATATCGACGAGATGGTCGCGCACTCGCTCTCCTCGCGCCGACAGCTCAGGCCGAGCTACGAAGCGATCCTCGAACGAGTCGACCCGGATGTCGTGGTTGTGACGGTCAGTTACGGGCGCGAGCGGGCCATTCAGATCGAGGCGTGTAAGCGGCAGGCGGTTCCCGTCGTCGAACTGCAACACGGCGTGATAGACCCGTACCACGTGGGGTATTCGTTCCCCGGACCGAGCAGGCGGAAGTGGATGTTCCCCGACTACTTGCTCGTGTACGGAAGCTTCTGGCGCGACGCGGTCGAGTATCCGATCCCGGACGAACGGGTGCTGCCGGTGGGGTACCCGTTCATTGAGTCACAGCAACCGACCAGCGAGGGGGCCGTCGAGCGGGAACAGATCGTGTTCGTCTCTCAGGGGACGATCGGCGAGCAGCTGTCGCAGTTCGCCGCGGAGCTCGCGGACGAACCCGGCTTCGAGACGGACATCGTGTACAAGCTCCATCCCGCGGAGGTCGCTCGATATCCCGAATCGTATCCGTGGCTCGCGGCCGCGGACGTGGAGGTCGCGGACGGCTCGGATCAGTCGCTGTACGAACTGTTCGAAGCGTCGACCGCCCAAGTCGGCGTCTACTCGACCGCGGTGTACGAGGGACTTCGGTTCGGGCTCCGGACCTACCTCTTCGATCTCCCGGGGTCGATCAAGCTCCGCGCTCTCGTCGACGAGGACGTCGCCACGCCGGTCGCATCCGTAACGGACCTCGTCGACGCCGAGCGCTCGGCGCGCGGAACGATACCGTTCGACACGAGTCGTATCTTCGAGCCGACCGCGCTCGAAGCGGTTCCACGGGCGATCGAGCAGATCCGTACCGCAGAGGCATCGAACGGCGCGATCGACTCCGACGGCTCCGACGACACCGATATCGACCCAACAGCATGACCGACGAGACAGTCACCGACGACCCGGCCGACGGCGTATCAACTACCCCGGAAACAGACGCAAGCGAGTCCCAACAGACCGAATCCCGTGAGACTGACCCCCGCCGTGCCGAGGTCTGCGGTGATGTCGTCGCCGTCATCCCCGCTCGCGGAGGGAGCAAGGGGATACCGCGAAAGAACGTCGTTCCCTTCCTCGGAGCGCCGCTCATCGCGCACACGATCGACCAATCGCTCCGGAGCGAGCGCATCGATCGGACGTACGTCTCGACGGACGACGAAGAGATCGCGAGCGTCGCCGGTGACGCGGGCGCGACGGTCATCGACCGACCGGACGATCTGGCCGGCGATCGCTCCCCGACGGAAGACGCGCTCTTACACGCGCTCGGTGTCATACGCGCCGACGGTATCGACCCGGACGTTGTCGTGCTGTTACAGTGTACCTCGCCGCTCCGCCGCGAGGGCGACATCGATTCCGTCGTCCGGCTGATCACCGACGGCGAGTACGACAGCGCGCTCAGCTGTCGTCGCGACCACGGGTTCTACTGGCGTACCGATTCGGACGCCGACGGCGGCGCCGAGCCGATCAACTACGACCCGAGCGAGCGGGCGATGCGGCAGGAACTCGATCCGCGATACCGCGAGAACGGGTCGATATACGCCGTCGAAACGTCCGTGCTCGAACGCGAGGAGTGTCGGGTCGGCGGCGATGTCGGACTTCACGTGATGCCGAAGCCGCTGAGTCTCGAGATAGACACCCCGGAGGACCTGACGCTGGTCGAGGCGATCGGGCGTGAAATCACCTTCTACTCGAGTTTCGCCGATGTCTGACCCCCGAGTTCACTTCGTCAACGATACGACGACGAGCAGCAACTGGGGGTGTCGCGGGACCACGCGCGCGCGCTTCGCTCGCTCGTCGAATCGACGGGGGCGACGATCGACAGCACCGCGTACCTCGACGACCTCCACCGCTCGGACCGACTGCTGACGCGCGCTCCCGGCGTCACCGATTGGATGGCGCGCGTCGCCGGAGACGTCACGGACGCCCGACGGCGGACACTGGGCGCGTTACGACTCACTGCCGGTGGGAACAGACGGGACGCGTGGAAGCGATACGAGTCGCTGACCAGCCGCTGGGACGCCGTACCGCTCTCCGTCGACGAATACGACCGGGCGGCGAAACGCGTCGTCGACGGGGAGTTGTTCGCGGACCAGCGCGACGCCATCGAGGCGTGTGACGTCGTGGTGATCAACGGCGAGGGGAGCATCTACGACCGCCGACGAAAGGGGCGAGTACTGCTGTTCCTCGCGTACGTCGCCGCGGAACACCTCGACACGCCGACGGTGCTGGTTAACCACACTGCGGACGTGAGTGACCCGATCGTCCGGGACGCGGTCGCGACGGTCTACCCACTGCTCGACGACGTGGTCTTCCGAGAGCCGCGGTCGGCGGCGGCGTGCGAGCCGTTCGTCCCCGGTGACGTCGACGAGCACCTCGGCGCGGACGCGGCGTTCAGACGGAGGCCGGTAGCCGACCGCGACGGGTGGGCGAGCGTCGTCGACCGCGAGAATTACTACGGCGTCTGGCCGGATGCGGCGATCGGGTTCGACCCCCACGAGCCGTACGTCTGCGTCGGCGAGGACGTCCCTGACCGCGGCGCAGTTCTCCTCGTCGTCGGGACGGTCCGGACGCGGTCCGTCGGCGACGAGACACAGCTCGGGCGGCTCCGCCGCTCGAATCCGTTCGAACACCTTCGCCGTCGTGTCCGGACGGTTGAACGCGAACAGCGCGACGGGCGTCGAGACCGACCGCCTCTCGGTCGCGGAACTCCCCGTCGGTCAACGAGACCTCCTTGAGGTTCGAGACCGTGTACTGAACGCCCATCTCCGAGCGTGACGGGTCGTCGACGGTCTCGTTCAGGTACGTTTCTCGAAGCTTTCGCTTCTGAAACTTCACCGCGTCAGCCCCGGCCTGCGACGCGATATCGACGAGCCGCTTGGCCCGCTGTAAGCTTCCGTTGTGATTGACCCCGGCCTCGGCGATAACGTAGGCGGGCGCGTCGTTACCGAGCCGCCGCCCGTCGATTTCGATCGCTCTCGATATGTCCCGAACAACGAGGGGGACTCCTTTGACTAGTCTCGGGCGAATCTGTCACGAGCCCGCCAGGTCTCACCGTCCCGGTTCGGGTCGCCAGTCGTCGGGCAGCCGCTCTCGGTTGCGCTCGAGACACTCGATAAACGGTCTGATCCGTCCGAACGCCGCTCCTTCGGCGACGGTTTCCGCTCGGCGGTCCCACCGGACGATACCGAACTCTTCGAGTTTCGGCAGGTGATTGTGATACAGTGCCACTTGTACGCGCTCGGGCACCGGGCCAGTCATGACGTCTTCCACCGGAAGCCCGTCAGCGTCGTCAGCCTCCGAATCGTAAATCGACAGCAACACCGCCCGCCGGAGCGGGCTCGAGAGAAGTGTCAGAGAGACGTTGGTCGTCACCTCCTCGTCGGCACCGCTGGTTCCAGCCATTCGCTACTCACCGCCGGAGCCGACCTGTGTCGATCGATCGATCGCGCGGGGGATGGACGCGTGGCGTAAAACGTCACTTGACATACCGTTACTACCGAGAGGTTTACTGATTAGTATCCACCGCGTACCGCGGGGAGACGAGACCCTGAACGCCCGGTTGAAGCCGCTTAATTACAGCATTACTAGGCTGATGACGGATGAACAAGAGCGCCATGGTGGTCCCCACGAGCAAACAGCACGGTAGCGCGCCGCTCCCATCTCTCGGACGAGGTAACACGTCCCTTCCGCGTATCGACTGGGGGCGACGGACGGAGGACAATCCATGAGCGGACTCACTGCGATCAGCAACGCCACGGTCGTCACCCCGTCCGGCGTCATCGAGGACGGCTGCGTTGTCATCGGTAACGAGCGCATCGTTCGGGTTAGCCGCACGGCGGACGACATCTCGACTCGGGCGGTGACCGTCGACGCGGGCGGCCGAGTTCTCATGCCCGGTCTGGTCGACCTCCACGGGGACGACATCGAGGGGCAGTTCGCACCGCGCGCCGGAGCCGAGACGGATCCGCTGAACGCGCTCGCGGCGACCGACCGCGTGAATCTCTTGCACGGCGTGACGACGAAGTTTCACGCGCTCGCATTCGAGGAGGCGCCCGACGACGGACGGAGCCTCGAGAACGCGTCTCGGCTCGCCGAGACCATCGAACGCGGCGCCGACACCCTCGGCGATAACCGCGTGCACGCTCGCTGTGAACTCGCGGACTCGAGCGCGGCCGCGGTCGAGGAGCTCATCGAGGCCGTCGACGTCGACCTCGTGTCTGTGATGCATCACGCGCCCGGAACGGGTCAGTACGACGACGAGTCGTTCAAACGGCACTACATCGAGGACAGAAACTGGCCGACCGACGCCGTCGAGGCCGCCGCGCGCGACCGAAGCGAGTTGGACGACGGGAATCGGAACCGACGGATCCAGCGGATCGCGGACCTCGCACGACGCGTCGATGCCCCGCTCGCGTCTCACGACGACGAGCGCCGCGTCGACGTCGAAACGATGGCCGACCACGGCGCCGGAATCAGCGAGTATCCGCTCACCCTCGAAGCGGCTCGGCGCGCGACGGAACTCGGCCTCGCGACTGTCATGGGCGCTCCGAACCTCGTTCGAGGGGGAAGCCTCTGGAACAACCTGTCCGCTCGTGACGCGATCGAAGTCGGCGTTCTCGACGCGCTCTGTTCGGATTACCATCCGGCATCGCTGCTCGCAGCACCGTTCGTCGACACCGGCGAACCGCTGTTCACGCGAGTCAACCGAGTCACTCGAAACCCGGCGAAGATCGCTGGACTCGACGACCGTGGTCGGATCGAGCCGGGGGCCAGAGCGGACCTCATCGTCGTCGATCCGTCGCCGACGCCAACCGTCGAGCGAGCGTTCGTCGCGGGCTCGGAAGTGCTTCGAGCCGGCGAGACGGCGACGCCGCGAATCCACTCTGCGCTCGAGAATTCCTAATCGGTTCCGGATCGGTCTACGATACTATTGAATCAAGATGTGTTAACAGGAATCAAACTAATTCCCGACGAGGCCCGCTACCGCTACTCTGTGTATACTAATACACGCAGTGTTCCATTCGAGCGATATGGCTGATACAACGGGCGAAACAGACGTCAATCGTCGGTGTAGCCGCTGCGGATCCGCCGTGAGTCGGCAGTTCGTGCGCGTGTTCGGACTCGGCGGCACCGTCCACGGCTGTCTTGAGTGTCTCCCACGGAACCGTCTGTCGAGCGGTGAGGCGGCACGGCAGGAGAATGTCGATTGGGAACGACCCACCCGACGACTGAACGCGTCCGGCTGGACGAACGGCGAGCGGTAGCGCCGCGTCGCCGGTCACGGTCACGAACTCTCCGGTGTCGGCCTGTACTCCACCGGAAAGCGCCATACCGGCGCTGATGCTGTATGAATTCTTGAGTCATCTCTCGAACCGATGACCGCGCAGGATGTCTTGCGTCCAGTCGGGAGGCGGTCTCTTCACCGTCACGGCGACGGGTCCGTCACTCGCCAGCGGATCTAAGAGCCGTATCGCTCGTCTGTGTTATCGATCGACGAAAAGCGGGGGCCCGTACCGTAACTGACGCGGGCATCCGGGGTCATGGATTGACGACACCAGCCACGGTACGATCCATCAATAGGCCTCCCCAGTACTTACTATACGCGCCATATCTTCGATACGCTGTGATTATTCGAGTGATCATGTGCCCTCTCCGAGACCCGAACGCGACGTCTGACTCTGCTGTCGCTCAACGCTCGGTGATATCGCTCAAACGCCGTTGATGTCACTACACTATACTTTCTTCAGTGGCCCGGTCACCGCGATCTCGAACGTGGCGTCTCGAGCCGAATATTACCGGCGGTCGGGGCGGCGGAGTCCGTCGAATTTCCCGCTCTCAGGGGGATCAGACGGGGATCGATACTATTTATTATCTCGGTGTAGTACGAAACTCAAGGACTGAGAGCACACGATGTCCCAAAGTACTAAACCTCGCACGGCGGCCGATGGCATGGCAGTAGTCGAACGCATCAAGACCACACCTAACACGTCAGCGACAGTTTCGATCGTTCGAGCGGTGGCCGAAGCTGAGTCGGTGAGCCCCGGTGAACTCCCGCTTCTGGCCGATGCGATCGATCCCGAAGCGGTAGACGGGCTCTTCGGTCAGGACTCCGCCGTCGGACGGGCGGGCGTTACCCTCTCCTTCGATTACTGCGGCTACGCCGTTCAAATCACCGAGGACTTCGTGACGCTTCGCCAGTAGCCCCCGTTCCGATCTTCACGCTGACACCCTCGAAAGTGCCGATTTTCCCGCCTTCGTGGCTTCTCGCCGGACACTCCGGGATGCTACGCGTCGTGAGTAGTAGGAGTGTCATAACGGTCTGAGCGGCTCGCCCCCGGCTGACGGCGTCTCCATGAGGGGTCGCAAGGTTCCGCATTACAATGCCCTCACCTGTGGCATGAATGGGCATGGATCGAGGTTTCCTCCGACATAACGCAACATGCCCACAGGGGCGTGAAATCGAGGTCGATAGCCGGGAAGAGACGATCGATAGCCGGGAACGGACTCCCGATCGTCCGGGAGTGGCGAGTGACACCGGGGTCGAGAGATGAGCACGCTCGATCGGGCGGTCGTCCTCGCGGCCGGCGAGGGACGGCGCATCAGACCGCTCACCCGGTACCAGCCGAAGCCGATGCTCAGGATCGCCGGACGACCGATTCTAGAGTACCCGCTCGATGCGCTCGTCGAAAACGGGGTCAAACACGTCGTCCTCGTGGTCGGTCACGGACGGACTCGTATTCAGAACCACCTCGGGAACTCCTACCGCGGCGTCGATCTCACCTACGTCACCCAGTCGACGCAGCTGGGGAGCGGACACGCGCTGCAGACCGCGTCCGACCACGTGGACGACGAGTTCCTCGTGGTCAACGGCGACAACGTCATCGACGAGACGATGGTTCGCGTCACCGCCGATCGGTACACCGAGTCGGACGCCGCCGCGTGTCTCGCGGTCGCCGCGTCGGACCACGCTGAGGAGTACGGCACCGTCGGAGTCAAAGACGGGCTCGTCGATCGGATCGACGAGCACGGTGACGGCGTGACGGCGCGCATCAACGCCGGCGTGTACGCGTTCAACCGATCGATCTTCGACGCGCTCGAAGAGACGGATTTCGACGACGGGGAGCGTCCGCTGACGGGAGCGATCGATAAGCTGGACGGCCCCGTTCTCGCTGCGACGCCGAACGGCGTCTGGTTCGATCCCTCGTACCCGTGGGACCTGCTTCGGACGAACGAACGGGTCCTCTACGCGCACCCGGAGCTCGCTAACGCCACCGATCCGGTACGCGCGTCTGCCCGCGTGCACGAGTCCGCGGTGGTCGGCGACAACGTGCTGATCGGCCCGGATTGTCAGGTGTCGGCAGGCGCCGTGGTGAAGAGCGGTACCTGTCTCCTCTCCAGTACGATCGTCGGCGAGAACGCGGTTCTCGAGGGCTCGATTATCGGTCCCGATTCGCGTGTCGGCGCGAACGTGCTGCTTCGGGACACCATCGTCGGTGGCGGCGCGACGATCGGCGACGGTACCGTCTCACCCGGGCGGTCGGCGACGCTCGTGATCGACGGGACCGAATACGCGGATCGGCGACTCGGTGGTGTCGTCGCGGACCGGGCAACGGTCGGGGCGAACGTCACGATCACGCCAGGGTGCCGGGTCGGCCCGCACGGGACCGTCGCATCGGGCATCGCACTCCGTCGTGATGTCCCCGAGAACGCGGAGGTGGTGGCGTAATGTGCGGAATCACCGCGCGCGTTGGCACCGGAGCCGCGATCGGTGAACTCCTCAGCGGGCTCAGAAACCTGGAGTACCGCGGGTACGACTCCGCGGGGGTCGCGACCGTCACTCCCGACGGTATCAACGTGGTGAAACACCAGGGCGAGATCGACGTCCTCTGTGACGCCATCGACCAGTCGTCCGTCCGCGGAACGACCGGCATCGGCCACACCAGATGGTCCACGCACGGACCGCCGACCGACGCGAACGCTCACCCCCACACCGACTGTCTCGGGCAGGTCGCAGTGGTGCACAACGGGATCATCGACAACTACGCCGAGCTGAAAGACGAACTGTCCGCACACGAGTTCACGAGCGACACGGACACAGAAGTCATCCCGCACCTGCTCGAGGAGTTCCTCTCGGCTGGCTACGGTCCGGAGGAGGCGTTCCGTCGCACCGTGGATCAGCTCTCGGGGAGCTACGCCATCGCCGCGGTCTTCGAGGGAACCGACACCGTGTTCGGAACCCGAAGCGGCTCGCCGCTCGTACTCGGGCGTGCATCCGACGCCTACTATCTCGCGAGCGACGTGCCGGCGTTCCTCGAGTACACCGACGAAGTCGCCTACCTCCACGACGGCGACGTTGTCGCGATGCACCCGGACGGGTACACGATAACCGACACGGACGGCAACTCGGTAGATCGGCCGTTCGAGACCATCGATTGGGACCCGAACGACGCCGGAAAGGGCGGGTTCGACCACTACATGTTAAAAGAGATTTACGAACAGCCCGCCGCGCTGCGACAGGCCATTCGGGGCCGGGCGGATCCGCTGGAGGGTCGCGTCGAGTTCGAGGAACTCCCCGAAGACGCGTTTGCCGGAATCGATACGGTCCATCTCGTGGCGATGGGAACCTCATACCACGCGGCGCTCTACGCGACGACCCTGCTCTCGGATCGAGGGATCCCCGCGCATGCGTTCCTTTCCGGTGAGTACGGTTCGAACCCGCCGCCGGTGGACGACAGCACCCTCGTTATCGCGGTCACCCAAAGCGGGGAGACCGCAGACACCCTCTCGGCGATACGAAGCATCCAGGGAACCGGCGCACACACGCTCGCGCTGACCAACGTCGTCGGGTCGACGATCACGCGCGAGTGCGAAAACACGGTGTACATCCGGGCCGGCCCGGAAATCGGCGTCGCTGCGACGAAGTCGTTCTCCTCACAGGTGGCGACCCTGATCCTCCTCAGCGAGCGGCTGAGTTACGACACCAACGGCGGGACGCCCCGCGAGTCGAGTGACCTGCTCAGTTCGCTCGCCGCGCTCCCCGACGACGTACAGCGGATCCTCGACGAGCCGACCGCGGAGTCCGTCGCGGCCACGTACCACGACGCCGACTCGTACTTCTTCATCGGCCGGGGCATCGCACACCCGGTCGCGCTGGAAGGCGCGTTGAAGTTCAAGGAGATCACTTACGACCACGCGGAGGGGTTCTCCGCGGCCGAACTCAAGCACGGGCCGCTCGCCCTCGTCACCGCTAACACCCCTGTGTTCGCCGTCTTCACCGGACGCGACGACACCAAGACGCTCCACAACGTCAAGGAGGTTCGTGCCCGGGACGCGCCAATCATCGCCGTGACCGCCGACCGCGACACGAAGGTCGACGACTACGCGGACCACGTGCTTCGGATCCCGGACACCCACCACGACGTCGCCGGTATCCTCGCGAACGTGCAGCTTCAGTTGGTGTCGTACATGGCTGCCGACATGCTCTCGCGACCGATCGACAAGCCGCGAAACCTCGCGAAAAGCGTCACCGTCGAGTGAGGGAACCACGGGTGAACCCCCCTCCAGGCACCGCCTACTAAACACCGATACCCGCGAAGCGGTCTTCATAATGCAAGGTCAGCGCGTGTTGATCACGGGAGGTTCGGGCTTCATCGGCGGGGCGCTCGCCGATGCGCTCCGCACCGAGGCAACGGTCCGCGTCCTCGACGTTACCCCCGGAGGCGACGCCCCGGACGACGTACGCGTTATCGAGGGCGATATCCGCGACGAGCAGACTCTCGACGAGGCGATGGCCGGCGTCGACACCGTGTTTCACCAGGCGGCGATCGTCAGCGTCGAGGCGTCCGTCGACGATCCCGTTCGGAGCCACTCGGTCAACGTCGCGGGCACGCTCCGGGTGCTCGAAGCGGCGCGGCGTCACGACGCGCGGGCGGTGCTCGCTTCCAGCGCGGCCGTGTACGGCGACCCGGAACGCGTCCCTATCTCCGAGACGGATCCGCTCGAACCGACGTCGCCGTACGGCCTCGAAAAGCTCGCGCTCGACCGGTACGCCCGTCTATACCACGACTTATACGGCGTCGAAACCGTCGCGCTCCGCTACTTCAACGTCTACGGTCCCGGCCAGACGGGCGGCGACTACGCCGGCGTCATCGACGCGTTCCTCGAACGAGCGCGAAGCGACGACCCGATCCGCGTTCACGGAGACGGCGAACAGACGCGCGACTTCGTCCACGTCGACGACGTGGTCGAAGCGAACCGACTGGCGGCCGAAACCGACAACGTCGGCGCTGCATACAACGTCGGAACGGGCGAATCGGTCACGATAGAGCGCCTCGCCGAGCAGGTTCGCGACGCGGCCGACAGCTCGTCTCCGATCGTTCACACCGACCCGCGGGAGGGAGACATTCGACACAGCTGCGCCGATATCACGCGAGCCCGCGAGCGATTGGATTTCGCCCCGTCGATCGATCTCGCCTCGGGACTCGAGACGCTCGTTCGAGAGCGCTGAGGCCCGATCGGCCCGATGCGAACCGTCGGACTGCATCGTTCGAACGGTTCGAGCCGTCGGAACGCGCCATGCGTCCGGTCGTGATTCAGCACTTAACACGTCCGTAACAAAGCCCTTTCCACGGGTATCGACCGATAATGAACGGAGTCGATCGCACTACCGGAGCGCGGAGACACGAATCGCACTTGTCTGTTGGGGCGTCCGCCTGCGGCTCCCGCGTCAGCGTCTCGACCGACCGTCCTGTCGGGATCTGATGGCCGAGAACACACCCCGTGCCGTCGTCGTCTCACAACACTACCCTCCGGACCGATCGGGCAACGCGTCCCGGATCCGCGACACGTGCCGCCACCTGTCCGAAGAGGGATGGGACATCACCGTCCTCGCTCCGCCGCCGTCGTTCCCGCACGGACGGTTCCAGCGATCTTGGCAGCGAGAGACGACGAGCGTCGCCGACGGCGTCACCGTCCACCGCCTCTGGGCGTGGCAGCCGACTGCCGACGATCCGAGCTTCCTCAGCCGTCTGGCGTACTACGTGTTGTTTCCCCTCCACGCGCTGCTCTGGCTCGTCTTCAACTACCGAGGGTACGACGCGGTGGTGACCTCGTCGCCGCCGATATTCACGGGCCTTCCCGGACTCGTCGTCGGCGGGATCGGCGGGAAGCCGTGGATCGTCGACGTCCGCGACCTCTGGATCGACGCCGCCGTCGGACTCGGCTTCGTCTCTCCGGGCGGACTGATCGAGCGGGCGAGCCGACGGTTCGAACAGCTCGTGCTTCGACTGGCCGACCGAGTCACCGTCACCACGACCGTCCTCGGCGATCGGCTCACCGAGCTGTACGGGGTCCCCAACGAGCGGATCCGACACCTCCCGAACGGCGTCGACACCGACGAGTACCGACCGGAAGGCGACCCGACCGAGCAAACGATCGTCTATACGGGAAACGTCGGCCACGCCCAGGACCTCGAGTCGTGCGTCCGAGCGATGGAATCGGTTACCGCCGCCAACGCGACCCTTCGGATCGTCGGTGACGGCGATCTCCGGGCCGAGTTAGAGCGGATCGTTGCAGAGCGTGACCTCGGCGACCGGGTCGAGTTCGTCGGGCTGCTCCCCCGCGACGAGATTCCGGGCGTGCTCAACGACGCGACGATCGGGGTGGCGCCGTTAAAACAGCAGCCGACGCTCGCGTACGCGGTCCCGACGAAGGCGTACGAGTACATGTCGTGTGAGCTTCCGGTCATCGCCACCGGCTCCGGGGAGATCCGGACGTTGATCGAAGCGTCCGGCGGCGGCGTCGTCGTCGAGAACGATCCCGAGCAGCTCGCCTCCGCGTTCGACGAGCTACTCGCGGACGTCGACCGGCGAGAGACGCTCGGAGCGAAGGGCCGCGAGCACGTGATCGAGCGGTACGATCGCCGGACCGTCGCTCGTCGTCTCGACGGGATCCTCAGAGAGGTCGTCGGGCGATGAGCGAGGGGCAATCTGACCGATCGACGGACGAGTCGGTGGAGGGGTCGACGGACGAGTCGGTGGAGGGGTCGACGGACGAGTCGGTGGAGGGGTCGACGGACGAGTCGGTGGAGGGGTCGACGGACGAGTCGGTGGAGGGGTCGACCGAACGGTCGGTAGACGCGGCGGACGCCACGCCGAATCAGTCGATTCGTTGGTCGACGGACGGCTCGGCGCGGTGGGCTTCACCTTCGGGATCCGCGCCTCCCGACGGCGACGGCGGAGGGGACGGCGGCTCGCTTCTCACCCGACCGACAGACTGGCCGCTCGCGTACCACACGGTGCGTAACATGACGGGCGTACAACTCGCCGGTATCGCCGAGCGACGGCTTCGTCACGCGGTAGTGCCACGGCTCCCGATCGATTTCGACGCTCGATACGCGCAGCGAGTTCCCGCGGCCCTCCGCGTCACCACCGAGCCGATACGCGAGAACCTCTCACGGCTTCGGGCGTCGCTCTCGGACGCGGAGCGCGACCGGTTCCGAACGGCGGCCGCGGAGGCGGCGGCAGGGAGATACGCCTTCCTCGACCGGCCGATCGACCTCGGCGTTCCGATCGACTGGGACGACGAACGGATCGACCGCGAACCGCTGTTCTGGCGGCTCAAGCTCGAGGGGTTCGAGTCGTTCGAGTGGCTGGCACTCGGGTGGGAGTCCCCGACAGCTGACGAGGCGGCGGCGATCCGGCCGCCCCTCCTCGAACAGGGACTCGCGTGGAACGAAGCGCGGTCGATCGGCGAGCACTCGTACCTCCGCCGCTCGTGGATACCGCACTCGGTGTCGCTGCGCGTGCTCCACTGGAGCCGGTACGTCGCGTGGTGTGCCGGCGAGGGCGTCGCTGTTCCCGACCGACTCCTCGCGATGATCTACAAGAACGCGCTGTTCCTCGACAACCACGTCGAACGCGAGGTCGGCGGAAATCACCTGATCGAGAACGCGGTCGCCCTCGTGGTCGCCGGCGTCCTGTTCCGCGAGCACGACACCGGATGGGTGCGGACCGGCGCCGAGATTCTCAAAGACGCGGCACGGACGCAGTTCCTTCGCGACGGCGGTCACTTCGAACGCAGTCCGATGTATCACGTGACCGTTCTCAGACGCTACATCACGGCGATTGACCTCCTGTCGTCCGCGGGCCGACCGACGGTCGCCCTCGATGCCGTCGTGGGGCACGCCCTCGGCTTTTTGCGCTCTCTCGTCGCCCCGTCGGGGCGGATCCCGCTGTTGAACGATTCGGTGCATGAGGAGTCGATCGAAGCCGCTTCGTGTCTCTCGTACGCCCGAGCGTGTTCGCTGTCGCCGACCGCCCGTTCACTCGCACACCCCGACGGATCAGGGTACCGACTCCTCCCGTCCGCGTCCGGGACCCTGTTAGTCGACGTCGGCGATGTCGGTCCTCCCCACCTGCCTGCACACTCACATAACGATCAGCTGTCGGTGCTGCTGTGGATCGACGGCGGACCGGTCCTGACGGACACCGGTGTCTACGACTACGGCTCGAATCCCAGACGAAACTACGCGCGGAGCGTCGCCGCCCACAACACGGTACAGTACGGAAAAATCGAACCGATTCCAATCGGCAGGAGCTATCTGATGGGAAAGCGGAGCTCCGTGGACGTGATCGAGGAAACGGCGGGCTTCCTCGAAGCGCGACACGCCCGCAGTCGGGTCGTCGGAGCCTCGTACGAGCATCGACGAACCGTCTCGGTCGACCGCGACGAGTGGCTCATCACCGACCGCGTGACCGGTGATCCGGACGAGACGTACACGGCCCGGTACCACGTTCACCCCGATATCGACGTTCGGGAACGAGAGGGCGACCGGTTCGTCGTCAGCCGGGCCGAGACTGACTTGGCGACGCTGTCCGCCTCCGGTGCGAGCGACGCGTCGGTCGACCGGTCTCCCTACTTCGAGGCGTACGGTCGAGAGCGAATGCGACCGGTGATCTCCCTTCGTGCGGACGTCGGTTCGGCGCTCCGAACGCGGATCACGACGATCGATAGCGGGACGTAGCTGGCGGCGGTCGGTGACGAGACGTAGCTGGCGGCATCGACTCGCCTCACCGACGTTCGCCGCGTTGTTTCGCGATAATCGATACCAGTGCCTCTTCGAGGCGTCGGCCGACTGCCGCCGGAGAGTTCTCTCGATGAAGCCGATCTCGACCGCGCTCACCGTATTGCCTCCGCAGCGCCGGATCCGCGATCAGCGCCTCGAGCTCACGTCGGAGCGCGTCGGCGTCCGACGGGTCGACGAGGGCACCCGACTCGCCGTGAGCCACCTGTTCTCGCATTCCGAACGCGTCGTTCGCGACGACCGGTAGCCCCGCTCCCTGCGCTTCGAGCACCACGCGCGGATAGCCGTCGAGAAAGGAGACGTACACGAAGACGTCCGCGAGCTCGTACAGCGCTCCGATATCGTCGACGAATCCGAGCGTATGGATCCGCGACCGAACCCCGGGATCGAGGTCGCGCTCCTCCAGCGACCGGACGAGCGCGTCGGCGTACTCTCCGCCGCCGGCGACGACGTACGCGAGGCCCGGATCGCGTTCCAACAACGGACACACCGCGTCGAGGACGGTGTCGACGCCGCGGAGTTTGGCCCGGTACGTCAGGTTCGTGACCGTCAGCAACACCGTTTCCGCTTCGATGCCGTGTTTCCGGGCGGGACCGGCGTCTCGGTTGCCGTCCGCGCCGGCGGCGGACGCCCCTCCGTCTGCGGTCGCCTCAAGTGCCGGATCCGGGACCGGAACCGTTCGGATCCGGTCCGCGGGACACGACGTTCGCTCCGCGACGATCTCGCCGAGCGCGTCGGAGACGACTACGAAGCCGATAGCGCGCGCGAAGACGAACTCGTCGATCGACAGCGCGAGTCGGTAGTACGCGGCGCGGCGGTACCGACCGGCGGCCCTCGCGTCCCGGATCGCGTTCTCGAACCGCAGCCACGTGTCCCCGACCAGTCGAGCGACGACCGGGACACGGTACGCCATGGATAACAGGGTCACTAGGACGCCCATCACCTCGAAGCAGTCGAGCAACACGGCGTCCGGGTCCCGTCTCCGCAGCGCGGATCGAGTCCGCCGAACGGTTTCGACACACCGATCGACGAACGAACCGTCCGCCGCGACGCAAACGACCTCGGCGTCGAGGTCGCTCTCCCGAAGCGGACCGACCACCTCTGTCGGGCGGTGCGACGTGAACGCGACTACCGTCGTCCGCCCCTCGTCGTTCTGTCGCCGAGTCATTCGAGGGCCTCTCGGTGGAGTTTGCGAACCCGTTTCGCGTGCTCGTCCCACGTCCAGCCCCGTTCGAGGAGGCGCTGTTTCCCCCGGACACCCATCTCGCGGAGGCGCGTCGGATCGCCGAGAAGCGATCTGAGACCGGCCTCGAGCCCGTCGGGGTCCCTCGGGCCGACCAGCACTCCCGTCTCCCCGTCGACGACCTGTTCCGGGACTCCTCCGACTGACGACGCCAGCACCGCGGTTTCCGAGGCCATCGCCTCATAGATGACCGTCGGGCGGCCCTCCGTGTGACTCGGGAGCCACAGGAGGTCCGCGATGGCGAACCAGCGCCGGAGCGCGAGCGGCGGGAGCCCGTCGAACACCAGTCTCGGGGACCGTCCGGCGGTCGCAAGCGTATCGCGCAACTCGTCGCTCAACCCGCCGCCGTGCCCGACGAACACGAACGTGACGTCGGGATCGTCGATCCGCGGAAGCACCTCCAAGATCTCTCGAACGCCTTTCGCCTCGGTGAACTGACCGACGAACAGCACGACGGTCGCGTCCTCGTCGATGTCTAACTCCCGACGTATCTGCTCGCGCCTCCCCACGGGGAACCGGTCGGGGTCCGCCCCGAGCGGGACGGTAGAAACGGTGTCTGAATCCGTCAACTCCCGCGCTCGATCAGCGAGGGCGTTGCTCACACACAGCACGCCGGTCGCTTCGTCGAGCGTCTCGCGGACGTTCCGTCGGACCGCCCTCGGGAGCGTTTCGTAGGTGTTGAGGATCGTTCCGTGGGCGACGACGAAGAGCGGAAGCTCGTGTTCGCGGACGTACGGGAGCATTCCGTAGCCGTCGAGATAGACGTGACACGCGTGGACGACGTCGGGGACGTCGAGTTCGCGATCCAGGTACGGCGGGACCCGGCGAGAGAACGACTCGCCGGCCAGCCCGTAGAAGAATCGCTTGGGCAGGAGGTAGAGGAACCGCGGATGGTGGACGGTGTACGCTCCCCAGGCCTCGGTCTGCGGAAGCGACGCGTACGCCGAGTAGGGACCGATCGGCGGCGCGAACGGACGCGGGGAGACGACGTCGACGTCGACGCCCGACTCGGCCACGGCACGGAGTATTCGGCGGTTGAACAGCCCGTAGTACCGATTAAGCGTGTCCGGATGGTTCACTGCGCTCGCAAGTACGGAGTACATTCGGTGGCGTGGCCGATACCTCGGGAAACTGGGGTAAAATTATGCGCTCGCTACCCTCTTCTCGGCGTCTCGGCGGACCCTCGAAACGCGATCGCCTCCACGTCCGACTCGCCCGCCTCCACGTCCGACTCGCCCGCCTCCACGTCCGACTCGCCCACCTCCACGTCCGACTCGCTCGCCCCCGCGTTCCGCTCGCTCCCCCCGTCATGAAATCGGTAGCATCACGATAACAAAGCCTCCAGGGCCGGTTTACACAGATATTCGCCGCGGCAGGCTCCCTGTCGCACGCTCCGACTATGATACGCCCTTACCTCTCGTACGCGCGGAATCGGGCCGGGATAGAAACCCAGCGACTGCGGCTTTCCCTCCAGCCGTCGCCGACCGCACTGAACGATTCGCCACCGAGCGCTGCCCTCGAACCGGACGCCAACATCCTCTGTTTGTGTTACGGGAACATCTGCCGAAGCCCCCTCGCAGAGCGGTATCTCCGCAACGGGCTGGCCGAGCGCGGGATCGACGGAATATCGGTCGATTCGGCCGGTCTCCGAACCACTGCCGGACGGAAAAGCCCGTCCGAAGCCGTACAGGTGGCGGACGAGTGGCGCGTCGACCTGTCCGACCACCGCTCGAAGCCGGTGACGGCCGACCTGATCGAAGCGAGCGACGTGGTGTTCGTCATGGATCTGCTCAACTACCACCACCTCCGGCAGGGGTTCGGCGATCAGGGAGAGAAAACACGGTTTCTCGGCGTCTTCGGGAACGACGGCTACGAGATCACCGACCCGTACGGGGAGGGTATCGATCGATATCGATCGCTTTACGGGCAGGTGATCCGGGGTGCCGACGGGTTCTTGGACGCGCTGGAGCGCGAGCGATGACCGGGGACCGCGGAGCCGCCGTCGTGCCCGGAATCACCACGCACAGCAGCACCGTCGCGGTCCGGTCGCTGGCGCGATCGGGAGTGTCGCCCATCGTCGCGTCCGACGGCGCGCCGTCGCCGTCGCTTCACTCGAAGTACCGCTCGGAGACGGTCGAGGTACCCGCTCCCGAGGAGTCGATCACCGCCTACGCGGACGCGCTGCTCGATCTCGCACGGAGAGACGACGTGCGGACGATCCTTCCGCTGCGCGAGGCGGACGCGTACGCGCTCGCGCTTCGGCGTCGAGAGATGGTCGATCACCTGAATCCGGTGTGGCCGGGGATGGACACGCTCCGCACCGCACAGGACCGGCGGACGCTGCTCTCGATCGCCGAAGATCTCGACGTTCCGGTTCCGGACACGCGGCTCTTGACCGAGTGGCGAGATGACGACAATCCGCTGGTCGTGAAGCCGCGCTACTCGATCGTGGTCGACGAGGAGACGTCGGTCGCACAGGAACCGGACGTCCGCGTGCTCGCGGCGTCCGAACGCCCGTCGGTGCGGTCGATCATCGACGAGATGGGCCACATTCCGGTCGTCCAGGAGTACGTTCCGGACGACGGCGAGTTCGGCTTCTTCGCACTCATGGACCGCGGCGAGCCGGTGGCGACGTTCCAACACCGCCGCGTGCGGAGCTTCAGCTACACCGGCGGCGCGAGCGTCTATCGAGAGGCGGTCGATCTACCGACGCTCACCGAACACGGCCTCGCGCTGCTGTCGGCGCTGGACTGGCACGGTCCGGCGATGGTGGAGTTCCGCCGCGATGCACGGGACGGCTCGTTCAGACTCATGGAGATCAACCCCCGGTTCTGGGGGTCGCTGGCGCTCCCGGTCCACGCCGGGGTCGACTTCCCGCGCCACTACTTCGATCTCGCGGTCGGAACGCGGCCCGACCCCAAAGACGTCGAGTACGACGTGGGCGTCGGTTCGCACCTGCTCACCGGCGAGTTGGCGTACCTGTACAACGTGATCCGCGGCGACGGCTACGGGGATCCGCCACCCCTCGGGCGCGAACTCCTGTCGATCCTCGGGTCAGTGTATCGGAATCCGCACTTCGACCTGTTCTCCGTCGACGACCCGATGCCGTTTCTCGCGAACGCGGGCGGTATGGCCGCACAGCTCCGCGGGCGGCTCGCGGACGAATAGTTCCTCACCGAACCCACCGACAGCGCTCGTCTCCGAACGTGGCGACGGGAACCGTCACCGCACTCCGTCGGCGGCGTAGGCCCCGAGCGACCAGTGACGACCGGTAAACACCGCCGCATGGCTGATGTTGCCGTCGACCGCACAGAACCACCGTCCGTCGACGTACCACGGATCGAGGTGATGCATCCGCCCGGCGTTCCAGCCGACGTGTGACCCGGTGCCCTCTAACACCGGCGAGTCGGGATGTTCCCGGTCGGTGTACGCCGTCGAATCGAGTTCGGTCACGTCGTACGCGCGAACGCGGTGACCGTATTGACGCTCGCAGTCCTGGAAGAACAGCAGGACTCCGTCGTCGTGGACGACCGGTCGGCCACCGGGTCGAGACGCCGCCGGGCGACCGGTGACGACCGGATTCCGATCGTGGGGCGTCCACGAGTCCGCTTCGAGCGCGTCGCTGTGGTACAGGCGGAACCCCTCGACGTCGCTGTCCCCGACGAGCAGCCACCATCGGTCCCGATGACGGAACACGACGGTGTCGTCCGTTCGGTGGTCAGCCGAAACCGGCGTGGCACACGGAGCCCACTCGGCGGGGAACGGGTCCGATTTATATATTCTGACGGCCCTCCCGTCTTCCCCGCCCTCTTCGGGGATCATGTATCGGTCTCCCTCCCACTGGAACACGTAGGGAAACGAGAGGTGCTCGCCGGTGATCAAGACGGTCCGGTCGTACTCCCACGTGAGACCGTCACGGCTGGTCGCGTGGCCGATCGCCGCGTCGGGATCGCGGGCGTAGTTGCACACCTCGAAGAACAGATGCCACCGATCGGTCCCCGGGATCATGAAGGGGTCGGCGACGAAATCAACGGCACCGAAATCGGTCACGTCCTCGGCGGTTACGACCGGATTGACGGCGCCTCGGGCCGGCTTCGGATCGAGGGGGAGCCCTCCGAGACCCGCCGCGGTCGGCCCGAGGTTCGCCGCGGTCGTGGCCGCCCGAGGGTCGAACCCCGCGCCGGGCGGAGCCGATCCGCGCTCGCGCTCGACGAGCGACGGCAGGGTGTGGTTGAGGTGCCGCCCTACGGTCCGGGCTGCGGGCAGCACAAACGGAACTCGTCGCAGCGCCGTTACCCAGTCGGTCATCGGAACCGTGTACGACCGTACGCCAGCAGTTCGCGAGCGTCGGGCGGGTGGTACATCGGTCCGAGATCCTCGATGACCGTCGGCTCGTTCGCTTCGTCACGGACCCGTTCGACCGCCTCGGCCAGCTGCTCGACGGATCCGGTGTACAGTTCTCGACGAATATCCCCCCACGTCTCACAGCCACTGAGGTCGACGTCTCGGTACGACTGGACGATGCCGGCGTCGAGCTCGTCGGTCAGCGTCTGGACGATCGTCCCGGCCGTGTCCGCGCCGTGCATGTACTCCCAGAAGCCCGCGGGTCCGCCCCGGTACTCGCGGGGATCGCCGTGATGGTAGCTGAGGACGCCGTCCTCTCCGGTGCCACCGGGGAACGCGCCGCACGGCAACTGCACGGTCTCGAGCCAGTCCGCCATTACCGAAGCACGCTCGTGCGCCGTTTTTCCGAGGTCGCTTCCGGACCCGACGCCGTCGGCGTACGCGTACAGGCTCGGAATGATGTACCCCGTCGTCTCCGGGTACGGCGGCTCCCAGCCCAACAGGAGGTTGTACGTCGCCGCGGATCCCCGCCCGTCGACGGTGTCGTTGCTCCGGAGGAGCCAACGGACGGCCGCAGTGAGATGCGGCTCGTCTCCGTCGGTCTCCACCGCGAGCGGAGCGTGCGTGCGCGCGGCGTCGGCTATCGCGCGGATCCGTTCCGGCACGCTCGAACCGGCGGTCACGAGCGACGCCTCCGCGCGTGACGCGTTTTCCGGCCCACGTCTCGGCCGAGAGGACGTACCCATTTCATGGGTGTACGATGGCCGACGATCGACGTTACTAATCGCTGATTAATAACCGCCCAGTCTCCGAGAGCGATCACTGGTCGGTCGCTGTCAGGCGGCCGGGATCCCCCGCGTGACTCGCCGACTGCGACGGCATCGGCGCTGTCTGCCGCGTATCGTCTGCGGACGGAGCCCCGGGCCGCGCATGAGTGTTAACGACCGATAAAAAAAGATCGGCGCAGAGTCGTTTTGCGAGTCGGATCAGACCTCGAGGGCCGCGTCGTCGGTCTCGTTCGACGTGTCGTTCACCCACAGGCGCACGCGGTCGACGTCGCCGCGGACGCGGACGGTGTGGGTGTGACTGGCTTCGTCTCCGTGTACGTTCGTGCTCTCGGCGGCGACGGTGTTCCCCTGGTATTCGAGGGTCGTCACGACCGTGTTGAGGTCACGCTCCTCGTCGCTCACAGCCCACTCGACGGCGAACCGTGACCAGGTGTCGTCGCTGCGATCGGTGACGTCGAACGCGTCGATGGACGGGGCGCTCGATGCGTCCGGTGCACCGAGCGTCGCGAAAGGTCGAGTGGTCCCGAAGACGGTGTCCCCTCCGTCAGCGACGGCGCGGAATTCGTAGTCCGTCTCGGGATCGAGGCCGGACACCCGACGCTCGAAGCGGCTGGGCGTATCAAGCGTACGCTCTCCGACGACAGTCCAGGCGTCGTCGCCGGTGGCCCGCCACTCGAACCGCACGGGTATCGTCTCATTCCCGCGGAGGTCAGTCAGCTCTCCGCGCAGTGTCGCTTCCTCGTCCGTCACGTCACCGGCGTCGAGCGTTCGGACCACGGGACCGTTGTCGACGACGACATCGATCACGGCGCCGGCGGTCTCGCCGTCCGTATCCGTCACGCGGGCCTCGAACGACCGTTCGCCGTCCGCGATCGCAGTCGTGTCGATGCCGCCCGAGAACGCCCCGGACCCGTCGTAGTCGGCGACGGTCCACGCGCCGCCGTCGGCGCGGTACTCCACGGTCGCGGTGCTCGCGTCGACATCCTCGACATCGAATGCGACGCCGACGTCGCCGTCGACGGTCGCGCCGTCAGCGGGCGCGGTCCACGCGATTTCGGGACCGGCGGGCTCGGTAGTGATCTGTGCGGTGTCACCGCCGACGGCGACACTGAGTACGTCGGTCTCGACGGCGTCGGCGTCGAACGAGCCGAGGCCGACCCACCCTTCGTCGTAGTCGGTGTCTGTGGTCTCGACGTCCCAGCTGGACGGCTCCGGCTCGGTAGCCGGCCAGACCTTGACTTTCAGCTCGTCGCCCTCCGCGCGGAACCGACGGTAGACGAACGCGTTCTCGACCGGTGTGCCGAACCGCTCCATCGTCGTCAGGCCTCCGTCGGACCGGTACTTGGCCAGCCGGAACCCGTCGGCTTCGGCCTCAAGTTCGGTCCAGTAGCCGACCTCGACGCCGTTTTCGGTCGACGATCGCAGGTGCGTTCGGGCGTGGTACCCGAGGGTCTCGTCGTCGTTGAACGCGGGCACGCGGAACCGGTCGAGAACCTCGACGTCCGAGGGCGCTCCGACCGCGTCCCACGAGATCGCCCGCCGACCGATATCGCCCGCGCCGTGCTCGAACTGGAGCGCGTGGCCGCCGGTGAACTCGCTACCGGCGACGACTCCCCAGTCGTCCGCGGTCGAGTCCCAATGAGGCGTCCACTCCTCGAACGCCGACGCCGTCTCGTCGTCCTCCGTTTCGTTCGCATCTTCCTCTTCCCCTTCTTCCCCGTCGCTGTCGCTGCCTCCGGCAGTCCACGCTCCGACGTCGCCGGCGGTCGGAACGACATCGAGGTCCGTTTTGACGCTGCTGCCCTCGTCCGAGATCGAGAGGTTACCGTTGTTGGTGATACCTCCAGACCCGCCGTTACCGGACTCTTGGAGGCTGGCAAGCGTGCCGCGATCCGAGCTATCCCACCTCATGAGCTCCGAGGACGCGTCGGTGTCGACGATGTGTAACGCGCTCTCGGAGCCGGAGCTGAGAGACGCGCCGTCCGTGGCGTAGATGTTTCGGCGCCTGTTCGAACCGCAGGAACGCAAGATGAAGTCGCCCTCGAAGGTGTAGTTGTTGCCGCTGCTCAGTCGAACGTAGCCGCCGAGACCGTCACAGACGATGTCTTCGAAGGTGACGTTTGCGCCGCTCCCACCGGTGTTCTGATAGATTAGCTCTCCGTCGTCGTTCTGCATACGGACCCGACGGTAGGCGAACTCGATCGCGTTGACCGACGTCTTGGTCATCCCGTTCGAGTTGTTCCCTTCGAGAACGCAGTCCGTCATGACGCCTTTGCCGCCGCTGAAGTCCCACTCGTAGTAGCCCGCGCGGTCGAGCCCGTTGTTGTAGAAGTGGGAGTTCGTGATTCGCATCGGCGGGTCGTGCTGTCCCGAGCGGTTCGTGGCGACGCCGCCGCCGTGGCCGCCGTTGCTGTGGCTCGTGGTCCGGTTGAGCGTCACGCCGCCGTACTGTACACTCCAGCCGTTGTCGGGACAGTTGCGAAGTTCCACGTCCTCGACGCGGATGTCGCCGGTGTCACTCGCACTCGTGTCTCGGAATCGGAACGCGGTCCCCTCGTCTTGGTACCGCCGGTTCCCGTCGAAGACGAGGTCGCGTACCTCGCAGTCGAATCCCTCCGGGTCGGTGATCCGAACGATCCCCCAGTCGCCGTCCGAATCGTCTGCGACCTTGATAACGGTGTTCTTGCCGTCGCCTCTCACCGTCAGCGGATTGGCGTTGTCACCGCTGATCGTAATGATTGGCTGAGCGCGGCCCTTCGAAACCGCGTAGTGCTCGTCCGGCTCGGGGAGGTAGACCGTGTCACCGTCGCTCGCGTCGTCGATCGCGGACTGGATCGCGTCCGTATCGTCGGCGCGGCCGTCGCCGCGTGCGCCGTAGTCGCGGACGTTTAACACGCTCATAACTCCGCCTCGCTGAAGTCGGTCCAGTACGACGCGGCTTCCTCCCCCGTCGATGAGGCGGTGATCGATCCGCTGCCCGTGACGAGGGCTGCAGTCGCTGCGGCGCCGACCGTGACGTACTTCCGGCGGGTAAGGCTCGTGCCTTTGTCACCGTTATTGGTTCCCGTGTCGCTGTTGGACGAACTGTCGTCGTCCGTGTGTGCCAGCTTGCGTGCCATCGCAGCTGTTAATATTTAGTTAACAGTGATAAGGACACCGGTATTTAATGTTCATCTGTGAGATAATGTACCGTATTATAACCAATATACACAGAATGTCTGCATTCGATAACAGTCTCTAGTCACACACTATTATCGGCTCGTTATTCTGAGAATATCTCGTTCGACGCGTTCGATCGAGCCCCGTGGCGAGGGTCGAGTCGGGAGGTCCGCGACGATCAGTCCGAGGATACCACCGAGATACCGTGAACGCGACTGCGCACGCGATGAGTCGGTGAACGGGCACTGCGTGGGATCACAGCGGGGGTCTCGGACGCGTCCGCCTCAGTAATTCGAGCATACTTAACCGGATAGCACCGCCACGCTCACCAGTGCCAACCGAACACCGTAGGGGAGTCGACGATACCGCCGCGCGAGTCGCCCGTCGGATGCGACCGGAAGCACAGCGGACGAGAACCGTCCGTCGGCGGGTGAGCGGATGAGCGACAGCTCGGACATCACGGCAGTCGTGATGAGCGCGGAGCGGTATCCGGAGAACCCGTACATGCAACTGCTCACGTCGGCGCTCGCGGAACAGGGGGTCACTGTCGAGGCGCCGGATATACCGGTGTTTCTCCCGCTCATACGGACCGCGTTCCGGTACCCCGAGGCGGACCTGCTCCACCTCGACTGGCTGTACGAGTACTACGTCACGAGCGAGGCCGGGTACCAACCGGTTGATGCGGCGCTCACCGTCCTGCGAACTCTCACGTTCTTGCTGGACCTCCTCCTGGTCGCACTGCATCCGATCGGCGTGGTGTGGACGGTCCACAACAAACGACATCACGAGGGGAAGTACCCGCGGCTCGAGCGCGCGGTGAACGAACTGCTGTTTCTGACGGCCGACGCCGTGACCGTCAAGTGCAGCGCGGCGGGCGACGACCTCGCCTCGCTGTATCGCGTTCCGTCACCGGACCGATTCGATGTCGTCCCGGACGGGAGCTACGTCTCCGCGTACGAGAACGACATCGGTACTGACGAGGCGAGAGACGAGCTCGCTATCCCCGAGGACACCTTCGTCTACCTGTTCTTCGGACTGGTGAGAGAGTACAAGGGCCTCCCGGAGCTCATCGATGCGTTCGGCCGGCTCGACGCGGACGACGCTGAGCTCTGGATCGTCGGAAATCCCCATAACGAACGGTTACGCGCGCGGCTGAAGGCGCAAGCTGATGCAACGGGGAACGTGGAGACGGTGTTCGCCTTCGTCCCGGAAGATCGGGTCCAGTACTACATGAACGCCTGTGACGTGTTCGTTCTGCCGTACCGAGACATACTCAACTCGGGATCGGCGTACCTCGGACTGTCGTACGGCAAACCGATCGTCGCCCCGGCGATCGGCTGTCTTCCGGCGACACTGCCGACGTCGAACCCGTTCGTTTACGACCCGAACGCCTCCGATGCGCTCAAAACCGCTCTTCAAGAGGCGTACGACCACCCCGATCTCGCGTCGATCGGGCGCTCGAACCTCGAACACGCACGCAGACAGGATTGGGAATCTGCGGCGGCGGCGCTCGTCGACGTGTACCGCGACGTGTGAGGGTTACGACTTGGATAAACGTGTGGGGGTTACGACTTGCATAACTATGCCTCGGCGGGAAGGGCGTCTGTACAATGACCCGGGAGTACCGCGGTTCGACGGTCGAACACTCGGAACCGATCGGCGGTCCGAGCGCTCCTCACACCGGCGGAAAGCGGTCGGTGTACGACTGAGACGATGCCTGCATGGAAGAAGCCGTTCGTCGCGTCGAAATCTATCGGTGAGGTCCTGTTGGCGAAGGGGCGCCACTACAAGTACCGGCTGAGGTGGGGGAGTAACGCCCCTCGTCCGTACCAGGTCGTCTGGGTCGACCCCGCTCGGATCGACCGCTGCACGCTACCGTCACTGATGGGACAGCTGGACCTCTCTCCGTATGGGTCCCACGTCGTTGGCGGCGATTGGGATCGGCGCGAGCGGCACGACGAGGTCTGGTACACGCGAGCGTTCGATCCGCCGGTGATCGCCTCGTTCACGGACCACGAACTGTATCGGTCGATGCGCGCGCATTTCCTCGACGGTGTCCCGTGGGAGGATACGGAGTGGTATCGCTGGATTCGGTCGAATCAGCACACGGTGGGGCAGTACGCCACCACGGAGATGATGGACGATCGCCTCACGGCGGTCGATGAACTGTACGAACGCATTCGAACGGAAGGGTACAAGACGCAACGCGAGCTCGCGACCGAACGCGACGTGCCGCTTTCAGGGAGTACGTTCCCGTGCCCGGAACACTACGAGATCGATATCAACGTCGGACGCGACGGAGAGCTGTTTTTCAACTTTAACGGTCGCCACCGTCTCGCGATCGCGAAGATACTCGACGTACCCGAGATCCCTGTCCGCGTCTTCGCGAGACATACATCGTTCCAGTCTGAGAATGTACCGGCCATCGGGCAGAGCAGCGACTTCGACCGACCGTAGCGTGTCTCCGCCGAAAACCATGACAGCGAGGGGGTCGTCCATCGCGGAGCGACGCCGCCACGCCTGACCGACAAACCGGCCACTAACTAAGCCCAACGACCGCGAGGAGATAATCAATGCTTACGCGACGGGAACTCCTCGGTGCGACCACGATTTCGATCGGGGGTCTCGCAGGGTGTTCCAGCCTGATCGACGACGACGACGATTCCTCCGCAGCAGACGACGAAGCTCCCTCCGACAGTACGACAGTGATCGACGTTACCGACTTCGGGGTCCAAGCCGACGGCGTCCACGACGACACCGAGGCGCTCCGAGAGGCGCTGGCAGCTGCGGATCAGGGAGACACCGTCGCGTTACCCGAGGGAACGATGCTCGTCGCCGCCGATGACCGAACGCACCACGAGGCGACAGCTATCACGGTAGCGGGAGGAACCCACCCGGACGACCTCACCATTCGGGGTGCAGGCGAAGAGAGCGTGCTCCTGATGGACGGCGGCCACGAAAGTAACCACGCACCGCTCAACGTGCGGATCGGGCCGGGGATAACGGGGCTCCTGTTCGAGAATTTCACGGTAGACGGGAACCGCTCTGAGCAAACTCAACCGGACGGTGAGGGAGGGTGGAACGTTTCCATTCACGGAGCCGACGACGACACCGTGGACGCAGACATCACGCTCCGTGACATCTGGTCACGGGATGCGAATCAGACGGGGTTCCGCGTGACGTACGGCGGCTGCGTCCTCGATCGATGTACTGCCCTGAACAGCGGGCTCCACGGCTTCGGGATCGACGCGTGGGGCGACAACAGGCGGATGGATCCGCCCATAGAGGTGAAACGATCGTACGCCGCCGAGAACGGGCTGTACGGAATCGACTGCTCCGGCGGACGGATCCTCGTTGAGCAGTTCGTCTCCGAGCACAATCAGCAAGGAACGAAGACGACGGAGGAGGTGGTCGAGACCGTCTACCGACGATGCCGGTTCAAGGACAACGAGCTTCTGGGCTACAACCGGCCGACGTCACCGACTGAGACTGGACAGCGCGCCCAGGTCGAGTTCGACGACGTCATCTCAGAGGGAAACGGTGGTCGAGCGTTTCGATTCGGGTTCGACACGGACTATCAGGTTGGAACGATCATCGCCCGCGGGAACAATAGCACCGGTGAAACGTCAGCACACATCGCCGTGCGGGATAACGCGTCGCTGGACGCGGAGTTCGTCCTCTCGTACGAGGGATTCAACAGTGTGGGGCTCCGGTACGGGAGCTCGCAACCGTCGACGATACACACGTACATCTCCTATGGGAACCCGCTCGGGGCGCTCACGCTCGATACGGACGGCCTCGACATCGCGAACTACTTCAACGGTGACGATCCCGAGCAGTTCGAAGACGTCGTCGACCGACTCGCTGTCTCGGTCCCTGACACGGGCGATGTCGGCGCGGGGACCTGATAACAGCGTTCGAAACGGACGCCGGTCTCACCTCCCCGCCTGTATCCGATAGACGTTGAACTCGCCGTTATCGTACACGCGGTGGAGTGACTGATCGGTTTCGACCCGCTCGAAATCCTCTGGAGTGAACTTCCACTGCTCTTGGTAGTCAGGGAACCGCTCTTGATACTCGATTCGGGCCAGTTCGGTGAGGATCAGGTAGCGATCGTCGTCGTAGCTCTGTCCCAACGTGTCGTGTTCGGTATAGTTGAAATGCGCTGGTGGTGACGCTCCTCCCCACCGAATCGTCGGATCGTTGTCGATCGTCCCGTAGTGGAGGTGGTAGTATCTGTACTGTCGAATTCCTCGCTCTTCGATGAGGAGATCCTCGTTCCGTTCCTCGAACAACCACTCCGATCCCTCGATCTCCATCTCCGTCACCTGGTGGTTACGGTCGAATACCAGCGGCGACGTGAACATGCTGAACACCATCAGATTCACCAGTACGAACAACACGATCGCGAACGTCCCGAGGACCGCCAGACGACCGCCGTGGCTCTGTGTGCCCGCCCAAAACATGTGAAAGAGGGCGCCGACGAACAACACCGCGAACACCTTCCCGAACAACAGCGGCCGTCCGTACCCCGCGATCAAATTCGTCGTCAGGAACACCGTTGCGACGCCCCCGAACGCCATTGCAGTCGTCAAAAACAGGAGCCGGAACGCGTCCGGCTTATCCCCGTAGCGGAACCAGGCCAACGCGACAATCGCGAGGAACACCGCCGCAAACCCGAAGATCAGGACGTCGGGACCGCGTTGCAGAACCGCGATCTGGAGGAGGTCGGTGAGGTCAGGCCCAGTTGTCGAAACGGTATCGACGGTCGCATCAAGCTCGGATTGACTCTCCGACCCGCCGATGAAGTCGTTCGCGATGTTTCGAAACCGAATGATGATCCCCGCGTGCTGCATGTACCACGCGCTGAAAACCACGATCGTCAGCGAGGTCACGTTCGGGATCAGCGACCAGTCGGCGGACGGGATCGAGGTCCGACCGATCACGCTGTACAGCACGGCAGGCACGAGGAAGAACATCGCCGTCAACGGGTGGTACACGATGACACCCACGATCGACAGTATAAGTAGCAGCCGGATCGCTACGGACTGCGTTCGTTGCTCTTTGAGGAACAAAAAGAGGACGAGCGGAACGAGCATAACGCTCATCAGGAACGGGATGACCATCAGGAAGCTTGACCCCATGATCGGTAACAGCATCACTGGAAGACAGAACAGCGCCTGTCGGCGATCGAACAGCTGAATCACGACGAGCGCGGCCGCACCGAAAAAGAGCACCGTGAAGATCATCGGCATGAGGTTGATAACGTCTGTCGTCCCTCGCCCGGTCGCACCGGCTATCGCCTGCGTCAAGATGTGTGCAGGGGGATAGATGTTCTCGGCGATACCGACGGTCTCCAAGTCGTGGATCAGTCCGATGTGCGTCAGCACGTCCGCGCGCCCGTATACCGGATACCCGCGGATCGACGGGAGAAGCACGAGGATCGCACTCCCCGCCGCCATGAGCCCCACGCCGCCGATCCAGCCGTCGTCCGTTTCGTGACCGACGGCGCTCGACAGCACCGTGAGTTGCCCGAGACAGATCACGCCGATCAGCAACGCCCAAAAGTAGCTCGGGAACGTGTCGTATATCGATATCTCGTATCCCCGAGCCGGTGGCATCCAAAGTAGAATCCCGGTTGCCAGCAGGAGACAGAGCGTTCCGAGGGCTGCGAGCGCTTTCGTCGTCATTCGAGATGGTTCATCCATGGGTATCGATGGCGATGCCCGCACGAGACAGACCGCGCCCGTGCGAGCGGTTCATCGTAGACCATCGTCGTTTGGGTCGTAGTAATGGCACTACTAACGCGACAGAGGGCGAACGACAACACGGGCGGAGTCGATCGGGGAAATGCGGTGGATAACCTCGGAGTGTGCTTATGACGAGTATAACAACCAGCCGGGGAGACGCTACACAGAGTATGTACGCGTACAGCTTAGAGGAGGTCGCCACCGCACAGATCGTCTGGATGCTCCTCGTTCTCGCCGGGACGCTCCTGCTCGGTCTGTTCTCCGTCACAGTCTTCTTTATTCTGAGCTTCATCGGCCTGTTGGCCGTCACACAGTTGTATCATCCCCGGGGAGATCCGCCGAAGTGGTGGCGATGGGTCCACCCGCTCATCGGCGCCTGCTTCGTCGGCTTCGCCTACGTCGTCTATCTACAGGTCATAGCCGTGATCTGATCGCGCGAGTCGCCCGTAACTGAGCGTCGCCGCTCGTCAGTCTCAGTCACTCGCCCGTCTCGATCCACACGTGCGTGGTGCGGTACGCCGAGTCGACGTCCGGGTCCTCCGGCGGTTCTCCGACGTACAGCAGGTACACGACCCGTACGTTGCCGCCGCGGAGCGTCGGCTCGACCGAGACGGCCCGTTCGACGGTCTCGCCGTGCGCAGCGGTCACCTCGAACTGGTCCGTGTCCCTGCTCGCGACGACAGCTGTCCCCGCGCCGGTTCCGTCGGTTCGTTGGACCTGTTCGACGACCGTGTAGGTTCGTTCACCCCCCTCTTGGTTGGTTACGCCGAGCTGCATCGGTCCGAACTCCCCACCGACGATCTCGCTCGGATAGTTGTCGGCGATCGAATCGTCCGCCCCCTCGTCTTCGCCGAGAAGATAGAACTCCGTGTACTGCTCGCCGTTCGGTGTCAACGCGGCGGCGGCCCCGATGCCGACGACCGCGATCAGGAGTCCGGCGACGACGAAGGCGCTGAGGGCGACTTCTCGGGTGTCGTTCCTGTCGAACACCCAGGCGTGTACTCGTCGCAAGGGGTCCGCAGAGACGAGTCCGAACCGCTGATCCCGCGGAAGCCGGAGCCGGGCCGCGATGCCAGCAAGCGACAACACGGCGGTCAGTACGCCGACAAGCGCGACGATAGTCTCTGCAGCGACACCCCACCCAGAGAAGTGAGCGACGACGCCGACGAACGGAACGAGAACGACGCTCATGCCGACCGAGAGCACGACCCGTTCCGTGATCGTGATCGCCTTCGGACGCTCTCGATTGAGCGCGATTCGAGACAGGCTGTTGGTGGATTCGCTCGACCGAGAAGGGAACAGTACCGCCACGAACGCGTATCCGGGGAGAAACACGACGTACAGCACGCCGATTAGGAGCTGTAGCGGATTCGATTCAGCCCCAAACAGGATGAACCCCCAAACGACGGCTGTCATCACGAGCGCGAGCAACAGGTCCAAAGAGAGTCCCTGCCCTCGATACCGGGCAGTCGAGTCGCCGAACATACGACGGGAGTAGGAGCCACGGGACAAAGCTATCCGGCGATTAACGAGACGGGAAATACGGGCGACCACCGTCTCGAACCCGAGACGGTCTCGGAACTCATCGAGGTCGTCACTGGCACGGTTCGAGAACGCAGCGTGCTCACGTAGGCAACGTTCGAGCGAGCGACTTGACCGCCTTCGAGAGCCGCCTCGCGAGACGGTGGGTCCGCCCACCACCCAGCGCCACGACCCAGTAGTTCAGGAATCGGGGTTCGAACGGGTAGTTCGAAACGGACACCGACAGGTAGCGACGAGCCTCCGCGTAATGCCCGGTGTACAGTGCGGCCGAGCCCACGCGGAACGCGGCCCACGCGCGCATCTTTCGGTGGAACAGCCAGCCGTACTCGGCGGCGAGGTCGTCGAACCGGTCGAGGAACCGCTCGTAGCTCCGTCGCTTCTTTTCGAAGTCATCACTGAGGCGGCCGTGCGAGGTGTACTCGTACACGGTGAGAGGCTCGGGTATCCTGACGAATTCGACCGCCGTGGACAGCCTGATGAACCACTCGAGGTCGGCCCACGCCTCGAACTCCTCGTCGAACGAAATTTCGTTCGCCACGGTCGCACGCACCATCACGACCGACATCGTTCCGATATCGTTCCGGCAGAGGAGCGACTTCGTCAGGTCGCCGTCGATACGCGGTGGAATCTCCACCCCGTGCCCCTCTTTACGGATCGTCTCGATTCCGGTGTACGCCACGCCGACGTCGTCGTCAGCCGCCTCGAACGCCTCGACCTGTCGAGCGACTTTCTCCGGTTTCCAGCGGTCGTCATCGTCGAGAAACGCGATGTACTTCCCCGAACTGGCTCTGATTCCGGTGTTCCTCGCCGCGTTCGCGCCGCGGTTCGACCGGTGTCGAACGCACGTCGACGCCGATAGCGAAGAGAGGTCCGCGTCCGATAACGTCTCCGTCGCCGGCGTGTCGGAACAGTCGTCGACCACGACGAGCTCGATCGGCTCGTAGGTCTGTGCGAGGATGCTCTGTACCGACTCTCGGAGATAGTTCGGACGGTTGTACGTCGTGATCACGACGCTGACGAGCGGCGGGTCGTCGTGTGGGTCTCCCTCGTCTCGCTCCGCTTCGCTGTCGAGCAACTCGTCGAGCGCCGAACCGATCCGAGCGAATGATTGTGAACGTAGTGACATTCTCAGTGCTCACGGCTCGTTGTACCACACGTCGACGTGGACGTTCGGCTCGTAGGACTTCCCGATGATGTCGGGCCGACCGTTACCGTCGACGTCGACCGCCTTCGCCTCGTGAGTCGGGACGCCGACTGAGGCGACGGTCTCTCTGAACTCGCCGCCGCCCTCGTTCCGGAAGAGCAGGTGTTGTGCCGACTCGTCGTTCTCCCCGAGTCCCATCTCCGCGACGTAGATGTCGAGCGACCCGTTGCCGTCGAAGTCGGCGAGCTGGACCGTGTGCGGGCAGTAGAGGTCGTCGTCGAGCACGTGCGGCTCCCAGTCGGGCGGATCGAACCAGCCGAGACGGCCCATGTGGGTCCCGAGCAGCGGCGAATCGCCCTCCGTGAACACCACCTCGAGCTCCCCGTCGTCGTCCACGTCGCCGACGGCGACGCGCGTCCAGTCCCACCCGTCGACGATCGACTCCGAACTCCATCCCGCCGCCACGCCGTCACCCGTACGTCCACCGTTTTGCGCCTGATTCCCGTCGGAGATCTGGCGGTATATCGAGGTACCCGCGATCAGCTCGTTGTTTCCGTCGCCGTCGATGTCGACGACGGCGAGTCCTTCGTCGCTGGTCTCCTCGCAAATTACCGTCAGGCACTCGTCCGGCCACGGCGAACGCGTGGGGTCGTCCGGAACGTCGTAGTAGAATATCGTTTCGCTCTCCTGTGAGCAGCCGACCACCTCGGGTTCACCGTCGTTGTCGACATCGCCGAACGCGAGGTCGTGGTACTTCGAGAAATCGTCCGCTATCAGCCGCTTCGTCCACTGCTGTGTGGGGTCGGTCGGCTGTTCGAACCAGTAGATGTCGCTGCCGCCGAACGCCTGTCCCACGATCGCGTCCGCGCGACCGTTCCCGTTCACGTCGCCGATCGTCCCGCCGAGGATGTGAAGCCCAGACTTGGGAAAGATACTGTGGCGCTCCCACTCCGAGGTCCCGTTCGGTGCGTCCGGTCCGGGGTTCTCGTACCAGAAGAGGTCCGTTTCCAGTCGCCGAAATAGCCGGCCGATTAGCGGGATACTCCGATCGCCGATGACGGGCAGCGCCTCGGAGCCTGCCCCACCGACGATGAGATCGGGGACCCCGTTCCCGGTGATGTCGGTCGGCTCGCAGACGAATAGCCGCCCGCTCGGCGGGGAGTCGTCGATGACATGGTGCTCGAAGTTCATTCCGTTGTCCTTCTTTTCGATGGTGCTTGGCCTTACTATACGGAAGCTAACGTCACCTAATTCGGTGATTACTCCCCTGAAGGTGATTCGATGCAACCGTCACACCGTCGGACGACTCCCGGCGTCTCTCGGTCATCTGAGCCCGTCGGAGATGGTACGAAGGTTCTGTTTGATCCCCCAATCGAACTGCCACTCGAGGAGGTACGCGACGGCGAAGTAGATGATCGCGCCCGACGGAACGAGCACGGCGAACTCGACGAGCGGCGACACGTCGACCGCGTTGGCCGCGGACCGCAGCGTGACGAACATCACCGACGCCGCGATGAACGGGTACAGGTATTCGGCGTACAGCTGGGCGGAGCGCCCCTCGACGATGTCTGCGGCGAGGTACACGTCGATCGGCAGCATGGGAAACAGGTAGACGCCGACGACGACGAGCGCGGTCCCCTCTATTCCCCATCGGGCGGTCGCCGGCCAGATCAGGATCGCGATACAGCACACGCGTAAGAACCCGAGTTTAGCGACGTAATCCGGACGGCCGAGCGCCTTCCACACGGCGCCGAAGTTTCGCGTGATCGAGTGGAGGAGTCCGTACATCGTCAGTATCTGCATCGTCCGGATCATCGGCCGCCACTCCTCGCCGAGCACGGCGGGGACGAAGCTCGGGGCGACGAGCGCGATGCCGAACGCGATGGGGAACGTGACGAACGCGGTGAGCCGCGTCGTCTGCAGTAGCGCGGATCGAAGCTCGCCGAGGTCGCTCTGCAGCTTGGAGTACGCCGGGAAGGTGATCTTCGAGATCACCCCGGAGACCTCCGACGCGGGCGTATCGGCCAGCTGATACGCGTATTGGTAGAACCCGAGCGACGTCGCAGACAGAAACCACCCGACGAAGGCGTCGTCACCCTCGCTGTACAGAAAGCCGACGAGCGAGCTCGCGGTGATCCACTTCCCGTAATGGATGAGCTTCTTGGCGATGGCTACCTCGAAGGTCGGCCACGGACGATATCCGTGCAAGGCGTACGAGAGGACGAACAGGGTCGCCGTTTTCGCCACCGACGCGAAGACGAGCGCCCACACCGTCGGCGAGTACAGCGCGTAGCCGACACCGACGACGAACTGAACGAGCCCGCCGCTGGATTGATACACGAAGTCCTTGTGGAAGGTGAGATCCTTCTGGAAATAGACGACGGCCGGATTTCGGAGGCCATACAGGACCGGAATCAATCCGAGCACGCGGAGGATGGGGGCTGCGTCTGGCTCGCCGAACACCGAAGCGATCGTCGGCGCGCTGACGAACAAGAAGGCGAACAACAGGAGCCCGCGTCCGATCTCGAGCGACCACGTCGTGTTGAGGTACTCGTCGACGTTGTCCTTTTTGTCCTGAATGAGAGCCGCGTTAATGCCGATGTCCGTGAACCGTCGCGTCGCGGAGAGCGTCAGCAGCGCGATTCCCATCAGTCCGAAGTCGCGCGGGGCGAGCAGTCGAGCGAGGATCACCAGCATCAGCAGCTGTGAGGCCCGAAGCGAGATCTTCGTCGCGGACACCCAGACGCCACTCTTCACCGTCCGTTGCACGACCGACCCCCCCGGTACCAGTCGTTTGAGAAGTTCGAGGAGTCGATCCTTCATACGCCACCTGACTCCTGTCGGCGCCGTCCACTCACGCCGATACTCAGAGTGCGGATCATCTGTCTCCAACCGGGTCGGTAGAGGCGATTGTTATTCCCTAAATAACGTCCGCCGAGATCACCGACGGTCGACGGCAGACCGCTGGAGATACGCCGGATGGGATCTACTACCTTCCTTCGAGGAGAGCATTCCGTCGTTTACGGCGGGGAGAACGTCACCGGCTATCGTGGGCCTGGTGCCAGATCCCTGATATCGAGCCCGCAACCGATCAGCCCGGCGCGCGCTCGGGGGTGAAACGACGCGTGCGCTGAGCTACTTCGCGTGTACGCGCAGGCCGTTGGGTACGACTAGCGCTTCCACGGAATTTCCCTCGAATCGGCCGTGATCTCACAGAATATCCTTCGAGTCGGCAGAGATCCCACAGAATATCCTTCAGGCTCACATTGATGTAACTAATCCAAGAACTAACTAAACCCCGTCAGCCGCACGTCCTACGCGTATCATGCCCCAGATACTTACACCGCTTAAACGACGCCCAGAAACGGTCCGCGCCGCTTGGCTCATGGGGAAGGCCCTCAATCACTACGCGCCGCGTTACCTCTCCGAAATTGCCGGCACCGACGAGCGTCCGACGGATCGCGTTCGACCACCCCCTCCGACGGAGCATGCGTCTACAGGACGCAAGCGGTTCGATCCGAACGAACTGAGAAGCGGCGGTTTCACCGTGTATCACCCGGTGATGACCGCCGAGGACGTGACCGACTTCGGGAACGTGGACTTCGTCGCCGACCCGTTCCTCTACCCCGACGGCGAGCGGTGGCACATGTTCTTCGAGGTCTTCAACGGTGACCGGGAGCCCGACGCGGTCATCGCTCACGCGACGAGTCGCGACGGATTCGACTGGGAGTATCAGGGTGTCGTGCTCGCGACCGAACAACACCTCTCGTTCCCGTACGTGTTCGACTGGGAGGGGCAACAGTACATGGTCCCGGAAACCGGTGGCGCCGACGACCAGACGGTGGAGCTGTACGAAGCCGTCGACTTCCCGACCGAGTGGCGGCGATGTGCGGTTCCCGTTTCGCGAGACCACGGTACCGACGACGCGGTCGTGTTCCGCTGGGACGACACGTGGTGGATGCTCGTCGGAGACGACGCCATCGACGGCACGCACCTCTATTGGTCGGACGGCCTCCGCCGCGACGACTGGAATCCGCATCCGGAGAACCCGGTCGTCGTCGACCGACCGACGGCCGCTCGTCCCGCCGGGCGCCCGGTCGTCACCGACGAGCGGGTCGTCGTCTTCTACCAGGACTGCGAAAACCTGTACGGCGAGCGCGTCCACGCGTACGAGCTGACGTCACTCGATCGGGAGTCGTTCTCGGACCGCGAGCTGTCCGCATCGCCGGTGTTCGAAGGCACCGGAGCACACCTCGGGTGGAACGCCGGACGGATGCACCACGTCGACCCGTGGTACGTCGACGGGCGGTGGTTCTGTGCGGTCGACGGCAACGTCAACTACCCGAACGTGTTCACCAACGAGCACTGGTCGATCGGCGTCCACGTTTCGGCGAAGCGGTGAGCGCTCCTCGCGTACGGTGCGGAACCCCTCGGACACAGAGAATCGGTCTCACGATAGGGCCTCCATTACTTATCGGCTTTCGCGTGAACGTCCGGCAATGAGCCACACCGCCGCGACTGCTGCCGAAGCGTCCGAGGGTCCTCGACCGGCCATCCAGCTGCACACCGTCAGATCGATCGACGCGTCGCTGCCCGAGGTGATCCGATACGTGGCGGACGCCGGCTACGAGGGAGTCGAATTTGCTGGTGCGTTTCTCGATACCGACCCGCAAGCCGTCAAACGCGCGCTCACGGAGACCGGCGTGGTGCCGGTCGCCGCCCACGTGGACCTGTTACGTCTCGAACGAAACGTCGAGCCGATCGTCGATCGATGCCAGTTCGTCGGCTGTGATCGGGTTATCGTTCCCCACCTCGGGGCGCACCTGTTTCGAACGACAGCGACCGTTGACCGTCTCGCGTCGAGATTGGACGAGCTCGCCGAACGCCTCGATTCCCGCGGGATCGAACTCGGGTACCACACCTCGCGGGAGCCGTTTCTCCCGCCGTTAGATCGATACGGGCTCGGAACCGTATCGTCGATACCCGCACCCGCGTTCGTCTGGGAACTGGTCGCCGAAGCCGCCGATCGGTGGCTCGTGGCGGAGGATCGGTCGCTCGATCAAACGGGGTTCGGTCGGCTCGTCGATCAGACTGCCGCGGTAACCTTCGAAATCGACGCCGGATGGGTCGCTGCGGGCGGATACGACCCCGCCGAAGCGATCGAGAGCCTCGGCGACCGGCTGTCGCTCGTGCACCTCGCCGACGTCCAGCAGACGAGGGAGTTCCCGCCCGCGTTCCGGTCGGTTACGCCGGGGGACGGGCTCATCGATCCAGCCGAGGTTCTAGCTGCGGCCGCCCGCTCGAACGCTGAGTGGGTCGTCTTCGAGGACGACGATCCGGACGACCCGGAAGCAGCGATCTGGAAGGGAATCGCGCTGCTCCGCGGGCGACCGCTTTGAGCGGGACTTCGCCGCGCTTCCCGAGTGCTCCTCTCACTGGCGGACCGCTGTCCGCCCGCGCACCCGTATCCACCGAAGCAGGATCCGAGGCCCGGGGAAGCCGTCGTACGCCCACAGGACGAGCCCGAAGACCAGCGATCCGATCTGGAGGGCGATAACCGACGTGAGATTGAGCGTCGCGAGCTCTGACATGTACTCGACGAGGAGGGTGTACACGCCGTCGAGAAACGACCGACTCGCCCGGTCGGCGGACCGAGGTGCACCCGCGATCGGCCACAGCATCGGCGTGAGATCGAGGGAACCGCGCGCGAGCGACACCGGAAGCACGTCGCCGACGAGGTGGAACAGGTAGCCGACACCGAACGCGGCCCCGATGGCGCCGCGACCGCGGCGCTTCGCGTACAGGTAGACGACCGCCGCGAGGGGAACGACGAAGAACACGGAGTGTGCCAGCGCGTACCCGCCCTCGAACACGTTGAACTGCCACGCCAGGGGCTTGTCGATGAGATCCGGGAGCACCGAGCCGAACGCGAGCGCAACGACCGGCGCGTCACTCGGACGACGGTGGTAGCGCACGTGGATATACACTGAATAAAAAACGTACGCGAACAGCACGTGTTCCCAAGGCCACATACTCAGTATACGTTCTCCATCGGGATTAGTTACCGGATGTGCCGTCGCTCAGACGCGGAGCGCGCGGACGCCGCTTCGAGATCGCTCGGAGACCGCTCGGAGACCACCCGGAGATCACTTCGAGAGCCCGGCGAGTTGCCCCGCCTCGAACATCTTTTCGAGCGGGTTACCGCTGATATCCAAGGGGAGGTGTACTCGCCCGCGCCGGCGCGCGGACTCCCAGCTCGCGAACGTCAGTTCGGTTCCTCGGAGGACGCGACGTCCCGAAATGATCGGCTCCTCGCCGCCGTCGAGGCTGGTGACGAGGTGTTCGATCGCGCGCTCGTAATGCGTCTGCGGGGCCGGCGGCCAGTTGACGCCCGGGAGGTATCCGGTCGCTTTCCGCAGCGCCGCGCTGGGGAGTCCCGGGGTTGGCCCGTACACGTTCTCGTCCGTGTCGATCGCCTTCCAGCCCCCGTCGGTTCGGATCCGAAGCGCCGTCCCGTCTTCGGCTTGGATCTCGATAGCGCCCTCCTCTCCGACGATCCGGAGGTAGGGCTCGACGACGGTGTCTCCCTCCTCGGCGGTCGAGGCGAACCCCATCGTCCCGTCGGCGTATCGCCAGTTAGCGATCGCCCGCGTCTCGTTGAGCGCTCCGAACCACCGGTTTTCGTGTGAGCAGTCGACAGCGGCGAGAACCCACTCCGCACGGGCGCCGTCGACGAAGTGGTCACACAGATCGAACAGGTGTGTCCCCGCGTCGAAGAGGTTGACCTCCGACCATTCGAGTCGCTTCAGCTCCCCGATCCGGCCCGAATCGAGCATCGACTTCGCCCGGCGAACGGGTTCAGAGAGACGTCGTTGATGATCGATCGTGAGTTGAACGCCTTCGCGTTCACAGACGGTGACCATCCGCTTGCAGTCCTGCCACGTCGTCGCCATCGGCTTCTCGCAGTGAACCGCCTGCACCGACGGTGCTTCGGCGCTATCGACGACGAGATCGGCGTGAATCGCCGGAGGGACACAGATACTGACGATATCGGGTTCCGCCTCTTCGAGCATCGCCTCGTGATCCTCGTATACGTTGTCGACGTCGTGGTGATCGGCGAACGCCTCGGCGTTCTCTCGAATGATGTCCGCGCAGGCGACGATCGTACAGTTTTCCAGCCGCTGATAGCCGGAGGCGTGGCGATACGCCATCGCGTACCCGTCACGATCGCGCGTCTCCGGATCTGCTCCAGTTCCGATCACCGCAACCTGATGACTCATTACCGACACCACTGCCGGACGACCAAAGAGTATACATCTGCTAACGAACGGCGGAACTCGGCTCGCTGCGGGAAGTGAACGCCCGGAGAACGGGTCACCCGGATGCGCAAATTCGGTAGCTAATCGCAGTGATCGTCAGATGGTACCATTCCACACGAGAACTGCCTCGACGACGCGCTGCGATGACGTCGCCGCCTCGTGCGGGCTTCGATCGGTCGATAAATACTGGCTTAATCTCGTATCAATCAGTCTTTGATGCGATAAACCGCCGTACCTGAAGGCCCTCTTCAAGCATTCGTAGACAGCACTTTCATTACGTTATAATATCGTATTAGCGGTTTCGACGGCCGTTAGTTTCTGTATATCTAACATAGGTGGGTGTGTATACGTCTCCATGTCAGCGGGGAAAACGGGGTCACTTAGCGGAGAATCAGCGAGTGAAACGGCGGCGGAGGCGACCGAGACCGATATCTCCAACCTCAAGGATATCGGCAAGACCTCTCGCTCGAGCGGCGCGGAGTTAACCAAAGGCGAAATATTCGATCTGTTGAAAAACAGGCGACGCCGGATGGTTATTCAGTACTTACGCGAACATGACGGGTACTCGGATCTGAACGATCTCGCCGAACACATCGCGGCGAAAGAGAACGATATCACCGTCCGACAGCTCTCCTCGGATCAGCGCAAGCGCGTCTACATCGGACTCTACCAGTGTCACCTTCCGAAGATGGACTCGCTCGGAGTGATCAGCTACGAGAAAAACCGCGGGACGATCGAGCTCCAAGCGTCTGTGACGCAGCTGTTGAAATACATGGAACCGCTCGACGAGGACGAACAGAGCGAGTCCAAGGGCACGGGCACGGACCGGACGTGGACGATTCCCGCCGTCGCGGGAGCGGTCGTGGCTATCGTCACGATCGGCACTCTCGGGATTGGCCCGCTCGCGACCGTCCCGCCGGCCGCTTGGACGCTTCTCAGTGTGCTCGGTATTCTTGCGATCGTCGGGTTACAGCGCGCGCGGTGACCGCGCCGGACGGCGGTTCTGTCACTTAGCAGCCGTTCGAGATTCAGTCACTTATCAACCGTTCGAGAAAGTGATACTCACGCGCTTTCATTTCCGTCTCGTAATACTGATATCCCGCGAGCAACAGCAGCGCGGCGGCGAACAGGAGGCTCGTCTCCGGCGGCGCGCCGCCGAATAGCTGGACCGCGGCGAGCGCGCTACCGAAGAGCGCAAGTGCGCCGTAATACACCGGCCACCGACGTCCGCCTTTGGACTCCGTGTCCAGCACGCGTTCAACGTCTCCGACCTTCTCCGTCAACGACACGGTCTTGCTGTCGCTGTCGTATCTGACGAGGCCGACCTCCTCAAGCTTCGGAATGTGGGTTTGATACAGCGAGATGTAGAACCGCTTGACCACGCCGTCGTCAACATCGCCGTCACTTTCGGCTTCCGCCGTATCGCGGGCGAGGTCCCGGAGTTCTGCCTGACCACCGCGTCGATGAAGGTGGTACAAAATTAGTCGTCGGCGTGAGCTACTCAACACCTCAAATACCTCGTCTTTCGTGATCTCCTCCATAGCGTTCATGACTCGACTTCGTGTGCGGCAGCCACAGATCCCCTCTCGGTCTGTTCGAACGGATTGGTAATCACCCTTCACTCAGTTTGTTATCACTACCATATCCCCGCTATTCACCGCCTGATTATCGCTCTGAGCGGGTGACACCGTCGTCGAAGCGCGGCGTGTCGCCCGCGACCGAACCGAGTTACACGGTTTGCACCGCGGACGAACTGAGCTGTGGTCTCAGTTGCACACCGACGAGATTCGAGGGCGTTCCGCGCGACGATCGCTCACGAAGACGACAACACTGCCGTGTCGCGACGCTCGCGGCTTCGTCCGCGTGAGCAGTGGAGACGGACGTGCCCAGTCCGCAGCCGTAGACGGACGTGCCCAGTCCGCAGACCGGAACCCTCTCTGTCTTCCACTGAGTCAGCGATATTCGCCCGCAGGGGCGGGGAGTGAGCATCAGCGCGTTCGGCGAAGGCGGTCCCGGACCCGGTGAGGCAGTGTATAACAAAAGCCGTGTCTGTCGGGTATTCCGGTATGTCCCTCTGGCCGATCCGTCCGCGGATTCGGACTGGGGAACGCAACACGGAGGATCCGATATGACAACCAGACCACGCCGAACGAAACGGACCCGACGGTCTCGATGGTCTCGTTCTAGAGTCGGCTTAGACACGGACGGAGGGTGTCGCTGACGATGTACGACGGGAAGACCGTCGGTGTCGTCATCCCAGCGTACAACGAGGCCAAACACGTTGGCGAGGTGATCGAAACGATCCCCACCTACGTCGACCGGATCTACGCGGTCGACGATGCGTCGACAGACGAGACGTGGGGCGCCATCCGGGAGGCGGCGAGTCGACAAAACGGCCGAGCTGCGGCCCGGAATGGATCGGACGGAACGGAATATCCAGCACACGTCGTCCCCATCAGGCACGAGCGGAACCGCGGCGCGGGCGGAGCGGTCAAGACCGGGTACGCTCGCGCGCTCGAAGACGGGATGGACGTCGTCGCCGTCATGGACGGGGACGGTCAAATGGACCCCGGGCACCTCGAACAGATTATCAAGCCGGTCGCGGCCGGGCGGGTAACGTACGCGAAGGGCAACCGACTCACGTCCAGTCGCGACTACGCGACCATGTCGCGTTGGCGGCTGTTCGGAAACGTCCTCTTGACGATGTTGACGCGAATTGCGAGCGGGTACTGGGAGCTGTCCGACCCGCAGAACGGGTTCACGGCGATTTCCGCCGAGGGGCTTCGTACGATCCGGTTCGACCGCCTCTACGACCACTACGGCTTTCTCAACCACGTCCTGTTCGCACTCAACGTCAACCGGCAGCCGATAGCCGACGTCGCCCACCCGGCGCGGTACGGCGACGAACAGAGCACTATCCGCTACTCGTCGTTTATCCCCCGCCTGTCCGGACTCCTCGCACGGAGCTTCATCGAGCGGATCGTTCGACTCTATGTCGTCCGCCAGTTCCACCCGATCGCGGTCTGTTACGCGCTCGGAGCCGTCGTGCTGGTCGCGGGCACCACAACTGGGGTGTACTCCGTCTGGAGCGCCGGCGTCGATACATTCCTCGGCGGCATGGCGTCGACGACCGTCGCCCTCCTCGGGCTTCTCTTGGTGCTTTTCGGCACCTGGCTCGACGTCCTCGACAACGAGGGACTGGTCCATCATATCGGTGATCTCGATTCCGATTCGGGCGGCTACGAGCGGGACGTCGCCGACCACCGAGACATCGGAGTGGTTCACGACGGTGGAACCGCTACCGATCGGACGGAGGTCGATCGCCGATGACCGATATCGCCTTCGTTCTCGGGACCAGACCCGAGATAATCAAGCTCGCGCCCGTGATTCGTGCGTGCGAGCAGCACGGCGTGGAGTACGCGGTGATACACACCGGACAGCACTACTCAGATAATCTCGACGGTGTGTTCTTCGACCAGCTCGAGCTGGCCGAACCCGACGTCAACCTCGGTGTCGGCTCCGGCCCACACGGCGAGCAGACCGGCGAGATGCTGGGCGGTATCGAACGGGTCGTCGAGGACCTCGACCCCGACGTCGTGATCGTACAGGGGGACACGAACAGCGCGCTCGCAGGCGGCCTCGCTGCAAGCAAGATGGACCCGAAACTCGCGCACGTCGAAGCGGGCCTCAGGAGCTTCGACCGATCGATGCCCGAAGAAACGAACCGCGTGATAGTCGATCACATCGCCGATTACCTCTTTGCACCGACCGAGAAGAGCAAGTGGTACCTCGTCCGCGAAGGCATCTCGGAGCTCCGGATTACCGTGACCGGAAACACGGTTGTCGACGCCCTCGAACGGAACCGTACCGTCGCACGCCGAAAGACCACCGTGCTCGACGACCACGGCCTCACGGCGGGTCAGTACCTCCTCATGACCGCACACAGACAGGAGAACGTCGACGACCCCGATCGGTTCCGCGCGCTTCTGGACGGTGCCGCCCGGGCGGGGCAGGAACACGGACTGGACGTCGTGTATCCGATTCATCCGCGCGCTCGGGAACGGCTGAAGGAGTTCGAGATCGACGTTCCAGCGCCGGTTCGGACGATCGAACCGCAAGACTACCTCGATTTCGTTCGGCTGCTGTCGGCTTCGGCGGCCGTCCTCACCGACTCAGGCGGCGTCCAAGAGGAGGCGTGCGTCCTCGGCGTGCCGTGCGTGACGATGCGAGACAACACCGAACGACCCGAAACGACAGACGTGGGGGCAAACAGGCTCAGTTCCTGTGACTCTGACCGCATCCGTCGTGCGGTGACCGAGATGCTCAACGCGGACGGCGGGTGGGAGAACCCGTACGGGGACGGCGACGCTGCGGTGCAGATCCTCCGTGCGCTTCCGGTGAGCGTAGAGACCGAAGAGGTGATCCGATGAGCACGGTCTGCGTCCACGGGTTGGGATACATCGGGCTGCCGACGGCCGCGGTGCTCGCGGACAACGGACACGAGGTGTTCGGCTACGACACCGACCAAGGGGTGCGTGACCGCGTCCGAAACGCGGACGTTCGGATCGACGAACCGGGGCTCGACGAACTCCTCGAACGGGCAGTCGAGTCGGGGCGGTTGACCGCTACGGACGAGATCCCGGAAGCGCAGTACCACATCATCTGCGTTCCGACGCCGTTCGATGAGGAAACGCGCCGACCGGGACTCGAGTACGTCAACGCGTCGGCGGAGGCGATTGCGCCCCTCCTCCGTGAGGGCGATACCGTGATCTTGGAGTCGACGGTCCCCCCGGGAACGACGGAGACGCACGTCCGACCCGCCCTCGAAGCGTCGGGACTCGAGGCCGGGGTCGACTTCGGCCTCGCGCACTGTCCCGAGACGGTCCTTCCCGGAAACATTCTCGTCGAGCTGCGCGAGAACGACCGCATCGTCGGCGGTATCGGTCCGGACTCGACCGCGGCGGCCGTCGAGCTGTACGACTCCTTCGTCGCCGCCGCGATCCGAACGACGCAGGACCCGACGACCGCGGAGTTCGTCAAGCTCATACAGAACACCTTCCGCGACGTGAACATCGCCCTGGCAAACGAGACGGCGCGGATCGCACACGATTACGACATCGACACCCGAGAAGCGATCGACCTCGCTAACGGACACCCGCGGGTCGACCTGCTCAGCCCCGGTCCCGGCGTCGGCGGGCACTGTCTGCCGATAGATCCGTGGTTCCTCGGCGTGGGGTCCGACTCGATGGACTTGATCCCGACCGCCAGAAAGGTCAACGACGGCATGAGCGAGTTCGTCGTCGACCTCGTCCGTGACCTCGTCGGCGATCTCGACGGAACCAAAATCGCCGTGCTCGGAGCCGCGTACAAAGGGAACGTCGACGACACGAGAAAGAGCCCGGGCGTGGCGTTCGCAAGGGAGCTACGGCGCGGCTCGGAGGTCCCACCGCCCGCAACCGACGGCGGGAGCCCGAACGGGCCCATCGTCGCCGTCCACGACCCGCACGTCGACGACGCCTCGATCGAACTGACAGATACCGGGGCCGCTTCGATCGAGTTGGTGGACCTCGAAACGGCGACGACAGACGCAGACGCCGTCGTAATCACGACTGATCACGACGAGTTCGCCGAACTCGATCCGCGCACGCTCCGCGATCGGATGTCGACACCGAACGTGGTCGATACGAAAGGAATACTACAGCTCCAGCGGTGGCGCGACGCCGGATTCTCCACCCGGCGAATCTAATTGCCGATCTCGTTCCCGGTCGCGAGCTTTTCGAGGGCGGTCTTCGTACGGGTCGATCCCCGGTCGCGAGTCAGTTCGGTGTACTCGCCCGTACGGTCTGATCACCGGTCACGGTGACGAAGCACTCGGCGATCCGGAAGGATACCGAGAGATCCATCGAGTCGGTACGGTGTGCCTGATCGACGAGGTGTGCCAGTGACTCCACGTCAATTACGTCGTAGAGCCGCTCGTCGATCCGTTCCGGCTCGGTACCTCGTTCGTCCGCGACAGCCTCGATGATGTCCCAGCAGAGGTTGTCAGCCGTATCCAGTGTCATGTGCCCAATTATACCCAACGGTCGTTAGGGCATCCCGCTTGTGTCGACGTGTATGGCATGTCAACTGAGGCGGCACTACGTATGTAGTGTCATGACAAGAAGTATCATGAACTCGCCGCGAACCAACGGTCAGTTATTCGACGCCGTCGACGTCAGGTAGGGAGAGCATACCCGCCGGATCCCCTCCTCGAAGTCTATTTCGGGCTCCCACCCCGTCGCCTCGCGTATCTTCGAGCAGTCCGCGCAGGTGTGCTCGACGTACACTTCCTCGGGAATCGGGTTCTCGACGTACTCGGGCTCCACGTCCGTCCCCAACACGTCGTTGATCTGGCTCACGACCGTGTTGAACGAGTACGCGTCTCCGGTTCCCAGATTGTACACGCCATCGAGCTCGTGTGTCGCGGCGTCGACCAGCCCGCGGACGATGTCGTCGACGTGGGTGAAATCGCGCGTCTGCGTTCCGTCGCCGTACAGCTCCGGCGCTCGGTCGTGTGCGACGTCGTCCGCGAATTGGGCGATCACGTTCGCGTACTCCCCTTTGTGCCCCTCGGCACCGCCGTATCCCTGGTACACGGAAAAGAACCGCATTCCGGCCATCGACATGTCGTAGTGGTTGGAGAAGTATTCGGCGTACCGCTCCCGTGAGAGCTTCGAGGCCTCGTACCCGGTGTTCACGGAGACCGGCATATCCTCCGGACTCGGTTCCGTCTGGCTGCCGTAGATCGACGACGTCGACGCGTAGACAACGGTGTCACAGCCGTCCTGACGCGCCTGTTCGACGACGTTCACGAAGCCGTCGACGTTGACCGCTGCACCGCCCACCGGATCGTCTTCGTGCATCGCGTACGAGGACAGCGCGGCGAGGTGAAACACGACGTCGACGTCGGTCGGGAGGTCGTCGTCGAGGACGTCGCAGTTCTCGTAGCGGACCTCGTCGGCGAGGTTCGCTTCCGTTCCGAGATAGCCGTTGTCGACGGCGATCACCTCGTTGTCCGTCGCCAGCGTGTTCGCGAGGTTCGACCCGATGAATCCAGCACCACCCGTGACAAGCACGCGCTCGTTTCGCATATGAACCTCCAACCGACTGCGGTCACAATGCTATACGGTCCATAATCACGCGAGACGATCGGGAGTGAGATCCGCTCTCGACAAGAGGAGGGATTCGACCCGTCGATCGCTCTGCAGGCAGCGAGTTCACGAGCGTCAAGGAGGCTCACGGTTCGCCTCGCTATCGGCGATGCGGTCTCGAATCGCGCCGGTTACCGCCGCGGCGAGGCGGGCGTCGCGGTGCCGCTCACCGAACGCCTCGCGAGCGCTTGCGGCCGCCTCCGTGTCGACGCCGAACGACACCCCGTCGTACTCGACGTCCCACAACACCAGCGGTGCGGACGGTGCCGGACCGACGCCGAATTGGCCCGAGATCGGCTCCGGGGCGAGGAGCCGCTCGATCCGTTCGACGTCGGTCGTGCCGCGGCCGACGGCTCGGGCCGCAGCGACGAGTCGTCGAACGAGCGCGCGCGGAAAGCCGTCGGCCGCGATCTCGACGACGAGGAGGTCACCCTCGCGGGTCGCCGTCGCGGTCAGATCGCGGACGGTTCCCGTCTCGTCGCTCGTCAGGTTGTGGAAGTCGTGTTCACCGGAGAACCGAGTGAGCGCGGCCCGAACGCGATCGTCGTCGACGGCGTAGCCCCGGTCCGCCACGCCGTCCGCGGCACCGCCCCCCGGTGCGTACAGGTGGTACCGGTACGTGCGACGAGTCGCGTCGTGTGTCGCGTGAAAGCCGTCCCGGACGTCCGCAGCGGCCCACACGCGGATCGATCCGGGGAGCTGTCCGTTAAACGCTCGGGGGGTGAGCCACTCCGGCGCCTCGAACGCGACCGTCTGTGCGACCGCGGAGACGCCGGCATCGGTTCGTCCGGCGGCGGCGTAGCCGGGGGGCGTCGCGTGGGTCGGTCCGTCACCGCGGTCGAGCAGTCCGTGGGCCGCGAGGGCCCGGAGGAGCGTCCCTTCGACGGTCTCGGCGTGCGGCTGACGCTGAAAGCCCGCGTACTCGCGGCCGTCGTACGCGACCCGATACGCGCGGGTTCGCGCCTGTCCGGTTGCTGTCGCGTCGGAAACGGGGGTCACGCCTCGCTGTCGCTTCGGTCGTCGTCGCGGTCATCACTCCGATCACCGGTCCGATCATCGGCCGTCTCACGGTCGGCCATCGGCACGGTGACCACCGGCACCGGCGAGACGCGAACGATCTTCTCCGTGACGCTCCCGAGGAGCACCCGCCGAAGCCCGGTCCGGGTGTGGCTCGGCATCACGACGATGTCGGCGCCGACGTCCTCGATCGCGTTCCGGATCACGTCGAGCGGCTCGCCCCGAACGACGTTGCCCACGACCTCGATTCCAGCGGCCTCGAGTTCGGTGGTCACGTCTTCGACGCGCCTCTCTGCCGCCGATTCGACTCGCTCGGCGAACGCCCCCGCTTGCGGGCCACGGAGCATCTGTGACATGGTGTCGATCGCGGACACGACGTACACCGTGGCGCCGTACCGCTCGGCGAGGCTCTTCGCGTGCGGGATCGCGTCGTTCGCGCTGCTGCCCGGCGCGACGGGGAGGAGAATGGCGTCGTACATGCGTGAGAGTGCTCTCCCCGGGTGGAAAACGGTACCGGCCGTGACGGCTGTGATACGGGCGCGACAGGCAGGACTGATCGGTTGCGGTGCTACAGACCGAGCGGATCGAGCGGGTCGACCCCGAGATCCGCGTGTCCGACCGCTTTAGATCCGAGACAGATGCCGAGGACCGCCATCACACCGGGCAGCTCCGGCGGCGCGGGGATCGGCACGCGGAGGAACGCGAACAGCGGCCCCACCGTGACGCCGACGACGGTCGCGGCGACGGTGAGGGTCACGTGGAACTCATACCGACCGGTCGGCGTCCGCGGCTGACACGGCCGACGTTCCCGGATGGGTAGGGTTTTCCGACGGGGGCTCCTTCTTCTCGGTATGTCACGAGACGTTTCCAATCCCGACAACCCGCAGGTGACGCTCCACACGAACCACGGCGATGTCGTCGTCGAACTGTTCGCCGACCGCGCACCGAAGACGGTCGAGAACTTCCTCGGACTGGCCCGACACGACCCCGCGGCGGACGCCGACCCCGCGCGCGACACGACCACGTGGGCGGACCCCGAAACGGACGAGGTGCGCGGCGACTCCCTGTACGAGGGTAACGTCTTCCACCGCGTCATCGAGGGCTTCATGATCCAGGGCGGCGACCCGCAGCAGAACGGTCGCGGCGGCCCCGGCTATCAGTTTGACGACGAGTTCCACGACGACCTCACCCACGACGGCCCGGGAATCCTCTCGATGGCGAACTCCGGTCCGAACACGAACGGCTCGCAGTTCTTCGTCACGCTCGACGCGACCCCGCACCTCGACGGCAAACACGCCGTCTTCGGGCAGGTAATCGACGGGATGGACGTCGTCGAGGAGATCGGCTCCGTGCCGACCGACCGCCGTGACGAGCCGCGCGACACCGTCGAGATCGAGCGCGTCACGGTCGACGAGTAACGACGCGAAAACGCAGCTGCGTCTTTCTGCCGTCGGAGGTATTCGCTAGCGGCTTTGGTGTAACCCTCAGAGGAGGACACGCTTCGGCCCGGTTTCGGTCAGTACGGCCCTAGCATCGATCACGGGAGTTGGTGGCGCAGTGCAGCGGCAGCGAAACCGTATATAACGGCGACACGGTGGGGCGCCTCGGACGGGGAACTCGTCGAGACGTGTCTGGTGGATGCCGAGAGAGAGCACCGTCTGAGATAGCTCGTCACCGGATAATGTACCCTGTCTGTCACCGATCTCTGAATTCCACCGTGTAGCCGTTGTTGCGAAGTGCTTCGACAAGCGCATCATCGGGCTCGATTTTGAATTCGTGGAACGAGTTGGTTGGGCTATCTGCCGAATACAGCTCTGAGTCGATATTCTCTGGAATCTCGTTCTGATGGGTGTCCTCTTGAACAACAACCGGTTGACTTGGAACTCGTTTGGAACTGGTATTCTCTGTCATTTGGATATCTATTCTGTTATAACTATTCGGCTATTTGTATTCCGATTCTCGTTTCCGTTAGGGTGGCTGTTCGGTGATATCGCGTCCGCCGACACGATACCGTGTTGTCACGGGTCTATTTTCAGAGCAACTGTGGAGAGTGCGGCCCCTCTCAAGTACAGGCTTGCACCTCTATCTGGTCGGCTCTGCTGGAATCCTTTCTGGTTGACGCTTTCCAGTATGAAAGAGCCAGCCGCTGAAAAGCGCGCATCGCTCACGGACTTTGAAATCTACTACGCGGAACTTCTTTCTCGCCGTAAAACGACGACCAATATATGGTCTCCCGGGAAACGTCGGTGAATAGTTGATGAGTTTGCTAACCGCGTACAGCGGACTGCTCATCCGTATGGGTCTCTACTTGCTCGTCTTCTGGCCCATCGTCGGATACTATGTATACGCTGATTCGAAGACGCGAGAATTACCGAATCCACGGCTTCGTGGTATTGTCTTGGGGTTCCTGGGAATAGTAGGGTTACTCATCCACTTCGGCCTCGTACAGCGCCGAGAGTGATTTCTTCCAAGTCTCAGATGGTCCACGCCACTGGTAATTCGCTACCTGCTTCCACTGTATTGAGCGCAGTTAGGTCAAAACATATCGCCTGTTAAGCATTCTAACAGATCTGCTGAACCCTATTGAATGATTGGTCCAGTAGTAAGAATCGTGAATGGGTTGGGGCGGATTCGAACCGCCGACCTGCTCCGTGTGAAGGAGCCGTCATAACCTGGCTAGACCACCAACCCGCTCGTATCGAGGTACCTGACCTCGGGACTTAAGAGTTACTTTGTGGGGAGGATTGATGCACTGACCGAACCAACAGACTCCCCATGACCCACGCGCTCGGGTTCCTCGAACGCCTTCGCCAACACGCTGCAAGCGTACTCCATCTCCCGTTGTCAGCGCTCGGACTCTACGCGGAGCGCGAGACACCTGACGATCAGTACGCGTTCACGCTCCAGGAGCCGTATCCGCACGTCGAGGCGCGACTCCACCGGCTCGGGTTCGTTCGCAACCTCGTCTCCTCGTTGAAATTTCGCGCGTGCGACTCACTTTCGGAAGCCACCGCCGCGAGCTGGGTCCGCTACCCCGACGGCGCGCTCGCGAGCGACGACCAGCTCCACCTCGGACTGTTCGTTGGCGCAGATCGTACGACGACCGACGTGTACGCCCACTGGGAGCCGTCGTGGATCCGTCACCCGATTCGGCACTACCGGGCGAATGAAGTTAACGCCGAGATGGGTGTCGAACGCGCCCGTGCGCTGTTCGAACGCGAGGGGATCGAATACGTCGTGGTTCCTGCCGCCGAGCGACTGTCCGCGGGAACGGAGTTCGCCTCGACGAACGGAGACGAGTCGCCACCGACCGAGTGAGACCGTCTCTTACTGTTCGGCGGCGTCGTGGCCGCGGTACGCTTTCACGCGCTCACGGGCCGAGGCGACCGCTTCGCGAGCCTCACCCTCGGCGCGCTCTTCCAGGGCTTTCAGATCGGCCTGGAGCTTGTCCAACCGCGAGGGCTCCGGCTCCTCGTCCTCGTCGGCACCGACGAGCGCTTTGACGCGAGCCTCCAGCGGCTCCAGCTCCTCTTTAACGCCCGCCTTCGCGTGTTCTGCCGCGCGACCGAGGTAGTACCGCGCATCTTCGAAGTGTTTACTCATATCTGTCCTTTAGTGAAGGACGAATATATTCTTTGTGGCTGTATTCACGCGACAGAATCGAGCGCTCGGCGCAGCGGTCGGACGAGAACACCGGAAACGTGGCACGGGCGACTCAGTACGTCGGCGACTCCTCCGGCTCGCCGTCCCGGGCGTTCGCTACCCGACCCAGGGTGAACAACAGATCCGAGAGCCGATTGAGGTAGGTGACGACGGCCTTGTTGATCGGCTCTGACCGGGTGAGTTCCACGACCCGCCGCTCGGCGCGCCGGGTCACCGTCCGGGCGTGGTGGAGGCGCGCCCCGGACTCGCCGCCGCCGGGGAGAATAAACGACTGCAGCGGCTCCAGTTCGCCGTCGAACTCGTCGATTCGGTCTTCGAGAACCTCGACGTGGCTCGGGTCGACGCTCGGGTCGTCCGGGTCCGGATCGGGGTTCGCGAGGTCCGCCTGCACCACGTGCAGGTGATTCTGTACCGTCTCCAACAGCTCGTCGAGGTCGTCGTGGCCCGTCGGGCGAACCGTTCCGATTAGCGCGTTCGCCTCGTCGACGGTCCCGTACGCCTCGATCCGCGGGCTCGACTTCGACACGCGACTCATGTCGCGGAGATCGGTGTTCCCCTCGTCGCCGCGTCCGGTGTAGATCGTCACGCGAGACTCCGTTCGACGTACTCCAGAATGTTCGCGCTCTCGGCCATCGTCACGCCGCGGTCCTCGTCGACGAGCACCGGGACGCCGCGCTGGCCGCTGACTCGTTTCACTTCGTTGCGGTCGGAGTGGAGCGCGTCGACCCACTCGGTCTCGTACGCCACGCCGACCTCGTCGAGCGCGTCGGACACGTTCTCACACCACGGACACCCGTCGAGGGCGTACAGTCGAATAGACATACCCGACTGATCGGCCCGCGGCGGCAAGAATGTAGGTGTCTCGGGTTACAGTTGGGGGGTGTCGTCGATAACTACAGCTCGTGGAACTCCGTTATCGCCGTTCGGAACGCCTCCGGGACGGGACGGGGCTCGCCGGAGTCGGGGTCGATGGTCACCAGCGTCGCCGTCGCCTCCGCGACGGTCGTTTCGTCGCCCGCGGTCTCGCCGGATTCGTCGGCATCGGTCCCGCCCGCTCCCACTCGGATCTCGTGGGACATCGAGACGCTGGAACGGCCGACTGCGTCGACGTCGACAGTCGCGGTGACGGTTCCGTCGGTCAATTCGACCGGGCGACGGAAGTCGAGTGACAGCGACGCCAACACCGTCGACACGCGCGCGAGGTCCGCGTCGAGGACGTCGCGATAGTACTCCGATCGGGCCTGCTCGACGTAGGTGGCGTACACGGCGTTGTTGACGTGACCCATCGCGTCGATGTCGCGGAACCGCACGTCGATCTCCGTTGTGTACGTGCTCATGACGGTCACTCACCGTGGCGGGATATGTAGGCGTCGGGACAGCGGCGACGCGGCGGGACGGCCGCACGGCGACACAGCCGCGACGCAGAAGGCCACCCGTATCGAGCGATTGCCCGCCTGCGTCCCGTCAGTACAGCAGTTCGTCGTCGTTCTCGATCATATACAGCGACCGCGCCGCGATGTTGACCGCGTGGTCGCCGACGCGCTCGAGGTCGCGAATCGTCAACAGCAACCGTGAGACGTTCTGCATCGTCGATTCGATGTCGGCGTCCTCGCGGAGCTCGTCGCGCTCGATGAGGTCACGCACGACGAGGTCGCTGGCCGCTTCGCAGGCCGCGTCAACCTCGTCGTCCGCTTCGGCGACCGCGAAGCACTTGTCCGGGTCGGACTCCGCGTACGCGTCCATCGCCTGATCGAGCATCGCGAGCGTGTCGTCGCCGATTCGCTGGACATCGACGTCGGGGAACACCTCCTGCGTCGCTTGCTTCGCGTATTCGCCGAGATTCGTCGCGAGGTCCGCGATGCGTTCGAGATCGGTGATGATCTTAAACGAGGCCGCGATGAATCGCAGGTCGCCCGCGACCGGCTGCTGAAGCGCGATGAGGTCCGTACACCGTCCTTCGAGTTCGAGGTAGAGATCGTTGATCTCGGCGTCGCCGGTGATGACCGCATCGCCCAACTCGCTGTCCTGTCGCTCCAAGGCATCGAGGCCCATGCGGAGGCGCTCCGCGACGAGTTCGCTCATGTAGAGCACGTCGTCGCGGAGATCCTCCAGTTTCGTCTGGTACTGTTCGCGTGGCATCGTGTTGGCGTACCTGCCTCACCGGACGTATAAAAACACGTCGCCGACCGATCGTCCACTCGTAGGTCGGTTACGGCGGACAGACCGAACCGAACGGAACACTGTTGTGTTGAGTAGCCGACGCCTCGCGCTGCTCGACGCGGATGCCGGCCTCTAACGGATCAGAACGAAAGTAGAAGTGGGTTGGGGCAGATTTGAACTGCCGGCCTCCTCCATGTCAAGGAGGTGTCATAACCGGACTAGACTACCAACCCGAGTGGGCTTTCTGACGCATTTTGTCGTATTCCGGGGATACAATTGAACCTTTCGAAACGAGAATCGTGTCGCGGTCCCGTCGCCCAAATCCTCGCGCCTGTCGACACGATGAAACGGACCCCGGAACGGGTCGGATCCCAGAACGGGTCGGACCCCGGAACGGCTCCGAAACAAGCCGAGTGCGACGCGTCTTTCGACCCCTTTTAGTCCCGGAGCGGCCACCGGTCGACATGGTCGACCTCTCCGCCCGCACCGCTCGCTTGGACGAGTATCTCGACGACTGCGGGCTCGAAGCCGTCTGGTTCGCCAAGCCGAACGGGTTCGCGTGGCTCACCGGCGGCGACAACGTCGTCGACGCTGACGCGGAGCTGGGAGTTGCCGCGGTCGGCTACGACGGCGATGTCCGGGTGATCACGGACAATATCGAAGCCGACCGTCTCGCCGACGAAGCGCTTCCGGACCGGGTCGACGTCGAGTCCTTCCCGTGGTACACCGACTCGCTCGCCGACGCGGTCGCGGAGCGCTCACCCGCGCCCGCCGCCGCCGACTTCGATGTTCCCGGCTTCGAGCGCGTCGACGGGAGCCAACTGCGCCAACCGCTCACCGCAGACGATGTCGAACGATACCGCGAACTCGGGCGTGAGGCCGCCGCCGCGGTCGAGACGGTCTGCCGCAACCTCGAACCCGACGACCCCGAGTACGAGGTCGCCGCGGGGATCGACATCTCGCTCGCCTCCCGCGGCGTCGACACCCCGGTAGTGCTCGTCGGCGGCGCCGAGCGGGCGCAGAAGTACCGCCACTACGTCCCGAGCGACGCGCGACTCGGCGACTACGCCCTCGTCTCCGTCACCGCCGAGCGCGCCGGACTCTATGCCTCTCTCACTCGAACGGTAGCCTTCGACGCCCCCGACTGGCTGGAAGAGCGACACCGCGCGGCCGCCCGCGTCGAGGCCACCGCGCTCGCCGCGACGGAGGCGGCGGCTGCGGGTGAGCTAACGGGCGCCGCTGGCCCGGACACCGCTGGCGACGTGTTCGACGCGATTCGCGAGGCGTACGCGACTGCGGGGTTCACGGACGAGTGGCGGCATCACCATCAGGGCGGTGCCGCCGGGTTCGCCGGTCGCGAGTGGATCGCCGCGCCGGAGAGCGACGAGCCGGTCCGGTGGCCGATGGGCTACGCGTGGAACCCCACCGTGCGAGGCACGAAAAGCGAGGACACGCACCTCGTCGCTCCGGACCGTACCGAGACGCTCACGAAGACCGGCCAGTGGCCGACTCACGAGGTCGAGCCGGTCGACGTGGGCGACGTCTCGACTGAGGCTCGCGAACTGACGGCGCCGGTCATCCGGTAAGTCGCTCGGAAGCGATAGGGCGGGAAAACCGACGGCTCAGTAGACGTACTCGCTCTCGTCGATGCCGACGTATCCCTTCTTGACGCGTCGCTTGTTCCACTTGTAGCCGAGCAGGAGCTTCGCGGACTCCCAGCCGGAGCGGTACGGCTGCGAGAGCAGTCCGTCGCTCGTCTCCGCCGCGAGCATCGCGTCGGCCGCGCCGATGATCCGGTTCCAGTCGTCCGGGTCGTAGTCCCCGACCATGTCCGCCATCGTCACGTTGCGGACGATCTCGTCGCCGATCGCTTCCTTCCAGCGACGGTTGTACGGCGCCAGATCGCCTGTGGCGGCGAGCTCCCCGGCGATCGCGCCCGTGCGGACCGCGACGTGATCGCCGCCCTCGTGAAACGCCGATGTCGTTCCCATCGCGCCGCCGACGACCGCGATACCGGCGTCGGTGGGGGAGTCGATTGGACGTGTAGAGGAGATCGGATACGTCTCCGTCCCGTTTCGCTTGCCCGCGTCCTCCACGATGGGGAAATCCGTCTCGATGTCGTACTCGTCGCCGTACTGCCACTCCAACAGCCGACGGACGTACTCGCCGCCCCGCGGGATCGACTCGTCGTCCGCGTCGAGGAGGGCGTACGCGTCCCGGTCGAACTCGTCGATGTCGAGCCCGATCGGCATCGTCAGCCCGATGCGACAGACGCGGTCGTTGTTCGGGAAGATCCACGGGTAAGCGGTCTCGCCGGGCATCACGCCCCACCAGAAGACGAGCGCGTCGTTCACCTCCTCGTACACCGCCTCGGGGACGCGCCGATACTCTTGATAGGCGATGTGATTGGCCGTCCGCGAGGCGAGCCGCTCGGAGGCGGAGGCGTCAGCGGGCAGGTACTCGTCGAGCACGCGGTTCGTGACGGTGCGCTGCGGACCGTCAGCGAGGACGACGAAGTCGGCTCCGATGGTCTCTCCGGAGGCGAGATTAAGCACGTGTCGGGGACCGTCCGCGTCGGAATCGTCCGCGTCGGGGTCGGTCGCGCCAGAGTCGACCGAGAGATCCGTGTCGATGCCGCGGACGGATTCGCCCACGCGGTACTCGGCACCGGCGTCCTCGGCGCGATCGCGAAGCCAGTCGTCGAAGCGAGCGCGGTGGAAGGTGTACCCGAATTTGTCGTACGAGGACTCGATTCCGGTCGACGTGAGCGTTGCAGCCGCCTCGGGGCCACGGAACTCCGCGCGATTCAGCTCCCGCTGAACGACCCCGTCGTCGAACTCGTCGGGGTGGATCCCCATGATGTCGACCCAGTAGTCGAGGATGCCCGCGGCGTCCGTCGAGTCGGGCCCGAGTCGGTCGCGGTCCGCGCGCGGGACGCCCTTTTCGAGGACCACAGCGTCGGCGCCGTCCGTCGCGGCCGCGTGCGCTGCCGACGACCCGGCGGGGCCGCCGCCGACGATCGCGACGTCTACGCGTTCCATATCCCGTGAGGTGACCCTCCGGCTATTAAATTCACGGTCCCGGACCGACGCGTCGCTGTGTGAACAAACGATCAGGAACATTTATTATCAGTTTCGGAGGCGGAGAGACACGTTTATAGCCGATGCCGGAATTCCTCCGATACCAATGGCACGCGAGACATGGGCGACCCGGGTAGGGTTCATCCTCGCTGCGGTCGGCAGCGCGGTTGGGCTCGGGAACATCTGGCGGTTCCCGTTCATCACCGGACAGGAAGGCGGCGCCGCGTTCCTGTTCGTCTACCTGCTGTTCGTCGCGCTGATCGGCTTCCCGGCGATTCTCGTCGAGTTCGTGATCGGACGATACACCAACCTGAACCCGGTCGGTGCGATACGGGAGCTCGGAAGCGGGGTGTGGAACTACCTCGGCTGGCTGTTCGTCGTCACCGGCTTCGTCATCCTCTCGTACTACAGCGTCGTCGCCGGGTGGTTCCTCCGGTACACGCTCCGTGGAGTCACGGAGGGGTACGCGCTCGCCGGACCCGAGGAGGCCGGAGCGCTGTTCGGTGCCGTCTCGACTGGACTGGACTCCCTCCTCTTCCACGCCGTCTTCATGGCGCTGGTCATCGTCATCATCGCCGCGGGCGTCCGGAGCGGCATCGAGGTCGGCGTGAAGCTGATGGTGCCGGCCATCATCGCCCTGCTTCTGGGGCTCGCCGCCTACGGGCTCACCCTCGACGCGTCGGGCGCGGCGTACAGCTACTACCTCTCGCCGGACTTCGGCGTTATCGCCGAGAACTGGAGGAGCATCCTCCCGGCCGCGGCCGGGCAGGCCTTCTTCACGCTCTCGCTCGGCATGGGCGTGATGATCACCTACGCCTCCTACCTCGGTGAAGACCGCAACCTCGCTGCCGACGCGGGTGCGATCGTCACGCTCGACACGCTCATCGCCGTCATCGTCGGCTTCGTCGTCTTCCCGTTCCTCTTCGCGGCCGGAATCGAGCCCGGCTCCGGGGGCGCCGGCGAGATATTCGTGAGTCTCACCACCGCGTTCTCGACGATTCCCGGCGGCCGAATACTCGGGATCGTCTTCTTCGGGATGGTCGGTATCGCCGCGCTCTCGTCGGCGATCAGCATCCTCGAAGTGCTCGTCTCGTACCTGATAGACGAGTTCGGCGTCGCCCGCGTGCCGGCGTCGGCGGCGCTCGGCGTCGCCGTCTTCCTGCTCGGCGTTCCGGTCACCGTCGACCTGATATTCTTGGACCTGTTCGACAAGTTGGCGGACGGGGTCCTGCTGGTGTTGGGGTCGCTCCTCCTCGCGCTGTTCGTGGGGTGGGTAGTTCCCGATATCGCCCGCGAAGAGCTCTCGAAAGGGATCGGTCGCCTCGGCACGCTCGGCGACGCGTGGGTCTGGATCGTTCGCGTCCCCATCGTGATCGTCGTGCTCGTCTCGCTGTACCTCGGCGTCGTCGATTACGTCGACTTCCTCACCGGCGACTTCGCCGAGTGGCTGGCGGCGCGGTAGGGTCTCGTACCGGGACTCTGCGTTTCGTTATCGCCGCAGAACCGTCGAGTAGTCGGCGATGACGCCGTCGACGCCGGCGGCTTCCAACCGAGCCGCCTGATGCCACGTCGCGACGGTCCAGACGTTCACGTCGCGTCCGGCGTCGTGGGCCGCAGCGAGCAGGTCGTCGTCGCCGAACCGCTCGGCGTCGAAGAACGGGGAACCTCGAATCATCGCTACCGGCGGGTGGACCGCCGCCGCCTCGTGTTGGCGGGCGACTGCGAGGACGTCGTCGACCGACTCCCACCCGATCGGCGCGACCGGCCGATCCGAGGTCTCGCTGACCGCCGCGAGCGCCCCCTCGCAGAACGACGAGAAGAGGAACGCGTGGTCGTGCTCCCCGGTGACAGACAGAACGCGCTCGACGAACGGCCGCCACGCCGCGGTGCGCTCCGCGAGTGCCGCCTCGGTGAGCTTCTCGCCGGGACGAAGGTCGCCTCGTCCCGGGTTCTTGAGTTCGACGTTGACGCCGACATCGGACGGAACCGCGTCCAGCACGTCGCACAAGCGCGGCACCGTCTCGCCGCTGTCGAGCACTTCGGCGTCCGTGACCGCGGCGGTGTCCGTCTCCCAGACGACTCCCGTCGCGTCGGTGAGCCCGGCGTCCGGGTCCACGAATCCGCCCGTAGTGGTCGCACCGCCCAGCCGATCGTCGTGGAAGACGACCACGTCGCCGTCGGCGGTCGGCTGCACGTCTATCTCGACGGCGTCGGCGCGGCGGGATCTCGTCCCCGATCGGGAGGAGTCAGTGCGTGCGGCCGCCTCCATGGCTGCAACCGTGTTCTCCGGATTCTCACCGGCGAATCCGCGGTGGGCGATCAGAGTCGGACCGTCGTCGGGGGCGAAGCCGAAATCAGGTGCGGGCACGATCAGTACACCACCAGCGAGAGGTATAACTGGCCGACTCCGGCGAGGATCATCACCGCGCCAGCGACCCGTTTCAGCGTTCCGGCGTGCGCCATTACCCGATTCGCGTTGCTGACCAGTCCGACGCCCGTCGCGACGGTCGTCGCGGTCATCAACGCGGCGACGACGCCGGCGTAGGTGACCAGAACGACCGCCGCGGCGTCCGTCGGAAGCGCCAGTGCGCGGGCGACGACCGCGAGGAAGATGGGCGCGACACAGCCCGCGCCCGCGAGCGCGTATCCCGCGCCGAACAGCCCGAATCCGAACACGCTCGACCGACGCTTCGGGAGCGACAGCGACAGCGACGGGGCCCAGTCGAGGACGACGAGCAGCCCGAAGACGACGAGTAGCCCGCCGACGAGCGTCTCGAAGACGGTGATGTTCGACAGCGTCGAGTGGCCGATCCGCACCGTCGCCCCCGCGAGGACCGCGAACGTCGCGAGCACGCCCAGTCCGGCGGCGATTCCTCGGATCCCGGCCCCGGACACAGAGGCGCGCTCCGCGTCGACCGAGTTCACGTAGAAGCCGACGTAGCCGGGCAACAGGGGATACGCGCACGGCGAGAAGAACGTCGCCACGCCCGCGGCGAGCGCGAACGGGACGTTCGTCGCGAGCGCAGTACCAGTCATCGTTCGTTAGTCACCGCCAAGCGCCCGCTCGATGCCGTCGACGAACTCGTCGGCGGTGTGGGTCCCGGACGTCGCCCAACGGACCCGCCCGGAGGCGTCCATGGCACGTGCGCTCGGGTAGCCGCCTATCGGAAATCGCGCGGCGAGTTCGGCCGAGACGTCGGCCGCGACGAGCCAGTCGCCGTCGTTGTCGGCCCACCAGTCCCGTACCTCTTGCTCCGTGACCGAGCCACCGACATCCTCGGTCGTTACCGAAACGAACGTCACTCGATCACCGATCCGTTCGTTGGCCTCGGCGAGCGCGGGCATCTGTTCGACGCAGGGGTCACACCAAGTGGCGAAGAAGTCGACGAAGGTCGGCTCACCCGGGGCCGGGAGAGTCACCTCGCCGTCCCTGCTTCCGGGTGCGTCGATGGTGCGGATCGTCAGCGGCTCAACCGACTCAGACCCGTCGCCGCCGTCAAGCACGGCAGGGAGGTTCCCCGTCGCGACCGCGGCCGCCCCACCGAGCGCGCCCGCGCTGGCGACTCCGGCGAGGAGGTCGCGGCGCCTCATGCGGTGACCACCCGTTCGAGGTCGGAGACTATCCGTTCGATATCCGTCATCGGGCCGCGGGGATACGCTCGCTCGACGATCCCGTCTTTGTTCGCGAGCAGGATCAGCCCGAAGTGCGGGAACTGGTACTCGAGGTTCTCGAAGTCGTCGGCGTCTCGCTTCTCGATCACGAGCCCGAAGTGCTCGTCCATCAGCTCCTGGCCCTCCTCGTACGTCTCCGGGCGGAGGAAGTGCCAGTTTCCGGCGTCGAGGTCGACACCCTGTTGCCCGGCGTACTCGCGGAGCACGTCCGCCGTGTCCACCTCCGGGTCGAAGGTGAGCGGAAGGAACGCGACCTCGTCCGCGTACCCCTCCTCGGCGGCGACCGCCTGCGCACGGCGAAGGCGGAGGATGAGCGCCGGACACACGCCGTCGGGGCAGTTCGTATAAAAGGAAGTCCACAGCACGGCCCGCTCGCCCTCGAAGCCGCCGATCGAGATCTCTTCCCCGGCGATCGGGTCGGGCACGGTGAAATTCGGCATCTCGTCGCCGTACGTGGGGTGTGAGGACTCGCTCAGGTCCTGCTCCGGCGGCCCGAGAACCGTTCCCTCAGCGCCGGAGCCCCCGATCCCGTCGAGACAGCCGGCTGTCGCCGTGAGGGCGGCGACGCCGGTCGCGGCGCCGAGCGAGCGGAGGTAGGTGCGGCGGTCCATATGTATGCCTCGTACTACGCGTTCGCAGATAAATGAACTTCGCGACCGGGCGCGAGGAGCCCAGCGGCCGGTTCGGTCACTGGCTGGTCAGACGCCAGTCCGGTCGCCGGAACCGGTCGCGGCGCGCCACCGGGAACCGTCGTGGTACCACGACCCTCGCAAGGGTTATCCCCAAACGGGCGGTACGTTTGGTTGCAATGGCAAACGGTAAGGTTGATTTCTTCAACGACACTGGCGGCTACGGTTTCATCTCGACTGACGACGGCGACCTCGACGACGACGAAGACGTGTTCTTCCACATGGAAGACGTCGGCGGCCCGGACCTCGAGGAGGGTCAAGAAGTGGAATTCGACATCGAGTCGTCCCCCAAGGGACCCCGAGCGACGAACCTGACGCGTAACTAACGATTCTACCGCGGACACTGCGTCCGCACGCAATACCGGATCTCGGGCGTCGATCGACGTGACCGACGCCCATCTCCGTTCTTTCACACTTATCACGCTCCGACTAGCGACAGCTGGTCTGTGACGAGCGGCGCGGACCGACCCGCCTCCGACACAAGCGACCGTTTAAATACGAACGCGAGCGAAGCCTCTCCAGTGAGCGATTCCATCCCGACCGGCTGCGGACCGGTCGACGACCTGCTCGGCGGCGGGTTCGAGCGCGGCGTCGTGACGCAGGTGTACGGACCGCCGGCCGCTGGCAAGACGAACCTCGCGCTCGCCGCGGCGGTCGAGGTCGCGGCGGCGGGCGACCGCGCGCTGTACATCGACACCGAGGGACTCTCGATCGACCGGTTCGAGCAGATGGCGGCGGGACGGGTCGACCGAGGTGACACCGACGACACCGTCGAGGAGATCGCCTCGCGGCTAGTGATCTCGGAGGCGTACGACTTCGACGACCAGCGCGAGGCGGTCCGCGACGCCGAGGAGCTCGCGGGCGAGGTCGAGCTGATCGTGGTGGACTCCGCGACCGGCTTCTACCGGCTGGAGCGGGCCGGGGACACAGAGGGCGGACAGTCGCTGCGGAAGGTCGCCAAGCAGGTGACGCATCTCCTCTCGCTGGCGCGCAGACACGATCTCGCCGTCGTGATCACGAACCAGGTGTTCACCGACCCCGACAGCGACCGCGACCGAGCGCTCGGCGGCAACACCCTCAACCACTGGACCGGTGCCATCCTCCGCGTCGACCGGTTCCGCGGCGGCAACCGTCGAGCGACCTTGGAGAAACACCGGTCGAAGCCCGCCGGTGACACCGCAACGTTCCGGATCGTGGCCGACGGACTCGACGAGGGCGCGGACGCGTAGCGAAGCACGCGACAGACACTTTCCCGTGGATAGCATTGGAGATCTCGTCCCAGTGGGGGGATCCTGTTGGGGATCTGCCTGAGCCCAGTGAAGACGAACGCAGAACGACGGAGACGAACAGACCCATCGACTCCGATCGAAACGGAGAGACGCAGAAGCGACCGAGACGGCGGCTTCTCTCGGCCTACAGCTGGCCGAGCTTACGGAGCAGCTGGCCGCGGTACTCCTCGTCGGCGTTGACGCCCTTGATTTCGAGGACGTTCCGCTCCAGCTTGTCGAGCGCGACGTGGAAGGCGTGTTCGGCGCCGTACCCCTCACCCGACCCGCCGACCTGTCCTTCGTTGGTTCGGAGGCGGATCTGACACTGGATCAGGGGCGTACCGCGGAGCTTCTCCTTGTGCGCGTGGAGGCGAACGTGCGCGTGGATGACGTGCATGTCCGCGTACTTCTCCGCGACCTGCTCGATGGATTCGACGATGTGGGCGCGGGAGGTCGTGTCGAGGAGGTCGACGTTGGTGATCTGGACGTCCATCGACTCCTGCTCGGTGAACGTGAGCGCGCGGAGCACGTCGGTCTTCGTCACCATCCCGGCGACGCTCTCGACGCCCCCGGGAGTGACGACGAGCCCGGAGACGTCGTTGTCGAACATCCGCTGGACGACTTCTTGGGCGGTCTCGTCGGCGGTCGCGGTGACGACCGGACTCGACATGATGTCGTAGACGGGGATGTCGAGCATCCGGTCGATGTCGCCCGCGCGGTCGCCGCTCCCCTGTCGTTCCTGGTCGCGGACGACGAACTCGACGATGTCGTTGGTGGTGACGACGCCGACGAGCCGACCGTCCTCGTTGAGGACCGGTAGCCGCGAGATGCCGTTCTCGCGGAGACGGTTGATGGCGCGACCGACGCTCTCTTTCTCGTTGATGCCGATCACGTCTTCCGTCGCGACCTGTCCGACCGTGATCGCGTCGAGGCTGTCGAGAACCGCCTCGAGGATCTGGTCGACGGTGACGATGCCGTACAGTTTCTCTCCCTCGTAGACGGGTGCGATCTTCACGTCGCCCTCGACGAGGAGCCGAGCCGTCTCGCGAACGTCCTCGTGACGGTCGACCGACGGCGCCGGCTTCATGACCACGGACACCTTGGTGTCGTCTTCCATTCGCGACCGCATAAGCTGTTTCTCACCGACTACGCCGGCGTACTCGCCGTCTTCCATGACGATGATCCCCTTCGGGTTCTCCCGCTCGAAGATGGACCGGACCTTCGCGAGTCGCTCGTCGGCGTCTACTTCGACGTATTCCGGCACCGCAATATCAACAATGTTCATGGTCCAGTCTCTAGGTTGGTCACGCCGGGTATTGAAAGTGCGGGAGTTATGGCAGACTGTGGAAGGGTGTTCCGGCGGCCACGATGTACGCGTTTACGAGGCAGGCTACGCCCGTTTACGGGGCAGGCTACGCTCGTTTACGGGGCAGGCTACGCTCGTTTCGGGGTCTCGCTGGGGCCACCCGCGATCCACTACTGCCCAGTGAAAGCTTTTTGCCGGTTACCAACCGATTAACAGCCATGTACGACGCCGTCGTCTTCGACAACGACGGGGTGCTCGTCGGACGGACCTCGTTTGACACCCTCAGGGAGGCCGCTTGGGACGCCTTCGTGAGCCTCGGCGTCGACGACCCGGATCTGGCCCACGTCGACGACGTCGCCGTCGGCGTCGATCCGGCGACCCTCGCCGACATCTGCGAGCGCTACGGGATAGATCCGACCGAGTTCTGGCGAGTCCGCGACGAGACCGCGACGGCCGCGCAGGTCGCCGCCGCGCGGAAGGGCCAGAAGACGCCGTACGACGACGTCGACGCGCTCCGCCACCTCGACGCGTCGCTCGGCGTCGTCTCCTCGAACCAGCAGGCCACCGTCGACGCGGTGCTCGATCACTTCGGCCTCGCCGGACAGTTCGCAGTTGCGTACGGCCGCGAGCCCTCGATCGCGAGCCTCTCGCGCAAGAAGCCCTCTCCCTATTACATCGAGCGCGCACTGGAGGACTTAGGGGCGGAGACGGCCGTGTTCGTCGGTGACAACGAGTCCGACGTCCACGCCGCCGACAACGCCGGCATCGACTCGGCGTTCGTCCGGCGTCCGCATCGCCGGTCCGCCGAGCTGTCCTGTCAACCGACTTATGAGATAGACGATCTCCACGACCTCGTGAGTATCTGTCGACGAGCGCCGGCCGACGCGGAAGGTTCGATCTGACGGTCTCGCTGTTTCGCCGCTCCGGGACGAGAACGTCTCTCGTCGCTGTGGGCCGAGAGCTACCGAACGAGTTCGGTTTCCGGCGCGTCGACCACCGTGCGGGAGACCGCCTCGTCGTCCGCAGCGCCGCGGAGTTCGACCCCCCGAAGCCGGAGCGCGAGCGCGGCGTCGGCCCGCGCCGTCCCGTCGCGCGGGCGCAGCGTCAGCGACTTCGTGTCGCCGTCCGACTCGTCTCGATACGTGACGACGACCGTGCCGTCCTCGAAGGTCGCGTGCTCGACGTCTCGCAGCGGAATCCCGTCTATCCGGCGGCGAACCGCGGAGACGACGCCGGTTCCGAGGACCGTGACGAGACCGAAGAGGCCGAGGAACAGCCCGACTGTCGCCCCGTCGTTCCACGACCACTCCATCGCGACGGTGATCAGCGCCATGAGCGCCGCGGTGGCGGGCCAGCCCGCGCGGCGAACGACCGGCGGAAACCGCCCAGCCGCGAGCGCCGCGGCGCTCCCGGTGAACGTCCCAACGACACCGTAGTGAACGCGGAGCTCGCTCGGCGCGACGCGGACCGAACCGGAGGCCGTCCGGAACGCCCACGTGTGCTCGTCGGTCATCGGCGGTCCGTCGGGGGAGAGTGCCTCCGTCGGAACGACGAGACGCTCGGAGGGCGGGCCGGTGCGAGTCGGTCGCTGGCGGGTGCCGAAGCGGACATGGAGGGTCATCTGAGCGTTCGCGGGACACGTATAAAAATACCGTCACGATGTAAGAACCCGAAGAGTCACTCGGAACACCGCACGGTTTTACCCCCGTCGGATCGAGGGCAGAACATGGATCTTCCGTCCGTCGGTCTCGGGACGATGGGAATCGACGACCCCGAGCCGATCGCGACCGCGCTCGGCGTCGGCTACCGCCACCTCGACACCGCGCGGATCTACGACAACGAGGGGGTCGTCGGCGACGGACTCGCCGCCGGTCTGGACGAGTACGACGTGTCGCGTGAGGACGTGACCGTCGCCACGAAGCTCTGGATCGACGACCTCGGCGCCGACGACGTGCGGCCGACGGCCCGCGAGAGCGCCGACCTGCTCGGCGTCGAGACGCTCGATCTCCTCTACGTCCACCGGCCGCGCGGCGCGTACGACCCGGAGACGACGCTGCCGGCGCTGGATCGGCTCGTCGTCGACGGCCTCGTGGACCGAGTCGGCGTCTCGAACTTCGCGATCGACGACCTCGACCGGGCGCTCGACGTCCTCGACGCGCCGCTCGCGGCCCACCAGACCGAGTTGCATCCGCTGTTTTATAAACCGGAGCTCCTCGATCACGCTCGCGAACACGGGTACACGGTGGTCGCGTACTCGCCGCTCGCCGGCGGACGCGTGGGAGAGATCGACGCCGTGGTAGACGCGGCCGAAGCCCACGACACGACGCCCGAGGCGGTCGCGATCGCGTGGGCGACCGCGAAAGAGTCGGTCGTGACGATCCCGAAGGCGTCGAGCGAGCGCCACCTCCGCGCGAACCTCGCGGCCGCCGATCTAGAGCTTTCTCCCGCGGAGACCGCCGCGATCGACGCGGTCGAACGCGAGGAGGAGCTGTTCCCGGAGTAGTTGACGACGGCGTGGCTCGCGTGGCTGGCGTGGCCAGCGTGGTTCGCGTGGCCGACGCTGCCAGCGCAGCCGACGAGGCCCAGCCGAATAACTGATCCAGTATCATGTACAGATAACCGCGTTTTTACTCTGAGATAACCACGATCCCGCGTCATTTTTATGTCGGCTCCGTCTCGGATGAGACATGACGGAGACCACTGAGGGAACGGAGATCATCGACGGCGACGCCGTCGCGGCCGACGTGCGAGAATCGGTCTCGGCGCACGTCGACACGCTGGAAAACGCCGGCGTGACGCCCGGACTCGCCACCGTGCTGATGAGCGACGACCCCGCGAGCGAGACGTACGTCTCGATGAAACAGCGCGACTGCGAGGAGGTCGGTATCGAGGGCATTCACGTCGAAATCGACGCCGACGCCCCCGCCGCGGAGCTGTACGACGCCATCGACGAGCTGAACGCCCGCGAGGACGTCCACGGGATCTTAGTGCAGCTGCCGGTTCCGGACCACGTCGACAAGCGAAGCGTGCTTCGGCAGATCGCGCCGGAGAAGGACGTCGACGGGTTCCACCCGGAGAACGTCGGGCGATTGGTCGCCGGCGACGCCCGGTTTAAACCCTGCACGCCCCACGGCGTCCAGAAGTTACTGGCGGCGTACGACGTGGAGACCGAGGGCGCGGACGCGGTCGTCGTCGGCCGCTCGGACATCGTCGGGAAGCCGATGGCGAACCTGCTCATTCAAAAGGGGCCGCTCGGCAACGCGACGACGACGGTCTGTCACTCGCGGACCACAGACCTCGCGGGGAAGCTCGCCGACGCCGACATCGTCATCGCCGCGGTCGGGATCCCGGAGTTCATCGACGGCTCGGCCCTAAAGCCGGGCGCGACCGTGATCGACGTGGGGATCAACCGCGTCGAGGCGGACACCGAAAAGGGGTACGAGCTGGTCGGCGACGTCGAGTACGAGTCGGCGAAAGGCGTCGCGGGCGCGATCACCCCCGTCCCCGGCGGCGTCGGCCCGATGACGCGCGCGATGCTCCTTTATAACACGGTGAAGGCGGCCGGACTCCTGCACGACGTCGACCTCGATCTCGACTGACCGGGATCGGCCGTGAGCCGAATCGGCGATTCGATATGACAGATCGGCGAGCGGTCGCCGAGCAAGGCCCGAGTACGAGCCGCTCAGTCGTCGCCGAGGATGACGCGGTGGGTCATCGCTTCGGGGTCGAGCACCTCGTCGGCCTCCTCCTCGGTGAGGTACCCCTCTTCGACGGCGACTTCCCGGACGCTCTTGTTTTCTTTCAGCGCCTGCTTCGCGACCTTCGACGCCTTGTCGTAGCCGATCGCGGGGTTCAGCGCGGTCGCGAGCGCCATCGACTGCTCGACGCGGGTCTCGCAGTACTCCTCGTTGGCCTCGAGCTTCGCGACGAAGCGCTCGCCGAAGGCCGTGGAGACGTTCGCGAGCAGCTCGGCGGATTCGAGGAAGTTGTGCGCGAGAACCGGCTTATATAGGTTCAGGTCGAGCTCGCCGCGGGCGCCGCCCGCCGCGACCGCGGCGTCGTTGCCGACGACCTGCTTGTGGACCTGGTTGACGGACTCGGCGACGACCGGGTTGATCTTGCCGGGCATGATCGAGGAGCCGGGCTGGTTCTCCGGCTGTTCGATCTCCCCCAGCCCGTTTCGGGGGCCGGACGCGAGCAGACGCAGGTCGTTCGCCATCTTGTTGAGACTGCCCGCGACGGTGCGGAGCGCCCCGTGCGCCTCCGCCATCGCGTCGTGGGCGGCCTGCGCCTCGAAGTGGTTGTCGGCCTCGCGGAACTCCGTCCCGGTCTCGTCGGAGATGTACTCCGCGGCGAGCTCCGGGAACTCGGGGTGGGTGTTGAGCCCGGTCCCGACCGCGGTGCCGCCCAGCGCGAGCTCGCGGAGGTTCGACTGCACGGCCGTGACGCGTTCGATCCCCTTCGCGGCCTGCGTTCGGTAGCCGCTGAACTCCTGACCGAGTCGGATCGGCGTCGCGTCTTGGAGGTGCGTGCGACCGGTCTTGACGACGCCGTCGAACTCGGTCTCCTTCGCTTCCAACTCGTCGCGGAGGGTTTCGAGCGCCGGGACGAGGTCCTTCTCGACCGCTTCGAGCGCGGCGACGTGCATCGCCGTCGGGATCACGTCGTTCGACGACTGCCCGTAGTTGACGTGGTCGTTCGGGTGGACGACCCGATCGCCGATCTCCGCGCCCGCGATCTCCGCGGCGCGGTTCGCGATCACCTCGTTGGCGTTCATGTTCGAGGAGGTGCCGGAGCCGGTCTGGAACACGTCGACCGGGAACTGGTCGTCGTGCTCGCCGGCGATCACCTCGTCCGCGGCAGCGACGATCGCCTCCGCGGTGTCGTCCTCGATCAGCCCGAGTTCTCGGTTCGCCTGCGCGGCTCCCTTCTTCACCACGCCGAGCGCGCGGATGAACCGACGGCTCATCGGGATCCCCGAGATCGGGAAGTTCTCGACGGCGCGCTGGGTCTGTGCGCCCCAGTACGCGTCCGCCGGCACCTGCATCTCGCCGAGGCTGTCCTCTTCAGTGCGGTAGTCGTCACCCATGATCGACGCTTCCCCGCGAGGGCGAATAAAAGGTATCGAATGCGTACCGCTTCGCCGGAACAGGCGCGAGCGGGTGAGCGACCGCTCACTCCCGGTTCGCGACCCATCCCGCGAGTCCGACGAACGCGAGCGTCATCCCGAGGAACACGACTAATACCCACCCGAAGCCCGAGGCGAACGCCTCTCCACGGAGGAACTGTACGCCGAGAAACACGGCGGCGACGAGTGCGACGACCGGCCACGACGCGTCCTTCAGTTTCGCCAGTAGGGCGGGAGAGAGACGCATCGTCCGCTGTTTGCGGAGGAGCGGGATTAAATTTCGCTTCCGATCAGTACGCGATCAGTGCGACTGCGGCGACAGCGGCAACGATCCCGGCCACGTCGCTGACGGCCAGCGAATCGCCGAGGAGGACGACGCCGAGGACGGCGGCGACGACGAAGTACATCGCCGTGATCGTCGTCGCGATCCCGGCGGCACCCGCCTGCAGCGCGGCGTAGTACGCGACGGCACCGATCCCGGAGGCGACGCCCGCGAGCGCGGCGATACCGATCGCCGTCGGATCGCTCCCCAACATCGGAGTTCCCTGATAGAGGATGTATAGTCCGGCGACGCCGATCGCGACCGTGTAGGACACGACCATCGCGGCCTCCGGTGCCATCGACCGCGTCGCGACGTCCGCGAACAGCGCCCAGAACCCCCACGCGATCGCGCCGATCAGCGCGAGCGTGACGACGTGGTTCACGGTGTCAGTCCCCCAGTCACGCTCCCGGCCTCTCGTGGTTCATGGTATCCGCCTCACTCCCCGTCGACCGGGAACAGCCCCGCCTCGCGGAGCTCGTCGTCGAGGGTCCCGTCGCCGTGCTCGACGTACTCTTGTGGCGTGTACGTCTTGATTTCGAGCGCGTGGACGGACCGAGTCATGTGGTCGCCGACCGCGTCGTACACGCGCTGGTGCTGGTTCACGAGCGACTCACCCTCGAAGGCGGGGGAGACGACCCACGCCGCGAAGTGCGCGTCTTCGTCCTCGTCGTCGTGGATCCGCGGCGCCGTCACGCGGGCGACGGCGTCGGGGATCTCCGTCTCAATGAGTTCCGCGATATCCGTCGGGTCGATGGTCATACGCCGAGTGAGGGGCGGGTCGGCAAAAAGCGCCCGCATGTGTTCGGAAGCGCGTCACGACCGGTCTTGGCGTCGCTCCGATCGCGACCGATCGAACGCGGCGTCGCTCAGGCTACGACCGACCGGCCTCGAAGACGAGCCCGTAGTGGAACGGCGGGAGGTCGACCTCGCGCGCGAGCCGCAGGTCGCTCGCGTCCTCGACCGCCTTCCGGGTCTCCCCGGCAGAGAGCCGGAGATCGGTGGGTGGCCCCCGCGGCTCGCCGCCAATCGTCGTCTCCTCGCGCGGGCGGGCGCGCCAGTTCACGACGACGAACCGGCCGTCGGCGGAGAGCGCGTCGGCGACCCCCGAGACGAATCTCTCCCGGTCGTCGATCCCGTGGAACGCGTTCGCGAGAAGCGCGAAATCGACGGGCTCGGGCAGGTGGGCAGCGAGCTCGCGGGCGTCGCCGCGGACGGTGACGACGTTGCCGATCGCCTGTGCGGCGGCGAGCGTGTCGAGCTCTGCGAGGAGCGATTCGTCGAGATCGATCGCGTAGACCGTCGCCGGGTCGACGATCCGCGCGGCGGGTAGCGCGAAGTACCCGTTGCCGCATCCGATCTCTGCGACCCGATCGCCGGACGAGAGCCCGAGGCGGCGGAGCGTCGCTCCCGGTGTGGGCCAGATGCGGCCCCACCAGTCCCAGTCCGGTTGGCCCGTGTTCTGGAAGCGGTCGTCGTCCATACGACGAGGTAGCGATCGGCCGAACCTACGCGTTGCGATCGACCGCCGAGTGCGAACACGTTTGTCGTCGGAGACGATAGAGCCGTCTGAGATGGAGCGTCGAGACGACCTGCGGCGTGCGGCCGACGCCCTCACGGGTTCCGTCGTCGTCTGCGGGCTCGGCGCGTACGCCGAGGCGCTCGACGCGAACGACCTCCCGAACGCCCGGCTCGTCATGGCGCCCGACCTGACTGAGGAGGCGGCGAGCGGCGGGCTAACGAGAAACGCGTCGCGTGAGACCGTCGCACCCGCAGCCGTCGTAGTCGCCGTCGACCCCGCGGTAGGCCTGACCCTCGACAGCGACACCTGTCGAACGCTCGCCGACCTCGCCGGTCTGGACGCGTTCACCGTCGCGGTCGTTCCGGGGTGCGCAGCGACGCAGGCCGACCTGTCCGCGGTCGCCGATCGCGTCGACGCCGTGCTGCTCGCGGGCGGAGACGAGAGTGACGAGCCGACCGCGACGGACCCGGTTATCACCGCCGTCGTCGATTTCCTCGCTATCGTACAGGCGCCCGGATTCGTCAATCTCGATTTGACCGACGCGCAGACAGTCCTCTCGACCGGAGTCTCCGCGCTGGGGACCGGAACCGCCTCCCGCGACGATCCGGCGGGGGCGGTCGACGCGGCGTTCGCGGGGCTGCCCGAGAGCGTCGACCCGACCGCGGCGAGCGCGGTGCTCGTCGACGTCGTCGTCGATCCGGTCACCAGCATCGCCGCCGCGACAGATGCCGTCGGCGCCGTCCGCGGGCGGATCGGTGAGGCGGCGAACGTGATCTGGGGCGGCGCGGTCGACGAATCCGCCGCCAACGAGCTCCGCATTCGACTCGTCGTCGCCGACGTGCGGCACAGCCCGTCGCTCGCCGCCGGCGACGCGTGCCCGCGCTGCGAGGCGCGGCTCTCGGCGTACACGTTTGGGGCGCGAGAGACGCTCTCGTGTGACGCCTGCGGCTACTCCGACATCGCCGTTCGGCGGGAGTGACCGGGGCGCGGGTGAGAGCAGGGGGCGTAGCTACAGCGCGATCTCCGTCCCCTCGTCGCGCGCGACGGCGGCTTCGTACACTGCCGCACCGGCCGCCGCGTCCAGGACCGCAGAGCCGACGCTGACGACGCTGACGATCGCGTCGGGAGACCGGCGCTCGTAGCCCCCGCTCGCGAGATCGCCGAGCGGCACGAGGTCGTTCGCGCCGAGGTCGACATCCGAAAAGTCCCCGGTCTCGACGACCTCCGACGGCACGTCCGCGAACACGGTCTCGGACCGGGCGAGCACGGCGGGAGCGAGCTCCCGCATCTCCGGCGTGAACGCCCCGACCGCGACGACGACCGCCCCGTCGGCGAGCGCGTCCGGCGGGAACACCGGCTGCGTGGCGGTCGTCGCGGTGACGACCACGTCGGCTTCGGAGACCGCGTCGGTCGGCGTGTCGACGGCTCGCGCGGGGATTCCCTCGTCGGAGAGGTCGGCCGCGCACGCCGCCTTCGAGTCGCTCGGCGAGTAGATCCGCACGTCCGCGAGCGCGGCGACCGTCGCGACGGCGCGCGTCTGCCAGCGGGCCTGCGCGCCGGCGCCGATGACCCCGAGCGTGAGCCGATCGGGAGCCAGTTCGCGGGCCGCGAGCGCGCCGATACACCCCGTCCGGGCGTTCGTGACGGCGGTACCGGCCATGAACGCGTCGGGGACGCCGGTTCGGGCGTCGGTGAGAACGATCTGCGCGTTGACGGTCGGGAGCCCGCGGGCCGCGTTCCCCTCGTGGACGCCGACGAGTTTCGTCGCGTACCGCTCGGCGCCGTGGACGTACGCGGGCATCGCGATCCCGGTCCCGAGCGGCGAGTCGCCGTCGAGACCGGCCCCCACCGGAAAGTGCGGTCGGTCCGGTCGCTCGACCGCGCCCGCCGCCTGCCTGACGAGCGCGTCGCCGACGACGTCGACGAGCGACGCCAGATCGAGGCTGCGCTCGACGGCCGCCTCGTCGAGTACGAGTACCATATCCGACCGGACAGTCGCGTCCGGGACTTATTAGCTGTCGGGGCGATGGGGCCGCATGGACGTGATCGTCGTCGGGGGCGGAATCGTCGGCCTGTCGGCGGCTCACGCGGCCGCCGAGCGCGGCGCAGATGTGACCCTCCTCGAAAAGGGGTCGCTCGGCGGCGGGAGCACGGCACGGGCGGCAGGCGGGATCCGCTCGCAGTTCTCGACCCGCGTGAACGTCGAACTGTCGCTCGCCAGCAAGGTCGTCTGGGACGACTTCGCGGATACGTTCGGGGTCGATATCGGGCTGCGCAAGAACGGCTATCTCCTGCTCGCCCGGACCGAGGCCACCGCCGACCGGTTCCGCGAGAGCGTTCGGGTCCAGCGCAATTGCGGCGCGGAGACCGAGTACCTCACGCCCGCCGAGGCCGCCGACCGGTGTCCGGGAATCGACCCCGACCCGTTCGTCGCGGCGACGTACAACGCCGACGACGGCGTCGCGGACCCGAACCTCGCCGTGCAGGGATACGCCGCGGCCGCCCGCGACCTGGGTGTCGACCTCAGGACGGGCGTCGCCGTCACCGACGTCCACCGCGAGGGAGACCGAGTCGTCGGCGTGGAGGCGCGGACGGACGCGGGCGCCGAGCGGCGCGAGACGGAGGCGGGCACCGAGCGGCACGAAGCGGACGCCGTGGTCAACGCGGCCGGCGCGTGGGCCCCGCGGGTCGGTGCGCTCGCGGGCGTCGATCTCCCGATCGTACCCCGACGGCGCCAGATCGCGGTCGTCGAGCCGTCGTCGCCGATCCCCGAGTCGTCGCCGCTCACGATCGACCTCGACACGGGGTCGTACTTCCGGCCGGAGCGAGACGAGATCGCTCTCGTCGGGGGTCACTTCGCGGAGGGCCGTGACACCGAGGAACCGGCCGATCCCGACGCGTTCGACGAGGGGATGGACATCGACTGGGCGGCCGCGGCCGTCGAGCGCGCGGCCGACTACGCCGCGTACTTCGGACCGGACACGCGGATCAGGCGCGGCTGGGCGGGGCTGTACGCGGTCACGCCCGACCACCACCCGATTATCGAGACGTCGCGACCCGGGCTCGTGACGGCCGCCGGGTTCTCCGGGCACGGATTCCAACACGCGCCTGCGACCGGACAGGTCGTCGCCGACCTCCTGTTCGACGGGCGGTCCTCGCCCGTCGATATCTCGGGGCTCGACCGCGGGCGGTTCGAGCGAGGCGAGTCGCTCGCGGAGCGGAACGTCGCCTGAGCGGTCCGGCTGTTCCGACGTCGCGGCCGGTTGAGTCCTACTCGCGAATACCCCCGTCGCTTTTGAGGGCTCGCGTCTACCCTCCACGTGATACCCGTGTCATCCGAGTGCCCGCGCTGCGGCTCGGCGCTGTCCACCTTCGCGCTCGCCGGAGCGACGGCGGTCGCCTGCGACGACTGCGGCTACGCCGGCGTCGAGGCCGACCACTCCGGCGAGCCGCGACTCGTCGAGAGCTGGGAAGACGCGTTCGCGCGGTTCCAAGAGGCCCGCGACTGACGGCCCGCGACTGACGGACCACAACTGACCCATGCCCACGCTCGACATCACTGACGGCCACCGAGACCGGATCGAATCGCTTCGCGAGGCGCTGGCGGCGGCCCACGCTGGCCCCTACGCCTCCGTCGATACGGAGGACGCGCTCGCGTACCTCTTGGACCTCGCCGACGCCGTCGACGACCCCGAACTGGCCGCCGATCCCGCGGTTCTCGCGCCCGACCCGGTCGAGCCCGCAGACGCCGAGGCTGACGGTGCGGCCGCCGCCGCGGGCGCGGACGCAGTCCCGGCATTCGACCGAGACGCCGCCCGCGAGCGGCTCGGCGCGCGAAACCGTCGGCACGGCGACCCCGACGACGCCGACGAGATGGACCTGTACGCGATCGCCGCCGCGTTCGACGTCTCCGGCCGGAGCGACATGACGAAAGCGGAGCTGATCGACGCTATCCTCGACGCGGCCGAAGCGCTGGCGGACGACCCGTTTTCGCTGGTCGATGTCGATCTCGCGGCCGCGAGCGAAATCGACGCCGACGGCGACGACACTGAAAAGGGCGACAGCGACGACACTGAAAAGGGAGAGAGCGACGACACTGAAAAGGGCGACAGCGACGACACTGAAAAGGGAGAGAGCGACGACACAGAAGAGAGCGACGACGCCGGTTCCAGCCAACTCGACGCCATGATGAGCCTGCTCGACACTCACGACGACAAGTGGCGCGAGGGGGAGGGCGACGCGCGGTACGAGGTGGTGCTACCTGACGGCGACGTCGAAACGGCCCGCACGAAGGACGACGTGCGGGCGCTGCTGTTCAAGAACTACTGACCGAGATGGGCCTTCTCACCAGACTCAGCGCGTGGCTTGCGGACCTGTTCGGCGGCGGGAACGGCGAGGAGTCGCCCGACGCGTCTGCGAAAGGTGACGCAGATCGCGGCGAAGGCGACCGCACCGGAGCCGCCGAGGGGCCGTCGTCGGGGCTGGACCCGAACGCGACGACGGAGGTCCGAACCGATACGACCGACGACGCCGTCGACGCGCTCCGCGACCTCCGTCAGGCACGGAACACGGCGTCGGGGTCTAACGACGGATCGACGGCGACCGCCGACCACAGTTCCGCCGCCGACGGCGACCACACTCCCGACGACGACGCCGACCCCGACCGGTCCTGATCTGCCGTCTCACGAAGCGTTAGGTGCCCCGAGTCGAACACCGATCCATGAGTGACGACTCGGACGACCCCGAGACGACAGACGATATCGACGGCGACGAGCCGATCGACGAGACCGGATCCGAGACCGACGACTCCGATGCTTCCCACACCGATCACGAGTACGTCGACCGAGCGATCGAGCTGGCGGCGGAGTCGGTCGAGGCGGGGAACACGCCGTTCGGCGCGGTCATCGTCGTCGACGGCGAGATCGTCGGCGAGGGGCACAACGAGACGCGAACGAACGACGACATCGCCGCGCACCCGGAGATGACGCTCGCGCGGTGGGCGGCCCGAGAATTGTCCCCCGAGGAGCGCGCCGACTGCACGATGTACGCCAGCACGGAGCCGTGTCCGATGTGCGCCACCGCGATCCACTACGCCGGGCTCGACCGGGTCGTCTTCGGGGTCGACGGCGCGACCCTCGACCGACTCACCGGCGACGTGGTCACGATCCCCTGCGAAGAGGTCGTTCGGCGCGCCGGCGGCGAGACGACCGTCGAGGGACCGATCGCGACGGACGCCGCGATGGCGCTTCACCGGTCGTTTTATGAGGGATAGCGCGGCGATGTCCCCGTCTACGCACCGTCGATGACGGCCGCATCTCCCACCATCGTCGTCGTCGGTGCCGCGGCGATAGACGAGTGGTACGCCGTCACCAACATCCCCGAACCGGACGGCGGCGCGTACGCCAGCGAAGTGACGACCGCCGCCGGCGGCGTGGGGGCGAACGTCGCCGTCGCGCTCGACGGGCTCGGCCGAGACGTCGGGCTCGTCAGTCGCGTCGGCGACGACGCGTACGGCCGACGCGCCCGCGAGAGCCTCGATTCCACCGGTGTCGACACCGCGCGCGTCCGCGTCGGTGACGACCCCACGACGCGCTCGGTCATCCTGCGCGACCCGGACGGGGAACGCGCCATCGTCACCGCCGGGGAGAGCTTCCGAAAGCTCCGGCTCGACGCGGCGGATCGCGAGGCTATCGCGGCCGCGGACGTCGTCTTTCTCACGGCCTACACGCCCGACGAGGTCTCGCGAGCGGTGCTCCGGACGGTCGAGTCGGCCGCGGCTGACGATGAGGCGAGTGACACGACGAGCGGTCCGCCTCGCCTCGTCTTCGACCTCTCGGGATCGATCGAGGAGCTGATCGGTCGCGGCACCGAGCCGGAGACGATCCACCGACTGCTCCATCGCGCGGATCTCTTCGTCGCGGGCGACGTGGCGGCCGCCGCCTACTTCGGCGGCCGGGAAGCGGCGGTTCGGCGGATCGCCGCGGCGCAGGCGACCCGAGAGGGTTCGCCGGACGCCCGCACGAGCAACGGCCGGTCGGGCGACGGCTGGCCGCGCGCCGTCCTCACCCACGGCGCCGACGGAGTAACCGTGGTCACCGACGGAGAACGGCGCTCGTTCGACGCGTTCGAGGTCGACGCCGTCGACGCGACGGGCGCGGGGGACGCCTTCGTCGCGGGGCTGATCGATCAGTGGATCGCGGCGGCGGAACCGGTCGCACCGGGCGTTCGATTCGCGGCCGCGGTCGCGGCGATCAACTGTCAGTCCCGGTTCACACAGCCCGGGCTCCCGACGCGCGCGGAGGTCGAGGCGTTCCTCGGTGAACGCGGAGATCGCGGTGACTCTGGCTTCGATTCAGACCGACGCGACGGCCGGTAGCCCGGCTATCGGACCTCGTCCGCCCGCGCCACCAACTCGGCGACGCGCTCCGGGTCGACCGGGGCGGTCGTCTCGCCGCCCTCCTTCAGCGCCGTGCCGACGATGACGCCGTCGGCGGTCGTCAGCACGTCCGCGACCGTGTCGGCGCGAACGCCGCTCCCGACGAGCACCGGCGTGTCGAGCCCGTGAGTCTCTCGCTCGGCGACGACCGCCTCCAGCGCCTCGTTGTCCATCGCCTCGCCCGTCCCTCGCCCCGAAGCGATCACCGCGTCGGCGAGCCCTCGTTCGGCCGTGTCGGCGAACGACTCCGCGGTGTAGCCCGCCGCCGTCAGCGGCGCGGAGTGTTTCACATCCGTGTCGGCGAAGACGCCCGCGTCGACGCCGAGTCGCTTCCGGAGTCTGAGCGTCTCGTGGGCCGCGCCCTCGACTATCCCCTGGTCCGTGACGCGCGCGCCGGTGTAGACGTTCACGCGGACGTAGTCGGCCCCGACCGCGGCGGCGACGGACAGCGCCGCCTCGGCGTCGTTCCGCAGGACGTTGATCCCGATCGGGAGGTCGGTCTCCGCGGCGACCGCGGTCGCGGCGCGGGTGACGCCCGCGACGACCGACTTCGGTACGTCGTCGGGATAGAAGGGCGCGTCGCCGAAGTTCTCGATCACGATCCCGTCGACGCCGCCGCGGTCGAGCGCGCGGGCGTCGCTCGCCGCTCGATCGACCGCCGCCTCCATCGCGCGCTCCCCGTCCGCGGGGGCTTTCGGTGCGCCCGGCAGCGGCGGGAGGTGTACCATGCCGATCACCGGCGCGTCAGTGCCGAACGTGGCCTCGAAATCCATGTACGGAGTCGGAGGTGGGCTCACGGTATAAGAGTCCCCGAAGCGTCCCCACAGGGTTTTGTCGGTCGCCGCCGAATCTACCGGCGACAGTCCATGAGCCTCAACGTCGACGCCGACCGAGCCGGCGAACGGTCCGGCGAGGTGACGCTCGTCTTCTCGCTGGGCGCGGCGCGGACGCTCGCCGACCCCGCGGGCGTCTTCGCCGACGCCCGCGAGTGGAGTCGGTACGTCGGGGTCGTCGCCAACGAGGCCGACGACGTCGCCTCGTTCCTCCGGAGACACGGGCTGGAAAACGACTACGCGCTCCGCAAGTGGGACAAGTGGGGCACGCTCGGAGACATCCACGCGGAGGCCGGTACGCCCAGACACGTCTTCGTCGGAACGACCGGATCGGACCGACGGCTCGCGACCGCCATCGGCTTCGAGTTCCTGACGATCCGCGAGGCGGCCGAGAAGGCTGGCTGGGAGCTCTCCGATCCGAGGGGCGTCAACGCGGACGACGATCGCGGGCTCCTCGACCGACTTCGACGGGCGGTGACAGACCGCCTCTGACCGAAATCCCTTCCCACCCCTTATGAGTGGTAGCGCCGCCAGAAACCCCCGTGATCCCCTTTAGCGATGTCGCGCGGGCCGCGTACTGTCCGAGACAGCTCTACTACGATCGCCGCGAGGACGATCGCTCGATCCCGGACGCGGCGCAGGCCCGGATCGATCTCGCCTTCCGGTACCCCGCGCTCGCCGACGCGCCCGATCGAACCCTCAGACGCCTTCCGATCCGCCGCTCGCCAGCGGCCTACCGCCGGAATCTCGCGCGGCTCCGCGAGCGCGACGACTACGACGGACTCGTCGACCCCGAGCGCGAGCGAGCGTTCCTGTCGGGGAAGGACTGTCACGGAATTGTTTATAAAATCCTCGCGGGTGAGGAGACGGAGCCGCCGGTTCCAACGGTCGTCTCCCCGGGTGAGCCGCCGGACTGCGGGGTGTGGGAGTCGCAGTCGGTCAGGGCGGTCGCCGTCGCCAAGGCGCTCGCGTGGGAACGCGAACGCGAGGTGCCGCGGGCCGTGGTCGAGTACCCGAGTGTCGGCGCGGTCCGTACAATCCGGCTCACCACCCGGCGGAAGGCGGCGTACCGCCGGGCGCTGCGCGCCACCCGCGCGATCGACGGCCCGCCGTCCCGCGTCGACGACGACCGGTGTGGCTCCTGTGAGTACCGCGATCGATGCGGAACGGCACGCCGGTCGATCCGGTCGCTTCTGGGGTGAGAACGGCGATTCGACTGTCGAGACGACCCAAAGTATATGCTCTCGAAAAGCGGACCTGTACGCTGTGACTGTTCCCGGTACAGAGTCGTTACAGCTGTACGTGGTTCGAAACGAAGTCGATCCGGAGCACGAGTACCACTGTGACGCGGTGGCGGCGCGGTTTCCGACCGCAACGGAGATAGACTTCGTCGCGGGCGAGCGCGTCCCCCTCGACGACGCGGACGGGGTCATCCTGACCGGTAGCACGGCTGGCGTCTACGAGTCCGAAAGCCGCCCGTGGATCGCCGAGCAAGAGGAGCTCGTCCGCGAGCTCGTCGCTCGGGAAATCCCGACTCTCGGCGTCTGTTTCGGACATCAAGTGGCCAATACGGCGCTCGGCGGGAGCGTCGAGGAAATCGGAACGACCGCGACGCTCGTCGAGGCGACCTTCGCGGACGACCCGCTGTTCGACGGCGTCGACCCGGTCGTGGTCTCGCTCCACGGCGACGCCGTGACCGAACCGGGAGCCGACATGGAGGTCATCGCGTCAGCCGATCACACTCACGTGTTCGGGACCGCTCACGGGACCGCACCGCTGTGGACCGTGCAGTTCCACCCGGAGATTACGGCCGCACACCGCGACAGACTCGTCGCCGACTTCGATTGGGAGACGGACCGCCTCTCGTTCGAGGACGTCACCGCGGGACGGGTCTTCGAGAACTTTGTCGAACTCGCCGGTGGAATTTCGGAATAGCGGACGCCGGGGGAGCCGAACGAGACGGACCTACGGCGAAAACGAGGTATCACACTCGCCACAGGTGAAGCGGAACCGTCCCCCGTCGGTGAGCTCGGTCGCGTGCGGGTGCTCCTCGCCGCAGTCGCGACACTCGATCAGCGTCTCGATCTGCTCCCAGTCGTGGCGCGCGCCGGGCGCGCCGAACGCCCACGCGACGACCTCGCTATCCGCGTCCTCGCGTACGAATCCGGACTGGAACTCGCCCGGCGCGAAGCGGATCAGCTCGCCCGCGCTCACGTCGACGCGCTCGCGTTCGCGGCCGACCTCGAATGTGGCGGTCCCCGAGAGCACGTAGAATATCTCCTCTTGGTCGCCGTGGGCGTGGAGCCCGCCCGCGAACGCGTCGCCGGGCGCGAGCTCGAAGTAGTTCATCGCGACGTGCTCGGTGCCGAGCGCCCGCGAGACCGGTTTTCGGAGGTCGTGGACGCCCATCGGGTTCGTGACGACGTCGACGTCGTCGATCGCGACCTTCTGCATGGTCACCGCTCTCTCGCCCCGGTCAAAGCTGTCACGATCACTCCACTTATCTGTGTGTGACACGTCGACACGGGCACGAATGACACGAGACGATCGTGATCGTTCGGAGGATAGAGGAAGTCGCCTCACGGCGGCTGGCCGCGAAATTCTCCGGCGATAGCGACTCCGGGGCACGACCGCCCCGTGGCGGCACCGGCCCAGAACACACCGACGAGCCGACGGACTCCCTTTTGACTCACACACCACTCACCACACTCGACGAGGTACAGCTGTTAGACACGACCTTACGCGACGGCGAGCAGATGCCCGGCGTCTCGCTCACCCCCGCGGAGAAGGTCGGCATCGCCCGCGAGCTCGACGCCGCCGGGATGCACTTCGTCGAGGCCGGTTCGGCCTGCACCTCCGAGGGCGAGCGCGAGGCCATCCGCCGCGTCGCGAGCGAGGGCCTCGACGCGACCGTGACGAGCTTCGCTCGCGGCGTCAAAAGAGACATCGACCACGCGCTCGACTGCGGCGTCGACGGGATCAACCTCGTCGTCCCGGCCTCTGACAAACACGTCGAGACGAAGGTCGGATCGACTCGTGACGAGGTCGTAGAGAAGACCACAGAGCTCGTCGAGTACGCGACCGACCACGGGCTGTGGGTCGAGGTGCTCGGCGAGGATGGCTCGCGAGCCGACCTCGACTACCTCGAACGGCTGCTCGGTGCGGGTCTCGACGCCGGCGCGGACCGGATCTGCTACTGCGATACGGTCGGGGCCGCGAGCCCCGAGCGCACCGCCGACGTCGTCTCCCGACTCGCCGACCTCGGACCGACGAGCCTTCACACCCACGACGACCTCGGGTTCGGCGTCGCGAACGTCCACGCCGGGCTGCGAGCGGGCGCTGACACGGTTCACGGAACGGTGATGGGCGTCGGCGAGCGCGCCGGCAACGTCGCCTTAGAGGAGGTCGCCATCGCGCTCGCGCGGTCGTACGACGTCGACACCGTCGAACTGGAGCGGCTCTACCGGCTCTGCCGGACCGTTTCGGAGGCGACGGGCGTCGCGCTTCCCCCGAACAAGGCGGTCTGCGGCGCGAACGCCTTCGCGCACGAGTCCGGGATCCACACCGACGGCACGCTGAAGGACGGGACGATGTACGAGCCGTACCCGCCGGAGACGGTGGGGCGGGAACGGCGGCTCGTCCTCGGGAAACACGCCGGGCGCGCGGGCGTCCAGGCGGCGCTCGCGGAACACGACGTCGCCGTCGACGACGACGAGCTGCGCGAGGTCGTGAGCCGCGTCAAGGACCTCGGCGACCGCGGGAAGCGCGTCACCGACGCCGACCTACTCGCGATCACGGAGGACGTACAGGGGCGCGAGCGCGACCGCCACGTCGATCTCGTGGACCTCTCGGCCACCTCCGGCGGGAACCTCCCGACCGCCTCGGTCAGGCTCCGCGTCGGCGACGAGGAGCGCGTCGCGGCCGGAACGGGAGCCGGACCCGTCGACGCCGGGCTCGAAGCGGTCCGGGCCGCGCTGGCGGGCAACGACACCGGGACCGGCGGCGCGGGGGCAGACGACGACGCGTCCGGCGGCGTCTCCTTCGAGCTCGACTCCTACCACGTCGACGCGATCACGGGCGGCACTGACGCCGTCGTCACCGTTGAGGTCGATCTGTCGCGGGGAGACCGGTCCGTCTCGGTCTCGTCGACGGACGCCGACATCACCCGCGCCAGCGTCGTCGCGATGGTCGACGGCCTCGATCGGCTCCTCTCGGCCGCCGCCGAGGATGGGTCCGTCGCGGACGTAGCCTCGGCGGCGGCCGAGAGGTGGCTGCCGGAACGACGAGCGAGGACTGGGCGCGAGTGATCCGGTTCCGCAAAGCGCGAACGCGGCCCTACCGCTTCTCGCCGCGCAGCCACACGTAGTCACAGGCGTCGAGTCGGAACGCCACGCCGCCCTCGGCGACGTGATAGTCGCCGTCGCCGACGATTCGCTCGACAGTGTCGGGGTCGGCGTCGAAGCCGACCACCTCTTCGCGGTAATCGTCGGCGAGGTTGTGCGCGCAGAGGAGGACGGTCTCCGCCTCGTCGCTTCCGGTCTCCTCGCTGTCCGCGCCGCCGTCGTAGTCGAACCGATGGACGCGCGTCTCCTTGTGATCGGCACCGAGTGCGCGGTAGTCACCGCGAGCGATCTCGGGACACGCCGCTCGCGCAGCCACGAGTTCTTCGACCCGCGAGAGCAGCGAGTCGGGGTCGTCGCGTTGGGCGGCGACGTTGACGCGGTTGTACGCGTACTCTCCCTCGTCGATGACGGGATTGTAACACTCCTCGGGGGCGGCGGTCGAGAAGCCGGCGTTCAGCGAGTCGTCCCACTGCATCGGCGTGCGGACGGCCTCGCGCTCGCGGAGGTCGAGGTCCGCGCCCATCCCGATCTCGTCGCCGGACTGGAGGGCGACGGACCCCGGCAGGGCGAACAGCAGGCTGTGTGCGAGCGCGATGCGGTCGGCGTCGCCGTCGTACAGGTCTGCGAGCCGCAGACGGTGCCCCCGCTCGAAGATCCACGAGTCGCCGTCGGCGTCGCCGAAGTACTCGCGGGCGTGCTCGAACGCCTCCTCGGGGAGCTTCAGGAGGTTCCACTCGTCGTGGTTGCGCAGGAAGTTCACCCACGTCCCGATTCCGTCGATATCTGGGAGAATCTCCTCAGCGCGCTGGAGCGGCCACGTGTCTTTCACGCCCACCGCGTAGGTGAGGTGAGCGTTCATCACGAAGTTGAACTGGAGGTGGAACGCCTCGCCGTCGCCGAAGTAGTAGTCGAGGTGTTGGGGCTCGTCGTCCGCCTCGGCGATGAGGACGGCGTCCGCTTTCTCGGCCTCGACGACTCGGCGCATCTCTTTGAACAACTCGATGGAGTCGCCCAGATCGGTCTCGTCGAGCGTCGTCGCGTGGTGCCCTTTGGGCATGAGCATCGGATGGGCGGCGTCGATCCGGAAGCCGTCGACGCCGTGGTCGAGCCAGAAGCGAAGCACGTCGTACAGCTCCTCGCGGACCACGGGGTTCGCGACGTTGAGGTCGGGCTGATGGCCGTAGAACTGGTGGAAGTAGTGTTTCCCCGCGACCTCGTCGTACGACCAGACGCCGTCCTCGTACTCGGGGAAGATGTTGCCGCGCTGGTGGGCGTCCTCGAGGTGGCTCGTCCACAGGTAGTAGTCGTGGTACTCGGACTCTGGGTCCTCACGAGCGCGCTGGAACCACTCGTGTTCGTCCGAGGTGTGGTTGAACACGAGATCGGTGAGCACGCGGATCCCGCGGTCGTGAGCACCCTCGGCGAATTCGCGGAAGTCGTCGAGGGTGCCGAGCCGCTCGTCGACGCCGTAGTAATCGGCCACGTCGTAGCCGTTGTCGCGCAGGGGGCTCGGATAGAAGGGGCGGACCCACAGCGCATCGACGCCGAGCTCGTCGAGGTACTCGAGCTTGGCGGCCGCACCGCGGAAATCCCCCCAACCGTCACCGTCGCTGTCGTTGAACGTCTTGACGTCGAGCGAGTAGATCGTCGCGTCCTCGTGCCAGTCCGAGTGGCTCATGGGTCGGCGTACGGAGCCGGGGGTCTGGTTTCTTGTGGTTCGGTTCGGTGCCACGCGCAGCTGACGGCGGCGCGACCGCCCGCGTCTGACGGGGTTTTTATTCGATGACGTTCCATTGTCGCCCGTGAGCGTCGTCGTCGCGGTCAAACCCTCGGCCCGGAAACGCAACGCGAAGGTGGGTCGGCTCGTCTTCGAGGACGGCCCTCGTCACGCGTTCGAGAGCCGGGTGGCCGCCGAGCGCTGGGCGGACGACCTCTCGACCGGCGACGGCCACGTCTGGGTCGCGAGCGCACACCCCCGCGACGGTGACGATGCGGACCTATACCTCGTCTCGCGCGCGACGAACGCGAAGCTGGAGGCGGCCTACGACAAGCGTCGTCGCCGAATGCGGGGCGGTGACAGCCCGACTCAGGAGTTACTCGGGAGCCAGCCGTAGCGGTTCCTCGGTCGACTGAGGCGGTGTGTGTCGCCGGAACAGAACACGCCGCTACTCGGCCGGAACCTCGACGATCGCGTCTTCGTATCCCGCGACCGCCTCCATCACGGCCGATCGGTCGTCACCGTCGACATCGAACGCGGCCAGCGCGTCGTCGAGGTGCGTCGCGATCGCACCGAACTCCGAGCCGGTGATTCCCATTCCGTCGTGAGCGGTATCCATATCGTCGCCGTCGTACTCGACGGGCCCCCCGGCGACGGCGCTCAGGAACCGCGTCTGGTGAGCCCGCTGTGCCGCCATGTCGACGTCCTCGAAGTGGTGTGCGACCCTGCCGTCTTCGAGGACCCGGTCGTAGAACTCGTCGACGACCGCGCCGATCGCCTCGCGTCCGCCCAGCCGCTCGTAGAGCGTGTGCTCGTTCACGGTCGGATCTGCCGACGACTGATAAAGACCCTTGCTCCCGCTCCCACTAACTCGGGTTTCGAACCGAACACGTTCGCGTGTGTTGTCGTGAGTCGTGATGGTCTCGATATCGAGGTCAACGGCGGACGGCGCTGCGGCGAGTCGTCGTGCCGTGACGCGGCACCGCTAGCGGGGCGGAAACGAGAGAGAAGCGCCGAGGCGGAGATTTGAACTCCGGTGTCCGAATGGACAGTAGATTTCGAATCTACCGCCTTGGCCAGGCTAGGCTACCTCGGCTCGTCTCCTCGTTGGCCGGTTCCGCTGTTATGCGTTTCGATCGTCGCCGGTGCTACTCCGCGTCTCGCTCCGCGAGCAGCTCGGTCGCCGTGAGCAGCGACTCCAGCTCGATGTCGTGTTCGGCGAGCAGCTCCGCGGCGCCCTCCTCGCGGTCGACGACGACGAGCACGCGGTTCACCGTTGCGCCCGCCTCTCGAAGCGCCTCCACGGCGTCGACGGCGGACTGGCCGGTCGTCGCGATGTCCTCCAACACGACGACCTCCTCCCCGTCGTCGAGCCGTCCCTCGATGCGGTTGCCGGTGCCGTACTCCTTCGCCTGCTTGCGGGCGATGACGTACGGGCGGCCGAGCTCAGTAGCGGTCACGGCCACGAGCGGAACCGCGCCGAGCGCGACGCCCGCGAGCTTCACGTCAGTCGCAGCGAGCCGGTCGGCGAACGCCTCGGCGACCAGCGCCAGCGCGTCCGGGTCGGTCTCGAACAGGTACTTGTCCACGTAGTAGTCGCTCGTGCCACCGTGTGAGAGCTCGAACTCGCCGAATCTGACGGCGTCGGCCGCTCGAAGCGCGGAGATAAGCTCGCGTCGTCGCTCGTCGTCGGTCATACCGTTTCAGGGTGTCCCGGCGATTATAAACGGGTCGGAACACCGTCGAGGAGGATCGCTTCACCGCCGGGGATCAGTCCGCCGAGGATGATCGGACCGAACGCGACGCGGTCGCCCGCGGAAGGTACAAACGGCTGGTCCCCCAAGAGTGTCGTATGTCATCACCGCTCGCGGACGAGCCGGTCGAGCCGGCTGAGGAAGGCGACGAACCGCTCACCGACGACGAGTACGCCACCTACCTCGAGAAACTGGGAGACGCGTGGGAGGTCGTCGACGACCACCACCTCGAAGCGACCTACGAGTTCGATGATTTCGCGGACGCGCTGGCGTTCACGAACGATATCGGAGAGCTCGCGGAAGCGGAGTGGCACCATCCCGACATCTACCTCTCGTGGGGAGAAGTGGGCGTCGAGATGTGGAGCCACGACATCGGCGGGCTCCACGAATCCGACTTCGTGATGGCCGCGCGGATGGACCGCATCTACGGCGAGTACGACGACTGAGAGATCAACCAATAGGGCGATCGACCGACAAAAGCGATCGACCGACAAAAGCGATCGGCGGTTCACGCCCGTCTATCGGGAGGTTCGCTGGCACGGCAACGAACGCATTTAAAACCCTCCCGACGAAAGTGAGGGCAATGAGCGAGAACGTCTTCCTGGTCCCTATCGACCCGGAGAATTTCGACCGAACGGTCCGGTCTGCGGTCGACCTCACCGAGTACGACGACTGCCCAGAGCCGCTCGCCGACCTCGATGAGGCCCGTCTGTGGGCCGTCGACGATGACAGCGGCAACGGCTCGATCTTCGAGCGGATGTCCGAGGGCGATCTCCTGCTGTTTTACCACGACGACGAGTACCTCGCGACCGGTCGCGTTGGAACGAGCTTCGAGGACGCGGACCGGTGGGTCTCCAGCACGTTCTGGACCGCGTTCCCGACGACCCGCGTGTACACGATCACCGACTTCGCTGCCGTCTCGGCCCCGAAGCGCGCGGTCAACACCATCTTCGACTACTCGGCGTCGTACACCCCCGGCTTCATGCGCGTCGCCGACTCCCGAGTCAACGCCGACCTCTCCTCCATCGAGTCCGCACTGGACCATTACACGAAGCGGAACGCCCCTGACGCGTAGTCGAGATACCGCTCCGCAACTCGGCGTCCCCCGACCCGCCGTCGGCCAACTTTCGATTCCCGATTTCTCCCGTTACAGCGCCGCGACCAGCGCCTCGTACGCGGCGTTGTACCGATCCGCCACGCGGGTCGGATCGGTCCGCTCGTCGCTGGCGAGCGCTGGCAACGCGACCGTCGAAAGCGGCTCGATCATCTCGGTCACGGTGCCCGTGTGCTCCTCTAACGCCCCCTCTCGCGGGCTCCCCGAGGCGACCGCACGGGCCTTCGCGTAGCGATCGCCCGCATATATCTGGGCGCGGCCCGGATCGACGACCGCGACCGCGTCCGGTTCGACCGGCCCCTCCCGCGGTAGCGGGTCGGCGATGTCCGCGTACGACTCCACGACGACTGGAGTCCGTGTGGCCGCGATATGCTCCGCGAGCCGGTCGAACGCCGAGAGGTGATCGACGGCCATCGCTTCGTTCAATCCCTCAACACCGTCGACGCGGACGGCGTCCCGGAGCGGGAGGCGGTCCGCGAGACCGTCGGATATCAGTCCCTCCGCCTCGGCTGCGCCATTCACGACGAATCGATCGCCGTCCGGCGTGGTGACGCGGTCACAGAGAAACGTCCGGTCGGTGTCGCCCAGGAGTCCAGTCCGTCCGGGTGTCGGCCGCCAGAGGCGGTGGACGGGGTTGACCGACTCCGGAGTGACTACCTCCGCCCGATTGCGACAGTCGTCGACCCGGTCGCTTCCCCGTTCGTCCGCTCTGCGATCGCTCTCGTGACTGTCTTCTCCGGGGGCCGACTCGGAGAGCGAGCGCGTACTCGCAGCCGCGAGCCGCCGAGCGTCCTTCCCGTACAGTCGGCCCGAGTCGGTCGCGATCCGGTAGTCGTCGTGGTCGAACCAGTAGTCGTTTCCGGCGAGGGGCTTGACGCCGATCGCGTCTCCCCTGTTCGCTGCGAGGGAGGCGACGAGGCCCGTCGAGAACGTCGTTTTTCCCGCGTCCACGCGGTCGCCGCCTGCGACGAGCAGAACCGGCGGGTCGTCGGAGCGCGTCTCTGTCACGCCTGACCGGAGGCGTCCCCGCTCGCTTCGTCGCCGTCGGCATCGTCGCCGTCGAGCGCGTGCTCTGCGACGCCGTAGTAGCCGGGGCCGTCCTCCGTCAGCGGTTCCGCGATCACCATGTCCTCGGCGTGGACCATCACCCACGGGATCGCCCAGTCGATCAGGACGGCTTCGGTGTCGGGATCGACCTCGGCGTCCGGCTCTATCCCCTGCAGTAACCGAGCAATCTCCGGAATAGTGTACAGCTGATCCGGCTCGAACAGCTCCGCGGGCTCGTAGAAATCACACGGGAATATCTCGTCGAACGCTGACTTCGGTTCGGGCATGGGCGACGCTACGGGGTCGGCTCCGTAAACGCTGCCGATGCGACGCGGATTCCGCGGTGCGTACAGACCGCTCTGGAGGGACGCGAGTCGACGGTCGCGCGGCTCGACGACGGTGGCGGCGTTCAAAAGAAATCGGGATTCGACGCGCGGTCCTCTCGGACGGCTGACGGGCTTACTCGAAGAGCTCGACGGCCTGCTCGTAGCGGGTCGCGGGCTCGTTCCAGTCGACGACCTCGAAGAAGTTGTCGACGAACTCGCCGCGGGCCGGACCGTAGTCGTGGTAGTACGAGTGCTCCCACACGTCCAGCGCCAGAATCGGGTGACCGCCCCAGATCGCGCCCTGGTCGTGCTTGTCGACCACGACGTTCCGCAGCTGATTCGAGAACGTGTCGTACACTAAGAGCGCCCAGCCGCTCGCCGCGGACGCCGCCGCCTCGAACTCGCCCTTCCACGCCTCGTAGGACCCGAAGTCCTCCGCGATCCGGTCCGCGAGCGCGCCTTCGGGCTCGTCGCCGCCCGCCGCGCTCATGTTCTGCCAGAACAGGTCGTGGAGGATGTGGCCCGACGAGTTGTGGGTCACGCTGCGAAGCGCGCCGCCCGACGAAGCGAAGTCGTGGGACTCACGGTTCTCCTCGAGCGTCTCCTCGGCCGCGTTCCACCCGTTCACGTAGCTCTGATGATGCGTGTCGTGGTGCCATTCGAGCACCTGCTCGGAGATGTGCGGTTCCAGCGCGTCGTAATCGTACGGCAGCGGATCGAGTTCGTGGCTCATCGTTGTATCACCTGTCAGGAACATGTACCGGAAACCTGTTAAAGATAATGCGCGTCATGATACCACACATCATTGGATGCAAGTGGTCTCGGAAGATCCGAGCGTGAGCGGTGGGATTGTAGTTCATCGAAGAATGATCGCAAACGACGAATGACGAGAGTCGCTACGGCTGCCGAATAGACGTAATTGAAATTGGTTTCTCCGGATCGCGTCGCGACTCAGTCACCGCGCTCTCTGATTCTAACCCTCGCACGAGACGCACGCGGCGCGAAGTGCGCCGCGTGCTCACGGTGGGACTGGGATTTGAACCCAGGAAGCCGTGAGGCTACCGGTTTTCAAGACCGGCGCAATGGGCCGCTCTGCCATCCCACCACGCGTAGTGCATCGAAGTCGTCCGACTAAGGGGTGTCGGTGTCGGCCGGTGCGCCGCGCACCGGTCCGCCTCTCGTGAGCTCACTCGAAGACGGCCACGAGGTCGCCCTCGTCGACCGGATCGGGAACCGCCGACTCGATGTCGTCCGAGTCCGGATTCACGGGCTCATCGAGCGCGACCCGCGCCGCTCCCGTCTCGTCGAGCGCGTACGCGACCGCGCTGTATCCGACATCGGCCTCCCACATCCCGCCGTCGCCGGCACCGGCGGTCGCGCCGCCGCTGTACCGCAGGAAGACGACCCACCCGTCTCCGGCCCGTTCGAGGAGCTCGATCCGATCGGTAGTGTAGCCGATCCGGAGGATGTGACCCGACCCGCCTCGGTCACAGAGGATTCGGTGCGTCAGATACGCCTCCTCGAACGCCGCGACCCACTCGATGACGTCGTTCTCGCGGAACCCGCTCGGAGCGTCCGGGTACGGGATCGTCGCGGCCGTCTCGTACTCCCGGGTCTCGTCGCCGACGGTGACCTCGACCGTCTCGGACTCGACCGTGCACTGCGGGCGGTCGACCTCGCCGTCGAACCGCTCGGCGACCGCGACGTCCGCCTGTTCGGCGGGGAGGGTTCGCGAACACCCGGCGAGGCCGGTCGTCGCGAGCGCCGTGAGCGCGGTAATGAGTGAGCGTCGCTGCATCGAGGATCTGTCTGTCCGTCGGCGATAAATACCTGATCGAGGAACAAACCGTCGTTTTAGTTCCGGACCACGCGCTCCTCGCCGTCCTCGACGACCACGTCCAGCCCGTGCTCGTGGACGAACGCAGCGGTGTAGTCGGGGACGACGCGCTGCGCGGCGAACCGCGCGCGGAGGAGCGGGATCGCGTCGAACAGGTCGTCACCGTCGATCATCGACGGCGACGGCTCGACGAACTCGACGTCGAGGCCGGCGTCTCGGCCGCGCGCGGCGAGCGTCGGCAGGCTCGGGGCCTCGAACGCGCCGTCGAAGTCGATCGGCTCGGTGAATCCGGCGTAGTACGTCCGCCCGCGGGTGGAGGGACCGAGGACGACCCCGTTCGTCCGCAGCTTCATCGCGGCCGAGTCGATGATGGTGCGCGAGAGCAGCGGCGCCTGCGGCGTGACGACCGCGACCGAGTCGGCATTCTCTTCGCGGAGCAGGTGCGTGACGGTGTTGCCCGCGCGCGCGCCGAACGACGACCCGACCTGTTGTTCGAACCGGACGTCGCCGGTGCCGCCGAGGGTGTCGGCGACGAGCGTACGCAGTTCGGCCTCGGGGCTGGTCTCGGTGCGGTGTTCAGCGGGAAGGTCGTCGTCGACCGGGTAGTTGACGAGGAGCTCTCCGCCGGAGCGGTCCACTGCGAGCACGGCATCGCGGAACAGCGCCTCGTACAGGTCGGTGGCTTCGGCGGTCGACAGCGGCGTCGACGCCGCGAGCCCGGTCGCGACGAGCCCCTCGCGGGGCGGCTTCGCCAGCAGAGCGACGACGGTCATACGCGAACGAGTCGCGGGAGCGCCTTCAACTACGCGGTAGCGCGGAGCCCGCGTCTGCAATCGCCGCTTCGACGACGGATCGCCGCTTCGACGACGGATCGCCGCTTCGACGACGGATCGCCGCTTCGACGACGGATCGCCGCTTCGACGACGGATCGCCGCTTCGACGACGGATCGCCGCTTCGACGACGGATCGTTCAGGAGAAGTCGCGTCGCATCGCGATTTCGAACCACGGGCACAGTCGGAGCTGGCGGTACAGCGCCGGGTGTTCGTGGAGGTGCTCGTAATCGGCCCACAGCATGCCGCCGATCTCCGCTTCGTCAGGGTCGAGCGAGGTGTCGTCAAGGGTGACCTTCAGCACCGAACAGACCTCCCATTCGACGCCCTCGTTCGGGTAGTACCGCTTGTACTCGAACTTGTCCGTCACGCGGAGGTCGTCGTACTGATCGGGCGTGATCCCCAACTCCTCTTCGAGACGCTGCTCGGTGGCGTCTTCCTGCGACTGCCCCTCGACCGGATGTGAGGCGACCGTCCCGTCCCAGTGGCCGTCCCACAGCCGCTTCGTGGGCGCGCGCTGCGCCAGCAGGATCCGACCCTCCGTGTCGAAGACGAGGCAGGTGAACGCGCGGTGGCGGACGCCGTCGCCGGTATGCGCGTCGAGTCGGTTCACCGTTCCCTCCTCGTTGTCCTCCGGATCGACTGCAATCACGTCCTGCAGGGCGTTTTCGTGGTCCGTGTCGGTTTCGGTCCCCCCAGTGGAATCGGAGACGGCCGCGTCCTCGGAGCTCATGCGAGATAGGTCGTTCACCAGGGCTAATAAGCGTTCGATACGCCGCTTCGATCGCCGCCCGCCGACGAGACGAGCGCCCCGCACCGGCGAGAGGCCTGTCCGCTGGCGGACGCGGTTCGACGCGCTTAACCGCGTGCCGCGGCTACTTCGCGCGGATGAGTGACCCGGCGCTCGACGTAGTCGAGTTCGTGTTGACGACGCACCTCTACACCGAGAACCGCGACCTCGACGAGAATGACCTTCCGCCGCGCTTCCGGCAGGTGTTCTGGTCGGCCGACGCCACGGAGGAGGCTCCGGGCGGCGTCGAGCGACCGCTCAAGGCGACCAGCGAGACGACCCGTACCGCGACGGGCGTCGAGCACCCGTGGGACGCCGTTTCGGACCTGCTGTTCACCCAGCGTACCGAGTTCTCCGGCGAGATCACCCTGACGCAGCCCGCGATGGCGCTGGAGTGGTACCGCGACCACGCGGACGACGAACGGATCGGCACCAACCCGACGATCGTCGCCGCGCTGGAGGCCGCGGACGACCTCGACTCCCCCGTCACCCACGAGGCGGCGCGAGACGACGTCCGGCCGATCCAGGCGGACCGCGTCTGGATCGACGCGCTCCTCGAACAGTACTTCGACGAGGAGGAGGACGCCGAGATGCTCGACCTCGTCAACGTCCGCGCGCCGGAAGAGATCGAGACGACGCTCGCCGACCTCGTGCTGACCGGCGACCAAGAGGGAGAGATCCAGAAGATCGTGAAGGCGATCGAACACCGCGAGTACCTCGCCAGCATCGGTCTCCGCGAGATCGGCAAGCTCCTGTTCGTCGGTCCGCCGGGGACCGGGAAGACCACCGTCTCCCGAGCGCTGGCGCATCAGCTCGGCATTCCGCTCGTCGAGGTGAAGATGTCGATGATCACGAGCCAGTACCTCGGCGAGACGGCCAAAAACGTCGAGAAGACGTTCGAGGTCGCCAAGCGGCTCTCCCCGTGTATCCTCTTCATCGACGAGTTCGACTCGGTCGCGAAGACCCGGCGGTCGGACGAGCACGCCGCGCTCAAGCGAGCGGTCAACACCCTGCTCAAATCGATCGACGAGGTGTCGCTGGTGCGCGACGAGGTGCTGCTCATCGGCGCGACGAACCACCCGGACCAGCTCGACGCGGCCGCGTGGCGGCGCTTCGACGAGATCGTCAACTTCCCCAAGCCCGACCGCGACATGCGCGCGGACATCCTCCGGGTCGTCACCCGGCAGATGCAGATCGCCGACTTCGACCCCGAGGAGGTCGCCGACCGGACGACGGGGCTCACGGGCTCCGACCTCCGGATGGTCCTCCGCGAGGCGGTCCTCGGCGCGCTCACGGAAGACCGGATGACGATCACGCAGGAGGACGTGATGGCGGCCGTCGAGGACTTCGAGGAGCGCGACAACCTGAAGAACATGGACATGATCGACGGCGAGGGCGCGGAGGTGCTCGGCGAGACGGACCCGGACGGACAGGACCATACCCACGACGAGGAGTCGGGCGACGAGGGTGCCGCCCACGACCACGGCGCACACAGCCACTCGCACGACTGAGTCGCTATCTCTCGGCCTTTTGCGGACTTGAGAGATGATTCAGTCGATCCCGGTCGCCGTCAATACAGAGACAGCGGCGATTGATACCGGGAGTGAGCGTTGCAAAATCGGTTAAGCGGCTGTTTATCAGTCGGGCCGGGTGTCGCTGTCGGCTGTTCGTGCGTCGTTGACGACGGAACGACGGTGAAGTCCTCCAAAGCCCCAACCGCGACTGCCCCCTTGAGTCCCACCCGACCGTACCGTACAGCACCTCACGCCGCCCCAGCCTCATCGGTCGCCCTACGCGTCGCTACGGGCGACCGATTCCCTCGCGGACTGTCTCGCGGCCGCCGCCGGCGGCCGCTCGCAGGCGCGCCACCGCACCGATCGCTATAAGCAGTTGTGGCCGTCCCTGACGGCTATTTGAGTGCCGCCGTGCCACCAACAGACCGCCAACGCACTCCGGCCATCGATCAAGAAGCGGTCCCGTTGACCGGAAGGTTCGGCCTACAGTGTCTGGAAAACACTCCAACAGAGCCACCGCCCCCTAGTCGTGGAACACGCCGTGCGCGATATCGAATTCGCTGGCGGCAGTCTCCCCCGAAACGGGTCCCCTCTCGTTCGACGTCGGTCGGACTCCTTCCTACTCTTTCTGGCGCTGTTGCCGTCGATTGAGGGCGTTCATGATCGGGCTTGCACTCGTCCCGTGCAGGATGATCGACAGCAGGACGACGAATCCGACGAATGCCCAGAGCTGTTCTGCCGCGACGAGGAGTTCTATCTCCTGAAACGACGACTCCGCCAAGGCGTGGGAGAGATAATAGAACGATCCGATACCTCGAATACCGAAGAACCCGATCACGGCCCGCTCCGGCCACGAGGCAGCCGTCCCGATAAAGCTGAGAATCCCGGCTACCGGCCGAACTACCAGCAGGAGGAGCATCCCAACCAGTGCGTCCATCCACGTCACGTGTCCTAATAACCCCCCGGCGATAGCCCCTCCGAACAGTACGAGAACCGTCGCCATTAGCAGCCGTTCGACGACGACGGCGAAATCGTGAAGCTCCACGTAGTAGTCGTGTTCCCACTCGAAGTGTCTGAGCGTCAGTGCTCCCACGAAGACGGCAATGAAGCCGTACCCCCCCAGTAGTTCGGTCACGCTGTACGCGATTAGCGTCGTGGCCAGCGCTTCGATCCCTGCCATTACCTCTTGACCGTCCCCCATGATCTCGGCGACGGTCTCAGTCGTGGGTAACCGAAACAGAAACCGGCCCATGAGACGTCCGAATACATAGCCGAGAACGGCTCCCGCCGCGATCTTATAGAGGACGTCAACGAGAACCCAGTCGACCAGCCACGACCAGGACGCTCCCTCTACGAGCGCCGCCCCGGCTGCCGCGATAGCCAGGTTCGTAAGCGGAAAGGCTAAGCCGTCGTTGAAACCGGCCTCCGAGGTGAGTGAAAACCGAACCGTCCCCCACCGCTGTTCCGGGTCCTGCCCTTCTTCGAGGTCCGTCAGCGGCTCGCTCGCCCCGACGTCTGACGCGAGCACCGGATCGGTCGGCGCGATCACGGCCCCGAGTAAGATGGCTGTGGCTGGCAACAGACCGAGGATCCCCCACGCAAGGAGTGCCATTACCCCGGCAGTGAGCGGGAGCGCAATGAGGATCAGCCGCCACGCCGCGGACCACGTCTTCGGGGAAAACGGGCGGTCGATCTTCAACCCGGCTCCCATGAGTGAAATTATCACGACCAGTTCTGTGAGCCGTTCAGTCACGTGAGAGCTCTCGATCGGGTCAAGCGATGGAGTACCGGGAATAATCGCGAACAAGAGGAACCCGAATGCGACGTATATGATCGGAAACGACAGTGGGCGGTGTTTGAGCAGCCGCGGCAGAATGGCTGCCCCCAAGATCGCGACGCCGACGATCAGTAGTCCGATTTCGTAGGCGGCCATCCGCCCGGTATTGGTATACCGACTACGAAAGTATCGGTTGCTTACCCCGGCTCCCACACATTGACGACTCCGTCCGGTCCGGACCCGCCGACTCCGACCGGCCGCAAACACACGCGTTGCGTTTCGTTCGACGATAGATTGGTGGCGACCATCTGTTGGCACTGATCGCAGCGCTCGTGTCGCACGCTTCGCTCCCACCGCCGACCAAGCCGACTTAGGCGAACGTGTCGACGACCGTTCCGGTGTCCTCACCGGTGGTGTAGTAGTAGCCGTCGTCCTCCGAGAGGCTCCCCCAGTCCGCCCAGCTCCCCTCGTAGTTGCGTACATCGTCCCAGCCGAGCTGATCGAGGACGAACCAGCCGACCGACGCCCGGATGGCGGTCTGGCAGTAGGCGACCGCCGTCTCGTCGGACGAGAGCCCGGCGTCGTCGATCCACAGCGTCTCCAGCTCTTCGGGGGAGCGGAGCCGCCCGGCCTCGTCGTCGATGCTCTGGACGAAGTTGAGGTTGGTCGCGCCGGTGACGTGGCCGAACCGGTCGAGGTCGCCGCGCTCGTCGGCGCCCCAGTACTCCTCGGGCGAGCGCATGTCGAGGATCGGGATCGCGGCGCCGTCCTCGTCGACGTTGTCGGCGACGAACTCTCGGGTTGCCACCACACCGGTGTCGAGTTCGGGCTCGTACGTGGCCTCCCGCGTCTCGGGCGCCTCCGAGACGGTCTCGCCGCCAGCGGCGTCCCAGACGGCGTACCCGCCGTCGAGCAGGCTGACCTGCCCCTCGTGTCCAAGCGCGTTGAGGGTGTAGATCGCGTACGTCTCCCAGAGATTCGACTCGGCGCCGTACACGACGACGTCGTCGCCGCGCTCGATGCCCGCCTCCGAGAGCGTCCACGCGATTACCTCGGGGGAGACCTCGAATCCGTCCGGGGTCTCCTCGGCGTAGCTGTCCAGCATCTCCGAGTCGGGGAAGTGATACGAACCGGGGATCCGTCCCTCGCCGAACGCCTCGTCGTCGCGGACGTCGAGGAGGTGTACGTCGTCGAGGTTCGACTCGAGCCACTGGCCGTCGACGACGCCGTCGAACGCCGCCGCCGCGGGGGTCGTGTACGCCGCCGGGGGCTCGTCGTCCGTCGCGCCGAGGCAGCCGGCCGTCGCTGCGAGCGCCGCGCCGGTCGAAGCCAACACCGATCGTCTGGAGGTCCGTATCTGTCGGTCCGTCATCCGAGTCTGCGTTGACTCGCGGCCCGCATAACCGTGTTACTGAGGGCCGATTTTACCCTCGACTCCGACGACAGGCGGTCTCGCGTCGCCAGCACCGGAGACATTTGCGAGATCGGTGGCCGAGAGGACCGTCCCGCCCCGTTCCTCACCTTCGGACGCCGACCACCGTGTAGCCGAAGCCCCGTTCGACGACTCGCGGATCGAAGCCGGCGTCCGCGAGCGACGCGGCGAGGGCTCTCGGAGAATGGAACCGCGACGCCATGCCGAACGCGTGTTCGCCGGCGACGAGGAGGCGTCCGAGCGGATGTTCGGGATCGAACTCCCGGACGACGAGTACGCCGCCGGGCGCGAGCACCCGTGCGGCCTCCCGAAGCGCGGCGGCGTGATCGGGAAGGTGATGGAACGCGTCCACGATCGTGATCGCGTCGACGCTCGCGTCCCGGAACGGGAGCCGCCCGGCGTCCCCGGCGACCCCGGAGAGACCTCGTACCCCGCGCGCCCGGGAGAGCATTCCGACGGACGCGTCGACGACGGTGATGTCGGGACCGGTCAGCGCCGCCGCCGCTCGGCCGGACCCTCCGCCGACGTCGAGCAGTCGGTCGATAGAGCGGGTCGCGTGGTCGAGCCCGGCGGCCAGTTTCTCGCCGCTCGCCGGCGGCATGACGCGGTCGTACAGCGGGGCCACCCGATCGAAGAACCGAACGTCGCCGACGCCGTGCATGGCCGCACTCGGTGGCGAGGACACTTAAATAGCGTCGCGGAACCGCCCACCGCATTTATATCCCGGCCACGTACCGTACCCCATGGAGTTCGCGCTCGTCGGCGAACCGGGGGCCGGGGCAACGCTCCGACTCGATTACCGGGCGTTCGCCTACGCCGGGAAATTCGTCGTGGGAGACACCGGTAAGGCGGTCCTCCGGGCCGACGACGGCCCGACGGCAGTGCCGGGGTGGGAACCGGACGAGCCGCTCCCATCGACCGTCGACGCGGACGCGTTCGCCGACGACGTGCTCGCCGCCGTCTCCTTCTCACCGGACCGAACGGACCCCGACTGCTGCCGGCTCCGGTACGTTACGGTCCACACGGCGCGGCGCGGCGAGGGGCTCGGTCCGCGGCTCGTCGAGCAGACCGTCTCGCGTCTCGCAGAGAGCGGGTACGACCGGGTCCGGATCGCGGTCAACAACCCGTTCGCGTACGTCGCTCTTTATAAATGCGGCTTCGCGTACACCGGCGACAGGACCGGGATAGCCGAGTTGGAGCTGGAGCGACCGGCGGCCGAACCAGCCGCTTCGGCGGATCGAGCCGCCGCCTACCGGACGGGTCTGCGGGTGTTTCTCGACGAGGCGCGTGCCGGCGAGCGCGACCTTGACCCCGCGGAGCGGCGGTTCATCGCGGCACGGCTCGGCACCGGCTCGCCGCCGACCGGCTGAGGGGTCAGTTCAGCGCCCAGATCCCGTAGTTGAGCGCGGTCGCAAAGCATATCCACAGGAGGTAGGGGACCACGAGCAGCGCGGCTCGTCGGTCGACGCGGTCGAACGCGACTATCGTCGCGACGACGAGGGGGAGAAGCAGTCCCAAGACGACGAGACCCAGGTCCGCGCGTTCGAGCCCCCAAAAGACGGGTGACCACGCGATGTTAACGACGAGCTGAACGCCGAACAGCGCGAGCGCGACACGGACCGCTCCGCGCGAGGCCTCCCCGTTCCTGCCAGCGAGGTACACGAGCGCCGCGGCCGCGCCGATCAGGGCGTACAGGACCGGCCAGACGACGCCGAAGGCCCAGTTCGGCGGGTAGTACGACGGCAGTTCGAGCCCGGCGAACCACGCGCTCTCGGTCGCGGTGAAGGGGACGCCGAGCGCGCCGAGGAGGTTGACGGCGACTGCGGCGGCGAGGACGAGGAGGGCGTCTCGTCGATCGAACCGGCGAGTGTGTGACGGGGTCTCCATACCCCGTGTTCGTCAGCTGTACCCTTAAGTACCTCTCAGATCACGTCGTAGTCCTCGCGGAACGTCTCCAGCGTCGCCGCGAGCACGCCGATGACGATAGGGCCGACGAAGAGGCCGGTGAACCCGATCGAGTAGACGCCGCCGAACACGCCGAGAAGGATGATCGCCGGGTTCAGATGCGCCGAGTGATCGATGACGATGGGCCGGGCGTAGTTGTCCACCATCGAGACGATCACGACCCCGTAGACGGCGAGGAGAATCCCGGCAGTCATCTCGTCGATAACGACGAGATAGGCGGCGGCCGGTCCCCAGACCAGGAACGCCCCGATGAGCGGCAGCAGCGCGAGGACGGCCATCACGAACGTCCAGAAGACGACGTTCGGAATCCCGGCGACCCAGAGTCCGACCCCCGCGATGAGCGCCTGCAGCACCGCGACCGAGATGTGGCCGATCACGACCCCGCGAGTGGTCGCGTCGACCTTCGCGAGGAGGTCGTCGGTGACATCCGGCGGGAGCGGGGTCGTCGTTCGGAGCCACCGCAGGAACGCCGGCCCGTCGAGCAGCGTGTAGTACACGAGAAACAGCGCCAGCGCCAGCCCGAGAGACACGCGGAGCGTGCTCGTGAGGATCCCGCTGATCCCGCCGAACAGCGTGTCGAGCAACAGCTCCCCGGCCGTCGCGAGCAGGGTGTCGATCTGGAACTCCTCACCGGTCAGTTCGGCGATGCGAGCCTCGATCGCACCGACGTCGAGGTCGCTCTCTCCGGCCGCGAGCGCGGTGAGGTCCCTGATAAAAACCAGAAAGATGTACGCCAACGGAAGGATCACCGCGACGAGCGACGCGACGATCAGCGCGAGCGCCGAGACCATATTTCCGAGCCGTCTAGAGACGTGATCGCGAAGGCCGCGGGAGAGCTGGCGGTGAAAGGGGTAGAGGACGTACGCGAGAATCGCCGACGCGATCACGTACTCGATGAACGGGAGAATGATGAAGAGCGTCAACAGCGAGACGGCGCCGATGAGCAGGAGGAGGAACGATTGCCCGCGATTCATGCCCGATATTTTCAGCCGCAGTATATAAACGTGGGCCGCGGGCGAGGTAGAACTGCGGGCCGACGCGGACGCCTCAGACTCGCGCTTCGTCCTCGTCGAGGCCGGGAGCGGCCGTCGGATCGACTTCCTCCGGCTCGTTCGTGTCGCCCCCGACGACCGTCTCCCCGTCGTCCGTCTCGACGTACACGTCGTCGGCGAAGCCAGCGAGCGCGTTCTCGTACTCCGGCGTCTCCAGCTTCTCGGGCGTCGCGGGCGCGTCGACCACGCCCTCGGCGGGCCGGAAGTCGCCCAGCGGGTCGTCGATCGTAATCGCGTGTGCGGTGAAAAAGGCCTCGTACCGCCGGTAGTGCTCTTCCAGCTCGCCGCCCGGAATCTCCATCATTTCCGTCCAACCGTGGTTGAAGAAGTCGAAGTTGGCCTGGACGTGCGTGATCTCGCGGGCCTCCGCCTCCGCGAATCCGGCTTCGAGGGCCGCGACGTACGTGTCCATCGTCGCGTCGAAGAAGCTATCGAGGTGGTCGCGGCGTTCCTCACGTCGGTCCTCATCGGCCTTGTTGAGGAAGATGCTCGTATGTAGGTCGACGAGCTTGTCGTTCGCGACGTCGCCGATGACCGGCGTCGTCAACGCCTTTTTCGCGGCCCAGTGACGGATGTTTTGCCGTATCTTCATGCGATCCGTTGGGCTGCGAGACCCTTGAATGTGTGGCGTTTCGCTGCTGTACGGCCGACGTGCGAGACGTACGGTCGGAGCCGGCACCGTTCGACCGCTCTCGTCAATGTCGGACTGCACCCGCTCTCGTTGATATGGCCCAAATCACTAGAAAATCCGGTGTAGAGTGCTACTCGACGGTGTTTCTCGGGTGTCAGCGCGGATGACAACCCACATTAACCCCGAATCCGAACGGCCGATCATGAGCGATTCGTACGTGATCATCGGTGACGGTATCGCGGGCGCGTCAGCGGCGGAGACGCTCCGCGAAGAGGAACCCGACGCCGAGATCACGGTTCTCACCGACGAGGGGGAGTCCCTCTACAACCGGATCCTGATAAAGGAGTACGCGAAGGGGAAGCTCCCTGAAGCACCGATCTCGATACACCAAGAGGAGTGGTACGACGAGCACGACGTCGACCTGCGGCTCAACACCGTTGTCGTCGATATCGACGTCGAGAGCGACACCATCGAAACACACGAGGGAGAGACGTTCGAATACGACTCCCTGCTCCTCGCCATCGGCGGGACGCCCCAGCAGCTCCCCGTCGGCAACGCTGACGCGGACGGGATCCACCACTTCTGGACGTTCCAAGACGCCCGCAAGATCAAAGCGAGCGTCGAGGACGCCGATCAGGCCGTCATCGTCGGTGCCGGACTCTTGGGTATCGACTTCGCCGCCATCTGCGGCGCGCAGGACGTCGACGCCAAGTACCTGATGCGCGGGGACTGCTGGTGGCGCTACGCCCTCTCCAAGGAGGGCGCCGAGATCATGCACGACGCGATGCGCGAGCGCGGGGTCGAGCCCGTCTTCGACTCCGGCGTCGATCACTTCGAAGTCGACGACGACGGCCACGTCGAGGCGGCAGTCGACCCGAACGGGGAGCGCTACGAATGTGACTTCGCCGGCGTCGCCATCGGGTTGAACTTCAACACCGAACTCGTCGAAGACACGTCGCTAGAAACGAACGACGGCATCGTCGTCGACGAGTTCATGCGGACGAACGTGGACAACGTGTACGCCGCTGGCGACATCACCACGTTCAACGATCTCGTGCTCGGCGAGCAGGCGAAGAACGGCTCGTGGGGATCGGCCAAAGAGCAGGGGACAATTGCCGCGCGAAACATGATCGATTACGGTAGCGAGGCGTTCGAGTGGGTCTCCTCGTACTCGATCACGCACTTCGACTTCCCGTTCCTCTCCTTCGGCCACCCGACGCTCGGTGACGATTCCGTCGAGGCGACCACCGGCGACAACGAGTGGCGGCGCGTCGCGCTGAAAGACGGGAAAGTCGTGGGTGGCGTGCTGATCGGCGACCTCTCCCCGCAGTCTGCGTTCAAACAGCTGATGCGCGAAGGCCGGGACGTGAGTGATCAGACCGACCTCCTCATGGAGCCCGGCTTCTCGGTCGACGACCTCGCCGCACGGACCGAGCAGTAGCACAGCCGCGGAACGGATGACCCTCGGGAGGGGTGTTTGTTCGGCGGAACTTCACCCGGATCTGCTCGACACGGTCACAGTTTGCCGCACGCTGCAGTCAGCACCTTTTCACGCTCTGACGGTGAATTGAGACACAGATGTCTCGCAGCCCCGTTGATGGCAATCCGACACGCTCGGCGAGCGGATTCTACGCGTCGCTGGTTGAGGGGTATGCGGACCCGGTCATCTCCGTCGATGCGGACGGTGCCGTGCTGTACGCGAACCCGGCGGCCGAAGCCATGCTCGGGTACGACACGGAGGCGCTCTCCGGTCGGTCGCTGGCGACGTTGCTTCCGGACGAGCGGGCGAACGGGCGGTTGCACCCTCTCCGTGATCGGTTGTCCACGCCGGATCGACTGACGGACGCCGGTAACGTCACCGTCCCGTTCGAGGCGGTAGACGGGGAGACGAAGCTCTTCGCTGCCCGATTTCACGACCACGAGGTCGATGGGACCCGCGTGTACACCGGGACCTTTCGCGGATTGCGGCGGAACGACCGTCGCCGAACTGCTGAGGAAGGCGACCGATCCGAAAGCGCAGGCGACCGATCCGACGAGGAGGACGCTCACGACCTGCGCACGTTCCGAAACCTAGTCGAACACGCCGGTCACGCCATCTACGTCACCGATACCGACGGAACGATCGAGTACGTCAACCCGGCGTTCACGGAGCACACCGGCTACACGGCCGAGGACGCAATCGGGGACACACCCGCGATTCTCAAGTCTGGTGAGATGCCGGAGGAGTACTACGACCTCCTGTGGGAGACGGTCACGGCCGGTGAGGTGTGGGAAGAGGAGATCGTGGACCGCCGCAAGGACGGTAGTCTGTATCACGCCCACCAGACAATCGCGCCGGTGCTCGATACCTCTGGAACGGTCTCGCAGTTCGTCGCTATCCAGACGGACGTGACGGAGCGGAAGCAGACAGAAGGCCGACTGAAACAGTACCGTGACATCGTCGAACGACTCGATGATCCGATCCTGCTGCAGGATCGGGATGGGACCTTCGAACTGCTCAACGACGCCGTGAGCGAGTTCGCTGGCCTTCCGCGTGAACGACTGTACGGGGGCGACGAATCGATCTTCATGGATGAAGAGACGACGGCCGAGATCGACGAACGCCGCCGTGAGGTCCTCGAACGCGAGGAAGTCAGCGAGTATACGGTCTCTCCGGAGTTCCCCCAGAGCGACAAGGAGGCGACGTTCAGCACCCGCCGATATCCGTACTACGACGCGGAAGGTGAGCTACGGGGGACCTTCGCGATCTGCCGCGATATCACCGCGCTAAAAGCACGGGAAGCGACGCTCGAACAGTATGAACGGGCAATAAACGGCGCCACAGACCTGATCGCGGCAGTCAACCGCGACGGACAGTTTCTGTTCGCGAATCCGCAGTACCGGGCGTATCACGATATCGACGATGAGGACCTTCAGGGGCTCACGCTCGCGGACGTTATCGACGGGGGACAGTATCCGGACACGAGGCGATACATGCAGCGGGCACTTCGGGGTCAGACAGTGGAGTACCGGACGACTCGTACGCACCCTTCCCGTGGAACGCGTACGTTCGACGTGCGGTACTACCCGCTAGAGAATCCAGACGAGGGGGGTACTCACGGCGTCGTCGGGGTGCTCCGTGACGTGACGGACCGCGAGAACCGCGCTCGGCAGCTCAGCGTCGTCGACCGTGTACTCCAGCACAACCTCCGGAACGCGCTCACGGTGATCCGCGGGCGGGCCGAACAGCTCGTCGAGCACGACCCGTACCGTTCCGGGGGAATCGATATCGCGGACGCGGCCTCGTACATCGTCGATCGCGCCGACGACCTGTTGACGACGAGCGAGAAGGCCCACCACATCACCGAGATGCTCGGCGATTCGCCCGAGACCGAGCCCATCGACCTCGCCCGAGTCGTAGCGAGACACGCCGCAGCGATGGACGAAGAGTATCCACGAGCGACGCTCGTCGTCTCGACTCCAGACGGTACCTCCGTAACCGGCTCGGCGACGGAGTGGATCGACCGCGCGTTCGACGAACTGCTTCGCAACGCGATCGAACACCACGACCGAGACCGGCCTACTGTCGAGGTCACGGTCCGGTCGACTGCGGACGAGGTGCACGTCACCGTCGCCGACGACGGTCCGGGTATGACCGAGATGAACCGTGACGTGTTGGAGACCGGTCGCGCGGTCGACGCGCTGTATCACGGTAGCGGGCTCGGTCTCTGGTTAGTGTACTGGGTGATCCAGCAGTCCGGTGGGTCGGCGAGTGTGGCCGAGCGGGAGCCACGCGGCACAGCAGTGACGATTACGCTCCCGAAAGCGACTGAGAACAGGTGACTACAGCACCACAGAAACCGCCGCAATATTTATCATAGATAATAATGTATGTTACCATATGCCACTCAGAGAAACGGGTAGACAAATGCGGCTCCGACGCACCGGACGGATCCCGGCCGACGCGCGGGTCCGTCACTACGACGAACTCAAGGAGGACACGCAGGTCGCCGTGAGGGAGCTCGCCGGGCGACCGCGAACCTCCCCGGAGACGGGCGACCTCGACGACGGCGACGTGGTGAAGTTCACCGACTACTACGAAGTTCGTGCTCGCTGATCGGCGCGATCGGTGCGCTTTTTGATCGATCCCCGCACCTTTTGACCAAATCCACCGAACGGCCTCGAGTCGGCGGGTCTCGAAGCGAAGTTGTTTTCGCTCGGCGGGCGAAACGTGAGCCATGGACAGTGGCGGATCTAGCGACATGACGTTGGCGTTCGAGTTGGAGGCGCTGAAGACGCTCGCAGACCCCAACGACGTGTTCAACAACGCTCGACAGTGGACGGAGTACGTCGGCGTCGTCAGCGAGAAGCCGACCTACGTCGTCACGAACTTCACCCGGAAGCACCGCGTGCGCCAGGACTTCTTCTCTGGGCCTCGCGGGGTCGAGGAGAGCCTAGAGAACATCGCCAAGCAGTTCGACACCGAGCGACACGTGTTCGTCGGCGTCGACGAGGACGACGAGGCCGTCGCCGAGACGACCGGTTGGGAGTTCCTCCACGTCGAGGACGCGGCCGAGGCTGCGGGGTGGACTCTCGCGAGCGCCGACTCGGACGCGGAGCCCGCCGAGGAGCCCGCTCGCGACGACTGGCCGTAACCAACTCGGTCACGCGATTTTGTCAGGCTCCGACGGCTGGTGTTTTGAGCCCCCCGTCCGAACGTCGCGTCATGAGCGACGCCGCCGAGCATGACCACGAGGAGACCGACCACACCGACCGCGACCACACCGACTACGACCGCGACCACACCGATCACGACCACCATCACCACGACCCCGACTCGGTCGCGATTGCGGTCGTAACGGTGTCCTCGTCGCGGTCGCTCGACGACGGTGACACGTCCGGTGAGTACATCGTATCGGCGTTCGAGGTGGCTGGCCACGAGGTCGTCGTCCGCGAACTCGTCCCGGACGAGTACGACAGCGTTCAGGGGACCGTCGACCGGCTCGCTCGCCGGAAGGACACCGACGCGGTCGTCACCACCGGCGGCACGGGAGTGACCCCGGACGACGTGACACCGGAAGCGGTGCGGGGACTGTTCGCCAAGCGTCTCCCCGGGTTCGGTGAGCTGTTTCGTCAGCTTTCCTACCAGGAGATCGGCACCCGCACGATCGGTTCCCGAGCGACCGCCGGGATCGTCTCCGAGACGCCGGTGTTCTGCCTTCCCGGCTCCGAGAACGCCGTCCGACTTGGCGTCGACGAGGTGATCCTCCCAGAGATCGGCCATCTCGTCGGATTGGCGAGCCGCGGAGCGGATGACGACGACGCGAACGAGAGCTAAAGAGAGACGGACGCACCCCGCGGTGACGACGCAGCCGCCGGGATACACGCACTCAGGCGTGAGGCGTTGGTACCGACACGAGGAAGTTCCGGATAAGGTCGTGGCCGGCGGCAGTCAACACGCTCTCCGGGTGGAACTGCACCGCCTCGATCGGGTGCTCGCGGTGGCGGATACCCATCACGATCGGCTCGCCGTCGTGGTCCGTCGTCGCGGTCACCTCGAAGACGTCGGGAACGTCCGTGGCCGCGAGCGAGTGGTAGCGTCCCGCTCGGAACCCCTGGTCCAGTCCGGCGAACACGCCCTCGCCGTCGTGGTCGACGGGGAACGCCTTCCCGTGGATCGGCTCCGGCGCGTGTCCCACCGTCCCGCCGTACTCGTACACCGCCGCTTCGAGGCCGAGACAGACGCCGAGCGTCGGAACGGTCGGCGAGAGCTCCCGCAACACGTCCATCGTCACTCCCACGTCGCGGTCGTTCTTCGGGTGGCCCGGGCCGGGGCTGACGAGTATCGCGTCGGGGTCGGCGTCCGCCACATCGGCGAGTGCTGCGGTGTTTTTCAACACCGTGACCTCGATCGGCTCGTCGCCGACCCGCTGGTCCGAGACGTACTCGACGAGGTTGTACGTGAACGAGTCGAAGTTGTCGATCACGACGACGTTCATTCGTCGACCTCCGTGCCTGCGGCGAGCGGGTCGCCGCCGGCTTCTCCGTTCTGCGCTCCCTCCCGGACTCGGTCGATCGCTGTCAACACCCCGTCCATCTTCTGTTCGGTCTCCTCGTACTCGGCGGCCGGATCGGAATCCGCGACGAGACCGGCGCCAGCGCGAACGGTCACGGCGGTGTCGCCGTCGGGGAGGTCCGCGAGCGTCGCGGTCCGGATCACGATCGCGAAGTCGGCGTCGCCGGTCCACGAGTAGTAGCCGACGCCGCCCCCGTACGCCTCTCGGGGAGTCGGTTCGAGGTCCTCGATGATCTCCATCGCGCGCACCTTCGGCGCGCCGGTGAGGGTTCCCGCGGGGAACGTCGCTCGGGTCGCATCGAACGAGTCGGCGTCGGCGGCGAGCGTCCCCGTCACGGTCGACTCGATGTGCTGGACGTGGCTGTACTTCAGCACGTTCATGAACTCCTCGACGCGGATCGACCCCGGCTCGCTCACGCGTCGCACGTCGTTGCGCGCGAGGTCGACCAGCATCGTGTGCTCGGCGCGCTCCTTGTCGTCCGCGAGCATCTCACCGGCGAGTCGCCGGTCTTCGACCGGGCTCGTCCCGCGGGGGCAGGTACCGGCGATCGGGTTCGAGACGATCCGATCGCCTTGCACCGAGACGAGCGTCTCCGGGCTCGCCCCGACGATGCTCCGGTCATCGTGGCGGAGGACGTACATGTACGGCGAGGGGTTCACCTCGCGGAGCGCCGCGTACAGCCCCAGCGAGTCCACTTCGCCGCGAAGCTCGCGACTCCGCGAGATCACTCCCTGGTAGATGTCGCCGTCGAGAACGTGTCGCTTCGCGGTTCGAACCGCCTCCTCGTACGCCTCCCGCGGCTCGGCGGATTCTTCATCGACCCGGATCCCACCGGGGTCTGGCGGAGACGCGTCCGCGAGTGCAGCGCCGACCCGTTCGGTCTCGGCGACGAGGTCGTCGTACACGTCACCGGGATCGTCGTCGACGCCGATCACGGGGGTGAAGACGAGTTCGGCGGTTCCCTCCTTCTCGTCGAAGACGACCGTCCGGGTCGTCAGGGCGAACTCGGCGTCGGGGAACGCCGTCTCCGGCCGGTCGACGCCCACTTCCTCCAACCAGAGGTCGTAGACGGCCTCGTACGCGAGGAAGCCGACGAACCCGCCGGAGAGAATCTGCCGATCGGTGTCGGGGAACCCGCGCAGGCTTACCTCGGGGAACGCCGCACGAATCCGGTCGATGACGTCGCCGGCGCCGGGACCGAACGCCTCGTCGCCGTCGGGAGAGTCTCCCTCGCCCACGAACTCGGCGGCCGGGCCGAGTCGAGTCACGTCGGTCCGGTCGGGGTGAACGGAGACGATCGCTTCCGGATCGTAGCCGACGAACGAGTAGCGCGCGTGCTTGTCGGCCTTTCCGCCCGCGGTGAACGCCCCGTCGGGATCGCTGGAAGCGACCTTCTCGCCGGATTCCAGCAGGAACCCGTACGGCCCCTCGCCGACCAGCGTCGCGTACGCGGTGAGGGGGGCGACGTCGGCGTCGAGCGACGCCGACGCGCGGACGACGACCGGCTTCTCGGCGTCGGCGGCGAGATCGATGAACTCGGCCTTCGAGCGGTTCAACGCCGCATGGTCCTCGGTCATGCCAGCTCCATCTCCCGGCCCGCGTTCGCGACGAACCGGGCCACCGCGTTGTGGTCCTTTCGCCCGTCGGTCAGCTCGACGCCGGACGCGACATCGACAGCGAACGGGTCCGCGACGCGGACCGCCTCGGCGACCGTGTCGGCCGTGAGCCCGCCTGCGAGGACGACCGGCGACGTCAGTTTCGCGGCCAACTCTCCCGTCTTCGCCCAGTCGTGTGTCTCACCGGTGCCGCCCGCGCCCGACTCGTCGGTCGAGTCGATCACCAGCGCGTCGGCGACGGCGTCGAACTCCTCGGCACGAGCCGGGTCGGACGCGTCGACCGCGAGCAACACCTTCCGTTCGGTCTCCGCCCGGATGTACCGGATCTCGTCCGGCGTCCACTCCCCGTGCAGTTGGAGCGCGTCAGGACCGATCGTGCGGACGAGTTCGACGGCGCGCTCGGCGGAGTCGGGCATCGTGACGAGCGTCGCCGTGACGAAGGGGGGCACGTCCACGAGCAACTCGGCCGCGGTCGCGGCGTCGACCTCCCGCGGTGAGTCGATCGGGACCTCGGCGACGACGCCGACCGCGTCTGCCCCGGCGTCGACCGCGGCCCGGACGTCGGCCTTGCGCGTGAGTCCGCAGATCTTCACCCGCGCCATCAGTCGTCGTCCTCCGTACCGGAGGCGGTCGTCTCCGCAGCCCCGCGCTCCCCCGCCTCGCCTCCCGTTCGCTTCAATTCGTCTCCGTCGCCACAGAGCGCCGCGAATTTGGCCGCGGCCGCGCCCGAATCGATGGCCTCGGCCGCGCGTTCGACCCCTGCGGCGAGCGACTCCGCCTCGCCGGCGACGTATATCGCCGCGCCGGCGTTCGCCAAGATCAGATCGCGCTTCGGACCGGTCACCGAGCCGTCGACGATCCCGCGGAGGTCGGCCGCGTTCTCCTCGGGCGTCCCGCCCGCCACCGCCTCGATCGGCGCGCCGTCCAGCCCGAGGTCGGCAGGGGTGAGCGTGAACTCGGTCACCGTGTCGCCGTCGACCTCGGCGACGACGGTTTCGTCGTGGATCCCGATCTCGTCCATCCCCGCGCCGTGGACGACGAGCGCCCGCTCGACGGACATGTGCGCGAGCGACCGCGCGACGACGGGAACGAGGTCGGGGTCGTACACGCCGAGCACCTGCGCGTCGGCGCCGGCGGGGTTGGTGAGCGGGCCGAGCACGTTGAAGATCGTTCGCATGCCGAGCTCTTTGCGAGGACCGATGACCGCCTTCATCGCGGGGTGGAACACGGGCGCGAGCATGAACCCGATTCCGTCCGCTTCGATGGCCGCCTCGACGGCCGGGGGCTCGGCCTCGATATCGGCGCCAGCGACTTCCAAGACGTCAGCGCTGCCCGACGAGGAGGAGACGGAGTAGTTGCCGTGCTTAGCGATCGGGACGCCGGCGCCGGCCGCGACGATCGCCGCGGTCGTCGACACGTTGATCGTGTCGTAGTCGTCGCCGCCGGTGCCACAGGTGTCGACGAGCGGCTCCCGGTCGGGCTCGATCGTCCGCGCGGCGTCGCGCATCCCCTGCGCGAATCCGGCGATCTCCGCCTCCGTCTCGCCTTTCGCCCGGAGCGCCGCGAGGAGTGCGCCGATCTGCGCCTCCGTCGCCTCTTCGAAGACGAGGCGCGCGGCCTCTCGTGCCTCCTCGACCGTCAGATCCGTCCCGTCCGTCACGCGTTCGACCGTGTCGTTGATATCCATAGTATCCACCAATGTATTACTTCGTGTTGTGATGTACAAGTGTGTACACTAAGTTAACGCTGTCGCCGACGCGATGCCGCGTCACACGATATCGACGAGACTCGCGGTTCCCCGATTACTCCGTACGGAGCTCGGTCGATCCGTCCGCCTCGACGACAACAACCGGGACTTCGGCGTCGTCGACGACGGTGTCGGTCGTCGAGCCGAACACGAAGCGGCCGACGGTCCCCGTGGTCGGCGCGCCGACGACGACGAGGTCGTAGTACGGCGACTGCTCGACTATCGCCCCGGCGGCAGTCCGGTCCTCCACGAGCCAGCTGTCCACGCGGTCGAAGTCGCCGAGCCGGTCACGGGCCGAACTGAGCAGCGATTCGCCGGCGACCGTGTACTCGTCGGACGACACCTCGCCCAAGGCGGACGGGCTCGTTCGCCCGGCCGTATCCGCACTGTCGCCCGGGTCGCTCGATCCGGACGGCGCCTCGGCGTTTTCGGAGTCCGGCCGGTCGTCGGCGATGGCGGCGTCCGACGGGACGACGTGAAACAGTTCGAGCCACGCGTCGGTCGCGTCAGCCACGCGCCTCGCGAGGTCGACTGTCGCACCGGAGTGCGGTCCGGGACCGACGGCGACGAGGATCGACGACACCCGGTCCGGACGGGTGGCCCGCTCGCCGCCTTCCAGCGTCGCGTGAGCCACGGTCGGCGTCGTCGCGGCCGCGTCGGAGACCGCGGACTCGATAACGGCGTCACCGACCGCGGCGGCGTCCGGAGCGCGTCCGAGCGATCCGTTACGCTCGGACTCCGTGGACCCGCCAGCGTCGTTCGCGTCGTCGGCATCGGTCCGGTTCATACGGGTCCGTCAGACGCACGTCTGATAAATCCTGCCGATTCCTCGGTGAGAGGAGGTGAGTCACCGGAAGCGGTGAGTCGTCAGAAGAAGCGCGTCCTCGCGGTAGCAGCATCGTCTGCTCACCGTAGAACCACGGTCTGGCTGCGGCTCTCGGCGACGGTCTCTGGTTCCCGTATCGACTGTGAAAGAACAGCGTATCGGCCGCGTCGGCCGAGCAGCGCTTAGATGACGCGGTTCTGCAGGTAGTCGAGGTGTTTCGCGTTGTAGACGATCTTGACCTCGTCGGTCGCCGGGCTCCCGATACAGGTGAGACGAACGTTCTTCTCTTCGACTTCCTCGTCGGAGAGAATCTGCTGCATGTCCATCTCGATGTCGCCTTCCTTCACGATGGCCGCGCAGTTCGCACACGCGCCAGCGCGGCAGGAGAAGGGCCAGTCGTAGCCCTGCGCCTCGGCGGATTCGAGGATGTATTCGCCTTGGTTGACTTCGAGACTGCCGTAGTCCTCGGCGTCGAGATCGGCGTCCGCGGCCGCCTCGAAGAGGTCGTCGTCGTCCATCGACCAACTGTGGTCGTCGAGCACTTCGTAGTTAAGGTATTCTACTGTGGGCATCACGTGGCGGTTTGATGCCCACCTCATTAGGCTTTGCTGTTCAGCATAATTCGAGTTGGAGCCTCCGACATCAAGTCGTCCGGGACCGAAGGTCCCGCTGATCATCCGAACGGGCCTGTGGCCCGTGAGGAGAGAGCGAGTGTAGCGAGCGAGTAGGTCGGAGAGGAAACCGACAACGGACGACGCAACCGCACGACGGTAGGTACCCGACTCCCGAGCTTATAACAACCGTCAAGTAGTAATCTGAAATATGGAGGTGCGTCGAACTGCGCCGGTCAAACTCGTCGTTCCCGATGAGCGGCGCGACGACCTCCATGAATCTGCGCGACAGTTCCTCTACTGTGCGAATCGTGCTGCCGAGTTCTGTTGGGACGACGACTCCTACACGAACTGTATCACCGCGAACTCAACTGCGCGAGGCGCACTCTACGCGGAGCTACGGGAGGAAACTGACCTCACTGCCAACCTCGTTCAAGAGGCCATCCGACGCGCCGTCCAAGCGACGAAAGGGTGCGTCGAACGGTGGAAACAGGGCAAGCGTGTGAGCCAACCGGAGTTCACCTCGTGGAGCATGGTCTACGATAAGCGGAGCGCCACATTCTACCGGAACAACGTCTCACTCTCAACCGTTAACGGGCGTGTTGAGTGCGATTTTGAACTCTCGTCGGACAGCCCAACGCCCTATGAACAGTACGTTCTTTCGGAAGACTACGAGTTGCGGGCGAGTACACTACAATACGACGAGGTGGCAGATGAGTTCTACTTCCACATTACGACCCGGAAGTATGATGACGACGAGTCCGAGGTTTCGGCAGATACCGGGCACCAAACAGTCCTCGGTATCGACCTCGGCGTCAACAGCCTCGCAGTAGCTTCGACCGGCACGTTCTGGCAGGGAGACGACTACGACCACTGGTGCCGCGAGTTCGAGAAGCGGCGTGGTGAGATGCAACAGCGCGGCACGCAAGCCGCACACAACGCCCTACTTCGCCTCGGAAAGCGCGAAGAAGCGCGGCGCAAGCAGTACATCCACACGGTTGCCAATGAGATCGTTTCGGAAGCCGTCGAACACGACTGCGACGTGATCGCGTTCGAGGAGTTAACCGACATCCGCGAGCGGCTTCCGCACGCGAAATGGCACCACGTTTGGGCGTTCCGACGCCTGTACGAGTACGTTTCCTACAAAGCACCAGAACGTGGTGTCTCCGTGGAGCAAGTCGAGCCGAATCATACGTCCCGGCGCTGTTCTCGGACGGATTGTGGGTTCACGCACGACGGCAACCGCCACGGAGAACACTTCGAGTGCCAGAAATGCGGCTATGGGGTGAACGCGGATTACAACGCGGCGAAGAACATCGGGCTACGGTATGCCCGAAAGCGGGCACACAGACTCCGTTCCTCGCCCAAGTCGGGGAGCGGAGACGCGCCAGTAGACGTGCGTGTGAATGGTGGGATGTTGAACGGTGAGAGTCACCAGCCTATTGCTGGCGACTGATTACCGGGAGTCCACATCAAAGCCCCATCACCAGAAATCTCTGATTGCTGGTTAGCAGTCAGAAGCTCCGCTTCTGACGACACCCTCAAGGACCGAGGCGCAGAGCGCCGAGGGAGTAGGGTAGGGTAGGGTAGGGTAGGGTAGGGTAGTTTACTGCCCTTTGGTGTCCGAATGGGTAGTTCATCGACGCCCGAACACGTTCGTTCACCCGCTGCCCGTGCCGTGACAACTCGTTATTAGGTGTGATACCCTATGGGTAACAATCAATACCGAACGCCACCGAGTACGCTTCGATGAAGGAGTCCGTCGTCGCCGACTTCGTCGGTCGCGTTCACGCCGATGCGGTCGAGAGCACTGACCCCGTGACGGGCCGGATCCTGCTAAGTCAGCGCCGTCTCGTGCTCGCGACGGACGGCGCGAAAGTCACCGTTCCGCTCTCCGCGGTGTTCGATATCGTCGTCGGCACCGTTCCCGGAGATCTTCAATCGTTTTTCAGCGACAGCGTCACGATCGCCTACGACCAGGACGGCTCCAGACGCGTGGCGCTCGTCGAAGGCGAGCCCGACGACATGGAGAAGTTCACACGGATCCTGTTCAAATCGCTGCTCCGAAACGTCACCGTCACCGTGCGCCACCCCGCAAAGGTCGGGGGACGCGTCACCGACGCGACCGACCACAAGGCGACCGTGTCCCTCTCACCGGGTTCGATCGGGTTTACCAACTGCCCGGAGCCGTTTCGGGTGACGCTCTCGACCGTTATCGACTACGAGCGGACAGACCGTACCCTCGGCGGGACGAAACGCCCCTCCCTCGTCTTTCGCCACGTCCCCGACACCCAGACGGTCACGTCGATTGCAACCGTCCCGAACAGGCGGACGCTGAACGTGTTGGGCCGGTACATCAAGCTCGAATATGGCGAGGCGATGGCGGACGTGGAGGCGTTCGACCCGACCGAGGAGCAGCTCGAAGTCCTCGTGTCGATCTATTCGGCGGGCGGTGAGGCCGACGTCGCCGACGTCGTCACCGGCGATGTCACTCAGACCTCCATGGTGCTCGATCAGCTCAGGGAAGCGGATCTCGTCGTCGACGGGGAATCGGGGGCGGTACTCACTCGGAAGGGCCAGATGGTCGTCACCTCGTACCTCGAATCGGTCAACTCGTGACCGTGATGGGCGTGTCGTCGCGATCGGTCGCTCTTCGCTCGTCCGCTACCACCCTCCGAGCGAGACCGCCGGTGGGGGGAAGTTTCATGCCGATGGACGTGTAGGTGTTTCACATGCCAGACGACCGCCACGGGCGCTCGACACCGCTCGACGCCGTGGTTCGCAAACGGGGAATCGACGCGCCGGGGAGCCCGGATCCCGGCCTCGCGACGTCAGCTACCGAGGCTGGCCCGCGGGTCGCGCGCGTTCCGGAGCCGCACGTCCACGACACGTTCTCCGTGGACGGGATCGACACGAAACGACGCGAAACGTTGCTGGAGGCCGTGCTCTGCGATCACGACGGCATCAGCGCCGCCTCGGCGACGCAGCGAAACGGGACGGTAGGCGTCCACCACGACCCCTCCGTGAGCCGGGACGACCTCCGGGAGACGCTATCGACGTGCGGGCTCGTCGTCGCGCCCGGCGACGACGCGTTCGTCACGCGCCGCGCGTCGCAGTTCGCGTCGGCCCGCGTCGCGGTCGCGGTCCTGTTCGGGCTGATGGTCGCGACGCCGTACATCGGCGTGCTCTACCCGACTCGCGTCGAGGGACTGTTCTACGACCCGGTGACCGTCGCGTACCTCCAGTCGATCCTCGATTCGGCGGTCGCGACGCACTTCTACGTCAACCTCGCGGCGCTCTCGGGGATCGCCTTCCTCGTCGCCTGCGGTCCGATCATCCGCCGCGCGGTCGACGCGGCGATCGACGGGCGACTCACGAACGAGGTGGCCTTCGTCGGCGGCGTCACCGCCGTCTTCGGCTACAGTACGCTCGCCGCCTTCACCGGATTCGGCGGAAGCGTCCACTACGACCTCGTCGCCTACGCGGTCGTCGGTGCGACGCTGTGGACCCGTTTCGGTGCCGACGATCCCGCCACCGTTCCGACCGGCGACGCGGCCCCCGAAACGCTGGAGGCGACGGACGCGACCACACCCTCGGCTCGCGACGACGACGAGCCGATCGCGATGACGGACGGCGGGCGCTGAACGAGGAGGTACCTCACCTCTTCGCATCGGTTTTCATTGTTCCCGTCTCTCCTCGTCGCTTCGTTCGTCGCGGTCTCTCATTCTCGAACCGCGCGACGCGCTCACGATTCAGCCGCGCCGTCACCGCACGACCGACAGCCACTCCTCCGCGACGCGGGGGAACGCGAGGACGCTCCCGGCCGCCACGGTTCCCGCCCAACCGAGCCCGACGACGAGGCCCGCGAACTCGCCACCGAGCGCAGTCGTCGCCTCGTGAACGGCGAGCCCGCCGAATATCGCCAGCGCGAGCGAGGCGTTGAAATACGGCACACGGAGCGCGACGAGCCACGGCGAGAGGGTCACCCACCCAGGAGTCGCGGTCCCGACGGGGTGAACGGCGCCGATTCGAATGAGCGTCGCGACGACGACCGCGGTAGTCCACGCGACCAGCGCCGTCGCCTTCGCGTCGAACCACCCTGTCGTCGGATACTCCATCACCGCGAGAAGCACGGGCAGCGAGACGATCGAGAGCTCGGAGAACACGCGCGTCACGTCGTGGAGAAACAGGCCGACACCACGCTTTTCGACTCGGGTCAGCTGTCCCCACCCGTACCAAGTTCGTCGGTCTCCGGACTCGGCGGCGGCCGTCTCACGTCCCGGCGGGCCGCGTCGGCTCACGGGTCGACTCCCCCGGATCCGTCGGCTCGAGGGTCTTTACGCGCGTTCCGCTCGGTGATTTCGGTCCCGGTCTCGTCGACGGAGACGACGCCGTCGATGGCGACCGGGTCGCCGACGGCGATCGTCGACTCCCACGACCGCTCGGGGACGACGGTGTTGACCATCAGCCGGAAGTCGTGATCGAACCGATCGCTTCCGGTCCACTCGGGGAGCGTCTCGCGCCGCCGCTGGATAAACGTCTCGCGGAACGCGGGCAGCTCCGCGCCCGTCTCGGGATCCCGTGAGGGAACCACGCAGCGTTGACACGGGTTGACACCGATCAGTTCGACGCCCGGCTCGGAACCGATCGCGAACCGAACGCCCTCGCCGTGGTTGCCGAAGAGCCGATCCTCCCAGAACGCCGGACAGTCGTCGAGGACCACGTTCGGCCGGAGACGCCGGCGCATCTCCGTCGCGTCCGCGACGCCCTCGAACCACGAGGCGACGGTCTCCAGCGTCCCGGCGGAGACGACGGTGGGGCCGGGCGCGGCCCGGTCGTCGGGGAAGCCGCCGTCCGGCTCTCGGACGAGGTCGACGTCGTAGCCGAGGAACTCCCCGACCCACGCCGCGAGGGCGTCGCCCGCCGCCGGAAGCTCGAACCGCCGCTCGTCGGCTCTGACGTCCGGGTCGGACCGGGCGGGTCGCTTGAGCGTCACCGCGGTCGGGGTCGCGTCCGCCGCTTCGGAGCGCTCGTAGCGTGCGCGGAGTCGGTGGACCGCCGGTTCGCTCTTTCCGTTGACGTAGCCGCCACCGCCGCCGACCGACGCCGCGTGGGGGTCGACCCCGGCCTCGACGAGGGCGTACGAGCGATCGCCGCGGAGCGCGCCGCGCGGACCGACTGCCGCTCGGCCGACCGCGACACCGTCGAGAGATTTTATCGGATACGCGACGAGCTGGGCGAGACGTGGCATACACGCATTTCGGCGGGAGGTCGCAAAAATACTGGGCTGACGCGAGGCGAATCGGGCCGTCGCTACTCGTCGTCGGTAGTGTCGGAGTCGCCGGAAGCCGTATCCGCATCTCCGTCGGCGTCAGCGTCCTCGTCGGCGTCAGCGTCCTCGTCGGCCTGAGCCGTGTCGGCAGTCTCGTCGTCGTCCGCGCCTTCGTCTGGGTCGTCTTCGGACGCCGTCACGAGTCCCGCTGCCGCGAACGCCTCGTCGACCTCCTCGGTCGGAACGGTCCGGTAGCCGTCGGCTTCGGTGATCGTAGCGACCGCGACGTCTCCGGGTTCGAACTCGTCGTCGTGTTCGGCGAGCGCCGCGAGCCCGAGTTCGATCCCGCCGGTGAGCGAGAGGTCGTCCGACCATTCCGCTTCGAGGTGCTCCTGAATGTCCTTCCGACCGCCGCCGATGACGGTCGCCTTCCACTCGTTCGGCGTGCCGGAGGGGTCGGCCGCGAACAGTCGCGGCTCGCCGTTCTCGACGCCGCCGATGAGGAGCGCGGCGCCGTAGGGGCGCGTCCCGCCGCGCTGGGTGTTCTCTTGGATGTGGTCGGTGATGAACTTCGTCAGCGTCTCGACGCCGACGGGCTCGCCGTACCGGAGGCGGTTCCCCTGCGACTGGCGCCGCGCGAGGTCGATCAGCTGCCGGGCGTCGGCGACGTGGCCCGCGCTCGCGGTGCCGACGTGGTCGTCGAGCTTGTGCAGCTTCTCGATGCTCTCGGCTTCCATCAGCGTCGACGACGGGCGCGACATCGCGACGAAGACGACGCCGTCGGCCGTTCGGACGCCGACGCTCGGCGCGCCGCGCGAGACCGCCTCGCGGGCGTATTCGACCTGATAGATCCGACCGTCCGGCGAGAACAGCGACGTGCCGCGGTCGTACGCCTGCTGGTCGTTCCCGCCCATCATCGTCGATCACCCGCTCGCGCGGTGTCCCGTTCGCTCATTACCGATAATTACGGCGGACGGTTGAAAAACCCTCCTTAACCGGTACGTGCTCCCACAACCCGAAACGGGGCTCTCGTGTTCACCGCCTACCGATCACCGACGACGACGCATATATGTCGATCGGTCCCCTAACTGGGATGACATTGTGACCTCCACTCGAACGACAGCCGTACTGGTGGCCCTGCTTGCGCTCTTCGGGGCTGTCGGTGCGGCCACGGCGGTGCCCGACGCCCGGATCACGGTCGACGAGGTCGACCTGAGTGCGACCGAACCGGCGGTCGGTGAGCGGACGGCGGTGAATCTGACCGTCTCGAACTCCGCGGGCGCCCCGGCCGCCGCGGACATCACCGCGGTTCGCCTCCTCGACGCCGACGGCGAGACACTGGATGAGGCGACGGCGCTCGGCGCGCTATCGGCGGGCGACTCGCTCGACGCCGAGCTGTGGACCCGGTTCGACGAGCCGGGCGAGAAGCGGCTCACCGTCGAGGTCGTCGCCGAGGAGTCAACGACCGAGGAGACCGTGACCGTCGCGCGCGACCTCGTCGTCGACGCGCAGCCTGCCGAGGTCGCGCTCGACCTGCGCACCCGCGCGCTCTCACCCGCAGACCTCCGGAGCGACGACGAGAGCGAGGGGACCGGCGTGAGCCTCGGCGGCATCGAAGGGATCTTCGGCGGCGGTGGCGGCGGGCTCGACACCGGCGACGACGCCGATGAGGCGGCCCGAGTCGCCGATTCCCCGGTCGCAGTGACAGTCGTCAACACAGGGACCGCTACCGCCGACCGCGTGAGCCTCACCGTCGTCGGCACGGGGGTCGGCGAAGACGCTGACGACGGCCCCACCACTGAGGGCGTTGACGCCGGGCCGTTCGTCGTCGAAGACGTCGCGCCCGGTGAAGAGCGACAGGTCATCGTCGACCTCGGACCGCTCGACCGGCAGGAGTCCGTGACGGTCACGGCGGCGTTCCGTTCTGGAACAGATGCGCAGGACGGCGTCGGCGCGGAGCGGATCGCCTCGTCGACGCTCGACTACCCGCCGCGCGAGGCGGCCCCGGTCGTGACCGACGCGGCGGTACAGTCCGGCGCTGACGGCGAGTTTGTCGTCGACGCCAACCTCGGTAACGTCGGAACCGGTGAGATGCGGGGCGTCGTCGTCTCGATCGGGGACGCGCCCGGCGTCTCGCCGACGCCGGCGGGCGAGTCGTACTTCGTCGGCAGCCTCGGGCCGAGCGACTTCGTCGGCTTCGACCTGCGAACGACGGCGAACGCGTCCGTCGCGGACGAGGTCCCGATCCGAATCGAGTACACGGAGCGCGGGGTCCGCGACACCGAGACGGCGACCGTGGCGCTGCCGGGCGCGGACGGGACCGCTGGCGAGTCCGACTCCGCGGGGACGTTCGGGAGCGTCGGGAGCGTCGGGAGCGCCGGAACGCTCGCCGTCGTCGGGCTCGTCGGTGTCGCCGGGCTCGCGGTCGTTGGCGGGGTGGTCCGCCGCCGTGACGTATAGCGTCGAACTCCGCGACGTGGTGAAGCGGTACCCCGGCGGCGGCGCCGAGCCGGTCGTCGCGCTCGACCACGTCGACTTCGCGGTCGAGCCGGGGGAGTTCGTCGCGGTCGTCGGACCCAGCGGCTCCGGGAAGTCGACCCTGCTCAACGTGCTCGGACTGCTCGACGACCCGACGTCTGGCGAGCGGCTGCTCGCCGGGACCGACGTGACGAGCCTCTCCGTGGCCGAGCGCACCGCGGCCCGAAAGGAGTCCATCGGCTTCGTCTTCCAGGACTTTCACCTGCTTCCGACGCTGACGGCGGTGGAGAACGTCGCGCTGCCGACCGCGTTCGACCCGGGCGACGCGTCCGACCGGGCGGCCGACCTGCTGGCCCGATTCGGCCTCGGAGACCGGCTCGATCACCTGCCCACGGAGCTTTCCGGCGGCCAGAAACAGCGGGTCGCCATCGCGCGATCACTGATAAATGAGCCCGAGATACTGCTCGCGGACGAGCCGACCGGGAACCTCGACACCGAGACGGGGGAGTCGATCCTCGCCGAGTTCGAGCGCGTCAAGGCGGAGGGCGTCGCGGTGATCGCGGTCACCCACGACGAGCTCGTGGAGACGTACGCGAACCGCGTCGTTGATCTCACGGACGGCGTCCTCACGGGCGGTGTTCCGGCGGGTTGCGTCCCGAACAGTGGCGCCCGAGACCACGCCACCCCGGACGATGACGTCCCGGACCACGGCACCCTAGACGACGGTGGCGAGAACATCTCTGCCGCGAGGAACCGATGAGCGACGACCGCGACCTCGTCGGTTGGCTCCGCGGGTGGCGACCCGCCGTGGCGATGGCGTCGCGGAACCTCCGCCGCAATCGGGTACGAACGGCCCTCGCCGTGCTCGGCGTGTGTATCGGCGTCCTCGCGGTCGCGGCGCTGGGGATCTTCGGTAACGTGCTGGCGCTCGGCGCGGACGACGCCATCGGCGACATCGGCACGCAGGTCGTGGTGACGCCGAACGCCGACGCCGGCGTCGAGTCGCTCTCCGACGCGGACGTGGCGGCGATTCGACGAGCCGTGGGCGAGCCCGCGGTCGTTCCCCTGTACACGGACAACGCGCTCGTCGGGAGCGCGGGATCACAGACGTTCGCGACCGTGTACGGCGTCGAGGAACCGGGGCTGGCGTTCGAGGCCGCGGAGGGACGGCTCCCGGACCGGCACAGACAGGGGGCGATCGTCGGCGCGGGGCTCGCGGAGACGCTCGGCGTCGGCGCGGGCGACACCGTCGAGATCGCGGGCTCGCAGGTCAGGGTCGTCGCCGTGCTCGTCGAGAGTCAGACGTTCAGCCCGGTCGCCCCGGACGACGCCGTCTTCCTCCCCGAATCGGCGTTCTCGGCCGACGGGTACACCCAGGTGCTCGTCGTCGCCGACTCCGGGCAGGCCGCGCGGGTCGCCGCCGACGACATCCGCGTGGAGGTGAACGCCCGCGAGGAGCGCGTCGACCTCTTCGAGCTGGCCGCGATCGTCGACGAGATCAACGACTTCTTCGAGCTCCTCGGTACCTTCCTGCTCGGGCTCGGCGCCATCTCGCTCGTGGTCGCCGGCGTCTCGATCCTCAACGTCATGCTGATGAGCACGGTCGAGCGGAGACAGGAGATCGGCGTGATGCGCGCCGTCGGCGTGACGCGGCGGGACGTGTTGCGCGTGCTCCTCGCGGAGGCCGGGCTCATCGGCGCGGCGGGCGCGGCGGCAGGAACGCTCCTGACAGTACTGCTCGTCGCCGGGCTCGTCCTCTCGACGCCCGCCGTCGACGCGGCGCTCGTGCTCGACCCGACGAACGGCTACTACCTCCTGCTCGCGCTGGGATTCGGCGTCGGCGTCGGCCTGGTGAGCGGAGCCTACCCCGCGTGGAAAGCGGCGAACGAACGACCGGTCGACGCGCTGCGGAGCTAGCTGCTCCGGGCGACCTCGGTCAGACCCGCGCCACTCGTTACTCCCGAACCCGCTCGTAGGTGACGAACGCGAGAGCGCTGCCGCCCTCGTCGTCGGCCTCTGCGGGCCGCCTCCGAGCGACCTCGGCCCACTCGCTCTCGTCGAACGCCGGAAAACGCGTGTCGCCGTCGGGCCGCTCCGGAACCACCGTCACCACCATCCGGTCGGCGCGGTCGAGGAACTGCTCGTAGACTGTCGCGCCGCCGATCACGAATATCGCGTCGACGCCGCGTTCGGCGGCGTCCGCCCTCGCCCTCGAAACCGCCTCCGCGATGTCGTTCGCGACGACCGCGTCCTCTGGGAGGTCGAGGTCGCGAGTCGTCAACACCACGCTCGTCCGATCCGGGAGCGGGCCGCCGAGGCGATCGGCGATGCTCTCGTAGGTCGCGCGGCCGACGATCACGGGGTGGCCCGTCGTCAGTCGCTTGAAGTGCGCGAGGTCGGCCGGATAGTGCCACGGCATTCCGCCGTCGGCACCGATAACACGGTTCTCGGCGACCGCTGCGACGAGGACGACGTCGGGACCAGAGTCCGACGATCCGTCGTCAGTCATCACTCGGCGACCGCGAACGAGAGCCCGTCCGCGGAGTCGTAGTCGACGACCTCGATATCGTCGTACGTTAGCTCGTCCAGGGGTTTATCGGCAATTTCGATCCGCGGGCGGTCACGCGGCTCCCGCGAGAGCTGTTCGAGGAGGCCCGGCACGTGGTCGTACCCCTCCTCCCCGTCGGCCTCGTCGGGGGCCGTCCGCTCGACCCAGCTCTTCACGTCGAGGTAGTCGGCCTTGCTCTCGACGGCCGCGAGCCGGTCCTGGACGTACGGGAGGTTCTTCGCGTACCACGTGCCGCGCTCGCCGCGGCCGCAGTAGACGTGCGCGTCGACGACGGTGTGCCCGAACTCGCCGACCTCGAAGCCGGTCCGCTGCGCGAGCGCGTTCGCGAGCAGGGCGTACGCGGCGATGTTGAACGGGACGCCGAGCGCGATGTCGCCCGAGCGCTGCGTGAGGTGGAGGTTGAGTCGGCCGTCTTGGACGTTCACGACGAACGTGTAGTGACACGGCGGGAGCGTCGACGTCGTCGCGTTCGCGGGGTGCCACGCGTTCACGACCATGCGGCGCGAGCGCGGGTTCTCTTCGAGCGTGTCGAGCACGTACCGGATCTGATCGAAGGTGCGGCGCTCCGTCCCGTCCGGACCCTCTTCGACGGTCACCCAGCGGTGCGCGTCGTCGGGCCACGTCTCGCCCGGGAGCGCGGCGTCGTCGTTCGGAATCGGGTAGCGGCGCCAGAACCGGCCGTACGCGGTGTCGAGTAACCCCTTTTCGTCGGCCCACGCGTCCCAGATCTTGGTCTCCTCGCGCAGGTCTCGGATGTGCTCCTCGCCGGAGAGGTACCAGAGCACCTCGTGGATGAGCGAGTTCCAGCGGTAGCCGTCCATCTTCTTCGTCGTCAAGAGGGGGAAACCCTCGGCGAGGTCGACCGTGTACTGTCCGCTGAACGACGCGATCGTGTCGACGCCGGTCCGGTTCGGCTTGTACGTGCCCGTCGACAGCGTGTCGTCGACGAGATCGAGGTACTGTTGCATGGTGGTCTGTGTCGTCTCCGGCGCGGCCGTCGGAGCGACGGGTCTACCTGGGTAAACGAACGCGGTCATGTAAACTGTAGCTGTTCGCCGCGACGCGCGGAGCGACGAGGCCACCGCCCCCCTCCCCTTCGGAGACGCACCGGCGAACGCGAACATGTTCGCGCCGGCGCTTACCCTCGACGGGGGGTTGTATTCGGCTATGACCGCCACAGGCGAGCGCGTCGAGCCCGCGCAGGCGACCGCTGAGGAGACCGTTAGCGAAACGACCGTCACGGTGCGCTGTACCGGCCACGTTCGGACCGAACTCGGGGTGTACGAGTTCGAGTACACCTTCGAGGGCGACACCCTCCGCGAGTTCCTCGACGAGCTGTTCGCGGAGTACCCGGAGCTTCAGGACATGCTGATCGCGGAGACGGAGGCGGACGCGACCCACAGCGGCTGGGCACCCACACCGGAGGAACTGCCCGGGACGTGGACGAAAAACCCCGTCGGCGAGCAGACGATCGCGTACGCCCGGATCCTCGTCAACGGCCAGTTCAACGAAAACGAGCGGGGGTTCGACACGGAGCTGGAGGACGGCGACCGCGTCGCGCTCGTCTACCCCTTCATGTTCTGTTGTTGAGACCGAGAGAGGCACTTCAGCCGTCGGGCCGCGCGCGGCGTTCACGAACCTCTCGCGAGCCGTCCACGAGCCGCGGCGCTCACGATGTGTGAGCGCCGCGACATGCGGGGGAAGGGATTCGAACCTCACTCACTCCGCTCGCCGCGCTCGCTTCGTTCCCTGCTTCGAATCCCTTCAGAGCCGATTCCTGCTGCTCGCGGGCTGCTCGCAGCAGGAATGCGGGGGAAGGGATTCGAACCCTCGAACCTCTACAGGAGCGGATCTTAAGTCCGCCGCTTTTGGCCAGGCTCAGCCACCCCCGCGCGGATTTGGGTACCGGCGGTGGGGTCAAACCCCTTTCGGATGCGCCCGTCGGCCGCCCGGATACTGACGCTCCTACCAGTCGACCGAGAGCGTCCCGTCCCCGTGCGGGTCAGGGGCGATCTCCTCGTCCGTGCGCCGGTCGACGACGTGGATGACGCCCGCGCCTTTCTTCGCGGGACACACCTCCGCCGCCCGGACGTTCTCGTCCAGTTCCTCCTCGCCGATGTAGTACGAGCGCGGCTTCGCCATCCCGCTCTGAATGTCCATCACCCAGTTGTCGCCGACCTCGGCGCACTTGCCCGCCCCGAAGCACTTGTTGGCCTCGAAGACGATCTTGTACGGCTTCTCCTCGATCGGCGGCCCCTCGCCGCCGATGTCGCTCGCCCGCACGACCTCCTCGCGGTCGATCTCCGCGTCCTCGCTCATACCCGTACTCGACCCCGACGGGACTTTCGTCTGTCGGTCGTTCCCGTCTATTGCAGGCGGCGTCACAGCCCGCTGTCGGTCACTCCTCGACGTGGTCGGCCATGAGCCGCTCCGCGTGCTCCGGGGAGTCGGCGATCTCCCATCGAACCTTCGCCGCGTCCCCGTAGGCTAGCGCCTCCTTCAGTTCGTCGCGGAGGACGCCCGTGCCGAATCCGACGGTGCCCCCGTCGGCGTCGCCCAGCTCGTACAGCGCGTACCGGTTCGGCGCGCTCCCGACCGTCGACCGATCGAGGTCGCGCCACGGCTTCGCGAGACTCATCGATCTCCCCCCGGTGGCGTCGACGCGTCCGGCGTCATCGGTGTGCGTCGAGCCCACCCTCGGGGCCGTCGACGATCTCGAAGCTCCGCTCGGTCCAGCCGTCCTCGACGAAGACGAACACGCGACCGCCGGCGATCTCGGGATCGGCGATCACCTCGTTGCGACCCTCGGTGCGGCCGACGATCACGCCGGGGAACACCTCGTCGCGCTCGTCCTCCTCGACGATGACGCGGCCGACTCCGGAGTCCTCCAATATCTCGTCGTCCGTGTCGTAATCGTTAACGTACGTCATCACGCCCTCCGTCTCCGTCGGGTCGGTGACGAGCACGTGCGTCTCCTTGCCCGGACCCGCCCTGACCGACCCCTCGACGGCGTCCGGGACGCCGCGGTAGAGCGTCGTCCGTCCGTCGAGGTACTCGACGACGACGCCCTCCTCGCGGAGATCGATCCCGATCGACGTCGGCGGAACGTCGCTGCGTGACGGTGCTGACATACGCGTCGATCGGTGCGCCCGCCTCAAAAGGGGCGCGCTCGGCGGTCGCCGGGGACGGTCGACCGAGCGCGCGGCGGGGCGTCCTCACTCCCGAGAATCGGGGATGGCACATTTAAGGCCCCCGCGCCGGGAGTCCGTATCATGCAACGGACGCGACGGGACCTGTTGAGCGTCGGGGTCGCCGCGGGTCTCGCGGGGTGTCTCGGGGTCGAAGGCGTCCAGTACCCCGACGCGGAGCCCACTCCTCCGGGCGCGGACGACGGGGACGACGAGGACGACGGCGATCCCGAGGAGCCCTCCGACGACGAACGCGTCGACGAGCCCTCCCCCGTCGCGAACGAGGCGCTCGCGACGGCGACGCGCCGCGTCGTCGACGACGCGGCCTGGTTCGCGACGGAATACCCCGACGCGGTCGCGACGTACCGCGCGGCGATGCGCCGCGTCGTCGCCGAGATCGACGCGGTGCGAGCCGAGGTCGACGAGGCCGACGCGGTGACCGTCGAGCTGGCCGAGCGATTGGCCGACGAAGGCGAGACCGCTGCCGAGCGCGCTGGAAACGCCTTGGAGCCGCACTTTCGACCCCGCTCGCGAATCCGCTCGCGGACCGAGCGACACGTCGAGCCCCTCCGCACGTTCGCGCCCCGGGACGATATCGACCGCTTCCTCGAGGAGCTGTCGCGCATGCGCCGGGGGTTCGCCGGGATGGCCACGGCCACGTACGTCGAGGAGGCGTTCTCGCGCGACCCGATCCACAACCGACTGCTCGACCGGCTGCTGTTTCCCCTCTCCGAGGACGACGACGCTCGTCGGGCGGTCCGCGACACGGCACTCGTCGAACTCGCGGTCCCGAGCCGCGGGTTCGCGACGCTCGCGCACCCCCCGTACGACACGGACCGATACGACCGCTCTCGAGTCCCGCGAATCTATGGCGAAGCCGTCGACGCGGCCCGGCGCGAGGAGCTCCGCGCTCGGTTCGGTCCGGTCCCGCAGCCCGAGGACCGCGTCGAGGAGCTGTTCGTCGCGTTCGCGACGCGGCCCCCTGCCGGCAATGCGCCCGGAAACACGTTCGACGGGTGGGCACACGAACTCGACGGGACGCCCGTGTACGTCCAACGCTACCCGAACGCCGATACGGCGACCGAGCGATTGGACGGGGTTCTCGACGCCGCGTCCACCGAGGGAGCGGCGCCGATCGGTCCCGATGCGACCGCCGCCGGGTCGAACATCGGTGTCGCTACCGGGGGCGACGACGGGAACGGCGGCGCTGCGAGCGACGATAACGGAAGCGACGACGACGCGGATACAGTCACCAGCGGACCCACCCGCTGGCACCGCCTCTACCACCGCGACGCGACCGGAGAGCGCTACGGGTTCGACGAGCACGCCGGGGTCCAGTACGGATACGTCGTGCAGGCGGGCGAGTTCGTTCTCGCGACCGGGTTCTCCGGTGACGCGTGGGAGGAGCGCACCGGGTGGCAAGGCCGCTTGGCGGACGGGTGGGTGGTCGTCTGATGAACGCGAACGGGGCGGGGCTGATCGCGGCCGTCTTCGCCGTCGTCGGCGTCGGGGTCGGGCTCTCGGGGGCCGTCGCGACCGGGTGGGCGGAGACCGCGCTGGCGACGGCCGCGACGGGCGAGACGGCTCGGTTCGGGCCGGTGTTCGTCGCGCAGTCGTACCTCACGGTCACGGCCGCTGCGCTCGTCGGCGCGCCCATACTCGCGGGCGTGCTCGGCGTCTTAGTCGGCTCGCGCTCGTACGACGCGAGCGAGGCCGCCGCGACCTCCGGAGTCGGAGCCGGAATCGGCGCGCTGATCTACGGGCTCGCCGTCGTCGTCCTGATCGTCGCCTCGCAGGGCGCGGCCGCGACGCAGGCCTATGGAATCACAGACGCGCTCGGATCGATCGCCACGATTACCCTCGTTGCCGCGGTCGTCGGGGCAGCGACCGGTGTCCTCGGATCGGTGACGGGGTAATCGATGACGGAAAAACCCGAGTCGGATACCGCGACTCTCCCGCTTCCGAGACGGCGGTTTTTGGCCGCCGTGGCAGTCCCCGGGGCACTCGCCGGTTGTCTCGTGGAATCCGAGGAGCCCGCGGTGGGGACGGGAGGCACCGATACCGAATCCGCGAGTGAGGAGTCGATGGATGACGGGTCGCGAACCGGTCAGACCGATGAGTCGGGCGAGGCCGACGGAACGACCGACTCTGGCGAATCCAGCGAATCCAGCGAATCCAGCGAACCCAGCGAATCCGATGACCCTGACGATCCCGACGATCCCGACGATCAACCGACAGAACTCGGCCCCGAGGGCTCCGGCCTCGTCGTCACCGACGCCGAGGTGCGGTCCGTGACCGACGGCGGCTACGAGACGACCGTTCGCGCTCGGTTAACTGTCGAGAACGCCGGGCGGTTCACCTACGGAACGGTCGAATTTCGCGTCGACGCGTACGCGAGCAGACCGGGCTCCGACGGGCGGACCGCCGTCGGCCGCGCGTACGTTCGCGAACGATTCGACTCCGGAGACCGGTTCGACGACGGTGTCCGACGGTTCGACGCGGAGATCTCGTTCCGTAGCGGGGAGTCCCGCGCTCGGGCCGACCCGACGTGGTACGAGGTCGACGCCGCGATCCGACGCGCGGAACCGGTCTGACTTCGTTCCGAGCGACTGTCCGATCCCGTTCCGAGAGACCTGCCGTGATCGCTACCTCTTTACTCGCGCGACGGGGCGGTGCGTACATGGAAGGACGGGCGGCCGCGCTCGGTGCCGGCACCGTGTTAAATGCGCTCGCGACCGGAACCGGCGCAGCCTTCGGCATCGACGTCGAGACGCGAGCGACGGTCACGGTCGACGAGACCGCCGACGGCGTCGACGGATCGATCGCCGAGGCCCCCGACGCCGACACCGATCTGATAGAGCGCTGCGTCGCCCTCGCGACCGATCGGTGGGGCAACGGAGAGGGCGGGTCCGTCCGCACCGACAGCGACGTGCCGCTGGCCGCCGGCCTCAAGAGCTCGAGTGCGGCCGCCAACGCGACCGTCCTCGCGACCTGCGACGCGCTCGGCCTGACCGTGGGCGACGACACCGACGATCCGTCGGTCGACGTCGCCCGCTTGGAGGCCTGTCGTCTCGGCGTTCGAGCCGCTCGCGAGGCCGGGGTGACCGTTACGGGCGCGTTCGACGACGCGACGGCCTCGATGTTCGGCGGCGTCACCGTCACCGACAACGGAAGCGACGAACTACGCTCGCGCGAGACCGTGGACTGGGACGTGCTCGTGTGGACGCCGGCGGAGCGCGCCTACAGCGCCGACGCCGACGTGGCCCGCTGTGAGGCCGTCGCATCGATGGCCGACCTCGTCGCCGACCTCGCGCTCGACGGTCGATACGCCGAGGCGATGACGGTGAACGGGCTCGCCTTCTCGGCCGCGCTCGGCTTCGACACCGACCCCGCGGTCGAGGCGATGCCGCACGCGACCGGCGTGTCGCTGTCGGGCACCGGGCCGAGCGTCGTCGCCGTCGCGGACCCGGACGACCCCGACACCGACCTCGACACGGTCGCCGACGCGTGGGGCGAGCGTCCCGGAGCCCTGCGTCGAACCGCCACCCGAAACGATGGTGCCAGCGTCCGATGACGACTACCGAGTGACCAGCTATGAGTGACACACCTAACACAGAGGACCGGAGCCTCGACGAACTGCGACACGAGATCGAAGACATCGACCGCGAAATCGTCGAGCTGATCGCCCGGCGAACGTACGTCGCCGACACCGTCGCAGCCGTCAAGGCCGAACGCGATCTCCCGACGACCGACGAAGGCCAAGAGGAGCGCGTGATGAACCGAGCAGGGGAGAACGCCGAGCGCTTCGACGTCGACGCTAACTTGGTGAAAGCGATCTTCCGACTGTTGATCGAGTTGAACAAAGTTGAACAAAGAGAGAGCCGGTAGCTCAGTCGAGGCCGAGACTCAGCTGTAACGCCTCGTCGACTTCAGCCATCGTAGGTCCGTCGAGTGAACCGACGACCGAGTGAATCCGTTCCGGAACCGAGACGGTTCGAATCTGGTCGAGCCGGATTGACGAATTCTTTTCGAGCGGTGACCCGTCCGCCTCGACGAACACCTCGAACGGATACTCGCGGTAGGTCCCCGTGACGGGCGCGACGATGGTCGTACTGGAGTTCCGGTTTCCGATATCGTTTTGAACGACCACGGCCGGGCGCGTCTTCTTCATCTCGTGTCCTTCAGCGGGGTCGAGTCGAACGATAACCACGTCGCCCCGTCGCACATCCGTGCCGTCACTCATCGAGGCTTTCCCACGCCTCGTCGGACGTTTCGCCCCATTCCTCGGCGAGTGCCTCCGCGCTCTCGGAGGCCTCCCGATAGGCGGCTGCCAGCTCGTCGTCATCCGGTCGGTCTGACTCCACCTCAACGACTGCGACGGTTACGCGCTTGTTCGCGTACTCGGTGCCGAGGTAGACTCGACCCCGGTCGTCGGTCTCGTTCGTTTTGAGGTCTGTCGCGTCGACTTTCATCGACGAACGGTACGGACCCACCGCTGATATGTGTTGCCCACTATTACCCACGAATTTCCCCGTAGCGGGTACAGGCGTATTATGCATTTCAGCTACCTGAACAAGGTTGAACAACGAGCGTCTCGAGCGCGCATTGAAACCCCTGACGACGGAAAGATGCCGTTCGTCTGACTGGGCTTTATCATCGTACAGATGGCATATGATAACTCGACACATGATTTCAGACCTCCCCGTGGAGAGCGTGAACGGCCAGTCGGAGTGGGCGTGGAACGAGCGGCACTCAACCGACAGTTCGCCGCGATCGCGATCGACCCAGCGCGCTCCCGCTCGACGGCCGGGTCGAACTGATAGCGACGGTTCACTAGAAGAGCAGACCGCCGCCCAGCAAGAGATACGGCGCCTCGAAGCCGAACTCGACCGAAAGGAACAGCACCTCCAGCACGTCATCGAGCAGTACGAACAGCTCCTCGAAGAGAAGAATCGCCGCATCGCCGACCGCGAGCGGTCCGAATCCGAGAGTGCGCGACTGTCGACGTTCCGGTCGGTTCTCCGTCGATACGTCGCCGGACGCGAGTAGGACGCGGATGCGTTCTCTCCACTACGACTCCCTGTCACCCTCCGCACTCAGCGCACCACGCGCTTCGCGCTCACTCACTCTCGGTCGATCTGCGCTCCGCGAGCCGACGCGCAGCCTCGCTCAGTCCCGAGCCGTTTCGTTCGCCGTCGCCCCCCGTTTTTGCGGCCTCGTTGTTCTCGTTCGGCTGATCCGTGCTGTCGGGTGAACCGCCCGATAACGCGCCATCCTCAACCCGATCGACCGTGGCCGGGCCGGTGTCTGCATCGGCGTCAGTTTGCCCAACTCTGTCCGCGACGGCACGGTCCGTCTCGTCCCCGCTTTCGACTTCTGTGGGATCGGCGTCGGGTGGGTAGCTCCGCTCAGCGGGCGGGACGAACGCGGTCTCGACCGCGCGGACGACCGCTTGTACGCTCTCCTCATCCAGTCGATCCGCGTAGGCCTCTCGGATCAGGTCCGGAACCGCGTAGGCGTAGTGGCCACGTCCGGCGTGTCGGATGAGCCCCGCCCGCCGAATCGGCCGGTGGCGACTGTACGCGTGTCCGGAATCCCCGTCGCCGCCGGCGTCGATGTGCGCCGCGACGGGGTCACTGACGCCCTCCCGTCGGTAGTGCCGGAGCATCTTCCGTGAGAGCTCCGGTAGCGACTCAATGCGCCCGCGGAGCTCCTCGATGACGGCCTCACGAGTGCCCAGTTCGATCGCGTCGTCGAAGCGGAGCGCGCTCTCGGCCACGTCGGCGCGCGTGACGGGTTCGACGTCGTCGGACGGGTGAGCGTGCTTTCCGTTTCCGGGCGCCTCGGTACTCGCTCCGTTCGCAGCGGCTGTTTCCTCGGGGGCGGTCTCCTCCGGATCCGTCTCGGCTGCGCTTCCCTCTTCCGAGATCCCCGCTTCTGAGTCCGTCGCTTCCGAGCCCGCATCGTCCCGAGGGCGCTTCGCGTCCGTCGACCCGCTCTCGCTGTCAGCTGCTCCGTGTTCGGTCGCCGCGACCGCCGCGTCGTAGCCGGCGAGCTCCGTCTGTTCCTGACGCTTCGCGGAGGCCACCGATCGCCCGTTGCCGCCGCGATAGGGGGCTTCCGCTTTGCCGAGGAGCGCCTGTGCGAACTGGTCCGCCATGTTGCTTAGGTCGCGCGCCTCCTCCAGTTCGCGTTCGAGCTGGTGGATCTGCTGGTCCTTCTTCTCGAGTTCCTGTGTGAGGTCGGCGACCTCGGACTCCCGACGGGCCTCCTCGTCGGAGATCGACTCCAACTCGCCGACGAGGTCGCTGGAGACCGATTTGAGCTCCGGCCGCTCGAAGTCGTCGAGACCGGGGGTCGCGCCCGCGTCGAACGTCTGCTTGCGGTGGAACTGGATCCGACGGATCGACTCGTCCCAGTCGGTCATCAGGAACGCCTCTCCGTCGCCCAGATCCTCGACCGCGCTCGCGTACTTCGACCCCAAGATTCGCCCGACGACTTTCGTGTCGTTGTCCCACGTGAGCCGGTGCCAGCAGAGCCAGTCGCACTGCGTGATGAAGTCCTTTTTAACGTCCGCCGGACGCTGGCTGATCCCGACGATGCCGAGCCCGTGTTTCCGCCCGCGCTTCCCGACCTTGATCAGCATCTTGCCCGTCTCGTCCATCCCGCCGCCCTCGGGGATGTACTCGTGGCACTCCTCGACGACGAGCAAGAAGGGCTTTTTGAGGCGCTTCTCCTTCGCGAACAGCTGTTTGACGACTTCGAGGAGGAGCTTATTGGCGGTGTCCTCCTCCAGATAGCCGGAGACGTCGAGGATGATCGGGACGTTCTGTTCCAAGGCGAGGTTCGCGAGCTTCTCGGCGTGTTCGGGAGAGACGACGATGTCGCACTCCTCGTCGGCGCCCGCGTGGAGGATCTCGTACTCCTCTTTTAAGCCGTAATACTCTCCGTCCGTGTCGACGATCATGACGGGGAATCCGTTGTCGAGGAGGTTCTCGATGACGACGGACGCGGTGTTGCTCTTGCCGGATCCGCTCTTTCCCGTGATAAAGGACCGACCGGTGAGCACGTCGACGACCGGGAGCTCCACCGGCGACCCCGGCTCCGTCGTCGCGTCGCCGCCGATCCCCTCGCTGACGTCCGCGACGTGGATCGTCTCCTGCTCGCTCATACACGTGACAGGTATCGCCCGCGTGATAAACTATCGGCTCGGACGGTCGCCGCCACCGAGGGGACGGTCCGCCGCGCACCCCCGTAAGAGGTATGTCGCTCCCGCGAGAGGACCGGGCCATGAACACGGACAACACCCTCCTCAACGCGGCGATCGGTGCGGTCGCGACGATCGGTCTCTCCTTCACCGGAATCTCGCCGATCCTCGGCGGCGCGCTCGCGGCGTACCTCGAAGGCGGCGAGACCGGTGACGGCCTCCGCGTCGGCGCGCTCTCGGGGCTGATCGCGTCGCTCCCGCTCGCCGCGGTCGTCGTGCTCGGGCTCGCCGTCTTCTCGTTCGGCGGGGATATCGGAGTCGCTATCGGCGGCGGCCTGCTCCTGCTCGCGATCGTGGCGGTCGCCGTCGGATACACAGTGGCGCTGAGCGCGCTCGGCGGCGTCATCGGGATCTACGTGAAAAACGAGCTGTAGCGTGTCGAGGGCGACGCCCGGCAGCCGCGGTCAGCGATCGCAGACGATGCTCGCCGCCCGTGCCGTAGCGACCCGCGTCAGTGTTCGCCGCCGGTGCCGCGTCGGCCCGAGTCGAGGTCGATATCGAGGCTCTCCAGCAGTTCCTCGGCCTCTTCGCGCTTCTCCTGGTGATCTTCGAGGAACTCGCGCATCAGCTCCGCGGCCTGCTCCTTGCAGCCGCCACAGAGGCGTTCGCCGTTGACGCACTCGGAGTACACCGTTTTCGTCAGCTCGTCGTCGTCGCCCGCGAGCAGATAGGCGTACAGCTCGTAGACGGGACACTCGTCGGCCTCGCCGCCCAGTTCGCGCTGTTCCTCGGCGGTGTCGCGGCCGCCCGTAGTCGCTGATCGAACCTTGTCGTAGCCGTCCTCGGGGTCGTCCAGAAGCGAGATGTGGCTCGCCGGAACCGACGACGACATCTTCCCGCCGGTGAGCCCGGTCATGAACCGGTGGTAGATCGAGGAGGGCTGACGGAAGCCGAACCCGTCGTGGTCGATCTCGACCTCCCGCGCGAGCGACTCGGCCTCGTCGCGGGTGAGTTCGAAGGTGTCGATATGGCCCTCGAAGACGCGTTTCTCGCCGTCGACGGCCTCGATCAGGGCCTCGAACGCCTCGTCAGTAGCGTTGCGGTCGAAAAAGCGGACGCGGGGCCGGAGCGGCTCCTTGCCGCCCGCGCGGAGCTTGTCGAGGGCGGTCGATTTGGCGGCGGCGAGGTCGGCGGCCTCCGAATCGGTCTCGGGCGGCTCGTACGCCGCGAGCCACTCGGCCGCGTCCGTACACCGCACGTCGGTCTCAGAATTGTCGGTCTCGGACTCGTCGGTCTCGGACTCGCCGACACCGGCCGCGAGCGCGTCGTAGGCGGCCCGGACGAGCTGCCGCTCGTCGTCGGTAAGCTCGAAGCTCGCGAACGCCTCGGTCACCTTGAAGTAGCGGACGCGGGTCGCGAGGTCGCGGGTCAGCCTGACGTGCGGGTCCTGATCGGGGCCGACCGGGATCACCGTGGGTTTCGGCTCGTCGACGAGCTGCGGGTAGAGGATGTCCGCCGTCTGGGTGATCACGCTCTGCATGTGCGAGATGTTCGTTTCGCCGTCGAAGCCGTAGATCGCCTCGAACTCGGAGAAGTTCGCCTTCGAGCCGAGTTCGAACCCCAGGTCCTGTACCTCTCGGTTGTCCGACTGGCGGTACAGCTCGCCCGCCTCGGCGTCGAACCCGAGCGCGAGCAGCGAGAGGAGGTAGTTGCGCGCGTGCTCGTCGATCTCGGCCCACGACATCCCCCGGGCGGAGTGCGCCTCCAGGTCGGCGATGAGCCCGAAGGCGTCGGCGCCCTGCCGTTGATGCCAGATGATCTCGTCGAAGACGAGCTTGTGGCCGATGTGCGGGTCGCCGGTGGGCATGAACCCCGAGAGCGCGGCGAACGGCTCGTCGTTCGCCATCGCCTCGGCGACCGCGTCGTACTCGCGGTGCCCGAAGATGACGCCGCGCCGCATCAGGTAGTGCGGGTCCGACACGTCGCCGACCACGTCGTCGAACGCCTCGATCCCGAACTCTTCGAAGAGGTCCGCGTAGTCGCCGACCGACGCCGACCCCCAGGGGTCCAGGGCGACGTCCTCGGTCGGTCCGTCCGCCGGCTCCGTCCCGCCGTCAGCGCGGGGCGCGCCTCGCCGTCGGTCTCCGGGAGGCGCCTCGTCGGGCGTGTCCTCGTCCATACCACCTCTCCCGTCGGTCGACGCAAAAACCGTTCGCTTGCGCGTGAGCCGTTCGCACGCACGAGATGACCCGAGGTCGGCTCTATCGGGTGGCCCGAGCCGGGGGCCGACCGGGGCGCTGATTTATCCCGCGTCCGTGCCGATCACGTCGTATGAGTCCCGAACCCGACCACGTGCTCGTCCCGCTCGACGGGTCGCCGCTCGCAGACGAGGCGCTGACGCACGCCCTCGCGGTCTTCGACTGCCGCGTGACCGTGCTGAACGTCGTCACCCCACTGGACGCCGGGATGGTCGAGGGCGGAATCCTCGAGCCGGACGACGAGCGGGTGGCCGAGGCGCGCGAGCGAGCCGAGCGGTTCGTCGAGCGAGCGAGGACGCGAGCCGCCGAAGAGGGGCGTACCGTCGAGACCCTCGTCGAGACCGGAGATCCGGCGGACGCGATCCTCGATACGGTCGAGACGAGCGACGTCGACCACGTCATCATGGGCGGACACGGCGGGAGCCAGAGCGGGATCGCGGAACGGCTCCTCGGCACCGTCGCCACAGCCGTCGTCGGCGGCGCGGACGTGACCGTGACGGTGGTCCGGTAGCACCGGCCTACTTAAGCGATCCCGAGAACGGTCGAGAACGCCCGATAGAGTCCGAATCCGATCGCGATAGAGGTGACGAGCGTAATCACCCAGAAGCCGACCGTCACGCCGATCTTCCGCCGGGAGACGCCAGCGGTCCCGGCCGCGAGCCCGCCCCCGATGACGCCGGAGATGATGATGTTATTGAACGAGATCGGGATCCCCAGCGTGATCGCCGCCTGCGCGATGACGAACCCGGGGACGAGCGCCGCGATGGATCGCCGGAGCCCGAGCTGCGCATACTCCCGCGACGTCGCCTGAAGGAGCCGCGGCGCGCCCATCCACGCGCCAGCGAGGATACCGGTCGCGCCGACGCCGAGCAGCGCGATCGCGGGCAGCCCCAGCTCGGTCCCGTAGAGGTTCTCCAGCGGTCCCGTCGCCAGCCCGACCTGACTCCCGCCGCTGGAGAAGGCGACGACGCTGCCGAGGAGCAACAGGAAGGTTCGGATCCCCGTCTCGACGGACGCCTGCGTCCGACGGCGAATGAATCGGAAGCCGACCGCCGCGAAGGCGAGCGTCACGAGGACGACGGCGGGGTCGACACCGGCGACTGCGGGGAGATCGACGACCCGATCTGCCATCCGTGCGGCCCACTCGGCGATCGATCCCTGCGCCCGGTCGGGATGCGGGATCACCCCGAGTCGGACGTTGGCGACGATCCCGGAGACGATCCCCGCGAGCAGCGGGACCCCCACGGTGTCGGGCACGTCGTCGCGCCGGAGCAGCGTCGCCGTGAGGTACGCGAGCCCGCCGGAGACGGGCGGCACCATGACCCAGAAAGTCCCGATACGGCGGTAGGTGTCGAAGGCCGGATCGCCGCCGAGCGAGAGACCGACACCTACCATCGCGCCCGTCGTCGCGAACGCGGCGGGCACCGGATACCCGCTGTACACGCCGAACGCCATGAACGATGCGGCCACGAGCAGCCCGGTCGTCGCCGCCAGCGGCGTGATCTGCACGCCGTCGATGAGGGCCGCGCCGACCGTCTCGGATATCGCCCCGCCTTGGGTCAACGCGCCGGCCGCGGCGAGGATCCCGATCAGGAAGGCGGCTCGCATCGTCGACACCGCGTTGGCGCCGATCGCCGGTGCGAACGGCGGCGAGTTGCTGTTGGCTCCGAGCGACCACGCCATGAACAGACAGGAGACGGTCGCGAAGACGACGAGCGTCCAGAACGCGACGGTCACGCGACCCACCGCCGTGGGTCGCACGCGTCGCTCCCGGCGGACCGTCGGACTCGGATCGGAGACGCGCGGTCGACGCGTCGGTAGGCTATCGAGCGCACGTCACCCTCCGGGAGGGCTACACGAATAACGATTCGCATGCTCGCGGGAACGCGGGGACCGAGAGTGGGGGCGAGCGATACCGCGGCGATCGTCCCGCGGGCGACGACACAAACGGCACCCGAACACGCGCAGTCTGCGAAAACGACTATCCGGCAGGCGTCCGTCCACCGGTTATGCCCACCGAGACGGAGCGGATGCTGGCCGGCGAACTGTACGATCCCACCGATCCCGCACTCGTCGCCGACCGCGACCGCGCGAGCGACCGCACCCGACGGATCAACGGAACGAGCGCCGCGGAGACCGACCGCCGCGAGGCGCTGCTTCGCGAGCTGTTCGGTGGCGCGGGCGAGGGCGTGACCGTCGAACCGCCCCTGCGGTGCGACTACGGGTACAACGTGACGGTCGGCGACGATTTCTTCGCGAACTACGGCTGCGTTCTCCTCGACACGAACCGCGTCGCGTTCGGCGACCGCTGTCTGCTCGGTCCGGGCGTCCACGTGTACACTCCGACGCATCCGATCGACCCCGGCGAACGCGGGGCCGGGCGCGAACGCGGGCTCCCCGTGACCGTCGGCGACGACGTGTGGATCGGCGGCCGCGCCGTGATCAATCCGGGAGTGACGATCGGCGACGGATCCGTCGTCGCTTCCGGGGCGGTCGTCACGGACGACGTGCCGGACCGCGTCGTGGTCGGCGGGAACCCGGTGCGAGTGCTCCGCGAGATTCCGGACGACGAGAGCGCTGAAGGCTCTGCCGACTAGTCGAGCGCGTCGGCGAGAACCGGGGCCACGCTGACGACGCTACAGCCGCGTTCGATCGTGTCGGTGCCGACGATGCGGTCGACGCCCGCGCCGCGGAGCTTCGTCACGGCGTTGGCGGCGAGCATCGGGTGGACGCAGGCCGCGAGCACTCGGGCCGCGCCGCGCTCGTTCAACACGGCGACCGACTCGCTCATCGTCGAGCCGGTGGCGACGATGTCGTCGACGACGACGACGTCGCGGTCCGCGACGGGCGCGTCCGACGGCGACACCTCGATCTCTCCGGTGTCGCGGTCGCGATGCTTCTCGAAGTAGTCCGTCTCGCCGTCGCCGTAGGCGTCCCGGACCGTTTGAGCGATGTCGACTGCGCCCTCGTCGGGCGCGAGAAAGAGCGGGTCGGCGAGGTCGTCGGGAAGCGGGTCGGCGAGGGCGCTCGCGGCGTCGACGACCTCGACGGGGACGTCGTAGAAGTCGGCGACCCCCGGCTCGTGCGGGTTGACGAGGACGACGCGGTCGGTCTCAGTCGAGACGGCGCGTGCCATCGCCCGCGCGGAGACGGGCTCGCCGTCGCCGAACGACTGGTCCTGTCGCGCGTACCCCATATAGGGGACGACGGTGGTCACGTCCGTCGCGCCCGCCTCGCGGACGGCGTCCTGGAGCTGGAGCAGTTCGACCCACGCCTCGTCGGAGTCGGTCGCGGCGACGACCGTCGCCTCGTCGCCCGAAAACTCGGGGACCGCCGCGAGGCCCTCGCCGTCCGGGAATCGGTCGTAGGTCGGGGTCGCGAGCGGCCGTCCAGTCTCCTCGGCGAGTGCGGCCGCGAGGAACTGTGAGCTGGATCCGGGTACGATCATGCGCGTTCGTTTCCGTGACTCCGGTAAACCAGTTTCTGTACTCCGGCGCGTCGGCGCGCGGGTCGGTCCGCGACCCGCGTCGACGAGCCGGGTGGTCCGCGGCCGCGAACGGACGACCTACGAGAGTACGCCCCGCGAGAGTACGCCCCACGCGAGCGCGTACCGCACTGGGGTCACAGGGGCGGATATTTACGCGAGCGGCGGATACGACGCCGTAATGACCGAAACCGGAGACCGAGTCGGTCTCGCCTGCCCGTCGTGTTCGCCGGGCGAGGAGACCGTCCACGAAGTGTTACGCCCCGGCGGGCAGGCGACCGTCCGCTGTACCGACTGCGATCACACGTATAAGACCGAGATTCCCGAGGAGGACACCGTCGAGCTGAAGATCATCGTCTCGCAGGACGGCGAGTCGTTCACTACCCGGATGGACGTGCCCGCGGACACCTACGTCACCGACGGCGAGGAGTTCGTCGTCGACTCGCCCGACGCCCTGATGCAGGTCCGCGTGACGGACATCGAGGTCGGCCCGGAACAGCGAGTCGACGAGGCCGACGTGGAGACCGTCGAGACGCTGTGGACCCGCGCTGTCGACAACGTCACCGTCCCGGTGACGCTGCACCCGAAGGACGGCAACGCGGACGAGACGCGCTCGCTGCAGGTGAACGTCCCCGGCGACTACGAGTTCACGGTGGGCGAGACGGTGGAGTTCGGCGACGAGGAGTTCACCGTCGAGGGCGTCCAGATCCGGCAGGACGCGCCCGAGTACCGCCACGAGAAGCTGGACCACGACGGCGACTTCGCGTACGCCAAGGACTGCAAACGGGTGTACGCCCGCGACGAGAGCCTGCAGGCGTGGTCGGCCTGGTAGCGCGGATCGAACGGCCGATTTTAAAAAGACTGGCGGCCCGTCAGTCCCTGAAGAACTCGTCTTTCTCGAACGGTTCGTCGTCGCCCTCGACCGCGACGACGTCGAGCGCCGTGACCGCTGCACCGACGCCGAGCAGTCCGGCGAGGCTCGGGTCGGTTCGCCCCTCGTCGCCGGAGATCAGCTCCTTGATGTAGAGCCCGCCGGCTCCGTGGATCTCGACGGTCGCGTGGCGCGCGTCGACGCGCTCGGCGCTCGCCTCGTACACGTCGCGCTCGCGGGTGATACTCGCGCGCCGGTGGTCCACGCGGTTCGGGGTGTACTGCTCGATCGTCGCCCCCTCCAGTTCGCCAACTGCGTCCGCGAGGGCGTCGGCGTCGACGTCGGCGTCGAACGCGACCTCGGCGCGGTAGCGTTTCGTCGCCTCTAGCTCCTTGACGCGGGCGACCATGTCGTAGCGGGCGAGCCGGAGCCCCTCGACCTCGACGGCCCCGTCGGCGAAGGCGTTGATGTCGGCCTGCAGTCGTTCGACGTCGACCCGGCGGCGGCGGGGTTCTTCGATCTCGATCACGAACGGACGACCCGTGCCGAGCATGAGCGCGTCGACGTCCTCGCGGCCCGCGCCGTGGAAGGTCGCCTCCGTGCCGTCCATCACGTCCTCGACGATGGGAGCGGTGTACTCCTCGACGCTGTCGTCGTAGAGGTAGCCCGAGCCGCCGCAGTGGTCACACGGGTCGGGCCCCTGTCGACCCGAGCCCTTGCACTCGCGGCAGGGCCACTCGGTCTGGGGGATATCGCGCTCCAACTTCCGGTATCTCCCGTACACGAACGTCGAGTTGACCTTCGTGTCCAGTTCGTCCGCGTCGAGGTCGATCGTGAACTGCACGTCCGGTCGGTCGAACGAGACCTCGGTGTCGGTGAGCCGTCCGAACCGCTTGCCGACCTCGCGGTTGAACTCCGATTTGAACGGCTCGCCGGCGTCGTCGTCGAGCCCGACGTCCTCGCGGAGCAGGGCCTCGTTCTCCTCGACGAGCGGCGGCGGGCGGGTGCCGACGTTGTACGTGGCGAACTCGACGTCCTCGACCGCCTCGGCGGCGCGCTCGGCCCAGTCGTCGAACGCGGCGCAGTACCCCTCACAGACCCAGCAGGCGTCGGTCTCGACCGGTTCGTAGTCCGCGTCGTCGCGCAGGGCGAGCGCGGTGCGGAGCGCGGAGCCGCGGTCGGCGTTCGACAGCCCGAAGCTCCGGTCGGCGACGAGCCGCCCGAGGCAGGCGTCACACACCGGTCCCGTCTCGGTCGCCCGCGCCGCGACCTCCAGTACGTCCATACGGTTCCCAGCGTTCCCCGTGGTAACTGTCTTACTACATCTCGGCGTGGCCCTGGACCTGTGGAAACCGTATCGCAAATGCGCTCATACCCGGTCGCGATCGGTTCTAATCGGCGGCTATCGACAGCGGGAGTAGGTGATGCGAATCGGTGGTTGCGATACGGCTTTTAAATGATCGTGAGCGACGGCGACGATCGTTTATAAACAGGTGTGCGGTGGCGCGCCCCGGTGAGCGGCCGACCGGCCGCTCACCGACGGCGCGAGGGAGTCGGCGGCGGCCGAGCGTAGCGAGGCCGGCGGCGACGAGGCTGGGGAGGTGTGAGGCTGCTGTGCGGGGCGCTGCGGGGTGGGACTCAAAGGGGCAGTCACCGGCGCCACGCGCCGGTTTCAAGCGAGAGCTCTGCTCTCGCCCTGCCGCGAGGACGATGCAGGCGTTCACGAGCGCAGAGCTCTCGTGAGCCAATCAGAACGCAGAGCGTTCTGATGACGACGTAAGGACCGCAGGGAGGGAGTGCAACGAGCGACTGAGGACCGCAGCGAGCGTGCGTCGTCCTCGCGACTGGGGCTTTGGAAGTGATCACCGCAGAATCATCGACCTCGTATAAATACTCGACAGCAACACCAGTCGATCACTTATAAACAACCACCCGATTAACCCGATATACCCACTCCCGTGGTCGATCAAGAAGCACCGTTCGACGATCGGCTAGCCCAGACGAGAACGGCAGTTCAACAGACGCGTTACGCGTATCACGCCCCGCCGTCGCCCGCCCGACTTAAGAGGACGCCCGTCGTTTCGGCGAGCGTGAACGAGTCGGCGACGCGGGCGGAGCGGATCGAACTCGGCGTCGAGCTCCTCGCACACCTCGAACACGAGGAGCTGTCGCTGTCCGAGGCGGTCGACCGGATCGAGACGGTGACGACGAGCCCGTCGCTCACGCGGGAGATCCTCGACACCGCCGAGAAGCGGGGAATCGTCGAGCGGGAGAACGCCCGGCTTCGGATCCGGCGCGGCGGCACCTACGTGAACTACGACCAACAGGTCGTTCAGCGCTCGGGCGAGTTCGACTGTCGCCGATGCGGTGCGTCGATATCGACCGGACACTTCGTGCAACTGGATGCGGGAGAGCTCGGCCCGTTCGGTTCCTCGTGTATCCGGAAGGTGACCGGCCGCGAGAGCGACGACTCCGACTAGCGGGTCGAACCTCTCGGGAGTGTCGAAAGTAGTCCCTATTGAAATATATGAAACGTGATGGGAACTGTTTGCTAAATAAAGAGGCTGTAATCAGCATGCACACCTGATTCTCATATGAGATGAACTCTGTTCTACATGAAGCGATGAAGTCGAGTCGTGCACAAACTATAGGTCATCTGGATTACAATACTCGCGCATCGTCTTGTGGAGAGATACCATGTTAGAGAACCCAATTCGACGTCGACAACTACTGAAAACCGTGGGAGGGACTAGTGTCGCGCTTGCTATCGGGACCGGAACAGCGAACGCCAGTCGCGATCCGGACGAATTCCGCATCGAGTTCAACAGACAGACGCGCCGCCTGAATGTCAAAGAGCCGAGCGTGCTCGTCGCCCGCGCGGACCTGCCCGAGCGCGGCTTCGTTATGGTGCACGACACACACGACATGGAAGGCATGTCGGAGTCGGGTTGTCCGGATAAGCACGAGGTCTACGGCGAAACCGAAGTCCTCGACTCCGGCCACTATGGAGGGGTGAAAGTACCTCTGACGAATGCTCCTGAGGAGCCGGGAACCGAGAAACTGGTTGTGATGATCCACAGGGTAGACGGGGATGACGAAAAGGAATGCCCACCGGAGGTCCGCGAGAGAGCCGACGTCAAGTTTATCTCTCCTGGCCAGTCCCGATAGCGCCAGCGATGCGTTTCCACCGGGTTCGTTCAGGTCCAACTCCAGGCCCAGTCCGAAGGGGTTCGATGGCAGCGCACACTCGGTTCCTCCGTTAAGCACGGTGGATACCAAAAGAATTGGCAACCGCCGGAAGAGTACCCGTCACGAAAATGCACGTCGTAGCGGAAAGTCTCCCTGCCCGAGGGGATCGAAGACATTCTGGAGAGTGATCTACAAGAGTCGCGCGCGGTATTCAGCACGGCTGCTGAAACCTCTCGCCAGCGCTGGGTTTCACCGAGACCCGTACTCCCTCTCAGTAGTGCCACGGGTAGTCGCGGAACGCGGGCTCGCGCTTCTCCAAGAAGGCGTCGCGTCCCTCCTGCGCCTCCTCCGTCATGTACGCCAATCGAGTCGCCTCCCCGGCGAACACCTGCTGGCCGACCATCCCGTCGTCGGTCATATTAAAGGCGTACTTCAACATCCGCATCGCGGTCGGCGACTTCTTCGTCATCTCGTCGGCCCACTCGATCGCCGCCGCCTCCAACTCCTCGTGCGGGACGGCTTCGTTCACCATTCCCATCTCCGCTGCCTCCTCGGCCGAGTACGTCTTCCCGCGGAAGAACACCTCACGGGCCTTTTTCTGCCCGACCTGTTTCGCGAGATACGCGGATCCGAACCCGCCGTCGAAGGAGGCGACGTCCGGGTCCGTCTGGAGGAACTTCGCGTGCTCGTCGCTGGCGAGCGTCAGGTCGCAGACGACGTGCAGCGAGTGACCGCCGCCGACCGCCCAGCCGGGGACGACCGCGACGACGGGCTTCGGCATGAACCGAATCAGTCGCTGGACCTCTAAGATGTGGAGTCGACCCGCCCGGGCCTCCTTAACGAGCGGGTCGTCCTCCTCGCCCGCTTCGTCGTCGTCGCGGTACTCGTAGCCGGAGCCGCCCCGGACCGACTGGTCGCCGCCCGAGCAGAACGCCCAGCCGCCGTCCTTCTCCGAGGGACCGTTGCCGGTGAGGAGCACGCAGCCGACGTCCGCCTGTTTCCGGGCGTGATCTAAGGCGGCGTACAGCTCGTCGACCGTGCCGGGCCGGAACGCGTTGCGCACCTCGGGACGGTCGAACGCGATCCGGACGACCGGTACGTCGACGCCGCGGTGGTACGTGATGTCGTCGAACTCGTCCGTCACTTCCTCCCACGCGCCGGGGTCGAAAATCTCCGAGACCATATCCGACTGTTTGCGGGCTTCCTCATAAACGACGGCGGGTCGACGGCGCGTGACGGTCGAGACATCGACCTCGCCCGACGGCCGTCAAGTGAGAGCGTCGACGCGATCGGGGTACCCAAACTCCCGCAAGTATTGCGCGTACCACGGACGGAGTTGAGTCTCGTAACGTGGCGTATATGAGCCGGTATGCCCCGATACCGTTGGCGAATACCGGTCTCTTCTCGTCACCGGAATGCGCGTCAGTTGCTGGTGGCGCGAGGGTGTTGCCCGCTGAACCCGTCGTTGTCGTATGTACAAACGGAGTTCGTCAGCATCGCGGCGGTCGTTTCTCGCGGCGGCGGGCGGCGCGGCGACGCTCGGCCTCGCCGGCTGTCTCGGCGGGGACGACGACGGTCTCGATGAACTGACGGTCGCGCACATGCCGATCTATCCCGACCTCCAGTGGTACGTCATGGAGGGCGAGGGGTACTTCGCAGACATCGACGCCGAGGTCATCGGACAGGAGTTCACCGACGGCCCGGCGATCGTGCAGGCGTTCGGCGGCGGCGACATCGACGTCGCCATGTTCGGTGTCGTCCCGGCGATGATCGTCATCGACCGGGAGATCCCCGCGCGGGTGACGGCCGCGAACATCCGCGAACCGATGGGGATCATGGCCGACGAGTCGATCCACGCCGACTTCGAGGAGCACGGCGCCGAGGCGTTCACGACGTGGGAGGACGACCACGGCGAACCGTTCCGCTTCGGCACCTTTCCGCAGGGGAGCGTCCCGGACGTGCTCCTCCGCTTCTGGTTGCAGGAGATCGGGGTCGTCCCGGGCGAAGACGTCGAGGTCATCGAGATCAACGGAGCGAGCGCGGTGTGGCAGGCGATCGCCAACGGCGAGATCGACGGCACCTCGATCATGGAGCCGGTGCCGACCATCGCCGCCGAGGAGGGCTCGTCGGTCACGATGCTCCGGACGGCCGCGGAGATCCTCCCCGGTCAGCCCGCGGCGGTCACCCTGATGAGCGACGAGGTCCGCGGCTCGCCGCTCGCCGCGCAGTTCCTCGAAGAGCACGTCCGTGCCACGGAGTTCATCGACGAGAACCCGGACGCGACCGCCCAACACGTGGAGTCCGGAATCGGTATGCCGGCCGACCGCGCCCGCAAGGCGCTCGACTCCCCGCTGTCGAACTTCATCACCGACCCCAACGAGATCACCGACGCGACCCAGGTGTTCTCCGAGTTCGCCGCAGACAACGACCAGATAAGCGAACAGCTCACTAACGACCAGATATTCGATCTCGACATCTACGACTCGCTCTGATGGCAACGGACACCGGTAGCACATTCGACGAGAACGAGCTGTGGACCGGCCTCGGCCTCGACGATCCGCGCCGCCTCCTGCGCGGCGTCGCCGGAATCGCCGGCTTCCTCGTCGTCTGGCACGCGGTCTCGCTCACGCAGCCGGTGTACGTGCTGCCGTCGCCGGTCGCGGTCGCGACGACGTTCCGCGCCGAGTTCGCTTCCGGCACGATGACCGCGGCGCTGGGCTCCAGCGTCCGGCACTGGATCCCCGGTACCGTCGTCGGTACCGCACTGGGCGTCGGTGCCGGCGTCGCGTTCTCGTGGAGCGGACTCCTCGACGACGTGACCGCGCCGCTCGTCCGGACGCTTCGGCCGGTCCCGCCGCTCGCGCTGATCGGGTTCGCGATCGCGTGGTTCGGGATCAACCACGCCGGCGCGGCGTTCATCATCGCCGTCGGCGCGTTCTGGATCAACTTTTACGCCGCGTACGGTGCGGTCGAGGGCGTCTCGAACGACCTGCTCGACGTCGGTCGGACGCTCGGCGTTCGGAGCGATCTCGACATGGTTCGGTCCATCGTGCTCCCGGCCTCGCTACCGGGTATCCTGACCGGGATCCGCACCGGGCTCGGTCGGTGTTGGATGCTCGTCGTCGCGTCCGAGATCTTCGGGGTTCCGGGCGTCGGTCGAGAGATCCTGCGCGCGAGCAACAACCTCCTCGTCGACAAGGTGATCGCGTACATCCTCGTGTTGAGCCTGATGTACCTCGTCGTCGACGTGGCGTTCCGCGCGGTCCAACGGAGGGTGTTAGTGTGGCGAGCGTGAACGGGGAGCCGATGCGAGAGGACGCAGAGCGGCCGAGCGACGACCGCCGCGGCGGTGACGCCGCCGCGGACGCTGACGGGGTCCTCGTCGACGGCGTCGGCAAGACGTACGCGGGCGACGGCGACGCCGTCCGCGCGCTCGACGACGTCTCGTTCGAGGTCGAGGCGGGGGAGTTCGTCTGTCTCGTCGGTCCGTCGGGATGCGGGAAGACCACGTTGTTCCGGATCATCGCCGGACTCATCGAGGCGACGGACGGACGGGTGCTGCTCGGCGACGCTCCCGTTACCGGCCCCACGACGGACATGGGCGTCGTCTTCCAGGAGTACCACCTCTTCCCGTGGCTCACGGTCGAGGAGAACGTCAGCTTCGGCCTCGAACGAGTCGGCATCGCCGAGTCGGAACGGGGGCGCCGGATCGACGAGATGCTCGATCTCGTCGGGCTCGCCGAGTTCCGCGACTCATATCCGAAGTCGCTCTCCGGCGGGATGAAACAGCGCGTCGCCATCGCGCGAGCGCTCGCGGTCGATCCCCGGCTCCTCCTCATGGACGAGCCGTTCGGCGCGGTCGACGCACAGACCCGGGAGATGCTTCAGCGCGAGCTGCTCGAGGTCTGGCAGTCGACGGGAAAGACCGTTCTGTTCGTCACCCACGACGTCGCCGAAGCCGTAACGCTCGCCGACCGGATCGTCGTGATGGCCGCCGAGCCGGGTCGCGTGGCGGAGGTCGTCGACGTCGGCGTCGACCGCCCGCGGGAGCGCGGCGACCCGGCGTTCGGCGAACACGTGGCCCGCGTCCGCGAGCTGATCGGCGCGCGGCCGTGATCGGCGCGCGGCCGTGGTTCGGTCAACGGCTCGACTCTCACGTCCGGATCCGCAGTCGCTCGCTATTCGTCTCCCTCCTCGGCGGCCGCCGCCAGTTCGTCGATATGCGTACGCACCAGCGACAGCGTCGCGTCGGCGTCCGCATACCCCTGATCGTAGTCGTCTAGTGCCGATTCGGTGCCGTCGAGGAACCGTTCGACGGCCGGTCTGAGTGCGTCGTCGCTCATGGCTCCGCGTTCGGTTCCCAGTCGGTTATATTTCGGTGTTCTCCCTGCTCTTCACCTGCGTGCCCACGCTCCCAGACGCACCGCACACGCCTTGCACACCGGTTTATCAGAGGCGAGGGACGACCGACGCCCCGATCCCGTTCGTACCGACCGATCGTTTTATGAAGTGCGCGGCAGTATTGTATAGTATGGAAAATATCGATGAGTACCGGAGGGCGATTCGATGGAGGACACGCCGATGACCGGGAAATCGGCGGTGATCGCGACTGACCTCTCGACGGCGAGCGAGTCGATGATCAAGTCGGAGACCGGGCTGGACTGCCTCGGCCGGATCGGCGTCGATCGGATCCACATCGTGACGGTCGTCCCGTCGAACGTCCACTCCGGGATGCCGGGGATGGGATTCGAAAAGCGTCGGAAGAAGGCGCTCCGTCGCTACCGATCGATCGTCGAAGACGCGGGGTTCGCTGTCGAGACCCACGTCGTCCGCGGGACGCCGCACCGCCGGATTAACGGAATCGCGGGCTCCGTCGGTGCCGACCTGGTGATGGTCGGTTCGCGCGGGAAGAGCCCGCTGGAGAACCGCGTGATCGGGTCGACCGCGCGCAACCTCGCGCGGACGACGGTCGTCCCGCTGCTCGTCGATCGCATCGAGCGCGGAGTCGACGATCCCGACACGATTCGCCGGCACCTGTTTAAACGGACGCTGTTCGCGACCGACTTCTCCGAGAACGCCGAGCGCGCGTTCCAGTCGTTCGAGTACCTTCGACACGCGACCGAGGAGGTCACGTTGGTCCACGTCGAATCGCCGAAAGACGACACGAGCGACGGCGACGATCCCGAAACGCGGCTCCACGGTCTCGTTGAACGCCTCGACGAGTGGGGCCTCGACGCCCGTATCGATGTACGACGCGGCGACCCCGCGGACGAGATCCTCGCCGCGGAGGACGAACACGATCCCAGCACGCTGCTGCTCGGCTCTCGCGGTCGCAGCCGGCTCCGGCGGCTCCTCCTCGGTAGCGTCTCCGAAGACATCGTCGCGCGGTCGACGGGGAACGTCTTTCTCGTCCCGCCGCCGCGGTCGGCGTGACGCGGGGAGCGCCCGGGCCGGCGTACTCCGGAAGCCGACGCGGCTGGGTCCCGTTCCCGCAGTGTTAGCAGCTTCGCACGTGATTGTGTTATCTACACACAAGTCTTTTATCAGTACGCGTCGTACGTGTTGACAACATCATGCCAGACTCGCTATCGGAACAGCTTCAGCGGGATATCGAATGTGAGGGGTTGTTAGAGTGTTTCCACGGGCTCAAACCGCTCGATCGAGAGTGTTTCTCCGTGCTCGTCGAGAGCGACGAGCCGATGACGATCGACGCCGTCGCCGAGGCGGTCGACCGCGAGCGGTCGACGGCGTACCGATCGGTCCAGCGGCTGCTCCAGACCGGGTTCATCACCAAAGAACAGATCAACTACGATCAGGGCGGCTACTATCACGTGTACTCGCCGACCGATCCCGAGAAGATCACTGACGAGATGCAGCGGATGCTCAACGACTGGTACGCGAAGATGGGCCAGCTCATTCAGGAGTTCGAAGAGAAGTACGAGCAGGCCGATTCGGTACAGGCGTCGAGCTGAGCCGAGCGCGCCGGCGACCCGCCGACGGCGACGTCGATTCTCTCTGGCTCTCCGAATTTCTACGAGTGAGGTATTCTACGAGTGAGGTATTCTACGAGTGATACATTTCGTCTCGATCGTGCGAGACGGGGGGATTCACGTGCCGATCAGCCCGTCGAATCACTCGATGGATGGCGAGAACGTCGCACGAGAGACACGGTAGGTTCAGCACAGATGGATATCTTCCTCCGCGTGAACGCGGAGGAATCTTCGCACTTTGACGTGGCGAAGTATCAAACTACCTGTAGGTGTTCCGCCCGGAGTTCGTCGTCCGTGTACTCCTTTCCGTGAACGTCATTCATGTGTTTCCTCGCCAGTTCGATCGCTTCGGTCTCGTCCTCCGACTGGATAATGAACCGGCAATCGGCTGCCGCCGATTCGCAGTCGAGTTTGTGTGCTTGCGCCATTGTCGTTCAGTTGCCTTTCGGCGGGGACCGATACGAGCTAATACGGTAGATAGCTAACTAGTGACAGACCGGTGGTTGCTGCCGCCTGTTCACGTTGTGACGGTCCGGCAGCGACTGACGCCCGTGCAGACGCTGACTGGAGTCACCGATTGGAGGAGACGTCGCCCGTCGAAGAGTTCGGTTTTCACCACCGGTGTTTCCCCGAGCACGGGGACCGCGACGCCGTCGGAACCGTGGCCGAGCCTCGTGATTCGGGAGTCGAAGGATCCGCTTCCACATGGTGTTGTCCCGGCGCCACACGCCCGCCGATAGGCTCAGCGACGACGCAGCGCGTAGGTCGCATAGCCGACGGCGACGAGAAGCGCTCCCGACAACAGGCTTCCGAGCACGGCCGGCGAGGTCACTACGTACTCGCCGAACGGGTCGGTCAGCGCGAGCACGCCGACGATCAGCGCGACGGAGATGAGGATACCGACCGCACCGAAGGCCTTGAATACAGCGTCGAGGTCTACGCGGGGAGATCGTGCTCCGTGGCTCATAGCTCTCAGTACGGTTGGGACCTACAAATGTACCGGACGGAATTCTCACGCAGAGGGAACGGGAGGCGGCGCCGTGGACTCTCGAACAACACGGGACAGCGCCGAGACGCCGCTCACTCGGGATACCCGTCGACGATGGCGACACCCGATGAGGCGCCGATCCGTGCCGCACCGGCCTCGATCATCGCCATCGCCTCCTCGTAGGACCCGACGCCACCCGAGGCCTTCACGGGGAGGTACTCGCTCATGAGTTCGACATCGGGGACGGTCGCACCGCCGTCGGCGAAGCCGGTCGAGGTCTTCACCATGTCGGCGTCGGCGTCGACGGCGGCCTCACAGGCGCGCCGCTTCTCCGCGTCTGTCAGGAGCGCGGTCTCGATGATCACCTTCACCGGGATCGGGACCGCCGCGACGACGTTAGCGATCTCGGCCGTGACAGCGTCTTCCTCGCCGGTCTTCAGTCGGCCGACGTTGATCACGAGGTCGATCTCGTCGGCGCCGTCCTCCCACGCGCCGACGGCCTCTTCCCGTTTCACGGCCGGCGCGTGCTGGCCGTGCGGGAATCCGACGACCGTCGCGATCGTCTCCGGCGCGTCCGCGTACGCGGACGCCTCGTCGACGTAGCAGGGCGGGATACAGGCGTTCATTCCGTACTCGGCGGCCTCGTCGAGGACGGTCGTCACGTCGTCCCACGTCGTCTCCGGGCCGAGTACGGTGTGATCGATGCTGGCGGCGAACTCGTCGCGTTCCATACGCCGACCGTGGGTCCGGTGTTTAAAAGACGTACTGGCTCGCACGCGACACACGCAAACGGGCGGATCGGAGTTCCGGAGTCGAACCCCGAGGGCGCTGTGGGGTTAGCTCACGATCTCGATCTCCGTGCCGCTCACCGCGGCGTCGACGACGGGGAGCCGAACGGTCAGGATACCGTTCCGGTAGTTCGCTTCGATACCGTCCTCGTCGACGGTCTTCGGGAAGCGGAACCGCCGGTGATACGTCCGACGCGTGCCGCGGCGCTCGTCCTCGTGTTCGCCGGCGATGTTGAGGACGCCGGCGTCCCACGAAGCCGTGATCTCCTCGGGGTCGAACCCGGGAAGCTCCACGGTGAGGACGAACTCGTCGTCCTCCTCGTACAGTTCGTAGTCGCTGCTACCGGATTCGAACAGTCGGCTCGGGAAGTCGAGACCTTGCGTCCATGAACTGGCTGGCGTCGGTAGGGGCATTGCTGACCACCTCGAACGCGTGAGAGAGTATGGTAGCGGTTCAAAATAAATCTTGTGAATCGTGCGATTTGTTCACAATACAATCGTCTCTCGGTGCAGTCCGTCCGCGCGGGCCGGATCGGTGAGTACGGCTCGCGCCGCCGAACGGTTGGATTCAAGTCCGCCGCAGGGGAAGCGGGTGGTATGCAACCGGGAGATCGCGTCCGCGTCGACCGCGGAGACGTCACGAACGAGGGCGTACTGCTCCCCTCGACGACTCACGACCACCTCGTCGTCAAGCTCGAGGGCGGGTACAACGTCGGTATCGACCGCGAGGAAGCCGACGTGGAAGTGCTCGAATCGGGCGCCCGCGACGTCGACGAGGGGTCCGACGCCGGCGGCGGCGAGGCCTCGGAGATCACCTTCGACGACGACCTGCCGACCATCTCGCTCATCTCGACCGGCGGAACGATCGCCTCCACCGTCGACTACCGCACCGGCGCGGTCACCGCGCAGTTCGACGCCGAGGACGTGTTGCGGGCCGTTCCCGATTTGGCGGGGCGGGCGAACTACCGAGGGCGCGTCGTCGCCAACATCCTCTCGGAGAACATGGAGCCGCCGATCTGGCGAGAGCTCGCCGAGGCCGTCGACGAGGAGATCGCCGCCGGAGCCGACGGCGTCGTTGTCATGCACGGCACCGACACGATGCAGTACTCCGCCTCCGCGCTCTCCTTCATGCTCGACGCGCCGGTCCCCGTCGTGTTCACCGGGAGCCAGCGCTCCGCGGACCGACCCTCCTCGGACAACGTGATGAACGCGGTCTGCGCCGTCGAGGCCGCGAAGGCCGACCACGCGGAGACGCTCGTCTGCATGCACGCCACCCAGTCCGACGACGCCTGCGCGCTTCACCGCGGCACCCGCGTCCGGAAGAACCACACCTCGCGGCGCGACGCCTTCGAGACGGTGGGCGCGCAGCCCCTCGGGGTCATCGACTACGAGGCCGCCGCGGAAGCCGGCGCCGACGGCGACGCCGCGGACGCGGCGATCGCGTGGAATCGCGAGCCGATCCCGCGTGGCGCAGACGACGCCGACTCGGAACTCGCGCCCGACCTCGCCGCCGACGTGGAGCTGGTGAAGTTCACGCCCGGCATGGATCCGGCGGCGTGGGACTACCTCGACGAGAAGTCGGGCGTCGTGATCGAGGGGACCGGCCTCGGTCACGTCCACACCGACCTCATCCCGCGGATCGAGGAGCTGGTGGACGACGGGACCGTCGTCGCGATGACGAGCCAGTGTCTCGCCGGCCGCGTCTGCGACCGCGTGTACGACACCGGCCGGGACCTGCTGGACGCGGGCGTCGTGGAGGCGGGCGACACCCTCCCCGGCACGGCGAAGGTGAAGCTGATGTGGGCGCTGGCGAACACGGGCGACGCCGCAGACGCCATGCGTCGCGACCTCGCCGGCGAGCTGACCGAGGAGTCGCAGCCCTGGCGATGACGGAGGACGCCGACGGAGCCGATTCGAACTCCCCCGATGCGTCCGCCGTCGTGGTCCGCGCAGCCCGCCCAGCCGACGCCGACGCGGTCGCCGCGTTCACGCGGGACACGTGGGGCGACCGACACGCCGACTACATCCCGCGCGTGTTCCCCGAGTGGGCCGCGTCAGACGACCCCGACCGCGGCACCTTCGTCGCCACGCTACCGCCCGAGGCGGTCGACGTCGACGGGCTGGACGAGCGAGAAGACGGCGACACGCTCGTCGGGGGCGACGGGGCGGGCGCGGCCGACCCGGGCGAGCCGGAGGCGGTCGTCGGCTGCGTGCAGGGCGCTCTCCTCTCCGAGTGGGAGGCGTGGGCACAGGGGATCCGCGTCGACCCCGCCGCCCGCGGGTTCGGCGTCGGCACCGCGCTCTCGACCGCCGCGCTGGACTGGGCTCGCGAACGGGGAGCGACCGTCTGCCGGAACATGGTGTTCTCGTGGAACGTCATGGGGCTCGGGCAGTCGCGCGCCGTGGGGTTCGAGCCGGCGACGGAGTTCCGGTTCGCGGAGCCGGAGCCAGACCCGACGGAGAGTGGGGCCGCCGCGGGGCCGATCCGCCCGCTCGCGGATCCCGACCCGAACGCGGCGTGGGCGTTTTGGAGCGACAGCGGCGCCCGCGATCACCTCCGCGGGCTCGCGCTCGACGACGGCGAGTCGTGGGCCTGCTCGACGCTCACTCGCGATCGACTCCGAACCGCCGGGGACGAGGACCGACTGCTCGCGGTGGCGGAAACGAGCGGGGATCGCGGGGACGGACACGGTCCCGTCGCCGGGTTCGCCGTCAGGACGCGCGTCTCCGAGCGACCGGGCGACGACGGCCCCGAGCGCGTCGCGGTGTACGGCGTCGCGGCGTGGCGCGACGTCGACGCGGCCGGTGCCCTTTATCAGTCGATCGCGGCGGACGCCGCCGCCGCCGACGCCGACGCCGCGCGCGTGCTGATCCCGGAAACGGTCGAACACGTGAGCGACACGGGCGCGAACCGCGTGTCGGTCGCCGCGGAGCCCGACTTCGTGATGAGCGCGGACCTCACCGGCGAGGGCGTTTAAAAACGAAGCGCTCAAACACCGTTCGACCGAACCCGTTGGTATGTCGCTGTCCGGCATCAGCCTGCCGTGGTCGCTCCCGCTCACCCTGGTTATCTACGGGATCGTCCTCGCCGTCGCGGTGTGGATCTACCGCGACGCGAGGGCGCGCGGGAGTCGGTACGCGATCGTCTGGGCCGTCGCGACGCTCCTGTTCGCCATCGTCCCCGTGTTGCTGTACATGTACCTCCACCGCGACGTGGGACCGGCGCGGTGATTCCCGCGTCTTCAGACGCGGAAGGAAGTCAATCCTTGTCGGCTCGATACGCTGGATGCGCGTCACCGACGAGTCGTTTGAACGCTCGGATCACGAGCGCGTGGACCCCCACGAGGACGATGACGCCGCCGACGATAACCGCCGTCTGTAGCGTCGTCGACAACAGGCCGAGCGAGACGATGAGGGTCGTCGCGCAGGCGGGCGCATGGACCGTGTCCGTCGCGATCATCGCCCACGTCGTCGCCATCACCGAGACGGTCGCGCTCGCCGCCAACCGGAATCCCTCCGGAGAGAACGCCGGCGGCGTCGCGGTCAACGAGACACCAGCCGCGACCAGCGACCAGGCCGCGAGCCCCGCCGCGACGCCGATGACGTGAGCGACGACGATCTTCGCAGCGCGCGAACGGTCGAGTCGCCGGTCGAACGCGAGCAGAAACGCGGTCGGACCGAGGCTCGGGAAGACGAACGGCTGGCCGGTGGCCCACGCGATCGCGCCGAGGACGACAAAGAGGAACCCGGCGTAGAGACTCGTTCCGACGCGGCGGCGCATCACGTCGGCGTCCGCGTCGGGGGCACAAAGCGTCGGCGCTTTCGCGGCCGCAACTCGGCTCGACGCCCCCGTCGAGTATCGATCGCGATAGCCGAACCCGAACGCCTAATTACGCGGGTGCCGCCGGTGGAGACATGTTCGCGACGCTGCCGGACCTCCTCCGTTTGCTCGTCGTCCCCGTGTTCGCGTGGGCGGCGCTGCGGGACGTTCGGACCCGACGCCTCCCGAACGGACTGTGGCCGCCCCTGTACGCGTTCGGGGCGCTGTTGCTGGTATGGGAGACGGTCCGGCTGTGGTCGACCGGAACCCTCGGCGGCTTCGAGGGCCGACTGTTCCTCGTGCAGGCGGCGATCAGCCTGCTGTTCGTCGCGCCGCTCGGTTACGCGTTCTGGTATCTCGGCGCGTTCGGCGGCGCGGACGCGAAGGCGCTGATCGCGCTCGCGATCCTGTTCCCGACGTTTCCAGCGTACGAGATCGCCGGCGCGACGCTCCCGCTCGTCGAGACCCAGATCGGCGTGTTCTCGCTGACGGTCCTCACGAACACGGTGCTTCTGGGGCTCGCCTATCCGGTGGGGCTCGCCGCGCTCAACCTCGCTCGGGGGGACCGTTCGACGGCGATGTTCCTCGCGCGCCCGGTCGCGACCGACTCGCTGCCGGACCGCCACGGGCGGCTGTTCGAGGACGACGAGGGGACCACGAGAAACGGACTCGACCTCGACGCGCTCCGGATGTACCTCCGCTGGCGCGGGCTCACGCTCGCGGACGTGCGCGGAGACGCCAAACGCTTCCGCGATCCCGACAGCGTCGACGAGACGTTCGCTCCCACGGACGGCGGGACGCACGTCGGTCCGCGGACGGACGGTGGACAGCGGACGGACGGCGGCTCTCAGACGGACGACCCGTGGGCCGCGGAGCGCTTCCTCACCGAAATCGACCACGGCGCGTACGGTACTGACGCCGAGACGCTCCGCGGCGGGCTCGACGTCGTCACCCGGGCGGATCGCGTGCTGGTCTCGCCGGGCATGCCGTTCGTCGTCCCGATGGCTATCGGACTGGTCGTCTCGCTCACCTACGGTGATGTCCTGTTCGCACTGCTCGGCGCGATCGGACTGGTGTAACTGTTTTCACGGTGAAAATCCGGAGAGTCGAGGGGTTCAGCTACCGGTGCGGAGATCGCCGACCGCGAGGACGCGGGTACCGACCGGTCGCTTGACGAACGTCCCTACGTCTCGACCGAGCAGCTCGCTCACCCCGCGCTGGGCCGCCACGTCGAGGAGGCGCTGATCGATCCGCCCGTCGACGACGACTGTGTGCGGGGCGATTTCGGCCCCTTCGACCGCGTCGAACGCGTCGGCCGCGGCGACTTCCGAGAGGACGCCGAAGTCGTCACCGAGGAGACGCGCGAGGTCGCTCTCGGCGTCGACGACCTCCTGGACGTGCTCCTCGATAGAGCGCGGCTCGTCGTCCGCCGGTACGTCTTCCGACTCTGACGCCCCTTCTCCCTCCGCCCGGCCTTCCGCCTCCGAAACGGCCTCCGCTTCCGACCCGTCCTCCGTCCCTGGGTCGGCAGCCGACTCCGATGCCGGCTCCGTCGCGTCGGTGGCCGCGTCCGCCTCGCCTGTGCTGCTCGTTTCGGCCTGACCGTCCATCGACCCGTGTTCGGTCTCGGCGTCTCCGTCGACCGCCCCCCTCCTCTCGACGGGGTCGGCGTCGGAAGCGGCATCTCCGTTCTCGACGGCCGCGACGAGGTCGCCCTCACTTGTACCGCTGGGCGCGTCGGCCGTGGCGGTCGATGCGTCGTTGGACGGGCCGTCCGAGACGTCGTTGGCCGAGCCGTCCGAGACGTCGTTGGCCGAGCCGTCCGAGACGTCGTTGGCCGAGGGACTCGCCGCATCGGACGCGTCCGCTCTGGGCGAAGCGGTCGCGGACCCGCCGTGAACTCCGTCGCGGCCGGACCGTTCGCCGGCTGCCTCGCGAAGGTTCGTCTCCTCGGCGAGGCTGCTGTACGGGACTTTCCCGCGAAGTGCCTCGAAGACCGCCTTTCGGTCGAGGTCTTCGACGGACTCGCCGGGCGGGGCGAACGCGACGTAGTCGACGTCGCCGACCTGCGCCAGTTCGCGGAGGATCAACTCGCCGCCGCGGTCTCCGTCGAGGAAGGCCGTCACGGTTCGCTCGGCGGTGAGCTCCGCGATCGCGTCGGGCACGTTGGTCCCCTCGACAGCGACCGCGTTCTTGATACCGCATTCCAGCAGCGTGAGCACGTCAGCCCGCCCCTCGACGACGATGACGGCGTCGGAGTCGCCGACGCGGGGGCCCGCCGGAAGCCCCTCGTACTCGACGATCCCTTCGATGCGGGCGGCCTCGCGAACCTCGTCGAGGATGTCGTCGCTCGCGAGGCGCGTCTCCTCGAATCCGCCCGCGATCAGTTCCTTGGCCCGCTCGACGACCTCGCGGCGCTTCGCCGCCCGCACGTCCTCGATGCTCGTCACCTCCACCGAGGCGTGGCAGGGACCGATGCGGTCGATCGTTTCGAGAGCGGCCGCGAGAATGGCCGTCTCGACCTTGTCGAGACTCGACGCGACGGTGACCTCGCCGAACGACTGGCCGTTCTCCGACTCGACGCCCACGTCGATCCGCCCGACCCGCGACGACTCCTGGAGGTCGCGTAAATCGAGCTCGTCGCCGAGGAGCCCCTCGGTCTGCCCGAACACCGCGCCGACGACGTCGCTCCGCTCGACGACGCCGTCGGCCGCGATGGTGGCGTGTATCAGGTATTTTTCCGTGTCTTTCATGATAGTGAGTGTGATGTGTCGGCGGCTGATGCCGCCCATGTATCGTTGTGTTCGTTCCCGAAAATAGTTATCGCACGCGCCTCCGTCGACGGTCTCTGAAGAGAATTTTTCTACAATAGGTAATATTGAATTTGATCAATAGAATTTATTTGCGTGAGTCCACTGTTATCGCACATGAGCCGATCACGGAGAGATCTCGTGTGGATACCGATATTCGCCGTCCTCGTCGCGTTCGCGGTCCCGTGGCCGCTGTGGGGTGTCGACCGCGTCGTCGCCGGACTCCCGGTGTGGATCTGGTGGCATATCGCGTGGCTCTGCCTGTGTACGGTCCTGTTCTCGCGGTTCGTTCGAAACGGCGCGTGGGAGCGCGGGATGGGGATTCGGCGAGACGCGGCGTCCGCGGGGTCGGACACGGCGTCGGCGAGAGGTGACCGGCCGTGACGCTCGCGCTCTCGCTCGGAATCGTCGTGGGGTACCTGTTCCTCGCGCTGGCCGTCGGGCTGATCGCGTATCGCGTCTCGGAGACCACCGCCGAGGACTACTATCTCGCGAGCCGGTCGATCGGGACGCTCGTCTTGCTGTTCACGACCTTCGCGACGTTGCTGTCGGCGTTCACGTTCTTCGGCGGACCGAACCTCGCGTACGCGGCCGGACCGGAGTGGCTCGTCGTGATGGGCACCCTCGACGGGGTGCTGTTCGCGGTGTTGTGGTACGTCATCGGCTACAAACAGTGGCTGATCGGGGACCGGCACGGCTACGTGACGCTGGGCGAGATGCTCGGCGACCGGTTCGGCTCGGTCGGCCTCCGCGCGCTCGTCGCGGGCGTGAGCCTCCTGTGGCTGTTCCCGTACGTAATGTTACAACAGATGGGCGCCGGTGAGGCGCTCGTGGGGCTCACGGACGGCGTGGTCCCGTACTGGGGCGGCGCGGCGTTGGTCACCGCCTTCATGATCCTCTACGTCGTGCTCGCCGGGATGCGCGGCGTGGCGTGGACCGACACGATACAGGGCCTGTTCATGCTCTCCATCGTGTGGGTCGCCGCGCTCTGGGTGCTGTCGGCGGTCGGCGGCCTCGGCGCGGCGACCGGCGCGATGCTCGACGCCCGGCCCGAGTTCGGTAGCTTCGGCGGCGGCCTCTACTCGCCCGGATTCATCATCTCGACGGCGATCACCATCGCGTTCGGCGTGACCATGTTCCCGCAGATCAACCAGCGCTTTTTCGTCGCCGAGTCGGGCGCCGTGTTGAAGCGGTCGTTCACGCTGTGGCCCGTGCTCGTCCTCCTGCTTTTCGTCCCCGCGTTCATGCTCGGCGCGTGGGCGGTCGGGATGCCGATCGACGTGCCCGAGGGCGCGAACGTCCTCCCCGTCGTGTTAAGCGAGTACACGCCCGCCTGGTTCGCCGCGCTCGTGATCGCCGGCGCGATGGCCGCGATGATGTCCTCGTCGGACTCGATGCTCCTCTCCGGCTCGTCGTACTTCACCCGAGACGTGTATCGACCCGTGATCAACGCGGACGCGTCCGAGCGACGCGAGGCGTGGATCGCGCGGATCGGCGTCGCCGCCTTCGCGCTCGCCGCGTTCGTCGCGAGCCTGTTCCGGCCCGGGACGCTGATCGAGGTGGGTGACACGGCGTTTTCGGGGTTCGCGCTGCTCGCGCTCCCCGTGATCTGCGCGCTCTACTGGGAGCGGACGACCCGAACCGGGATGATCGCCGGCGTGCTCGTCCCACAGGTCGCGTACCTCGCGGTGGTGTTGTCGGCGGTCGCGCCCGGACCGACGCTGCCTCGCACCGTCGGCGGCGGCTGGGACGTCGCGCTCGGCCTGATGGTTCTCTCCGCGGTCCTGACGATCGGCGTGTCGCTGCTGACCGCGCCGACCGCCGAAAGCGACGCCTCGCGGTTCGTGGTCGCGAGCGACTGACTCGTCGTCGGACAGATCCGGCGAGATGGGTAAGATGAAACCAGATTTTGTATACGGTGTTGGTGGTAATCGTGGATAATCTATTTAATGGCGTTTCCCGTGGGTGGATCCATGACCGCAGGACCACCGATCGAGGAACTCCACTTCGACGACGCCCCGGACGTCGGTTCGGTGCCGGGCCCGCGAAGCCGTGAGCTCTTGGAGACGCAGGAACGGATCGACAGCAGCGCGGTCGCGTACCCGAAGGACATCCCCGTCGCGTTCGAGGAGGGGAAGGGGGCGACGATCCGCGACGCCGACGGCAACACCTACATCGACATGTTCGCCGGGATCGGCGTGTTGAACGTCGGTCACTCGAACCCGTACGTGCTCGAAGCGGTCCGCGAGCAGACCGAGAAGCTCGTCCACACGATCGACTTCCCGACCGAGGCGCGGATCGAACTCATCGAGACGCTCGACGAGATCGCTCCGCCGGGGCTTCGCGGCGAGAACCGCGTCGTGTTCGGCGGCCCGACCGGTAGTGATGCGATCGAGGCGGCGATCAAGCTCGCGAAGTACAACACCGGCGGCGACGGACTCGTCGCCTTCCGCGGCAGCTACCACGGCGCGACCTCCGGCGCGATGGCACTCACCTCGAACAAGGGGTTCAAAGACGACTACACTCCCCTCATCCCCGACGTCGTCCACGCGAAGTACCCGTCGCCGTTCATCGACCGGGCGGAGTCCGGCGACGCGGCCTCCGTGTGCCCCCGCTCCGCGGCCGACTGCTGCGGCGCGCCGTCGTGTGCCCGCGCACTCAAGGAGGTCCAAGAGATCATCGAGGACCCGTACGGCGGACTGGCGAACCCGGCCGGTATCTTCGTCGAGCCGATTCAGGGCGAAGGCGGCGTCATCGTCCCGCCGGAGGGCTTTTTGAAAGGGCTCCGCGAGATCGCCACCGAGAACGACATCCCGTTGATATTCGACGAGATCCAGAGCGGGTTGGGCCGCTCCGGGCAGTGGTGGGCCGGCGAGTGGGACGGCGTCACGCCGGACATCATGACGACGGCGAAGGCGCTCGGGGGCGTCGGCTTCCCGCTGTCGGCGACGATTTACCACGAGGACCTCGACACGTGGGACGCCGGCGGGCACGCCGGCACCTACCGCGGTCACGTCGTCGCGATGCGCGCGGGAACACGAGCGATCGAGTACATCCAGGCACACGACCTGCTCGCACACGCCCGCGACCTCGGCGAGCACATCCGTGACCGCCTCCGGACGATCGCCGCGGACAACGACCGGCTCGGAGACGTGCGCGGTCGGGGCCTCTTCATCGGCGTGGAGTTCGTCGACGCCGACGGCGACCCGGACGGCGACGCGGTCGAGGCGATCCAACGGTACTGCTTCGAGCACGGGGTCCTCGTCTGGACGGCCGGTCGCCACGGAAACGTCCTCCGGTTGCTTCCGCCGCTGGTGGTGACCCGCGACCTCGCCGACACCGCGCTGGACGTTATCGCCGACGCGGTGGATCACATCGCGGTCGAAACGACGGCGACGCAGTAGCCGGACGCGTCCGGCTCGGCAGGCGGCCAGAGTTGAGCGGGATGCGGCGGTCGATACGGAGCGGTCTGAGGCTGCCTGCGCCGAGCGGCGTTGCCGAGTAGACATGTTAAATACCCTGACCGCATACCGGGTCAGAGACGATGCCACACGACGTGCGGAACCGACTCCCCGCCCTCCGCCGTGCGTTCCACCGGCACCCGGAGCCGGCGTGGTGCGAGTTCCGTACGACCGCACGGATAGCCGCAGAGCTGGATCAGATAGGCGTCGATGAGATCGCGGTCGGCCAAGAGGCGCTCTCTACGGACCACCGAATGGCCGTGCCGTCGACCGAGACGATAACCGAGTGGCGCGACCGCGCGGTCATCGCGGGCGTGCCTCAGCACGTGATCGAACTGACTGCCGACGGTCACACCGGTGCGGTCGCCGCGGTCGAGACCGGCGACGGGCCGACGGTGGGTCTCCGCGTCGAGATCGATGGCGTCTCGATCGAGGAGTCGTCGGCGGTGGGCCACCGCCCGGCCGCCGAGGGGTTCCGTTCCGAGTGCGAGGGGTACATGCACGCCTGCGGCCACGACGCGCATATCGCGATCGCGCTTGGCGTGCTCGAAGCCGTGAAGGCGAGCGATTTCAGCGGGACGTTCAAGCTCTTCTTCCAACCGGCCGAGGAGGTCGCCGGGGGCGGCAAGCCGCTTACCGAGGGGGGATACGTCGACGACGTCGACTACCTGTTCGCGTTACAGCTCGGACTCGGTCACCCGACCGGAACGGTCGTGGCGAACGCGACCCGTCCGCTCGCGATGGCACACATCAACGCCACGTTCGAGGGAGCCAGCGCACACGCCGGAACGGAGCCGAGCGGCGGCACGAACGCGATGCAGGCGATGACGACGGCGGTACAGAACGCCTACGGCATTCCGCGTCACAGCGAGGGGATGACGCGCGTGAACTTCGGGCGCGTGGAGGGCGGGAGCGCGAGCAACGTGATCGCCGAAGAGGTCACGATCGACGGCGAGGTCCGCGGCGAGACGACGTCGTTGATGGAGTACGTGCGAACCGAACTGGAGCGGGTGGTGTACGCGGCTGCGGAGCTTCACGACTGCGGGGTCGTGATCCGTCGGATCAGCGAATCGATTCGCGTCGACGGCGACCCAGCGCTCGCGACGGTCGTCGGCGACGTCGCCCGTCGGATTCCGTCGGTCGAAACGGTGTGTCCGGAGGCGTCGCTCGGCGTGAGCGAGGACGTGACGTTCCTGATGGACCGCGTTCACGACCGCGGCGGACGGGCCGTCTGTCTCGTCGTCGGGACGGATCACCCGACCGCTCACTACACGCCGACGTTCGACATCGACGAGCGGTCGCTCGACACGGCCGTCGAGCTGTTGACCGCGGTCGTCACCAGCGTCGCGTCACAGCGGCGTGACCCCAAGCGTTAATTCGGTAACTCACCGTGTTTAAACCATGACACAGGACGAGCTGCCACCGGCGCTCGAAATGGCGGCAGACGCCGAGCGTCCGCGCGGTATCCTCACCCCTTCGGACCGCGACTTCCTCCTCGGCCGGAAGACCGACTACACCGATCACTCGAAAAAGCAGAAGCGGAACCGAATTCGACGCCGCGTCAGGAACGCGATCCTCGATTTCAGCATCCTCTTCGAGTGCCTCGAAGAGCGCGACCGGGAGACGGTGTTCGACCCGGACGACGAGGACCGCGAGGCGTACACGCAGGGAATTACCGACATGCTCGCGTTCCTCCACCTCGGCACGATGGGGTATCACACCCCGTTCAAGGACATGCTCTCGGAGGGCGTCGGCAAGGCGGAACAGCAGCTCGCCGGCTCGAATTACCGTATGGTCAACGTGGATTTCAACGTCGAACCGGTCGGCCAGATCGACGTCGACGAGGTCGTCGGGAAGCTCGAAAACGACGACTTCGCGGAGCTCACCGACGAGGAGCTCCGCGCGTTCGTCCGCCTGCTGACGATGTCGGACTCGTTCTCGCCGGAAGACGCCGGCGAGGAGATCAAAGACCGCGTCGACGAGTTCGGCGAGAAGTTGACGGAGAGCGCCACCTCTCACGAGCGCACGCTCGAAGAGCTGACGAACTAACTGACACCCGACGGGCTGCGACCGTCGCCCCCGGTATCGAATACCCGCGAGACGCCGCTCGCGACCGACCCCCTCTTCGGAAGGGATTGCTGGCCCGGCGCCGTCCGGAACGATGGGGCGATCTAACCGGATTTCCGGGTCAAGTGGGCTGTTTTTTCCTGACTGTCCAGTGTATTGCGGCTGTCCGCCTCGATATCGTTCGATCGTCTCTCGGATACAGATTTCGTTGATCATCTATACAATATACATAATATGTATAGAGTAGTGCAAGTTGAGAAACACTTATTGTGTATAATTTCGATGCACTGTGCATGCCAATTCGTGGCATGGTACCCGACGGGCGGAGGCACCGTGGACCGAGTAGTCGTCGCCGGTACGGGGGTGTCTCCCGATGAGCGGCTCCGGATCGGGCATGATAGAGGAGTTCCGCGAGGAGATCGATCCCATCGTCTTCGCGTTCGGCGCCCTGCTGACCGTGGGCGTGATCGCCGCGTTCTTCGTCAGTCCGTCGACCGTCGAGAACGGGATCTCGTCGCTGAATGACCAGCTGCTCGGCGCGTTCAACTGGGCGTTGCTGTTGATCGTCTTCCTGATCGTGCTGTTCCTCCTCTTCCTGATCGTGGGGCCGTGGGGGAGAATCAAACTCGGCGACGAACCCCCGGAGTACAGCTTCCTCTCCTTTTTCGCGATGCTGTACTCCGCGGGATTCGCGGCGGGCGTCGTGTTCTGGGGCCCGACCGAGGCGCTGTTCTACTACAACAACCCCTCACCGCTGTTCAGCGGCGTCGAAGGGGGCACGGCCGGGGCGATGACGGTCGCCGTCCAGCAGACGCTGTTCCATTGGGCGCTGCCGCAGCTCGCGGTGTTCACGATCATGGGTATCGCTATCGGTTACTTCGCGTACAACTACGAGAACGTCCCGCTACGCGTCTCCTCGGCGCTCACGCCGATCATCGGCGCCGACAACCTCGACGGCCCGCTCGCGAAGGTCGTCGACATTCTCGCCGTCTTCGCGACGATCGGTGGCGTCGCCACGTCGCTCGGCTTCATCGGGAGTCAGTTCGTCACCGGCCTCGACTACCAGTGGGGGATCAGCATGGGTAATCTCGGCATCTTGCTCGTCGTCACCATGATGACTCTGCTGTTCACGACGTCGATGGTGCTCGGGGTCAACAAGGGGATCCGTCGGCTCTCGAACTTCAACATGATTCTGTTCGTCGCGCTCATGCTCGTGACGTTCGTCGTGGGACCGACGCTGTTCCTCGTGCTGCTCGGCACGCAGGCGTTCGGCGGGATGGTCGCCGACTTCGTCTCGATGAGCCTCTTCACCGGCGCCGGGCCGATGGGAGGGGGCGACGCGAGCGCGACCGGCTGGATAAACGCGTGGACGGTGTTCTACTGGGCGTGGGCGCTCTCGTGGTCGCCGTTCGCGGGGCTGTTCATCGCTCGGATCTCCAAGGGACGGACCGTCCGCGAGGTCGCGTTCACGGGGATCGTCGCGACCTCCGGAGCCACCATTCCGTGGTTCACGTTCGTCGGCGGCACCGCGGTCTGGGCGCAACACAACGGCATCGCCGACTTCGGCGCGGTGATTTCCGGCGAGGCCGGGGCGGAGGTGTCCGGATTCATTCTCTTCGAGGCGCTGAACGTTTCGTTGAACCTCGCGGGAGCGTCGATGACGCTCCCGATCGGTTCCGTGCTGATCTACGCGTTCCTGATCCTCGTGACGACGTTCTTCGTCACGTCGGCGGACTCCTCGACGCTGGCCGTCTCGATGATGACCACGGGCGGGAAGGCCAAGCCGTCGAACATCAACCGGATCTTCTGGGGCGTCGTCCTCGGGCTGACCGCGGCGATTCTGATGATCCTCGGCGGCAGCGGCAGCGCGAACACGCTCCAGCAGGCGGCGATCATCACCGGTACGCCGTTCGCTTTCGTCTGCTTCCTCGCGATGCTGTCGCTGATCAAGGACTTCGGCATGAACTACGATCAGGTACTCTTCCAGCAGGAGACCGTGCTGTACGGGCGGTCCCGTGACACCGACTCCCGGGCCGGGCCGATCGACTCAGCCGGATCGGACGACGACGACTAGCGGCCCGCGCGTTCCGCTCTGGTAGCAGTTTCACCAAGTTTAATGTATAACGTACACATAAACTGTGTATGAATCGGGACACGGCGGAACCCCACGGGGACGCGCTCCCCGGTCCGAACGCGCAGCGCTGGATCGAGTTCCACCAGTCGCACTCCGCACCCAGCGAGTACTCACACGAGTTCGTCTGGGACGTGACCCGCGAGGCCGACGGACCCTTCGTCACCGACGTCGACGGCAACGTGCTGCTGGATTTCACCTGTCACATCGGCGCGGCCCCGCTCGGGTACAACAACGAGAAGGTGCTCTCGAAGGTACGGGAGTTCGACCTCGTCGAGCCGATGAAGATCGCCGGCCAAGACATGTACTTCGGATCGGGACCGAACCCGGCGGAGGCGGAGTTCCCGGGGTCGAGTCATCTCATGGACCGACTGACCGACGTCAGCAGTCACTACGGGATGGACACGGTGTTCCTCTCGAACTCCGGCGCCGAGGCGATGGAGAACGCGATGAAGATCACGCACGACCACCGGGCGCCCGCGAAGTACGGCGTCGCCTTCGCCGGCAGCTTCCACGGCCGCACCCTCGGAACCCTCTCGCTGACGAAGTCCAAGGACGTGTACACGCGCCGGTATCCCGAGATCAGCGGCATCGAGACGGTCCCGTTCTGTGCGGATCGCGGCTGTGACGCCGCGAGCTGCGACTGCGGTTTCTTCGCGGGCGGCGGCTCGCAGCTCCGGGACATGCTCGCGCCCGAGGGCGGCCACGTCGACCCCTCAGAAATCGCGTTCCTGACGCTCGAACCGATCCAGGGCGTCGGCGGCTACCGCTTCCCGAGCGAAGCGTTCATGGACGAAGTGGCGGCCGTTACCGACGCGTACGACATCCCGCTCGTCGTCGACGAGATCCAGTCGGGGATCGGCCGGACGGGCGAGATGTGGGCGGCGGACCACTACGCCATCGAGCCGGACGTGATCGCGAGCGCGAAGGCGCTGCGCGTCGGCGCGACGGTCTCCCGGTCGGACCTCTTCCCGTCGGAGAAGAACCGTCTCGGCTCGACGTTCGGCGGCGGCGACCTCCTCGGTTCGATGATGGGAGCGTTCACGCTGGAGGCGATCGACGAGCACGACCTGCTGGAAAACGCCACCGAGCGCGGCCGACAGGCCAAAGAACTGCTCGTCGACGACGCGGGCGATCACGTGGTCGACGTGCGCGGGAAGGGGCTCATGCTCGCCGTCGAGTTCGACACCCCCGACCGTCGCAGCGACGTGGTCGTCGAGGCGTTGGAGCGCGGCCTGCTCACGCTCGGCTGCGGGAAGAAGACGATCCGACTCCTTCCCCCGCTCGACTCGACGGAACGCGAGATCGACCTCGGGGTCTCGATCTTCCTCGACGCGGTCGCGGCCGCGGGACCGACGCCGACGACTGCCTGAGGACGGCCGGTTCCTTCCCGTCGGCTCGGTTCTCTCCCGTCGGCTCGGTTCTCTCCCGTCGGCTCGGTTCCCTCGCTCACTTCGACAGCGAGTGTGCCTGTACTACGGCCTCGGTGAGCGTATCGACGCCGGTCCGCAGGCTGCGCTCGTCGACGTCGAACGTCGGCGTGTGGTGATCGGTGGGATGGTCCGTCCCGACGATCAGGTACGCCGCGAGCCCGCCGTCTTCCTGTGCGCGTTTCATCAGGAACGTCGCGTCCTCGCTCGCCCCGAAATCGGCCGTCGGGACCACCTCGTCGACCCCGTCGACCCCCTCGGCGACCCTGGCGACGTGGTCGACGAGCGCGGGGTCGCTGTCCGCGCGCGGCGATTCGCTGACTACCTCGAACTCCAGTTCGCACCCGTGCGAGACGGCCGCGCCGCGGAACGCCCGCTCCAGCCGCGATTTGGCGTACTCTTTTATCGCCGTCGTCTCACCGCGTGCTTCGGCCTCGACCCGCGCGTGTTCGGCGATCACGTTGCTCGCGCTCCCGGCCTCCGCGTACCCGACGTTCACGCGCGTCATGCCCTCGCTGTGGCGCGGAATGCCGTAGGCGTTCGAGATGGCGGTGCCGAGCGCCTGCATCGCGTTCTCGCCCTGTTCGGGAGCCTTACCCGCGTGGGCGGACACCCCCTCGAACGACGCGTCGATGTGCGCCATCGCCAGCGGGCGCTCGATCCCCGCGACGACTCGGCCGGTCGGATGGCCGAGGCCGACGTGTGCCGCGAACAGGTAATCGAGCCCGTCGGCGAACCGGCTCTCCGCCATCGGGTAGCCGCCGCCGCCGATCTCCTCGGCCGGTTGGAAGAAGACGACGAACCGGCCCTCGAAGTCGCTCTCCGCGACGGCTTCGAGGACCGCGAGCCCCCACGTCATGTGCGCGTCGTGGCCGCAGGCGTGCATCGTCCCGTCGACCTCCGCTCGGAACCCCTCTCGGGCGGGAAGATGGTCTGCGGCGTCGGACTCCTCGATGAACAGCCCGTCGATATCGACCCGGAGGCCGACCGTCGGCCCCTCGCCGCGGTCGACGACCGCGACGCAGCCGGTGACCCCGCCTGCGGTTCGTTCGAGCACGTCCTCGCGAGCCCCTCGCTCGCGGGCGCGCTCGACCCACGGCTCGTAGGCGTCGTCGTCGAGCACGGCCATGCGGTCGTCCGGGTCGTACGCCTCTCGGCCCACCGCGAGCTCGTCGACACCGATCGCCTCGATCTCCTCGACGAGACGACTGGTCGTGTAGAACTCGCGCCAGCCGGGCTCGGGGTGCCGGTGAAACTCTCGCCGTAACTCGGTTAGCCGCTCTGCAACAGGTCGTGTCATGAGTGTGCATGTCTCCCGAACGGACTTAAGCGTACGTAGGTATACACGATGATCGTGTACAAAGAATACGAAAACGTAAGTGAGTCACCGGTGAACGCTTGACCGACACCACCACGGGGTGACCACACCACTCACCCACGAGGTGGACACACAACCCATGACAGCAGAGCCTGACGTCGTCGTTCTCCGCGAGGGGACTGAAGGACTGTCGATGGAATCGTACGCCGAGACGCTGCGCGAGCACCTGCCGGACCAGGACGTGGCTCTCGCGCGCACGCCAGCCGCGGAACGCGAACTGGTCCCGCGCGCTCGGGTGGTCACCGGCATCACCGTCTCGGAGGAACTGATCGCTGACGCCGACCGACTCGAACTGTTCGCGTGTACGTTCGCCGGCACGGATCACGTTCCGGTCGAGGCGCTAGCAGACGAGGGAGTCGTCGTCACCAACGCCGGGGGGATCCACGCTCCGGGAATCGCAGAGCAGACGATCGCCAACGTGCTCGTCTTCGCTCGACGGCTCCACGAGGGGTGGCGTCGCAAGTCGAACGCCGAGTGGCGGCACTTCCAGTCGTTCGAGTTCGCCGGGAGCACGGTCACCGTGATCGGACTCGGGTCCATCGGCCAGCACGTCGTCGACCGGCTCGACGGCTTCGGCGTCGAGACGATCGGCGTTAGATACACCCCCTCCAAAGGCGGTCCGACCGACGAGGTCGTCGGCTTCGAGCCGGACGCGATCCACGACGCGCTCGCCCGAAGCGACTACGTCGTCGTCGCGTGCCCGCTCAACGAGCTCACTCGCGGGCTTATCGGCGAGGAAGAACTGGCGACGCTGCCGCCGCACGCCGTCGTCGTCAACGCGGCCCGCGGCGGGATCGTCGACACGGACGCGCTGGTGTCGGCGCTTCAATCGAGCGGGATACGCGGTGCGGCCCTCGACGTGACCGACCCGGAGCCGCTCCCGGCGGACCATCCCTTATGGGACCTCGAAAACTGTCTGATAACGCCTCATACCGGGGGACACACGCCGAAACACTGGGACCGCCTCGCGGCGATCGTGGCCGATAACGTCGCCGCGCTCGACGCGGGCGAGGATCCGGCGTCTCTCCGTAACCTCGTGCGCGCTCCGTAACCTCGTGCGCGCTCCGACTTACGGCGAGTGAGTTCGCCGAGGTGTTACGCCCTGAAGAGCCGCCGCGGGAAGTCCGCGAGCGTCTCCGCGCCCGTCGACGTGACCGTGAACGTCTCGCTCAGTTCGACGCCGAACTCGTCCTCCCACAGCCCCGGTATCATGTGGAACGTCATCCCCGCTTCGAGAACCGTCTCGTCGCCGGGGCGGATGCTGGCGGTGTGTTCCCCCCAGTCCGGCGGGTAGCCGAGCCCCATCGAATACCCGATCCGGTCCTCCTTCTCGACGCCGTACCGCGCTATCGTCTCGCGCCACGCCGCCTCGACGCGCTCGCAGGTGACCCCCGGCTCGACCGCGTCCAGCGCGGCGTCGATCCCCTCTGAAACGATCTCGGCGGTCCGCTCGACCGCCTCCGGCGGATCGCCGACGAACGCCGTCCGCGCCAGCGGCGAGTGATAGCGGTGCCGGCATCCCGAGAGTTCGATGAGCACCGGATCGCCGTCCGCGAACTCCCGATCGGTCCACGTGAGGTGCGGGGTCCCCGTGTGGTCGCCCGACGGCATCAGCGGAACGATCGCCGGATAGTCGCCGCCGTACTCGTCCGTGCCTCTGATCAGTCTGTCGTAGATTTCGGCCGCGACCTCGTACTCGGGGACTCCCGGCTCGATGGCGTCGAGACCGGCGAGCATCGCCGACTCCGAGATCCGCGCCGCCTCTCGCATGTACTCGATCTCCCGGTCGGACTTCCGTACCCGAATCCAGTTGACGAGCAGATCCGCGTCGACGAGCTCGGCGTCCGGGAGCTCCGACTGCAGCCGCGTGTACGACTTCGCCGTGAAGTACGCGGCGTCCATCTCGACCCCGACCCGACCGTCTTCGACTTCCAAATCACGCAGGACGTCTGCGAGGAAGTCCATCGGGTGCAGGTCGTACGGCGAGTGGACGTGGTCGTCGCTGTACGCCCGCATGTTCGGCTCCGAGAGCCACGTCGTCGCCCGGGCACCGTTCTTGTCCATGTCGCGGCCGACCCACACCGGCTCGGGGTGATCGCGCGCGACGACGACCGCCTGGTGGACGTAAAACGACCACCCGTCGTACCCCGCGAGGTAGTTCATGTTCGCGGGGTCCGAGACGACGACCGCGTCGAGGTCGCGTTCGTGGAGCCGCTCTTTCGTTCGTTCGACCCGCGTCTCGTACTCCGATTGCGGAAAGACGTCTCCTGGCATACGGGAGTTCTATTGAGACACACTCACACGCACCTGAAAAGTATTTTGTGTATATCCAATACGGAATCCGTTTACAAACCCGCGTGTCCTGCGCCCGTCTCAACCCGATCACATCGCCCTCAGCGAAAGCCACAAGCCCGACTGCCGCGCATATCCCGTATGAACGAGCCCGGAACCGAGGGTGTGCTGCTGGATCAGGAGGCGCTCCACGATCGGCTCGGCGACGCGCCCGACTGGCTGCAGGCGCACTACCGCACCTTCCGCGAGTCGATGCTCGGGGAGCGTGACGGCTCTCCGTTCCCGTGTTACTTCGGCATCGAGGTCGAGCGGGAGGGCGAGCTGCTGTACGCCGCGTGCGAGTCGACGACCGATCCCGTCGCGCTGCTCCGGTTCCGCGACGTCCTCCTCGAATACCTCGACACGTATGCGGACCACGCCGACCGCGCCCCGCTGGCCGTCTTTTTCAGGCCGCCCGACGACGAGCCCGGCGAGGCGCACTATCACGAGCGGCTGTGGCACGTCTTGGAGTTCCTCCACGTCCACGATCCGGAGCCGTGGCCGGAGTCGATCCCGACGGACCCGGACGACCCGCACTGGGAGTTCTGCTTCGGCGGGGAGCCCCTGTTCCCGACCTCGCGTGCGCCCTTTTACGACGAGCGGAAGAGCCGGTACTCGCCGATCGGCTTAGAGATCACGTTCCAGCCGCGTGCCGTCTTCGAGGGACTTACCGCCGACACCGAGGCGGGGCAGCACGCTCGCGAGGTCATCCAGTCGCGAATGGCGGAGTACGACGGGGTCTGTCCGCACGCCGACCTCGGGAACTGGGGGGCCGAGGGCGACCGCGAGTGGACGCAGTACCTCTTCCGCGAGGACGACGACGCGAGCCCGGACGCGTGTCCGCTGCGACCGACCCGCGAACATCCGAAGGCGCCCGAGGCGCTGTTGGAGCGGGGGGCGTGGCGGCGGCTCGCCGACCGGCGCGCTCTCGGAACTGAATCGCCTGGGGTCACGACGGGACTCGGCGATGACTGAGGACACGTCGATTTCGGACGACGCCGTCCTCCTCCTCGTCGACTTCCAGACCGGCTTCGACGAATCGGACTGGGGCGACCGCAACAACCCCGAGGCCGAGGCGAGCGCGGCCGCGCTCCTCGCCCGGTGGCGCGAGACCGACCGCCCGGTCGCGCACGTGCGTCACGCCTCGACGGAGCGCGACTCCCCGCTCCGGCCGGACGCGCCGGGGTTCGCGTGGAAGCCGGAGACGGCTCCCGACGACGGGGAGGCGACGTTCGAGAAGCGCGTCAACGGGGCCTTCCTCGACACCGGACTCGACGCGTGGCTCGAAGAGCGCGGGTACGGAACGCTCGTGATCTGCGGGCTGACCACCGACCACTGCGTCTCGACGACGGCACGGACGGCCGAGAATCGCGGGTACGACGTGGTCGTCGTCGCCGACGCGACCGCGGCTCACGCCCGGAAGGGGTACGACGGCGAGCGGATCGACCCGGAAACGTCCCACCGCGTCGCGCTCGCGCACCTGCACGGCGAGTTCGCGACCGTGATCGAGAGCGGCGATATCCTCGACGACTGACCGAAAACCCATATCCCTCCCGAAAGAAGTGCCATCCGTGTTCCACGGGACGCCGAACTGTCCGGAGTGCGGGAGCCGCTTTCTCGTGACCGCGATCCGGATGAACGGCGGTCACGTCCCGCCGCCGGACCTGACCGTGTACCGATGCTACCGGTGTTTCGCGAAATTCGCCGACGAGGACGTGCAGGGATCGGACGGCGACGCCGGAAGCGACGGGGACGGCCACCAATCTGGGCCCGGAGCGGCCGACGACGTTAGTTCGGAGACGGCGCGCCCGATCCGCGTCACCGACGTCGATATCGCGGTCTCGCCGTCCGGCGAGAAACGCGCTGTCGATCGCTTCGCCGTCACCCTCCGCAACGACGGCGCCGAACCGATCCGGGTGGCGCGGGCCACGCTCGCGTTTCCCGACGACGAGGAGTCGGTCGCGCCGATCGACCCCGTCGTCCTCGCCCCCGACGAGACGGCGACGGTCGCCGTTCCCCGCGACTGGCTTCACCCCGGGCAAGAGGCGGTGACGGTTCGGCTGATCAGCGACGGCGACGCCGTCGGGTCGGCCCGCGTCACCGACCTCGGCTGAGCCCGCCGACCGCGACCGGGCCCGTCGGCCGCGTCAATCGGTGACGTCAGCCGGTGGCGTCAGTCGGCGGCGTCCGTACTCCCGCCGTCGCCGCCGCTTGCACGCTCCGCGGCGTTCGCGAACATCCCCTGTCGAGTCGTGTACCAGAAGTACGCACCGAGCCCGAGGAACCCGACGACGTTCGAGACGGCGACCGCCCAGAACACGGCCTCGACTCCCCATCCGAGCCCCGGCGCGACGGCGGTACCGGCGGCGCCGAACGTCGCCGTCGCGGGCACCGCCGCGACCGCGATCGGGAAGCGGATCCCCCAGTACTTGATCAGGTCCGCGACGAACGACGTCCGGGTGCGCGAGGCGCCGTTGAACCCGGCCAAGATAGTGTAGGTCCCGCCGAGCGCCCAGTAGGAGGCGGCGAGGATCTGCAGGTACAACACCGAGAGCTCCCGACCCGTCGCGGTGAGGTCGGGCGCGAGCAGGTCGACGATCTGGCCCGCGAACAGGAACTGGACGACGCCGAGCGCGAGGAACCCGACGACGACCATCTCGGTCCCGACGGTCGTCGTCCGCCGGGCGCGACGCGGGGCGTCCGCGCCGAGGTTCTGTCCGATCATCGACTGGGCGGCCTGCTGCATCCCGAGCGCGGGGACGATGGCGAGGGTGGCCACGCGCGCGCCGACGGTGTAGGCCGCCACGCCCGCCGCGCCGCCGGCGATCGCGACGAGCCCGACGACGAGCACGCGGACGAGTTCGCTCACCCCGCGCTGCCCGCCCAGCGGGAGCCCGACGGCGACGACCTCGCGGATCGCCCCGAGGTCGACCGCGAACGCCTCTCGGGTGAGTCGGAACGTGTCGCGGCGGATCCCGGCGGCGTACGCGAGCACGTGGACGAGTCCGACGATCCCTGCGAGCACCGTACCGAGCGCTGCGCCCGCGACGCCCAGCGCCGGAACCGGGCCGACGCCGAAGATGAGCACGGGGGCGGCGACGAGGTTGACGAGCACGCTGAGGACGCTGACGTGAAGCACCGCGCGCGTGTCGCCGTAGGCGGTAAAGCAGTTCTCGACGGTGTCGCCGACCGCGCCCACGGGGAGGACGGCGACGATGATCGCGAGGTAGGTGGCGGTGACGCCTGCGAGCGCGGGGTCCGCACCGAGGAACCGCACCAGGTCTTCGGCGTAGACGACCACGGGAACCGCGACCGCGACCGTGATCGCGAGCGCGACGAGCCCGCCGTTGACCGCGACGCGCCGAGCGCCCGCGTCGTCGTCGCCGCCGGCGCGCTGCGCGACGAGGATCTGCGTGCCGATCGCGGCCACTACGACGGTCGCACCGAGGAACGACTGGATCGGGAGGCTGAGACCGACCGCGGCGACGGCGTCCTCGCTCACGCGACCGAGCCAGAACGTGTCGACGAGCGCGTTCGCGACGTACACGAGGTTCTGCGCGACGAGCGGCGCCGCGAGCACGAGAAGCACCCGCCCCACCGGCCCGTCGGTGATCGCCTCACGGTCGATGTCGAACATCCGATAGTTCCGGATTGGATAGCTATAATAAAAGTATATTGATGTTGAATAGGAGACGTGTTCGGACCGGACCCGTCGCGAGTCGGAGTCGTCTCAGTGCTCCCGATCCTCACGTTTTTGCACCCGGCCGCCGTGGGTCGGGTATGCAACGCGGCCGTCGGAAACCGGACTGGCTGAAGTCGCGTCCCCCGTCCGGCACGCGCTTCACCGAGATCACGGAGACGCTCCGCGATCGCGACCTCCACACCGTGTGTGAAGCGGCCAACTGCCCCAACATGGGCGAGTGCTGGTCCGGTCGGGACGGGCCGGGCACGGCGACGTTCATGCTCATGGGCGACCGCTGCTCGCGCGGGTGCAACTTCTGTGACGTCGAGACCGGGGGCATGGACGCACTCGATCCCGACGAACCGGCGAACGTCGCCGACGCCGTCGCGGAGATCGGCCTCGACTACGTCGTGCTCACGTCGGTCGACCGCGACGACCTCGCCGACGGCGGCTCCGCGCACTTCGCCGAGACGATCCGCGAGATCAAGCGGCGCGACCCGGGGATCCTCGTGGAGACGCTCATCCCCGACTTCCAGGGCGATCCCGAGGCGATACGTCGGATCATCGACGCCGGTCCGGACGTGATCGCGCACAACGTCGAGACCGTAGAACGGCTCCAGTGGCCCGTTCGAGACCGCCGCGCGGACTACGAGCAGTCGCTTTCGGTGCTCGATCAGGTCGACCGCGAGTCCGAGGTTCACACCAAGACGAGTCTCATGCTCGGCGTCGGCGAGTACGACCACGAGGTGTACCGCACCCTCGGCGACCTCCGCGAGGTCGGCGTCGACGTGGTCACCTTCGGGCAGTACCTCCAGCCGTCGCGCTCGCACCTCGACGTGTTCGACTACGTCCACCCAGACGTCTTCGAGACGTGGCGCGCGGTCGCGGAGGAGGAGTTCGACTTCCTCTACTGCGCGTCGGGACCGATGGTCCGCTCCTCGTACAAGGCGGGCGAACTGTTCGTCGAGGCGTTGCTTCGGGAGGGGCGCTCGGCCGAGGACGCGCGCCGACACGCACGGGCCGCGGGCGGCGACTGAGAGGTACTTCGCCCCGACGAGACCGACGCGTCGCTAGTCGTCGCAGTTCTATCCGCGATAATATGAGACTAAAATTGGCTTTTGGCGCGATATCTGCCGTCACCGATACCGGCCTAACAGCGAGTTATTTATCCCTCCATGTCTGACCCTGCGTCAGTGAGACGCACACATGGGAACAACTGAATCGTCGGTGGTTGACACGGTGCGGGCCCGGCCGGGGCTTCTCTTCCTCGCGCTCTTCGGCGGCCTCCTCCTCGTCGACCTCGCCGCAAAGCTCGCGGGAGTCTCTGTCGGTCCGCTCGGCGGGTCGCTTTCGGTAGGCCGACTCGGCTCCAACCTCTGGAACGGGGTCGTGATCGGCCTCGTGATCGGCCTCGCGGGTATCGGTCTCTCGATGACGTACAGCATCCTCTCGTTCGCGAACTTCTCGCACGGTGACCTCGTCAGCACGGGCGCGTTCACCGGGTGGGGCGTCGCCTTCGTTATCGCGGCGTTCGGCGACGCGCCGCTCCGCGCGCTCGCGACCGTTCGCGGCGCCGGAAGCGTCACCCCCGGTGAGATCGGCGCACACATCCTCACGACTCCGGTCGCAGTGTTACTGGGGCTCGTGACGGCGTTCGTCGTCACCGCGCTGGTGGCGCTCGCGCTCGACAGGCTATTTTATAAGCCGATGCGCGACCGCAGCGGCATTTCGCTGCTCATCGCCTCGATCGGCGTCGCCCTGGTCGTCAGATACCTCCTGCAGTTCGTTTACGGCTCCAGCCGCCGCGGCGTGACCGCGACGCTCGACGCGTCGAACATCGTGTTCGGCCCGCTCGGCCTGTCGATCAACGCCCACCAGCTGACGCTCGTCGTCGCCTCGATCGGGCTGATGCTCGCGATGCACTTCATGCTACAGCGCACGAAGCTCGGCACTGCGATGCGGGCGATGGCCGACAACAAGGACCTGGCCCTTATCACCGGAATCCCGGCCGAGCGCGTCGTCACCGCGACGTGGCTCATCGGCGGCGGGCTCGCCGGTGCCTCGGGCTACCTCTACGTCCTCCTCCGGGGCACGATCCAGTTCGACTTCGGCTGGCTGCTCCTCCTGTTGATGTTCGCCGCGGTGATCCTCGGCGGTATCGGCTCCGTCTACGGCGCGATCGCCGGGGGGATCGTCATCGGCGTGGTGTTCACGACGTCGACGGTGTGGATCCCGTCGGACTTCAACGAAGCGGCCGTCTTCGCCGTGATGATCGCCGTGCTCCTCGTGCGTCCCGAGGGGATCTTCGAGGGGGTGTCGACCGCATGAGCGACGAGACGACCGCCCGATCGGATGACGCTGATCGCGGCGACCCCGACGACGCGAACGGGGGAGGCGGCCCCGACAGCGCGACCGGAGCGGTGCTCGACGCGCTTCGGCAGAGCGACCTCGGGCTCGTCATCGTGACCCTGCTACTGGTGTACGCGGGCGCGACCGTGTTGACGTTCACGGACGGACTCAACAGCGTCGTGGGTCTGATGCGGACGCTGACGTTCCTCGGACTGGTGTACGCGCTCTCCGCGCTCGCGTTGAACCTCCACTGGGGGTACACCGGGCTGTTCAACATCGGCGTTGCCGGCTTCATGGCCGTCGGCGTCTACACGATGGGAATGGTCGTCCGATCGCCGGACCCGGCGTTCGGCCCCCCGGGATTCGGGCTCCCGCTCCCGGTCGGCATCGTGGCTGGCATGGCGATGGCGTCCGTTATCGGGCTGCTCGCGGCGCTCCCTGCCCTACGGCTCAAGGCCGACTACCTCGCAATCGTCACGCTCGGGCTCTCGGAGATCATCCGGTTGACGCTCCAGTCGAGCGCGTTCGACACGTTCCTCAGAGAGACGATCGGGGCCGGGACCGGTGGCGGCCGCGGGATGGGGATGCCGGACAACCCGGTCCGGGGACTGTTCCTCGTTGACGGGCGCGCCGGAAACCCGACCGCGTTCGGCGAACTGGTCTTCGGGGTGCTGGGCGACGGCGGCGTCGGCATCGCGCACAACATCCTCATCGGCTGGGGATACGTGGCCGTGCTCGCCGCGTTCCTCGTCGGCTTCTACGTCCTGTTGGAGCGGCTCGGCCACTCGCCGTTCGGACGGAACCTCAAGGCGATTCGCGAGGACGAACTCGTCGCCGACTCGCTCGGTAAGAACGTCAACCTGATCAAGGTCAAGGTGTTCATGATCGGCTGTGCGCTCATGGGGCTCGCGGGGATCCTCTGGTTCGGCAGCCAGGGGAACGTCTCGCCGACGCCGCAGTTCATGCCGCTCTTAACCTTCTACATCTTCGTCGCCGTGATCATCGGCGGCTCCGGTTCGAACACCGGGTCGGTCCTCGGCGGTATCGTCTTCGCGGCGGTGCTGTTCGAAGGACCGCGCCGCGCGGGGTCGGCGATCCGGGGAATCATCGACGCCCCGACGCCGCCGTCGTTCGCGGACGCCGTCGTATCGCTCGACCCGACGGCGTTCCTCGCGTTCGCCACGGACAACGTCGCGCCGCTGCAGTTCGTGTTCCTCGGGCTGATACTGATATTCCTCATGCACCGCCGACCCGACGGCATCCTCGGCGATCGGATCGAGACGGCGGCCGCCGTCGACCTCTCCGAGCGGCCGCAGGGAGGTGAGCGCGATGAGTAGCGACGTTCCGGACGCGTCCGATCCCGCCGCGGACGACGCGGCGGGCGGCACCCCGAGCGCCGAACCGGAGGCTAACGACAGTCCCGTCGAAGAGGCGGCGAAGCGCGTGCCTGCCGGCGTGCCGCTCCGAGTCGAGGGACTCGTCAAGCGGTTCGGCGGCGTTACCGCCGTCGACGGGGCCTCCTTCGAGGTCGAACAGGGCTCGCTGACCGGGCTCATCGGTCCGAACGGGGCCGGGAAGTCGACGACGTTCAACTGCATCACCGGGGTCCACGAGCCGACCGCGGGGAAGGTGTACTTCAAAAACCAGGACATCACCGGGCTCGAACCGTATCAGATCGCACGGAAGGGGCTCGTGCGGACGTTCCAGATCGCCCGCGAACTGGAGGAGATGACCGTCCTCGAGAACCTGATGCTCGCGCCGAAGGGCCAGATCGGCGAGTCGGCGATCCGTGCCGTCACGCCCGGGCTCCGGAGCGGCGTCATCGAACAGGAGGAGGAGATCCGCGAGCGCGCCTGGGAGACGCTCGACTTCTTCGAGATCGACCACCTCGCGACCGAACACGCCGGTAACCTCTCGGGCGGTCAACGAAAGCTCCTCGAGATGGCTCGCGCGCTGATGACCGATCCGGAGCTGGTGCTGTTGGACGAGCCGCTCGCGGGGGTCAACCCGACCCTCGAAGAGAAGCTCTTGGAACGCATTCATCGGCTCCGCGAGGACGGCTACACGTTCCTGCTCGTCGAGCACGACATGGACATCATCATGAACAACTGCGAACGCGTCATCGTCATGCATCAGGGGAAAGTTCTCGCCGAGGGCACCGGCGACGAGATACGGAACAACGAGGAGGTCATCGAGGCGTACCTGGGGGAGGACATATGAGCGACGACCCCGCGGTCGACGTTCGGGAGAACGAGCCGTCTGCGACGGGCGCCTCGGCCGGGACGGCACACACCGTCGACGGCGATGCGATCCTCCGAATTCGCGACCTCGATGCCGGGTACGGCGACCTCCAGATCCTTTCAGATGTCGACCTCGACGTCGCCGCCGAGGAGTACGTCACCATCGTCGGCCCCAACGGAGCCGGAAAGTCGACGGTGATGAAGACCGTGTTCGGCCTCACGACGTACATGGACGGCACGGTCGACTTCGAGGGGAACGACATCCACGGGCTCGCGCCCGAACAGATCATCCGAAAGGGGATCGGCTTCGTCCCGCAGACCGACAACGTCTTCCCCGGACTGAGCGTCCGCGAGAACCTCGAAATGGGCGCGTACATCCTCGACAGCGTGCCGGAAGACCGGATCGAGGAGATATTCGACCGCTTCCCGATCCTGCGCGAGCGACAGGCGCAGAAGGCGGGCACGCTCTCCGGCGGCCAGCGACAGATGGTCGCGATGGGTCGGGCGCTGATGCTCGATCCCGACCTGCTGTTGTTGGACGAGCCCTCGGCCGGGCTCGCGCCCGACCTCGTCGCCGACATGTTCGACCGGATCGATCGGATCAACGAGAGCGGAACGGCGGTGCTGATGGTGGAACAGAACGCGAAGGAGGCGCTTCGCCGCTGTGACCGCGGCTACGTGCTGGTCAACGGGGAGAACCGCTACACGGACCGCGGCGAGGTGCTGCTCGGCGACGAGGACGTTCGGAAGGACTTCCTCGGCGGGTGATCGGCGGCCGGTGTGGGTTGTCGTCCGAAACAGCTGGGTCGCCAAAAAACAGCTTGTGATTGATGGCAGGAGTGGATGACGCAGTACGGTCGCTCGGCTAGTTATAAGCTGAATGCGGGTGTTGCTGTCGGCTGTTTGACTCTGTTGAAATCAGTAGTAGCTGCTTTGATATCCTCCCCGCGCTGAAGCGCGAGGCTTTCTCCTCGATTCTCCGTAATCTAACCCGCTCTGTGTCAGTACAGCGTATCTAGCGATTGATCGCTGCTGTGTTTGATCGGAATCCATCGCACCGACAGCAACGGCTACAACGCGGGCGATGACCGACGGAAAAATACGCAGTCTGAGTGAGTGCTGTGCGGCTTACAGCTGCAGGACGTCGCCCCACTGGCTCGAGTAGGACGCCTGTTCGGGCTCGAAGGAGACGCGCTCGCGGACATCGCCGCCAGCGTCCCCGAAGCTGTTGACGTACTCCTCTTCGAGCGCCTGCCCGTAGTCGTCGTTGAGGTACAGCGTGCCGGAGCTTTCGGCACCCACGCGGTCGCTGACCGCGAGTTCCGCCAGCGCCGGTCCCTGCAGCACGTCGGACGCGGCCGTCCGGAAGATGTAGCCGTCGTCGTCGAGGTCCGTGATTCCCGGAGCGGTCGAAGACGGCGAGATGCCGACGACGCCGTTCGGGATGAGAACCTGGTCTGTGACCTGGAAGTTGACGTTCGAGGAGGCGGGACCGACGACGGACGAGTAACCGGCGTCGACGAGCGCGTTCGCACCGGAGATTCCCGCCTGTGGGTCGGTCTGGGTGTCCTCCACGCGTACGTCCACGCTGACGCCGACGTCGGCGTCGTTGATCTGGTCGGCCGCGAGCAGCGCGCCGTCGCGGATCGGCACGCCGAGCGGACCGAGGTCACCGGTCTCCGGGAGCAACACGCCGACTCGGGCCTCGAAGTCGTCGACGCCGACGGGGTCCGCCGCTGGCGCGGCCTCGTCTTCTTCGGTGAGTTCCGAACCGAACTCGACCGTGTCGACCGTGTTCAACTCGCCGTCTTGGAAGTCGACGATGTCGTACGCCGCGGTGACGATGTCACCGTTAACGTCGAAGTCGACGCTCGACGACGCGCCGACGTAGCGGATTCGATCTCCGGCGGCGACCGCCTCGACCGCGTCGACGAGGGTCTCCGGACCGAACTCCTCGCCACCGGGATTGGTAACGCTCCGAACGCGATCGCGGACCTCTGAGCCGGTGTTCTCTCCGGCCGCGACCGTCGCGAGGACGTTGACCGCCATCGCGTCGTACGCCTGTGCGGTGAACACGCCGGGGCCCTCGCCGTAGGCGTCTTCGTACGCGTCGGCGTAGAAGTCGGCGCCGGGACCGGCGGCGGAGGGGTTCGTACCGATCACGTTGTTCATGTCGTTGTCGACCTCGCCCGGCAGGTCGGGGTCGATGAGCCCGTCGGGCACGATGATATCGAGATCCGGTGACTGGTCCGCAAACTCCGAATAGTAGTCGCGGAACAGCTGGATGCCGGACTGCGGGAACCCGACGACCATCACGGCGTCGGGGACATCGGAGTCGTCGTCGCCGTTCGCTCCGTCGTCGCCGTTCATTCCGTCGTCGCCGTTCGCTCCGTCGTCGCCGTTCGCTCCGTCGTCAGGGTCCTCGGTCGAGCAGCCGGCGATGGCTGCGATACCGGCCGCCCCGGCACCTCTGATCACGTCGCGTCGCTGGATTCTTCGCGTCATGCTGTTACGACATACCATACGGGACATTATAAGTGTATCCACGCGCACAAATACCACCCGGGCCAGACGGCAGTGACTCAGACGGCTGTAAACAGGACCTTATTGGGGTGTACGGCCGGGGCGTGATATCCATGCACGACCGACAAACGGGCAGTCGTTATAGATCCTCGTCATATCCGATCGCGGCCGTGTCGCAGTCGCCGACTAGTACCCCTGTGCGTTCCCGTCCTTTCGCGGCTCCGTCGCGGCCGAGAGCACGCCGTCGCGGCTCCGGGCGATCTGCGCGCCGCCGAACTGGACGGGCGAGAGCGTTCGCACGTCGTGCCCTTTCCGTACCAGCTTCGCCGCGACGTCGTCGTCGAAGTGCGGCTCGACCGCTAACTCTCCGGCTTCCCGATAGCGCCAGCGCGGCTCGTCGAGGGCCCGCTGAAGGGGCATCCCGTAGTCGACGACGTTCGAGATCACCTGAACGTGGCCCTGCGGCTGCATGTATCCGCCCATCACACCGAAGGCCGCCCAGTCGTCTTCCTCGAAGCGCACGACTCCCGGAATGAGGGTGTGGAAGGGGCGTTTCCCCGGTTCGAGCGCGTTCGGGTGCTCCGGATCGAGCGAGAAGGAGGCGCCGCGGTTCTGGAGGGCGATCCCCGTCTCTCCGGCGACGAGCCCGGAACCGAACCCGGCGAACCGCGAGTTGATGTACGAGACGACGTTGCCCTCCTCGTCGGCGACGGTGAGAAGCACGGTGTCGGCGTCCTCGGCGTTGGCGTCGGGCACGCCGAAGGAGACGTCGTGCGAGGCGCTTTCGCCGATGTCGGCGGCACGAGAAGCGGCCCACTCCCTCGACGCGAGCGGCGGGATCTCTTCGTACTCCGGATCGGTGATGTACCGGTGGCCGTCGTGGAAGGCCCGCTTCATCGCTTCGCCGAAGTAGTGGACCCGTTCTGGGGAGTCGTAGTCGTACTCGCCCGCGCCGAGCTCGGCGGCGACGTTGAGCGCTTCCAGCGCGATGAGCCCCTGGTTGTTCGGTGGCAGTTCGTACACCTCCGCGCCGTTGTACGTCGTCGACACGGGCTCGGGCCACTCGACCTCGAACCCCGCGAGGTCGTCGACGGTCATGAATCCGCCCTGCGACTGAACCTCTTCGGCGATCGCCTCCGCGATTTCGCCCTCGTAGACGACGTCGGCCCCCTCCTCGGCGATTCGTTTCATCGACTCGCCGAGTCGCGGGAGCGTCACCGTCGCGCCGACTTCCGGCGCGTCGCCGTCGAACAGGAAAGCCTCGCGGGCGTGCTCGTCGGTGAACAGGTCCTCGGCGCCCGTCCAGTAGGACGCGATGACTTCCGACACCGGGTACCCCTCGGTGGCGTATCGGATCGCCGGGGAGAGGACGTCGGCGAGCGTGAGTCGGCCGAGTTCCTCGACGGTCGCCTCCCAGCCGCGCGCCGTGCCGGGAACGGTGACGGCGTGTGGTCCGTAAAAGGGCATCCCGGCCTCTTCGACGTCGTCGACCGCGTAGCCGCCGTCGTCGGGGTAGTACGCCGACGCGTCGTCGTCCGCGTCCAACGCGCTCCGGACGTTCTCGATCGTCGCGTCGGCCGGTGCGCCGCCGCAGGCACGCATCGCCCCGACATCGCCGTCCGCGGTCCGATACAGCGCGAACACGTCGCCGCCGAGGCCGGTGGAGGTCGGCTCGACGACGTTTAGTGCGGCCGCCGTCGCCACCGCCGCGTCGAACGCGTTGCCGCCCTCGCGCAGCGCCTCGATGCCCGCCTCGCTCGCGAGCGGTTGACTCGTCGCGACGACACCGCGCTGTCCGTACACCGTCGACCGACGAGATGTAAATCGATCCAGATCTGGCTCCATACCCATGCGTTTACGGGCTCCCGGTTAAACGTCGCCCCGGACAGTTTCGGTCGCCCGCGGCCCTTCATGTGTTCTCTTCCACCGTCCCCGGATCTGATCTCTTCCACCGTCCCCGGATTCGTCGGACGCTTCCGTGAGATCGACCGCACGAAGAACGGTGACAACCTCTGAGCGGCGAACGCCGTAGGTCTTCGGAACGCAGTCGAGCCTGTTAATAAACCTGTGTCAGCTATACGGAATAGCCTCGTCATCCTCACCACTGCCGCCACTCCAGCGGAGCGTCGGCTCCCGGGCGGCGCGTCCGACAGCAGCTCGTCGAACAGCGCGACGAGTCGACGCTCAGTTTCGTCGCGGATCTCGCGGACCGTCGCTATCGGTCGCCCGTGGGGTCATCGAGCCCCCAAGTCTCGGTTCTCACCGCTCCACGCAGCCGGACAGACGTCGGAGGCCGAACGGCCCACGGTCACGACCAGACCCACCGCCTGTGGCTCGTCGGGCGTCACCTCCCGCGGCGTTCGGTCACCGAGGTCACTCGATCGCCAGCGCTCGTCGGTCGCGCTCGCGCTCGACGAACGCCATCGCTATCGGACTTCTCCCCGCGCCCCGGATGCAGACGAACGCGACGCGAAGCCGGAACAGTGGGGCCCCTGCGAATGCGGCGAACAGCGTGACCATCAGAAACGAAAGGATGAGCGCGTCGGCAACCGTCGAAACGCCGTCAAGTTGACTGACTCCGAGCCCGCCGAGAACCGCGACGGGACGAGTGTGCTCCGGTACTTCTCGACGGTGTCTATCCGAGTGACCCTGTCTTTTGGTCGGTCCTGGATCGGTGGTTCGATCGATACCGAGAGACGGTGGGAAGCGCGTGACTACGGCGGAATTGGTCACCGGCTGGGAACCAAGTGGACGACTATCGTCACACGGTTACGTCCTTGCGCTGCAGGCGAGGCTTTCGCCTCGGATTTCTGTAACGACGACTACTATTTCGAGACCACTGTCGGGGAGCCACTTACTCATATATTATCGGGATTTTGAGACTTCATAACTAATAGCGTATCTCTCCTGTTACTCGTTATGGCTACTACCACAATCGCAGCGTCAGCGGAGTATCAGTTGTTGTCTGGGTTCGGAAACCTTGCTCCACTGCAGTTCTCGGGCGATTTCCTTCAGTGGGCGGTGATATTTTTCATTATCGCGATCGTCGCAGCCGTCCTGGGGGCACGTGGAGTCGCCGGGATCAGCATGACCGTTGCGAAGTGGTTCGTCATCATCTTCTTGGTGCTAGCTGTGATCTCGCTCCTCCTGTAAACTACCCCGCCCTACTCCCTTGGGGCTACGCGCCTCGGTCCTTGAGGGACGGGGCTTTGATGTGGACTCTCGGTAATCGGTCGTCAGCAAGAGGCTGGTAACTCTCACCGTTCGCCGTCACCTGATATTCTTCGCTGCATTATACTCCGCGTTCACTTCGTACCCACACTTCTGACAACAGAAGTGCTCACCATGGCGATTGTCCGGGTGTGTAAATCCGCAGTCTGTCCGAGAACGACGTTGAGTTCACTCTCTTCCCGTAGTTCGTCATAGAGTGCGTCGCGTGCTGTCGTATTGGCCGTGACGCAGTCCATATCGGAGCGAATCCCAACAGAGTCCGACGGCACGATTGGCACAATGAAGGAACTGACGGGTAATTTGTGGAGTCGTCGCGTCGCTCATCGGGAACAACGGGCTCGACGGGTGCGGTACGCCGAACCTCCATACCTCCGGCGGAGGAGTGACGATTCTTAAATAGCGGGAGTCAGGTAGCTAGCGTAGAGTGGTTATCACTGGGCATGTTGGTTTCCTCTCCGGACTACTCGCTCACTGCGTTCGCTCCCTGAGGCCGGAAGCTCCACCTTGTAGTATGTTGAATACCCCTAGGTAGTGTCCAGATACGCAGATCCGACACGAAAGACACGAACCCGAGCGACTCGAATGCAGCTCCCGCTCCTCCGTTACTAAGTAGTTTGAGAATAGACACATCTGTACGTTGCTCAAAAATAATACATTTAATGCCGCTCTGATCTTGAGCTTACCCGTATTTAAAAAAAAACAGTGCTTGCGGTAGGATCACTCACGCAATATTGATAATGATGAGAACTATCAGGTCGTACACGCCGTGTTTTTGTAATTTAATAAAACTAATTCATAATTAAATTTGACTGTATCGACTCAAGCTATGCGCGTGTCTCAAAGTATGTGATTCGAGATAGACAGGAGATAGCCAGTAGTATCGATCGTCCGCTAACTCACCGTTTTATCAGCTATTGACGTGAATGGGATCCGCCCGGCTCCGGCTGTGGGTCGGTCTAGTGAACTCAGGAATGAGCGGTAGATCGACCCCGATCGACATGAAACAACAACAATCTGAGTAGTATATAAAAGTGGTATGTTTGGTGGATTGCGTTGTTCTTTTCTTTGAGGCGGAAGGCTACTGTTACGATACGAATCTCCACGGTCGAGATGAGTGTCGTTCGTACCGCCGCTGACGTATCTGTTGACCCGCAACGCACGCGCAACTAGTGGTTTGGCCATACTAAACGGATTCGTCTGAAATCTACTGGTACGCTGTCGGCCGTACAACCACCGGTGTTCTCACTCCACAAGTTTTGTTGCTTATGTGTCTACAAATCATCATTGGTGTCACATCCACAGCCACCGTTCCGAAGAAGCTCTCCGGCAGCGGTGTCGGAACCGCACGCGGGGCAAACGGTGCGCACGCCGACGAGCACGTCGTAGTCGCTGCGGTCGAGTTTGCCCGCCGAATCGAGGGTACCGAGCGCCGACTCAGTCACCGCAGTGAGGCGACCTTGGAGCTTCTCAATCGTCTCGATCTTTCGGTCGACGAGATCCGTCTCATTCTCGGGAAGCGTGGCTTCACGCACCTTTGTGAGGTACGTATGTATCGCTTGATGTGTCACGAAATCACCCTCCAACTCCTCCGTATCGATCCCCTCACGCTCTAAGCGCCGCCGTGCACGGGTCGCTTCCGGCTCCGATCCGTCCGAAAGCATCTCGTATGTTCCCGCCACCTCGAAGTTGAGCGGCGACCCGCCAGCGCCTTTGAGCGCGGCTCGAAGTACCTCCTCGTTGAACTCCGCTGCGAGGTCACGGAGGCTGGTCCGCTCTCCCCGTTCCGCAGTCCAAGCCTCTTCAAGCTGCACTCCAAGGCCATCGAGATCATACTTATCGAGCACCTTTGCAACCTTCGTCGAGCGCGTCTCACTCATACGCTCACTACGCCGTGAGGCATTACAAATCTAACGATGTAATATTAGTCGAAAAGAGGAACGATCTGCCCTGGACGTACCGTCGAATTAGTCGATAGTTTCCACGTACGTGTACTCCTCAGTGAGCGAGGCGGCGTCCTCAGGCAGCAGTGCGGCAATCAAATACTCAGAGTGTTCCCGAAAGTACTCGACGACACGGGCGATACGATTCGAGTCGATCGCCTCCAGCGAGTCGAGCACGATGAACGGGACGGTCTCTGCGACATCGTGGACGAGGTAGCCAGCGAGTGCGAAGACCAGCCCGGTTACCTCTCGCTCGCTCTCCGACAGGTGGTCGACGGTATCCTCGTACGCCGTCCCGTCTGCAGTCGAGCGAACGATATGTAGGTCAAACCGGGTGCGGTTCACTTTGCGGCGTCCCTCTCGGACCTCGACGTCGCGTCGCTCGATCCAGATGCGATCGAGATTGTCGTACTCAAGAATGTTCAGGACGGTTTCCATATGCTCGTTGAACGCGTCGACGGCCTCCTCCTCGATCCGGTCGACCCTCGTACGGAGATCGGTGAGTCGCTCGGAGAGTGACTCACGCTCCTCCTGTAGCGAGTCTCGCTCGTCGATCGACGCTTCGCGATCGACGATTTCTGTTTCGATGTCGTCGATGTCGGACTCCAGCCGCTCGATACGCAGTTCGATTCCGTTGACCTCGCGGTGGAGTTCGAGTGTCTCGTCGTGGCCCTCGATGTCGACCTCCGCTGTCTCTGCTTCGAGCTCGGCGACCGTCTCCTCCTGTTCGTCGATCCGGTCTTCGAGGTCAGCGATCCGGTCCGTTGTATCCTCGATCTGGGACGTAACCTCCTCAAGTCGTCGTTCGGTGCGTCGCCGTTGCTGTTCTCGTTTTTTGAGCGCAGATTGCTCGTCGGTCAACTCCGTGATTTGCGTCTGAATTTCGCTCCGCTCATCTAACGTTTCAGAGCGCAAATTCCTGAGCCTGTCCAGTGTCTGTTCGATTTGTGTCGTCTCGATTTCAGAGCCACACGTCCAGCAAACCGTCTCATCGGACGCGGTGAGTGCGTCCGTCGGATCGGCCCGTTCCTCGAGGTCGAGTCCCTCTCCGTTCAGCATCTCCTCGTTGAAGTTGACCACGCTACCGAGTTCGTTGATCGTTTCGTCGAGCGATCGCTTATGTCGGCGAAGTTCGTCGATACGGCCGGCGAGTCGGTCGGGGTTCCGGTCGACTGCTTCGGCATCTTCAAGCGTCTCCGCTAGCTCCTCACGTTCCGACCGGAGTTCCGCGAGGGTCGTTCGTTCAGTCTCGAGATCAAACTCCAAGTCGTCTAGCGCCGATCGAGCCTCTCGAACCCGTTCAAAGGCATTTTCGAGGTCTTGTTTCCGTGACCGACTCTCCTCGACGCCGGTGTCGAGACGTTCGAGTTCCGCTTGCGTTTCCTTGAGCTCGGTCTGTGCGTCCGCTAGCTCCTCGCGCTTCTCGCGGCGTTCGGCCTCGAGTTCGGGTAGCTCCCGTTCGAGCTCGTTGATCGCTTCGATGCGGTCCTCGAGGTCGGCGCGCTTTCGCTTGCACGACTCGATCTCGGCTTCGATCTGGTCGGTGTCGATCGGTCGCATGATGATCTCCCGAAGGTTATCACCGCGTGCGACCGCACGACGGGCCTCGTTGTTCTCGAGGAGAAACGCGAACAGGTCCGCGAGAGTCGGATCGTCAAGATACGGGTCACCGCCGAAGACGACCGAGCCGTTCTGTCGCGTCAGCGTACGTGTATACGTCTCTTCGCCGATGTTGAGTGTGACAGATCCCTCGTCGGCGTCACCTTTCAGCGAACTCTGCTGGCTCCCTAGCCCGGCCATCAGCGCCTGTAGAAATGAGGTTCTGTTTGTCGCATTGCGGCCGGTAAGAATTGAAACATCGGGGGGAAGGGTAACAGACGCTTCATCGATACCACCGATATTATGGACATCAACGCTCACAGTCGGGAGTGAGACTTGTTTTGAGGACATAACTACTATTGGTGTGGTCATCATGTTAAACCTATCTTTTATCCAAACGTCATCCTACAAACTCTAGCCCGACAGAGAGTGGATAGAGAGATCGACAGAGATGCTGAGTAAACAGGCAGCGGTCCCGTTCGCTGCTGGTGCATGCGATATAGACTGTCTCAGAGCACAACGTACAAAACAAATCAACGGTGGACAACAGCAAACATCATACGCCGTGTCGAGGCACGCTAAGTGGTTTGTCCACCTCCATTACCGCACTTTCGAACCCAATAGCCCGGCATGCATAGAGTTCATCTTCCATTCGCCACATATATATGGTAACCAACCCACCCAGGCGTATGATACATGTTGACAAAGCAGCCCCTGATTTTACCGTTCCAAAGGCCGGTGGCGAGGCGTACGACGACGTCGAGCCGTTTACGCTGTCGTCGGTGCTGGGTGACGGGCCGGTGGTCCTCGCGTTCGTTCCGGCCGCGTTCACGGGTGGGTGTACGGAAGAGATGTGCTCGTTCCGTAACTCGATGGCCGATTTCGAGGCGGTAGACGCCCGCGTATACGGCATAAGTGTCGATCTCCCGTACGCACAGAACGTCTGGATGCGCGAGGAAGGCCTGAACTTTCCCATGCTCTCCGATACGAACCGCGACGTGATTCACGCGTACGACGTGGTTCTCGATGCGCACGACGGACTCTTCGAGACCGCAGAGCGGGCAATCGTCGTCATCGATGCCGCCGGTCAGGTGTCAGCCACGTGGATCCGCGAGGACGGGAACCCCGACTTCGAAGCGTTGGTCTCGTGGACTCGCGATGCCGTTAGAGAGGCGGTCGCGCGATAGCCCACCGATCGGGGCGAAGGGTCGCGGGAGGAGGGACGAGGCGTCCGATTGATGGCTCATCCACTCGGATTCTCATATATTGAATCGCGACCGCGTGCAGAGTCAAGCCGTGATATCGCCGCGTTCGTAACGTACTGTCCGCTACGGAAGGTAATCGAACGTATCCGGACGCGATCCGGAGCGTTTCGACAAATAGTGGCTGTGTGAGTGCCGATCGGTCGGGAGCTTCTGTTGACAACGTATTCGAGCGGCTTCCCGCGATGCGGGATCGGTGTCCACACAGGATCCGTGTCGATTCCCTTTTCCGGCCCCGATCAGGAGTATTTGAGGTTCAGTTCGACCTCGTTTGCCGCGCCCATCAGTAAATCGGGGAGTTCTTCGTGAAAGTACGAGTCACGGAATCGATGGGCCGGTCCCGAGACGCTAAACGCGCCGAGGACCGACCCGTTTCCATCGTGGACGGGGACACCGACCGCGCGAAGCCCTTCGGTCGACTCCTCGTCGTTGTACGCGTATCCGCGTTCGCGAACCGCTTCGAGTTCCTGTCGGAGTTCGTCCGGATCGGCGATCGCGTTCTCGGTTTGTCCGCCGAGCGGTCTCCCGTCAAGGATCGACTCGATCCGCTCACGCGGGAGATTCGCGAGGATCGCCTTTCCCGCCGCACTCACGTGAAGCGGCCCGCGCTTCCCCAGCGTCGCATCCGTTTTCACGCCGCTCGGGCCGGAGTAGGTGAACACGTACACCCGCTGAGCGTTCTCTTCAACCATGAACTGGACGCGCTCTCCTGTCCGATCACTCAGCTGCTGAACCTTCCGATCGATTATGTCCGAATCGAACAGCCGATCGCGTGACCGACCGCCGTACGTGAGAAACAACAGACTGAGAGCGTATTCGCCCGACGTATCGACGACGAGGCCTCGCTCGCGAAGCGTCATCAAGTGCCTGTGAACGGTACTCGAGCTTCGGTCGACGGCTGCCACGATATCTTCCATCGTCGCCTCCCCTTGTTCGTGGAGATACTCGACGATATCGAGGGTCGTCTCGACCGACTTGACGGTGGATCGACCGTCCGTCGAGGAATCGGCGGTGTCGGTGGGGGCGTCCGCGTTTCCACGATCATCGATCATGTCCTTCGATCTATTCCGAGACTATATAAAATCCCGCATCGCGGGAGTTTAGAGCGATCGGTCGGATCCGAGGGCTTTCTCCGAGGGGAGTGATCCCGCCTCGACGAGACGCTCGCCGTCGACTTCTACCGTTGGCGAGCGCACGACGCCGTCGAGGTGGATCGAACTCGCCGTCGAACCGCCCAGCGACTCGTTGTCGCCGACGGCGAAGTGGACGGTCCCGGCCAGTTTCTTGTCCTCGGCAAGGTTGCCGATGAGCTTCGCCGCCGGGTTCGTTCCGACCGCGAACTCCGCGAGGTTCCGCGCGTTCTCGTCGGCGTCGGCGAAGATCTCCCGGAGCTGTGCGGCCTCCTCGCCCCCGGTGACCTCCTCGACGAACCCGTCGACGACCTCCAGCGTGATCGGGTCGTCGAGCCGACCGATCCCGTCCATCGACACGTCGACGACGATGGTGCCGTTCGCCGTTCCTTCCTTCGGATGAGTCGGAGATTCTCCCGGCGGCAGCGTCGCGAAGCCGTACTCCTCGTGGAAGTAGCCGTCCAGCGAGAACGCCTGACAGCCGTCGATGCTGAACGACACGTCCGTCCCGTTGGCGGCGGTGACGCGGACGGACCGCCCGGCGTCCAGCACGTCGCGCACGGCCTCGGTCCGCCGCCGAAGCGCCGGGAAGTCGACGGTCATGGCGCCGTCGACCATCATCTCCTCCGTAACGCCTCGGAGAACGCCGACGCGCGTTCCGGCCTCGGCCGCCCGGAGCCGAGCGTTGGTGTGGGTGATCGCGTGGGTCGTACAGGTGAACGCGACGTCGGCGACGACCATCGCCTCCTCGACCGTCGGCAGCGGCTCGTTCCCGTGACTGTCGAGAAGCGGCATCACCTGTGTCACCACGTCCGCGCCGACGGCGCTCGCGGCGGTCGCGACGGCGTCCGCCACGCCGACCGTTCGCGCGTCGGCGAGCACGAGCACCTCCTCGTCCGGCTCGACTGCGAGACACTCCGAGGCGATGTTCGCGGCGGCTACCGCCATCTCCTGGCGCATGAAATCGCTTGTCATTGACACACAATGTGTGGCCGCAAGCAAATAGGTTTCCGTGGCGTCGTCGCTCCTACGCCAGGAACTGGGCGACCTCCTCGGCGGCGATCCGTCCGAAAACGGCGCCGTTCGCCAGCCCGGTCCCGCCGGGATAGTTGTCGAAGAAGAGCCCACCCGTCGTGTTACCGGCGACGTACAGCCCCGGAATTGGACGGTCGATGGTGTCCAGCGCGCGGGCGCGCTCGTCGGTCGCCGTGCCGCCGAACCCGAACGTGATCCCGCCGGTGACGCGGTACCCGTGATACGGCGGCTCGTCGATAGGGAGCGCCCAGTTGCTCTTCTCGGGGGCGACGCCGTCCGTCGCGTTGCCGTCGAGCACGTCGGGGTCGAACTCGTCCGGATCGGTCCCCGCGTTGAACGCTGTAACGGTCTCTGCCCCGCGCTCGGGTCGGTCACAACCGAGTTCGGAAAGGACACCCGCGACCGTGTCGTCGGAGACCCAACCGCCGGGGCCAGTGGCCCGCATGTGTTCTTTAAGCGGATCGTCGATGACGATGTACGCCTCGTGGCTCGGCTGTTCGAAGATGATCCGCCCGAGCTTCGCGTACGTGTGGGCGCGAGCGTCCTCGCCTTCGTCGAAGAACCGTTCGCCCTCGTCGTTGATCAACACGCCGTACTGGTAGCCGTCGACGCGGTTCGCGCCGCCCTCGTGCGCTGGTGCCGCGCTGTCGATGAGGGCCATATGAGCGCCGCCCCACTGCCCGGTCGCACGTCCGCCGGCGTCGAGCACCATCTCGATTCCTTCGCCCGTGTTGTACCGGCTCCCACGGACGGTCATGGCGTCGTACTCGGGACCGTAGTACCGGGTTCGCTTCTCCTCGCTCGATTCGTATCCGCCGGCGGCGACGACGAGCGCGTCGGCACCGAATTCGGCCATTCCGTCGTCGGTCCGCGCTCGGAGCCCGGCGACCTCGCCGTCCTCGAACAGGACTTCGCGTGCCTCCGTCCGATAACGGAACGTCGCTCCCGCCTCCTCCGCTGCGTCGACGAGCGCACCAACGAGCTGGGGACCGTCGAAGAACGTCCGTGCAGCGGTGTATCCGACGTTGAGCGGCTCCATATCCCACTCGACGCCGAGCTCAGTGAGCCACTCGACGGTCGGGCCGACCTCCTCGACGATCGTCCGTGCGAGCGCGTCGTCGGCCCGGCCGTTCGTCTGGCTCATGATGTCGCGATAGAAGTCGTCCGGCGAGTAGTCGTCGATCGCGAACTCGTAGCCGAACCGTCGGAGGTCACACTCGGTCGAGGCGACGCGGAACGACTCGCTGTACCGCGTGTGCCCGCCCCGCTTGTCTTTCGGCGACTTCTCCAACACCGTCACGTCGAGGCCGAGTTCGGCCGCGCGGTTCGCCGCGGCCAGCCCGGCGATCCCGCAGCCGACGACGACCACGTCCTGGTCGGTAGCAAGCGTCATGCGTACACGATTCGCGGACGGGAACGGGTATAGCTGTTGCGGGTGAATCGGGTCGAAAGGTAACGGCGGCGGCGCTGCGTTCCACCGGCTCCTCTCGGTTTCCATCCCACAGCGGTTCCGGCCGACCCCGGCTACCGAAGCGCCTCCAGTCCGTTCACGTACCGGTAGTACGCCGACCCGATCATGATCGGTCTGACGGTACGGCCGATGGAGGCCCGTTCGACATCGATCCCTCCGTCCTCACCCGTGTCACGAAGCGTCGCCCCGACCGACATCGTCCCCTTCGGATGGCCGATGGTCGTCCACTCCTCGTCGGGATTCCGGACGAACTCGTTGACGACGGTCCCGGGGATGCGCGCGGCCGCACCGAGACAGAGCCCGCTCGTCATGGCGTACGCGTGATGGGGATCCTGCATGCTGATGACGCGGGCGGTGATGTCGATATCGGCGGCGTCGACGTGGCGGTCGACGGTACAGTCGTACGACTGCGGTTCGGAGACGATAGCGAGGTGCGGGAAGATGGGGTACTCCGTCTCCGCGTCCGCCGGGTCGTCGACGAGGCCGAGTTCGGCGCACGCCGCCCCGCGGATGCGTTCGAACCGATCGAGCAGCCCCTCCGTGTTCCGCATCTCTTCCGGGAGCTCCGTGCCGGCCATGCCGATGTCCTCGGCGCGGACGTACGCGATGAGATTCGTCACGTCCACGAGGGAGACGTCGAGCGACTCGCCGTCGACCTCGATCGTGTCGACGGCGTTGCCGGTCGGGAGGGCCGAATCGAGCACGCCGCCCGCCGGATCGAGGAAGTGAGAGTCGACGCGCGCGCCCGTCCCCGGCACGCCGTCGATGTGGTAGTCGCCATATATCTCAGGGACGCCGCGTTCCGTCACCGGAACCTCCTGTTCGATCCGTCCGTCGGCGTTCGTGTTGTAGAGGGTGACCGTCGTCGTCGGGTGCGTGACCTCGACGAGCCCTTCGTGGATCGCGAACGCCCCGACGGCAGCGGTGAGATTCCCACAGTTGCCGCCCCACTCGATGACGGGGTTTTTGACGCCGACACCGCCGAACGTGTACTCCACGTCGGCGTCGTCGCGGTCCGTCGGAGACACCATCATGATCTTGCTCGTGTGTGAGTGCGACCCGCCGATGCCGTCGACTTGAAGCGGGTCGGGCGACCCGTACAGTTCGAGGAGGAACGTCTCGAACAGCTCGTGGTCCGGCTGTATTGGAAGGTCTTCTTTCCGGACGAAGAGCCCCTTACTCGTCCCGCCTCGCATCAACAGGCCGTCAAGGTGGCCCTGTAACTCGCTGTCGCGCTTCGTGTTCATAACAATAGATAATTTTGATACTGAATATATAATTCTACCCCCCACAGCCGGATTTGCCGAACAGTTCGACGAGAGACGGCGGTGAGCCGACCCGTTCCTGGAGCGACGGTGGCAAGATCGACTGACATCCACAGGGATGCCGCGGCCCGTGAGTATATTGCCCCCCGTCGCAAATCCTGCGATGTATGTCATCAGATACCGTTGTCGGAGTTGTCGGTCTCGGACACATGGGCGGGGCTATGGCCCGGAACCTCGTCGATTCGGGGTACGAGACGGTAGGATTCGACGTGGATGCGGACACGCTGGCGGCCGTCGTCGAGGACGGCGTGACGCCGGCCGAATCGACGGCGGATGCCGCCGCGCGGGTCGACGTTCTCATCACGAGTCTACCGACGCCACCGATCGCGGAGGCGGTGTACCTCGGGGACGACGGCGTCGCCGAAGGGGCGACCGAGGACCTCGTCGCGCTGGAGATGAGCACCATCTCGCCGGACACGACTCGGTCGATCGTCGACGAATCGGGGCTCACGCTGCTCGACGCGCCCGTCAGCGGTGGCCCGGAGAAGGCTCGAAGCGGTGGGCTCACCGTGATGGTCGGCGGAGAGCGCGAGACGTACGAACGGGAACGCGTCCGAGCGGTGCTGGAGACGCTCGGCGAGGACGTGTACCATCTCGGAGAGCTCGGCGCCGGTCACACGACGAAGCTGCTGAACAACCAGATCGGGTCGGCCGTCCGTGCAGCCTCGCTGGAAGCGGCCGCCGTCGCGGCCGTGCAGGGGGTCGACTGGGAGCCGTTTATGCAGGTCGTCCGCCACTCCAGTGGCTCGTCCTACCAGTTCCGAAAGCGAATGCCCCGCGTACTCGGACGGGACTTCGAGCCGGGGTTCTCGACGAGCAACACCCGCAAAGACGTTCGCCTCGCGCTCGATATGGCCGACGCCGTCGACGCACCGACGCCGATTACGAGCACGGTCCACGAGCTGTACAAACGCGCGGAGGGGGAGGGGCTCGGTGCGGAGGACAGCATAGCGATCGTCAAGCTGTTCGAGGGAACGACCGGCGTCCCCGTCGAATCCGAAGAGCAGTTCGATGACGACTACCTCGACTGGAAGGATATCTAACGGGATATCTGACCGGGCACAATCCCGGCCGGATGCGATTTCGAGTAGGTTGTTCTGTTGAAATCCTCTTCCCAGTGGTAATCTCGTCTGAAACAGCGGTTCGCTGAAGCCCGCAAATGAACCGGCGGTGCTGGCCGAACAGGGGACCCGTGTTAGGCGGTGGTGGACCCGAAGACCGGCTCTGGATCGGTCGGTTGAGTCGCATCACAGACGCGGATGCGACCGTCGGAGCGGACGAACACGTTCCACGTATCCACCTGGAAGCTGAGGAGAGAACCACCGTCCGTGGCTCTGTCGGAAGGGTCGAACAGCGCGTTGAGGGCGTCCGGGTCGACGTAATCGAACAGCGGTGGGATATCAGTTGGATCAACACCCACGGCGTCTGCGAGTGCCCATATAATAGCCTCTATAGCGGAATTATCGCTTTCGAAATCGTATTCCGCATCAGCGACCGGCGTGCATCCGCGATATACGATTAGTTCTCCTCGGCTGTTCATGTGACACTGACTCTCCCACTCTATAAAATGTTGTCGTAAAAATGTGCGTGACAGTACGCCCTCATTCCGGTTTTGAGCAGTTGAGGTGCGGAAGAACATCGACTACAGCGGACTTCAACGGAGCCGACGAGGGACGATTTCGATCGGCGACGGTTCGACCGGGTGCGATTTCGACCGGCGACGGTTTCGACCGGATGCGATTCCGCCCGGGCAACGCTTATACGCCGACCGACCGTCTCGGTCGGTAATGGTCGAAACACCCGAACCCTTCGAGTTCGACTACTCGGCGACGGGGATCGTGTACGGGCGGGGCTGTGTCGCGAGGCTCGGCGACGTGCTTGATCGGCACGGCGTCGAACGAGCGATGGTCGTCACCGGGTCGAACGTCGGCGCGAACCGGGACGTGATGGAACCGATAACGGACGGGCTCGGCGACCGGCTCGTCGCCGTGTTCGACGAGACGACCCCGGAAAAGAGGCTCGAAACGGTGCTCGACGGCGTGGACTTGATGGCCGAACACGACGTCGACGTGCTCGTTGGCGTCGGCGGTGGGAGTTCGCTGAACGTCACGCGCGCCATGTGCGCTATCGCCCCGCTCGGCTGGAGCCGGGATCGCGTCGTCGAAGAGGTCGTCGCGACGCGAGACGTGCCGTCGCCGGACGACGAGGCCGCGCTCGTTCCAAACGTGGTCGTCCCGACGACGATGCCGGGTGCGGACGTCTCCGCGGGCGGAAGCGTGTTCGTCGCCGACGCGGATCTCGCGCCGGACGCCACCGGGTCCGGCCGGATCGATGCGACCGTCTCCGACCAGCGGCTGATCGCAGCGGCGAACGTGTACGACCCGAACCTGTATGCGACCACACCGACGGGCCCCCTCGTCTCCTCGGCGATGAACGGGTTCGACAAGGGAATCGAAACGCTGTACTCCAGCGAATCGACGCCGATCGCGAACGCTCACGCGATCAAGGCGCTCCAGCACTACCGCGTCGGCCTTCCGGACCTCGTCGCGGCGGACGCCGGGGACGTGGCGTACGATCACGCCGTGCTGGCCACGGTCCTCGTCCAGTACGGTCGGAAGACCAACATCGTCCACACGTTCGGCAACGGGATCTCGCTGCACTACGACATCCAACAGGGTGCGGTCCACAGCATCGTCGTCCCCCACGTGCTCCGGTACGTGTTCGACACCGCGTACGCTCACCGCCACCGGATCGCGGAGGGGCTCTCGATCGACGTGGAGGGGATGGACGACGGTGCCGTCGCCGAGGCCATCATCGAGGAGGTGCTCGTCGTTCGCGACGCGCTCGGACTCCCGCGTCGCCTCCGCGAGATAGACGGGATGGAGCGCGATCACTTCGAAGCGGTCGCCGAGGACGTCCTAGACAACCACAAGCACGCACGGAACCCGCCGGGGATCGACCCGACCGTCGAAGACGTCGTCGCCGTCCTCGAAGCCGCGTGGTAACGAGCGAGAGCGAAGTCAGGGCTGACGCTGGTGAGGCGCGGCGATGCCGTGATCCGGCGGTCCTGTGATCCGGCAGTGCTGTGGTGGAGCGACCCGCGCCCCCGATTAGCGCGGACGGTCGAGTTCCGGCCGTCGCCCGTCGGCCACTGCCTCGACCGCGGCGCGGTGTTCCGGGTCGGTGACGCACTCCCACTGCTGTTCGTGAGCCGCCGCACAGTACTCGGCGAACGAGCGCGTCGTGTCCACGAGCGCCTTCGTGTTCCGGACCGCTCGCGCCGGCTTGTCACGGATCTCGTTCGCGAGGTCGCGGGCGATCCGCATGAGAGTCTCACCGGGGACCACGTCGACGACGAGCCCCAGCTCTTCAGCGTCGCTGGCAGTGATGTCCCGCCCCGTGAGCAGGTACTCTTTCGCCTTGCTTTCCCCAATGAGACGCGGCAGCGTCCACGCACCGCCGTCTCCGGGGACCAGCCCGATGTTCACGAACTGCTCGCGGAGGAACGCTCCCTCCGCCATCACGCGGAGGTCACACGCCAGCGCGAAGTCACACCCCGCCCCGACCGCCGGACCGTTCACCGCCGCGATGGTCGGTTTCTCGCCGAAGAGGAGTTGGCGGTTGACGTACTGGACCGCCCAGAGGTGTGCGCCGTACGTCGCGGCGTTTTTACGGTCCTCCCGTCCGTCCATGTCCGAAACGTCTGCACCGCTGCAGAACCCCTTTCCGCGGCCCGTGAGGAGAATGACGTAGACCTCGTCGTCCGCCTGCGCGTCGAGCAGGCGCTCGTTGAGGGCCGCGAGCATGTCCCCGTCGAACGCGTTGTACGTCGCGGGCCGGTTCAGGGTGATCTCCGCACGCCCTTCGGTAACCGCGTATTCGATACCGTCGCCTGACACGCCGTTCTCGGACATACCCGCCGATCGACGGCAGAGCGCTTAAAAGGTCGGTCCGGGTACGCGGCGGCGGTGTAGCGGTCCGCGATTACGTCTCGGTCCGGAGTCGTTCCAGTTCTTCGGGACCGTAGCCGGCGATCTCAGCGAGCACTTCCTCGGTGTGCTCGCCGAGTAGCGGCGCCTGCTCGACGGTCGGCTCCGCGACGCCCGCGAACTTGATCGGCATCCCCGGAACCGGCACCTCAGAGCGACCCTCGCCCTGGTTCGGTAGGCGATGGATCATCCCTCGGTCTTCCAGGTGTTCGTCGTCGATCACGTCTTCGACCGTCTGGACCGGTGCGCAGGGCACGCCGTCGCCGAGGAGCTGATCGACGACCTCGTCGGTTCGCCGTCCGTCGAGCCACGCCGTCACAGCGTCGTCGACCGTCTCTCGTCGCTCCGCGCGCGCGGACTTCGAATCGTACCCCTCGACGCCGACGAGGTCCTCACGGCCGATCCGGGTCGCGAGCGCCTCCCAGTGCCGCTCGGAGATACAGATGATCGCGACGTAGCCCTCGTCGGTCGGATAGACGTTGTACGGCGCGATGGCGAGCCCGGAGTGTTGGTTCCCCGTACGCGGCGGCGCGTCAGACCGCGAGACGTGCGCTGAGACGGGAGAAGCGAGCGTCGGGTACATGCAGTCGTACATACCGACCTCGACGTACCGCCCCTCGCCGGTCCGTGAGCGCTCGAACAGGGCGCTCGTGATCCCGAGCGCGAGGTGAACCGCGCCGAGGAAGTCGCACACCGCCGGTCCCGCCTTGACTGGGTCGCCGTCGGGAAAGCCCGTGGTGTGGATCAGTCCGCTCATCGCCTGGACCGTGAGGTCCATCGCCGGGTAGTCCGCGTACGGGCCGGAGTCGCCGTACCCGGAGCCGTGCGCGTACACGAGCTCCGGGTTCGCTTCGCTGAGGGTGTCGTAGCCGACTCCCAGCTCGTCCATCTTTCCCGTGGCGAAGTTCTCGAGGAGAACGTCGGCCTCGGCGGCGAGGTCGACGAGCGCTTCTCGTCCGGCCGCCGACTTGAGATCGAGCGTGATCCCTCGCTTGTTCGCGTTTAAAAACTGCACCTGCGGCGGCTTTCCGTCTTCGCTCCGGGTGCGGACGTTCTCGCCCCACGGCGGTTCGACCTTGACGACATCGGCCCCGAGATACGACAACAGCAAGCCGCAGTACCCGCCCTGATAAATTTGTCCGAGGTCGAGGACCGAGATCCCGTCGAGTGGCCGTGACATACACCCGCACGTCCGTTGAGTGTCGATAAATAGCTGCCGGAGCGGGGAGTCACGTGTTCCGCTTTCCGAGCGAGCTACTCCAGTGTGAGCCCCTCGGGATGTCGCTCGTAGTGTTCGAGGAGACCGCCAGCGTCGTACACTGAACGCAGGGCTGGCGACATCGGCTCGGTCTCGACCGACGCACCCGTGGTCTGATTTCGAACGACACCGGCTTTCAGGTCGACGACGACCTCGTCGCCATCCGAGACGACGTCTGTGACGCCGGGCGCCGTCACGACGGGCAGACCGATCGCGACGCCGTTTCGATAAAAGAGCCGCGAGAACGACTCGGCGACGACGGCGCTGACGCCCTTCACTTTCAGGGCCTTCGGTGCCGTCTCACGGCTGGAGCCGGAGCCGAAGTTCTCGCCGGCGACCACCACGTCACCCGGCTCGAACGCGTCGTGAAAGTCGGGCGCGATCGGCTCGAACGCGTGCTCGGCGATCGTCTCTATCGACTCCGAGAAGTAGTCGGTGGGCGTGATGTAGTCCGTGTTGACGTCGTCGCCGAACAGGTGGGCGACTCCCTCGAACGCCATCGTCACACCTCCCTCGGGTCGGTGATCCGACCCGTGATCGCCGTCGCCGCGGCGGTCGCCGGACTGGAGAGGTAGATCTCCGAGTCGTCGTGGCCCATCCGCCCCTTGAAATTCCGATTCTGCGCGGCGAGACACACCTCGCCCTCGCCGAGGACGCCCATGCCGAGCCCCGGACAGGCGCCGCAGGTCGCGTTCGTGACGACCGCGCCCGCGTCGTTGAAGATCCGAACGAGTCCGTCTCGCTCGGCGCGCCCGTAGATCTCTCGCGAGGCGGGCGTGACGAGGAGCCGCGTCATCGGTGCGACCTCGTGCCCGTCGAGTATCTCGGCCGCGACCCGGAGGTCCTCGTACTTCCCGTTCGTACAGGAGCCGAGGAAGACCTGGTCGACTTCCACGGGATCGACCGCCGAAATCGGGTGGACGTTCGCCACGTCGTGCGGCACCGCGACCTGCGGTTCGAGGTCGGTCACGTCGATCTCGTACGTCTCGGCGTACTCCGCGTCGTCGTCGGCGTAAATCGGGTCGAACGGCTCGTCTGTACGGTCCGTGACGTAGTCGATGACCACGTCGTCGACGGGAGTGAAACCGAACTTCGCCCCGAGTTCGATCGACATGTTCGTCAGCGTGATACGGTCGTCGAGCGGCAGCGCTTCGACCCCGGGGCCGCGGAACTCGACCGCCCGATACCGCGCCACGTCGGTGCCGTACTCCCCGGCGATGTACAACAAGAGGTCCTTCGAAGAGACGTGTTCACCGAACGTCCCCTCGATGTCGAAGGCGATCGTCTCCGGAACCCGGAACCAGTTTTCCCCCGTCGCCAGCGCGTAGGCGATGTCGGTGTCTCCGAGGCCGGTACTCGCGGCACCGAACGCGCCGTGGGTCACGGTGTGGGAATCGGAGCCAACAACGAGCTCGCCAGGCCGGATGTGTCCCTTCTCGGAAAGCACCTCGTGGCTGATTCCCGTTCCGACATCGTAGAAGGTGACCCCCGGATGATCGCGGACGAACTCGCGGATGCCCGCCTTTTCCGTCGCGTTGGTAACCCCGTGCGAGGGCGCCTCGTGGTCCAGCACGACGACGACCTGCGAGGGGTCGTGCAGCTCGTCGACGCCCATCTCTTCGAGGGTGTACGCGATACCCGGCGTGTGGATGTCCTGCGTCATCACCACGTCGACTTCACAGACCACGTGATCCCCCGGCGATACCCGCTCGGTGTTCGAGGCTGAAGCCAGTACGGCCTCGGCCATCGTGTGACCCATACACATCCGTAGCGACCCGCGTAATTAACTGTGATGGATACTTGTGCGTGTGTCATCACGTCATCGCGCACCGGCCGCGTGGCCGGAGGGCGGACAGCCCGTCGAGCGGTCGAACGAGCCGGCCGCGACGTCGGTTAGACCGGAGACCGCCCGAAATACGGACCGAAAGCCGCCTGAGAGGTGGATTTAAGCGCGTGCGTCAGGATATCACGTGGTGATCATGTTCAACAGATCGGTGCGGCTGCCATGAACCTCGAACTGGACGGGAAACGCGCGTTGGTGCTCGCGTCGAGCGGCGGGATCGGGCTTGCATCGGCGACCGCACTCGTCGAAGAGGGAGCCAGCGTCGTCATCAGCTCCCGGAGCGAGTCGAACCTGTCGGCGGCGCGCGAGTCGATCCTCGACGAGACCGGTGCCGACCCCGATCGCGTCTCGACGCTGACCTGTGACCTCTCTGCGCCCGATGCGATCGCAGAGCGGGTCGAAACCGCCGTCGATCGGCTCGGCGGACTCGACGTCCTCGTGACGAACAGCGGCGGCCCGCCGAAGATCGGATTCGAAGAGGCGACGATCGAGCAGTTCGACGACACCTACGAACTCGTGTTAAAGAGCGTGATCGTCGCCATCGACGCGGCGATGCCCGCGCTGACAGACGGTGGCGGCGCGATCACGAACCTCATCGCCACCTCCGCACAACAGCCGGAGGCGAATCACGTTCTCGGGAACACGATCCGGATCGGGGTCTATGGCCTCTCCAAGTCGCTCGCGGCGGAATACGCCGATTCAGGCGTCCGGGTCAACTGCGTCTGTCCGAAAAAGGTCGGACCGCTCACGCAAACGGAGATCGACCGGCCCACTCACATCGACCGGTACGCCGAGGAGCACGGGCTCGATTACGAGACCGCCCGCGAGGAGTTCATCGCCGACATCATCCCGCTCGGTCGGCACGGCGAACTCGAAGAGTTCGGGCGAGCAGTGGCATACGTCTCCTCGCCCGCGGCGAGTTACGTGACGGGACACAGCCTGAACGTCGACGGCGGCTGGGCACACGCGCCGTTTTGAACTCCGGACTGTCGCCTCGGTGTCGACGTTCGGATCCGCTGCTGCCACACGGATCTGCTCCCGCCTCTCACTCTCGCGGGACGAGAAGCGTCATCAGCGTGGCCACGCCGGCGATCCCCGCGAGCACGAGAAACGCGAAGTTGAGCTGACCGAGGTCGCCGAGGAATCCGACGAATATCGGGCTCATCGCGCCGGTCAGGATCCACGAGGTCCGTAACAGCCCGAGGCCGGACCCTTTGATGCTGTCGTCGAGCGTGTTGGCGATGAACGTGTTCGTCACGACGCCGAGCCCGTTCCGGTGGCTGAGCAGGACGGTCAGCGCCACGATGTGCACCACGCTGACCGCGAGCTGCAGGGCGACGAGTCCCAGAAAGAACATGCCCGCGACGAGCATGAGGGTCCACTTCGAGCCGAACCAGTCCCGGAGCATTCCGGTCATCGGCTGGATCACCACTCCGAGCGCGAAATACGAGCCGTACAGCAGCGCGGCGGTCTGCGCGGAGAATCCCTTGACCTCGATGAGATACGTCGGATAAAACCCGAGGAAGCCGTTGCTGACGAACGCCGTCACGATGTGGATCCCGACGACGAGCGGGATGCCGCCGCCCACCACGGCGGTCCGGAGCTGCCGCAGCGTGTCCATCGAAAACGTATCGGTATCTCCCGTGCTCTGAGACGTTCGCTTCGGGACGAACAGGTAAATCGATACGGAAACGACGACGAAAAGCGGGATCAGCACCCCGAATCCGAGCCGCCAGCTCGCGTAGCCCGCGATTGCGACGGCGATCGCCGGCAGCACGGTGTTGCCGATGCTGCCGGCTGCCATCGTGATCCCGACGGCAGTGCCGGCGCGGTCGGTGTAGATGTCCGTGAAGATAGTGAACCGGTGGGGGCCGTACAACCCCGTCGCGAAGCCGAACGCGACGGTGGCCGCGAACAGCGTCCACAGCGAAAACGAGAACACGACGAGCAGGAGTGCGACCGTCGATATCACCGTGCTGGCGACGAGAATGTTCCCCTCACCGTAGCGGTCGCCCAACACGCCGCCCGGGAACTGTCCGAGCGCGTACGCCAGCCAGAGCGCGCTGAGGAGGAACCCGGCGACGGTGAGATCCATTGCGAACGCTTCCCGGAGAAACGGGAGGATAGAGGGGTATATGTAGCGTATTCCGATCGAGAGGAACCACCCGGCACCGACGGCAGCGAGCACCCAGCCGTTCCCGTCGCGAGCGAGATCGGCCGCCATCTCCCGGGCGTTCCGGACGAACTGCGTGTAGAGACTCACGATCGGTTCCGTACGATCGTTTCGCGCATCCAATATATGAGAGTTAGGGAACCGGGCTTTTTGTGCCAGTCCGTCGCGCCTCGACGCGACTCCCCTGCGAACCGGTTGCAGATCCCCGAGGCCGGTAGCTTTAGGAACTCCCGACGGTCATCTCCGGACATGACCTACGGAGCAGCGTTTCGGTCGCGTATCGAATCGAACGAGATTCTCGTGGCACCCGGCGTCCACGACCCGCTCTCGGCACGGATCGCGGAACAGGTCGGATTCGAATCGGTCGCGATGACCGGAAACGGGACTTCGCTGTCGAAAATCGGGAGACCGGACGTGGGCGTGATGACGCTCTCTGAGATGGTCGAGAACGCGACGTACATACAGGAGACCGTCGACGTCCCGGTCATCTCGGACGCCGACAACGGGTTCGGAAACGCGGTCAACGTCGAACGGACCGTCCGCGAGTTCGCTCGCGCGGGCGTTGCCGCAGTCCACATCGAGGACCAGACGTTCCCGAAACGTTGCGGATTCGTGGCGGGGAAGCGCGTGATCTCTCGGGAGGAAGCCGTCGGGAAGATCCGAGCGGCCGCCGCCGCGCGCGACGAACACGCCCCCGACATGGTGATCATCGCCCGGACGGACGCTCGCGGGGCGGCAGACGGCTCGCTCGAAGAGGCGATCGACCGCGTCAACGCGTACTGCGAGGCCGGGGCCGACGTCGCGTTCGTCCAAGGGGCCGCGGATGTCCCGGAGTTGGAGCGCGTCGTCGAGTCCGTTGATTTCCCCACGCTGTACAACTGCAGCGGCGGGTCACCGATCGTCTCGATCGAGCGCGCCGAGTCGCTCGGCTACGACGTCGTGATGTTCCCGCGGATGTCGACGCTGCCGACGATCGAGGTGTTATTCGAACGCTACGGCCGCCTCCACGACGCCGGGATGGACGGGTGGCGGGAGACGAAGGCTGCTTTCGAGGACGTTCCGGTCGAGAGCTACGACGCGTTCGCCGGTGTCCCCGCTGTACTGGAGTGGGAAGACGAGTATCTCCCGGATCCGTAAGCGCCGAGCGCTTTCATGAACGCCCGGGTCGACGACGAGCACGAGAGATCCGCCGGAGCCGTAACCCTTTAGATACCTTCCGCGAGTGCGTACGTCATGACGACGGCAACAGAGATGGCGGAGTTTTCGGTAGAGACATCGTTCGAGGACCTTTCGGCGGCGGTCGTCGACGGCACCAAAAAGCGGCTGCTCGACTCGATCGCGATCGCTGCCGGCGCGGTCGGTGCCGAGCCGGTCGAGATCCTGCGCGAGACGGTCGACGAGCTCGCACACGACGGTTCGACGAGCGTCTGGGGCTCCGACGAGCGAACCTCCCCGCCGCTCGCGACCGCACTCAACGGCGGGATGGTTCGGTATCTCGACTTTATGGACGCGTACCTCCTCTCGGGAGAGGTACCCCACCCGAGTAACAACGTTGCGCCCGCGGTCGTCGCGGCGGAGTACACGGACTCCTCCGGCGAGGAACTGCTGACGGCGATCGGAATCGCCTACGAGATCCATTACCAGCTGGGCAAGCACGCGCCGCTCATGGACCGCGGCTGGGACCACGGGACCTACGTCTGCTTCGCGTCGGCCGCGGGCGCGGGGACGCTGTTCGACCTCGACGAGTGGGAGCTCGCGAACGCGATCGGGATCGCGGGCGCCGGCCACAACGCGCTTCGCGTGACTCGCACGGGCGATATCACGATGTGGAAGGGACTCTCGGCGTCGAACGCCGGGCGAAACGCGGTCTACTCCGTGATGCTCGCGAACAACGGGATGGAGGGCCCCGTGGACGTGTTCGAAGGCCAGAAGGGATGGAAAGAGATCGTCGCCGGGGAGTTCGACGTCGAGTACACGGCGTGTGAGGCAGTGACCGAGACGATGACGAAGAAGTACATGGCGGGAACCGTCGCCCAGACGCAGCTCGACGGATTAGAAGAGCTGCTCGACCGCGAGGGAATCGCCGGTGACGAGATAGCGCGTATCGACGTGGACACCTACAAGCGCGCGAAGGTCATCATGGGCGGAACCGGAAAGGAGGGCGAGTCGGGGAATCGCCATAACGTGGCGAATCGCGAGCAGGCGGACCACAGCCTCCCGTACACGATGGCCGCGCTCGCGCTCGACGGCGAACTCGGCGACGATCAGTACGAGCTCGACCGCATCCGCGCGGACGACGTCCAAGACCTCCTCAAACGGATTCACATCCACGAGGACCCCGAACTCACCGAGCGGTACGAGGCGGGCGAGATGCCCGCCGTGATCCGGTTGGAGACGACCGACGGTGAGACCTACGAGATCGAACAGCCGTACTTCGAGGGACACCCCGAGACGCCGATGTCGTGGGAGCAGCTCACGGAGAAGTTCGCACTCCTCGCGGACGGGGTGTACGACGACGATCAGCAGGCCCGAATCGTCGAGACCGTCCGGAACATGGAGAACCACGACGCGCGCGAGCTGGTCGAGACGCTGGTCGTTACGTAACGCCCCCGGTCAAGGAGACGCTGGTCGACGTACACCCCCGGTCGAGGAATCTGTGGACGGCTCGGGACACGCGAACCCACACAGAGGGCGGAAATGAGGGGGAACGACTAAGACGAGGCGAGAACATTTCACACGATATGGTCGTTATTGCAGCCGTAGACCGATCCGAGCGCGCAAAAAAAGCGGTCTCCGAGGCCGTGAAGATCGCGGACGCGTTCGACGACACGGTCCACGTCGTCCACGTCCTGAGCAAGTCGGAGTTCCTGGAGTTAGAGCGCACTGAGGTGAACAAAAGCGGGCGAGCCATCGATATGGACCGCATCCGCACGCACGCTGCGGAACTCGCGGAGAAAGCGTCGAGCGAGGCCGCGAACGCCGACGAATTCCCCGTCGACGTCGAGTACGTCGGGCTGGTCGGCGACGCCGTTTCGCGGATCATCGAGTACGCCGACAGCCAAGACGCCCGATACATCGTCGTCGGCCCGCGGAAGAAGTCACCCACTGGAAAAGTCTTGTTCGGCAGTACGTCCCAGCAGGTGCTTTTGAGCGCCAGCTGTCCGGTCGTCGTGACGATGGCGGATTCGTAGCCTCGAACGTCGGCCGAATGGATGCGTGCGCGTCCGCCCGACAGCTTCCCGCCAGACAGCTGCCCGCTGCGATCTTCGGATGCTCGACCGATCTGCCAGCTTGGCAAGCTATATGTCGACACCCTCGATGAGTGTGGTATGGACTTTCAACCCACCGCGGAAGAGCGACTGATCCAGCGCGCGGCCGAGCAGCTCGCCGAGAACGAGTTCGCGGCGGACGCGTTCACGTGGGAGGACGAGTTTCCTCGCGAGAACGTCCAGACGCTCGCCGAGCAGGGGCTACTCGGTATCGCGCTCCCGACCGAGTACGGCGGCGGCGGCGGCTCGGTCGTCGAGGTGCTGCTCGCCCAAGAGGCGGTCGGTCGGATCTGTCCCGACACCGCACACGTCCTCTCGCGGTCGTCGATGGGCGCGCCGCGAGCCATCGGTGCGCTGGGAAGCGACTCGTTGAAAGAGCGGTTTCTCCCGCGGGTCTGTACGGGCGACCTCGTCATGTCGGTCGCCATCTCCGAGGCCGAGGCCGGGTCGGACGCGGGCGCGATGACCACTTCGGCGTCCGTCGACGGCGACACCGTGACGATCAACGGTCGGAAGCTGTGGGTGACGAAAGCGGACGTCGCCGGCGCGTTCCTCGTGTACGCCCGGTTCGACGACGGCAACGTCGGTGCGGTCGTGGTCGAGAAGGACGCACCGGGGTTCTCGCTCGGCACTGCCTCCGAGAACATGGCGGGTCACGACCAGTACGAGCTGGTGTTCGACGACTGCGAGGTGCCAGAAGAGAACGTGTTGGTGTACGGCGGCGGCGAGTCGTTCAAACAGCTGCTGATCGAGTTCAACGTCGAACGGTGTCACAACGCGATGATGTGCGTCGCTTGCGGGCTGAACGCGTTTGACAAGGCGCGTGAGCACGCGGCGACACGCGAGCAGTTCGGGCAGCCGATCGGCGAGTTTCAAGGGATCGGGTGGAAGTTCGCGGAGATGGCGACACGGCTGGAATCGGCTCGGCTCCTGATATACCGGGCCGCGTCGAACGCGGTCGACGGCTCCCCGTCGCGGCTGGAGACGTCGATGGCGAAGGTGGCCGCGAACGAGGCCGGGGAGTTCGCCGTCGACGAAGCGCTCCAGATCCACGGTGCGATGGGCTACAGCAAGGAGAGCCCGATCGAGTACCTGTACCGCTGGGTCCGCGGCTGGAGCATCGCGGGCGGCACCGTCGAGATCCAGCGCGACACCATCGCCGAGCAGCTCCGGAAACACGGGCTGGACTGACGGGCTATTCGTCGCCGACGTCGACGACGGTGTCGCCGCGACCGCCCAGCGCCGAGCCGAGCGCCGACACGTCCGGACACGCGTCCACGTCCCACAGCGCGTCGAGTACCGACTCGCGCTGTTCCGGTTCGAGCACCTCCTTGGAGAGGTCGCGGAACTTCTCTTCGACCGCTTCCGTCGACAGCGGCGATTCCGCGGCGCCGCGCGGGTGCGTCACCAGCCGTTCCAACCGCTCACCGGCGGTCGTCTCGACGATGACGGTCGCTGGCCGGGTCTCCGGATACAGATCGTTCATCGCGCTCGTCTCCGCGACGGTGACGCAGTCGAGCAGCCGCGAAACGTCGTCGTCGGCCGCGTTCTCGGGGTCGAACCTATCGAGCGACGCGTCGCCCGTCGCGAGTGCGACAGCGACGCCGAAGGGGAGGCTCATCTGCGCGTCGAGCAGGTTGTCGATCGACGCGTTGTCGTGGCGGGCGGCCAGCCCGTACGTCTCGACGCGGATCGATGCGACATCGTCCGGGGTCATCCCTTCCTCCCGCATCGCGAGCACAGCGTCGATGGGGCCGTGAATGTGTCGACAGCAGGGGTACGGCTTCAGGTACGACTCGGTGACCGCGAACGGGTCGCCGAGTCGCTCGAACGGCGTTCGGTCGTGAGCGTCAGCGAACGCGTCGAGGAAGCCGTCCTCGCCGCCGAGGATCGTATCCGGTCCGTCGAAGCCCGTCGCCGCCAGCTCGGCGGCCATCACGCCCGCCATCGCGGCGCGGCCGGGGTGGAAGCGTTTGGACATCGACCCCTTCGCGAGGAACTCGAAGAGCCCGCCGGCTTGCGTCCCTGCGAGTCCGAGCGCGTGCGCTGTCTCGGTCTCGTCGAGCTCGAGCACACGGCTCGCCGCGGCCGCGGCGCCGAAACAGCCCGCTGTCGCGGTGGCGTGAAACCCCCGCTCGCGGTGGGAGGGCTGCACCGCGACCGCGGTCGCGACCACCGCCTCGTACCCGGCGACAACTGCCGTCAGGAGTTGCCGACCGTCGGCGCCGTGCGGTTCCGCGAGCGCGAGCGCAGCAGGGATCACCGGGCTCCCGGGGTGCGCCGAGGCGCCACGATGGCCGTCGTCGACATCGAGCGCGTGCGCGGTCGTGCCGTTCGCGAGCGCCGCGATGTGAGGGATCGTTCGCTGGTCGCGCCCGATGACCGTCGACGCGTCGCCGTCGAAGGTGTCCGAGTACGCAAGCATCCGAGAGCCCGCATCAGTCGTCACTCCGGCGTAGCACGCACCGACGGTGTCCACGAGGGCCTTTCTGGTCGCGTCGAGAACCGGTTCATCGAGATCACCGCAGTCCACCGCCGAGACGAACCGAGCGAGCCGTGCAGTCGGTTCCGTGTCGTCTCCATTACTCATAGCCGCTCCGACGCGTCGGCCCGAGTTAAATCCACGCCGATCGCCGGGGTTCCGGCAGGTTACCATTTATGCACTCACGGTTAGACGGAGAAGCATGGATTCAACGAGTCAGCGCCTCGCGGCGTACGTTGCAGATATCTCGTTCGCGGAGCTCGACGACGACGTGGTCGACCGAACCGCGGAGGTCGTTCTCGACACGGTCGGCTGTGCAATCGGGGGATTCACCAGCCCGCCGGCGAAGGCGCTTCGCGAGGAGTACGCCGCTCACTCGGGCGGAGACCCCGCGCGGATCGCCGGGACGGATCGAACGGTCCCCGTCGAGTACGCGGCGCTGATCAACGCCACGATGGCACGATACCTCGACTACAACGACTGTTACATGGGTCCGGACGGCGCGTGTCATCCGAGTGACCACGTGCTCGCGCTGATGGCCGTCGCAGAGGCGGAGGGCGCGACCGGGGCGGAGCTTGTCGAGGCGGTCGTCACGGCCTACGAGGTACAGTGTCTCGGGATGGATCAGGCACCGGTCCGCGCACAGGGGTTCGACTACGTGGCGTGGGGCGCGTACTCCAGTGCGGCCGCGGTCGGGAAGCTGATGGGACTCGACGGGGACGACCTGGTGAATGCGATCGGGATCGCCGGGACTGCGAACGCGCCGCTATACGTCGGTCGGCGGGACAGCGTCTCGATGTGGAAGGGGGTCGCACACCCGTACGTCACGCACAACGCGATCCAGGCGTGCCAGATGGCACGCGCCGGGATGACGGGCCCCGCAGAGGTGTTCGATGGAACGTTCGGCTTCCGCGAGGTGGTGTCACCGAACGAGCTGACGTTCGGCGATCCTCCCGCTGGCGACGGATACCGAATCATGGAGACGGGAATCAAGTACTACGCGTGCGGCTATTACATCCACTCGGCGGTCACGGCCGTCTTGGAACTGCGCGCGGAGTACGCGTTCGATCCCACAGACGTCGAGTCGATCCACGTCGACACGTTCGATCACGCGGCGACCGTCCTCGCCACTCCTGACAAGTGGAGCACGACCCAGAACCGCGAGACGGCCGACCACAGCATTCCGTACACCGTCGCCGCCGCGCTCGTCGACGGCGAGGTGACGCCGCGGCAGTACGCGACCGATCGACTCCGTGATCCGGCGATTCACCGGGCGATGGAGACGGTGACCGTCGACGCCGATCCGGCGCTCACCGCCCATCGCGAATCGAATCCGAAGCACATCCCGGCCCGCGTCACGATCGGCGTCGACGGGGCCGAGTACACCGCCCGTGTCGACGCTCCCCTCGGGCACGCCGAGCGCCCGATGAGCGACGCGCAGTTCGACGAGAAGTTCCGGTCCCTCTGTGACGGACTGCTCGGAGACGAAGCCGTCGACGACGCTATCGAGCGCTCTCGGAACGTCCATCGCCTCGAAACGGTCGACACCCTGCTCGACGCGCTCGTAATATGAGCCGCCGGCACCGTCCCAACACGCGGTTATCTGCCCCATCACCACAGCGCGCGCCGCTCACGCACGGCGCGCGGAATCCGCGTGTGCTGAACGCGTTCGAGCCACTTGCGGTAGCGGTACGCTTATTAGTCGTTCCCTGATACCACTACCCATGCTCGATATGCTCGAAAAAGAACGACCCGACTTCCTGTTTCTCGGTGGGGTGATCGTCCTTACGGCGTACTTCGTGTACGCGACTGCGTCGCTCACTCGTCCGGACTCCGCGGCGGTTCCGTGGGTGATCCTCACGATCATGATCGCGTCACTCGCGTCTATTCTCGCCTTGAAGCTGTTCGGCGACCGCATTCGGAGCACGCTCGGCTTGGCGGAGCGAGAGAAGTGGTTGGATATCGGTGACGAAGCGGAAGACGAGGAGGCGATGTTCGATATCGATCTCGTTGGCGTCGGCAAAGAGCTCGTTATCATCTCCGTGTACGTCCTTGGGATGCTCTACGTCGGCTTCTTCACGTCGACAGTCGTCTTCATCACCGCCTACATTCTCGTCAAGGAGACGTCGCCGCTGAAGCGCCGGCTCGCGTACGTCGCGATCTGGAACGTCGGCGTACTGGGTATCCTGTACGTGCTGTTCGTTGAACTGCTCAACGTCTCCGCCATCTTCCGGCTCGGCTTCCTCCCCTGACCGGACGCGCGCGACTCGGCTTCCGTCATCGAACGAACCCGCGCCGGATATCAACCGTTCTCGCGCCCGCCGTCCGTCTCACTCCGCTACACGTGGCGCTTCTGTGCGCTCCGTTCGCTCCGCCACGGCCCTTCATTCGGTTCCCTCCGCTCTTTCTGTTCGCGCGTCGCGCTCCGGGCACGAGCCCGCGCACGCCTGCGACACCGCCACACCGTCAACACCACCGCAACACCGCACCGCTGTATCGCCACACCGTCACACCACCGCAACACCGCACCGCTGTATCGCCACACCGCCGCAACACCACACCGTCGTCCACGCTCCGAGACGATTCATCGGCAGACAGGGATCGCGGACCGTGTCGGACGGTGAGGCCGTTGGAGAGGTCTGAGCCGACGGTCGATTCTCCGCTGTTCGTCGTTGGTACAGAGGTGTGACGGAGAGCGGTGCGGGGCGGGGTGGTCACAGGAGGCGGTGACAGCGGTCGCCGTCCGGAGAACAACGAGTAGAGGGTCGAGGCCAGCAGACGGAAGCCCCCCGGTCGTGATAGGTAGAAAGGAGAAGCGGAGAGAAGAGCGGGCTCGGAATCAGGCCGAAACGGAACGGATCAATGGGGTAACGGCGGAGGTCGTCGGACGGCGATCGGCCGCTTCGACTACATGAAGCGGTCGAGAATCTTTCCACCCGGGAGGAAGAACATCAGCATCGACACGGCGAAGAACGCGATCAACACGAGGTTCGTCGTTCCGCTGAAGAACGCCAACGTAGCCGAGCCGCTGTTGAACCGCATCGCGAGGTGGTAGTTGTGCTCGAGGATGCTCGCGAGGATGAACGCGATGAGGAACGGCACTCGGCTGATCTTCAGGTAGATGAGGATCACGCCGATCACGGCGAACAGGATCGCAATCAGGACGTCGAGCGCCGAGCCTCGCACGATGAACACCGCGGTCAGCGCCAGCACCGTGATTGCGGTGAGCAGCAGCGGGATCGGGACTTTGAGAACGGCGGTGAGCTGCTCAGCGGCCAGCAGTCCGATGATCGACGTGAGGATGTTCGACATAACCAGCGCGATAGCGATGACGAGCACGAGGTGCGTCTCCTGGGTCAGGACGCTCGGTCCGGGGAACACGCCGTGCATCAGCATCGCGCCGAGGAAGATGGCCATCGTACCGCTGCCGGGGACACCGAGCCCGAGCGTCGGGAACAGCTGTCCGCCGTCCTTCGCGTCGTTGGCGGACTCGGGGGCGATGATCCCTTCGTAGGACCCCTTCCCGAACTCCTCGGGGTGCTTCGAGGACTGTGCGGCCTGCGCGTAGGAGATGAACGCCGCGGCAGAGCCGCCGGCACCGGGAATCGCGCCGACAACGAGTCCGATGATGGAGCTCTTAAACCAGAGCCACTTGTGTTCAAGCATCACTTGGACGCCCTTCGCGATGCTGCCGTCCATCTCGATCCGTTCGAAGTCGACGATGGTGTTGCGGTCGAGCGAGGAGATCCGGACGATCTCGGCGAGCGCGAACAGCCCGATGAGCATCGCAACGAGTTCGACGCCGTCGTACAGGATGAGCTGCCCGAGCGTGTATCGCGGCTCCGCAGTCTGTGGTGCGAGCCCGACGAACGCGACCATCGCACCGATAGCGGCCGTCAGCACCCCGTACAGGGGACGGTCGGCGACGATGAACGGGATGATTATCAACGCCCAGAGGATGATCCACGCGATCTGCCCGGGACCGAACAGGAGGACGAGATTGATCATCAGCGGGAGCGCGAGGATGAAGATCACCGACGCGAGGATGGCACCGGTCGCCGAGGAGATTGAGGAGACGGTGATCGCGGTCACCGACTCGCCCTTCTGTGTGAGCGGGTAGCCGTCGATGAGGGTCGCCGCGTTGCTGGCGGACCCCGGCGTGTTTATCAGTATTGCCGTGATCGACCCGGAGAACGTGGTCGCGCCGATACCCGCGCTCAACAGCGTGAACGCCTGAAATTGGTCGAGTCCGAGCGTGAACGGGAGTAGAATGGTGAGAACGACCACACCACCCATTCCGGGTATCGTTCCGATGATCATCCCAGCAACCACGCCGATGAGAATAAACATCCAATTTCGCGCGACTATCGCGAGTGCTTGGCTCAGATTGTCCCAGAGCCACGAGAAGTGCCCCGACAATCCATCGATAAGTAGGATGGTTGCCACATCATGCCCTATGAGTACGTCCCCCATAGAGTGTAGGAGCGACCGGTGTCATTTATAATTATCCCTACCGCTCACGGCTGATACCTACGAAACCGAGTCCGACAGATCGAGGTCGCTCAAGTGGAATCACCGTAGTGGCTTACTCACCTGGAATCATCGTAGTGGCTGACTCACCTGGAATCATCGTAGTGGCTGACTCACCGGCCACCAGCCTGATAAGCCACGCTACCGGTAGCTTCAATAGTGTATCGTTAACAGATACCAATCAAGAAATCCATGGAATACGTATCGCTTGGACAAACCGGGCTGAAGGTATCGCAACTGTGTTTCGGGACGTGGCGATTCGGAAGAGAAAGCAGTGGTGTCATCGAAACCGGTCGCGAAGAGGCACACGAGCTGCTGGACGCCGCCCACGGGGAAGGGATCAATTTCATCGACACGGCTGACCTCTACGGGGACGTGAACGGGACCGCGGAACGGTACCTCGGGGAGTGGATAGCTGAGCGAGACCGCGACGACTTCGTGATCGCCTCGAAGGTCTGTTATCCCTTCAACGGGCGCGGCGAACCCGGTCCGAACGACCGTGGACTGGGCCGTAAACACATCCGCAGGCAGATTGAAGGGACGCTCGACCGCCTCGGTACCGACTATCTCGACCTCTACTACATTCACCGCTGGGACGAGACGACGCCCATCACCGAGACGCTTCGGACCCTGGATACCCTCGTTCGTGAGGGGCGCGTCCACCACCTCGGAGCATCCACGATGGCGGCCTGGCAGCTGATGAAAGCACTCGGAGAAAGCGCACGCTACGGGCTCGAACGATTCGAGGTGGCACAGCCGCCGTTCGACGCGACGTACAACAATATGAAACGCTACGAGGGGTTTGACCTCGATCCGTACCTCGACGTCTGTGCCGATCAAGCCCTCGCAGTCTGTCCGTACTCGCCACTCGCCGGCGGGTTCTTGACCGGGAAGTACGACCGAGAGGGGAACTGGCCAGCGGGCTCTCGCGGCGTCATCGCGTCGGACGATTTCAGTCGGAAGTACGTCTCGGACGTCGCGTGGGAGGTCCACGACGCGGTGGTAGCCGTGGCCGACGAACTGGACGTCCCGCCCGCGCAAGTTGCGCTTCGCTGGCTGATCCAACAGGAGCGGTTCGAGACGGTGGTCCCGATCATCGGAGCGCGGACACCCGCACAGCTCGCTGAGAACGCCGGTGTCTCCGATGTTCGGCTCGATAGCGACCAATTGGCTCGGATCGCGGCACCGCGGGAAGCGACGTCGGAATAGCCCGTCCGCCCCGGTCGCCGGAGGCGATACCTATTTGTCCTCGCTGGCGACACCATCCACGTGGGTATGAGTACCAATAACGAACCACCGGTGTATCCCGATCTCGAAGGAAAAACGGCGCTCGTGACAGGATCGAGCAGGAACATGGGGCGAGCAATCGCGGTCGCGCTCGGCGAGTGCGGCGCCAACGTCGGCGTCACCGCTCGGAGCGACAGCGAGGGATGTGAGGAGACCGCCGCGGCTGTCGAGGCCGCGGGAGGCGGTGCGACGGTCGCGCTCGGCGACCTCGGCAAACCCGAAGAGATCCGCGACGTGTTCGAGCACGTGCGCGAGACGTTCGGGCCGATCGATGTCCTCGTCAACAACGCGGCGATACGGAACTCGAAGCCGTTCGAAGCGATCACGCTGGAGGAGTACCAACACGTGCAGGACGTGAACCTCCGGTCAGTGTTCGTCGCCTCGCAAGAGGCGGCGGCGGACATGCGAGAGCAGGGCGGCGGCTCGATCGTCAACATCCTCGGATTGATGGCGCTACAGGGCCGTCGCGGCAAGGCGCACGCGTCCGTAACGAAAACGGGGATCATCGGGCTGACGAAGACGCTCGCCTCAGAGCTGGGCCCCGACGGAATCCGCGTGAACAGCGTCGTTCCGGGGCGGAAGATCGCGGACACGCAGAACGTGGCGGAGAAGACCGACGCCGAGCTCGCCGACTTCCGGAAGATTGAGCAGGCGACCCCGCTCCGACGCCGCGGTCAGTCCGAGGAGATCGCGAACGTGGTTCGGTTCGTCGCCTCCGAGCAGGCGTCGTTCGTCACCGCCGAGGTGTGGAAGGTCGACGGCGGGCTCAACACCTGTATCGACCTCGAAAACATCGATACCGGCGGCGTCTAACGCGTCGCGTCGGGAGTACGACTTTTCAAAAGTAAAAACGGACCGTCGAGTGCGAGCCCGTTAGAACACTTCGCGCTCGATGAGTTCTCGGATCTCCTCGTTGTCGAGGAAGGCCTGAATCTTCTGGTCCACGATCTCGCGAACGGGATCGCCCACGATGGGGTTGTGGTCCTCCGGGGCGAACGCTTCGGCAATGGCGGACGCCAGTTCGTCGGATTCGGCCGCCGCACCCCACGCTTCCTCGTGAATATCGATGACTCCCGGGTGGGTGTCGGGCGGGAGGAACAGCATCAGCGTGTCTTCGACCAGCGTTATTGCGGTGCGGGCCGCCTCCTCCGGGTAGTTCTCCGCGTTGAGGATGATCCCCTGCGGGTTGTTCCGTAGCGTCTTCTCTACGGGGTCGTCGACGGTCGGCGCGATCTCGGGGAGCGTGTCTGCGATCCCCTCGTAGAACGCGCTCTCCGGGTTCGCGAACACGAATTGCGTGAAGTACGCGTCGTTCCGCGCGGAGTAGTTCGACACGTACGAGCCGAAGTAGCCGTCGAGGTCGCCGCGCTCCATGGCGGCGCGGGCCTCGCTCCCACCGTCGACCTCCACGAACTGCCAGTTGTCCTCGTTGAGGACCGGGTCGTTCTCACGGGTGTACTGTGCGAACACCAACTGGGCCGCGTTTGCGTACGGGAACACCAGCGTCTGTTCTTCCGCAAGCTCCTGGAAGTCCGTCCAGGTCATCTCGAAGTGATCCTCAACCGGGGTGGTGCGCGGGTTGAACTGCAGCGCGCGAGTGTCGGTCGAGAAGCCGACGAGCGGCTCCATATCCCGGATCTCGAAGTTGGCCTGTTCGGCGCCGATCTGATTCGTAACGATGGAGTTGACGCGTCCGCCACCCATGACCCCGCCGTCTGTGGCGGCGTCCATCAGCTCGTTGAACAGGATGATCCCGTTCGCCTGCGGTCGGTTGGTGACCGTCGAACCTACGTCACCCGGCCACTCCGGCTCGACGTACTGGAGCCACGTTCGCGCCTGCACGTCGATCAGTCCTCCGGGGTCGGTGTCGACCATCACATCGACCAGTTCGCGGTTCGGCGGCCACGGAACATCGTCGTCGCCGTTGTCACCGTTGCCGCCGTTGCCGCCCCCGTCTCCGTCACCGTTTCCGTCACCGTTCTCGTCTCCGTCCCCCGCACACCCGGCCAGTCCGAGCAGCCCTGCTGCTGCTAGACCCTGGACAAACCGCCTTCTGTCATGTGTCATGTTACAACATGCTATAACTGGAAAGATGATTATATAAGGGTTGTGGTGAACCCCCGCTCACGCAACAGAACACCCGCAAAGAGGCATATATTTATTCAGAAATAGTCGGATTTTTCGTGTTCGTGGATCTCAACCAGGTTCGGGACGACTCCCTGCCGAAACGCGGTAACGCGTCAGACCTGCAGTGCCTCCACGAGCGAGCCGACGTCGGAGCGCTCCGGTAAGTCGTCACAGAAGGCGATCACCTCGTCCATCGCGGCTTCCGTCAGCAACGGGTCGGCCATGCTCCGGAACTTGGCGACCAGTTCCTCGCGCGGGAGCGGGTTCTCCGCGTGACCCGGTGCGTAGTCGACTCGGCGGTCGCGGGTCGCGTCCGGCGTCCGTATCCGAACGATCGACGGGGTCGAGTTCGGTTCCGCGCGTGCGGCCGCGTTCATCTCTTCGCTCTCCGTGACGCTCACGAGCTGCATCAGCCGGTGGAGTTCGGGGTCCGTGCGGTACGCCCGACCGTAGTGTTCGGGCGTCACGTCGCCGTGGACGACGGCGAGCGCGGCGGTGTACGGGATGCTGTGGTCCGCGCTCTCGCGCGTGAGATCCGTCGACCACTTCTCTTCGCCGCCGAGGATCGTCGCCGCCTGCTCGAACGTCTCGATTTCGATCGCCTCGATCGCGTCCGGGCCGATATCGTGTTCGGCGACGAGATCGCGGACCCCGGTGATCATCGGCTGCATGTAATATCCGCACGGGAACGGCTTCACGTGTGCACGCGTGATGCGGTACGCCGCCCCGTCGCGGCCGCCGAGCTCGTCGACGGTCAGCTCGCGGTCGGCAGCGACCTCGAAGAACCCGCCGGGCCCCTCAAACACGCGCTCTGGACCCGTCATTCCTTCTCGGGCCAGCTGGCAGGCCTGGACCGCGTTGTGACTGACGTACGGGTGAGCAACGCCCTTCCACATGCTCACCGCACCCTTGCGGGCGACGCTGAGCGTGAGGTTCGACGCGCCGGCGATTCCGAGCGCGTTCACGAGTTCCGATCGATCGAGTCCCATCAGCCGCCCCGCGGCTGCAACCGTCGAGAACGCCCCCCACGTGACGTAATCGTACCCGTGCTCCCAGGTCGCGCCGGTGTCGAGGCCGGCGCCTTCGATCTCGTACGCGACGACGATCGCTTCGAGGAGTTCCTCTCCGGTCGCACCCTCCGCCTCCGCAACGGAAACGAGCGCGGGAATGTGGTCACTCGGATGACACGCACGTCCCTCGCTGACGAACGCGTCGTTGTAATCGAGGTACCGGACCATCGTTCCGTTAATGAGCGCCGCATACTCGGGCCGAGTGGTCGTTCCCGCACCGAACACCGTCGCAGCCGCTCTATCGCCTGAGCCCCCGTCCGTACTCCCCACCGACCCGTACAACGCCCGGAGGTGCTTGCTCGGCGGGCTCGTGTACGCTCCGAGACAGCACCCGAGCGAGTCGAGTGTAAGCCGCTTCGCCGCGTCGACCGCCTCCGCAGACAAGTCGTCTTCGGACAGCGCTAGCGCATAATCCGCGATCGTGTCGCTTGTGAACTCCATGTCTGTCACTGTCTCAGCGACTGCTTATAATTATGCGCGGTGCGTTCGCCGGTCCGAAACCGGCGCGTTCGACCGCGAACAACTTCCTGAACGAATGAGACTGTGAAAATCCTGAACGAATGAGACTGTGAAAACTGAACGACGTACCGTTGATACGACCGATATCTTTATTTTTGCAGGATAGGTCCTCTTTCGTATGGGTGCAACCGAAGCATTAGCTGCGTTTGTCGCTGAGACGGAACTCTCCGACGTACCGGAGCCGCCACAACAGAAAGCGAAGGAGGCGATCACGGATCTCGTCGGCGTCGCGCTGTACGGCTCACACCACGATGTCGGCGATCGGATCACGGCGTTCGTCGAGGCCGACTCGGCGGGCGACGCGGCGACGATGCTCGCTCGGGGACGCGCCAGCGCCACCGGTGCCGCGCTCGCTAACGCGACGTACGGGCACGCCGTTGACTACGACGACACGTTCGAATCGATCGTGATCCACCCGACGTCACCGGTGTTCAGCGCGACGCTCGCGGCCGCCGAATCAGTCGGTGCGACGGGCGAGGACGTCCTCCGAGGCTACCTCGTCGGCGTCGACGTGGCCTACCGGACGGGCCACAGCACGTACCCGTCGCACTACGATAACGGCTGGCACAGCACGGGAACGGTCGGCACGTTTGGCGCCGCCGCCGCCGCCGCCTCGGTGCTCGGGATGGACGTCGAAGGGGTTCGGAACACGTTCGGCATCGCGGCGTCGGCCTCGTCGGCGCTGAAAAAGAACTTCGGGACGATGACGAAGCCGCTTCACTCCGGGCACGCCGCCCAGATGGGGCTCCGGGCGGCGCTACTTGCGGACGAGGGGTTCACCGCAGATTCGGACGTGTTCGACGGGGAACTCGGATACGGCCACGTGATGACCCCGGACGGGTCCTACGACCCGGACGAACTGACCGACGACCTCGGCGAGACGTGGGCCGTAATGGATATCGGCTACAAGCCGTACCCGTCCGGCGTTATCACGCACGCGGCGATGGACGCGTTCCGCGAGCTGCTCGTCGAACACGACCTCGGTCCCGACGACGTCGAGCGCGTCGTCGTGTCGCTCGATGACGCCGCCTCGAAAATGCTACACCACGAGAATCCCTCGACCGGCTTAGAGGCGAAGTTCTCTATCGAGTTCTGTCTCGCCTCGGTACTCCGGGAGCGCGACCCCGGCGTCCACGAGTTCACTGACGAGTACGTCACCGCACCGGAGACGCGCGAGCAGACCGCAAAGATAGAGCGCGATTTCAAGCCGAACCTGTTCGGGGGCGACTACGCCAACTACGCCGCCCGCGTCACCGTTGAAACCGTCGACAGCGAGGAGTATTCCACCGAGATGACGCACGCGCCGGGTCACCCGTCGAACCCCCTCTCCGAAGAGCGGATCCGCGCGAAGTTCGACGAATGCACCCGCGACGTGATCACCGACGAGGAGGCGGACGTCGTGTACGATGCCATCCAGCATCTCGATGACGACGGCGAACTCGACCGCCTCATCGACGCTGTCAGCGCCTAAACGCCGATCACGGCCGGGCTCACGGACGGGTCTGACCGACGGAACAACTACTTCGTATCCGACCGCGACTCCCCGGCAGAGCTGATCACCGCAATAAGCTCTCGAGCGGAGCGATCTTCCACTGTCCGTACCGCATCGGCGACAGCGGCTCGCCCCGCCTCGTCGAACCGCGGGGTGAGGTCGGCGAACTTCTCAGACAGGTCGGCCCACGACATCGGGTGGTCGGGCTCGCCGGCGACCCAGTCGCGGAAACGCTCGACGGTCCCCGAGGCGGTCCGAACGGTGACCCGTCCCGGGTACAGTTCGGGGAGGTACGCCTCCAGTTCCTCGCTTCCGATCGTTCGAGTGGCGTCCATCAGCCGACCGAACTCTCCGGGGTACTCGTCGGCGATCGCGGCGTCGAACGCAGTGAGCCCGACCTCACCGGCGGTGAGCGCAAGGGCGACCGAAAACGGCATATCGAACTGCGCGTCAGCGGAGGTGGTCGGGTGCGACGCGTCCGCCTCGCGGGCGAACATGGCGGCGCCGGAGGTCGGTAGCTCCACGACGACCTCCTCGACGGTCGACGGATCGACTTCCCCCTCCGCGACGAGGTCGGTCAACAGCGCGATGGGGACGTGCGCGAACGTTCCAACCGGGTACGGTTTCACTTTCGTACGGGCCGCCTCGTACACCTCGCCGAGGTCGGTCGTCGCGCGCTCGGGCCGGGGACGGTCCGCGTACGCCTGCAGGAACCCGAGTTCGCCCTCGATCGGGTCCGGGGGACCTCGGAAGCCGTTCTCCGCGAAGGCGAGCGCGGCGAACGCCCGGCGGGCCGCGAGTCCCGGGTGGATCCGCTTGTTCCAGCCGCCCGTGCGACTGCACTGATAGCTGGCGCCCGCCTGGCTTCCGTTGACGCCGAACGCGGCGACGAACTGGTCGACACTGAGCCCGACGACGACGCCGGCGGCCGCGGTCGCCGCGAACGTTCCACAGGTCCCGGTGGGGTGAAATCCTCGCTCGTGTGAGCTCCGCGGGTTACACGCCATACCCAACCGCGCAGCGACGTCGTAGCCGGCGACGATCCCCTCGAGAAGCGTGCGTCCGTCGGCGTCGGCGGAGTCGGCGGCCGCGAGCGCCGCCGAGACGACGGACGATCCGATGTGGAGGCTGCCGGGCGAGTGTCGGTTGTCGTAGTCGAGACTGTGTGAGAGCGCGCCGTTCGCGAGCGCCGCGGCGCCGGCATCGAGCCGCTCTCCGGTCGCCAACACCGTCGCCGTCCCGTCTCCCCCGGCTCGTCCTGTGTCGTCCGTCGCGACTCCGGCGTCACCGTCGCCTCCGCCGAGGGCCCGGCCGGTCTCGACCATCACGGCCGCCGAGTCGCTCCACTCGTACCCGCCGACCGTGGTACCGAGGGTATCGAAGAGGAGTTTCTTGGTGTAGTCGACGTCGGCGGCGTCCATGTCCGACAGCGACAGCGACGCGCAGTACTCCGCGAACTGACGAGCGATTGTGGGCGGCATCGTACCTAAGCGTACACGCGCCCCTATGAGAAGCTTCCTCTCGATCGCACGGTCGTCCGATTCCGATCGTCGATATCGGCGTCACGACTCGCATTGGCCGCCGTGTAAAGGTATAAATCCGTGACCGGAGAACGTTCGAACGACGATGACCACTACTGACGACTTCGCGGAGTTCATCACGGGAACGACGTACGACGACCTCTCGGCGGAGGTCGTCGATGGAACGAAAAAGCGGATCCTCGACTCGCTCGGTATCGCGCTCGGCTCGGTCGGCGCGGAGCCGGTCGAGATCGTCCGCGAGACGGTCTCCGAGCTCGATCCAGAGGGCGGCGCCTGCAGTGTCTGGGGTGCCGACGGAGCCGAATCGGCGTCGCCGCCCGAGGCGACGATGCTCAACACGTCGTTGATCCGGTACCTCGACTACATGGACGCGATCCTCCTTCCCGGCGAGACGCCGCACCCGAGCGATAACGTCGGGGCGGCGGTCGCGACCGCGGAGTACGCCGACAGGTCGGGCGAGGACCTCATCACGGGCGTCGCGCTCGCCTACGAGGCGCACGGCGAGATGGCGGCGAAGGCTCCCGGACGAGACATCGGCTGGGACCACATCCAGGTGACGTTCGGCTCGGCTGCGGCCGCGAGCAAGCTTCTCGGACTCGACTACGAGCAGATCCGTAACGCGATCGGGATCGCCACGGCGGCGTCGAACCCGCTCCGCGTGACGCGTACGGGAGAGATTTCCATGTGGAAGGGGATAGCCTCGGCCAACCTCGCCCGTAATGCGGTGTACACCGCGATGTTGGCGAAGAACGGGATGGAGGGGCCGACCGACGCGTTCGAGGGGCAGAAGGGATGGAAAGAGATCGTGCAGGGGCGAGACTTCCAAGTGGAGTTCACGCCCGGCGAGCGCGTCACGCAGGTGATGATGAAAAAGTACATGGCGGGGACGCACGCGCAGACCGCCATCGAGGGGCTGCTCGAAGTGATCGAGCGCGACGACATCGACGTCGACGCGATCGAGCGCATCCACTTGGAGACCTACGAGAGCGCGAAACACGTGATGGGCGGCGGCGAGGGGGACCGCCACCTGCCGAAGAACCGCGAGCAGGCGGACCACAGCATCCCGTACACGCTGGCGGCGGCGGCTCTCGACGGCCAGTTGATGAAAGAGCAGTACGAACCTGACCGGATCGTGAGCGACGACGTGCAGGCGCTCATGCAGACGGTCACCATTGAAGAGGACCCGGAACTCAGCGAGCTGTTCGACACCGGTAAACAGCCGTACAACATCACCGTGACAACGGCAGACGACAGCGAACATCGCATCGAGAAGACGTCCTTCGAGGGCCACCCCCACACCCCCATGTCGTGGGAACGATTAGAGGAGAAGTTCCACGGCATCTCCAAGGACGTGTACGGCGAGGAGCGCCGCAACGAGATCATCGAGATCGTGAAGAACCTCGAAGACTACGACGCGAGCGACCTGACGGCGGCCCTCTGAGACGCTCGACGGCTTCTACCGGTCCCGTTTCCTCCTCGCGGTCCCGCTTCTGTCTCGGTGAGCAGTACCTCCGATCGTCGCTCCCGGCTACTCTCCGTCGACGACGTCGGCGAGCCGCGAGCCGGCGGCGAGTAACGTCGCCTCGTCGAACCGCGGTGCGAACAGCTGCAGGCCGACGGCCGGTCCGTCCTCGATGCGGTTCGGCACCGTCAGTGCGGGGACCCCGGTCACGTTGGCGATCTTCGTGTATCGACCGTACCCGAACGCGCTCTCTAGGCCGTCGTAATCGAAGTCGGGATCGGTAACGGCCTCGATGGTCGGCGCGAGCGCGGGAACCGTCGGGGTGACGAGCACGTCGACACCGTCAAGCGCGCCCGCGAGCGCGTCTCGAACGGTCGCTTGGGCGGCGCGAGCACGGACGTAGTGGCGCGCGCCGTGCGCGTCGGCGAGGTGCGCGCCCGCGAGCATCCTGCTCCGATAGAACGCGTTGAGCTCTCCGGACGCCGCGCGCGCTCGCCGCTGAAACCCCGCTCTATCACCCGGATCGACCGACCCACCGCGGCGGATCGGTGCGCCGCCGTCGCGCCAGAACGCGGCGAGTTCCGTGTAGCTGATCGCGTTCTTGAGGTGTTTGGTCTCGTCGAGGTAGGGTATCTCGATCTCCACGAGCGTCGCGCCCGCGTCCTCGATCGCGTCGACGGCGGCTCGGTGGCGATTCGCGACAGCCCCCTCGATATCGTCCGTCATCCCCTGCGTCGCGACCCCGACCCGGAGATCAGCGATCGGTGGCGGCGACGCGGCGGCGTCCACGTAGCCGCCGACCTGGTATCCCTCCTCACCGGCCGTGGCGGCGCTCGCGGGGTCTGCGGCGTCGGGACCAGCGAGCGCTTCAAGGACGCGGGCGGCGTCGTCGACGCTCCGCGCGATCGGGCCGACGTGATCGAGCGCGTACGTGTTCTCGATCACCCCCGAGAGGGGGACGAGTCCGTACGTGGGCTTGAGACCGACGACGCCGCAGAAGGCCGCCGGCTTCCGGGTCGAGCCGCCGGTATCGGTGCCGAGCGCGACGTCGACGAGTCCGCCCGCGACGGCGGCCCCGCTTCCGCCGGAGGAGCCGCCCGCGATCCGGTCTTCGTCGAGCGGGTTGCGAACGAGCCCGCGAGCGGTCCGGCCTCGACCGCCCCCCGCGAACTCGTCCATCGTCGTTTTCGCGGCGACGGTCGCGCCCGCCCGACGAAGCCGGTTCGTGACCGTCGCGTCCCTTGACGGCACGAACCCTTCCATGACGGCCGAACCGCAGCGCATCGGCACGCCCGCGACGGCGATAAGATCCTTGAGCCCGACGGTGACCCCGTCGAGGAGGTCACCGGAGTCGGTGGTCGGCGGTACGTGACAGTCGACGCGAATCGCGTTGTACCGGTCGGTCCCTTCGGACCACGATCGCTCTCCGGGGTCCGACGCGCCAGTCGAAACGGGCACATCGTACACCGCGTCGAGGTCGTCCGCGAGCCGATCGTTCACCCGGTCAGCCATCGCGTCGGCCTCTCCTGGGGAGACATCGATCCCCCACTTCTCACCGAGCTCCCGCACGTCTGTACCGGTGACCCGTTGAATGGCGTCTCGCATACGAGAGGGTCGGCTCCACGAGCGCTTAAAACTACGCGGCCGACGGGACGGCTCGGACATGCGGGAGATAGAGGCGTACCGGAGATGGGAGACGAACAGGAGACGGGGGGCGAACAGGAGACGATCAGGCGTACCGCAGATTGAGCTCGATCTCGTTGGCGTGACCGAGGAGCAGGTTCGGGAGCTCCTCGCGGAATCGGTCGTCCTTGAGCCGGTTGCTCGGTCCCGACACACTGAACGCGCCGAGGATCACGCCGTCCGGGCGAAAGACGGGGACGCCCACGGCTCGGAGCCCCTCGACCGATTCCTCGTCGTTGTACGAGACGCCGGCCTCGTGGATGCGGTCGAGTTCGGCGTCTAGCGATTCCCGGCCGACGATCGTCCTGTCCGTCTCCGCGGGCAGTCCGTGCTCCGCGATGACTTCGTCGACGCGAGCGGTCGGCAACTCCGCGAGGATCGCTTTCCCCGCCGCCGTCGAGTGGAGGTGCCGATGGACGCCGTCACGCCGGTCGATCATCACGGCGTTCTCGTCGGACGCCTCCGTGTGCAGGTAGATCCCGAGTCCGTGCTCTTCGATGACGAACTGGGCCCGTTCGCCCGTCGCCTCGGCGATCTCGGTGACCTTTCGAGCACAGAGTCGGTAGCCTTTCTTCCGGTACTTGGCGTACGTCCCGATGTCGAGAAACTCCATCCCGACGTGGTACTCGTCGCCCTCCTTGACGACGCAGCGTTCCGCCTCCAACGTGGCGAGGTACTTGTGCGTCGTGCTCGGTGCCAAATCGAGGTGATCGGCGAGCTCTGTGACCCGCGCGCCCTCAAGCTCCCTGAGGGCCTCGATGACGGCGAACGCCCGGTGGACCGTCGACAACGTGTCCGTTTTGCGTGGGCGGCTCATACTCGAAGCGGAGGCGACGACGGTATATAATATTCACTATAAATCCAGACACATACGCGACGGACCACCGCCTCTCCCAGTACAGATACCTCTCGCCGCCGTACGCTGCCGGAATCGAGTCCACTCGCGCGGATGCCGTCCGCCTCGCCGCCCGTCCGCTGATTCACCCACTGTTCTCGGACGCACGACCGGCAGGCGCAGTCCGAAACGCACTATATAATATTCCGTATATACGAATACGATTCGCATCGAGCGGTTTCGGAGGGGATATGCGCGTTCGATGAGGTGCGGATCCGTCTTTCTATTACGTCCGTATGAATGTAATGCCTCTGCGGACAGAGTGAATCACACCACCAGATCGCCGTCTTCGGATTCAGTTGGTATATAACATTCCGGATATACGAATATAAGTTGATCATCCGTGATAGTTAACGAGCGTGCAAACGGGATCAACTCTTATACCGTGACCGGCGTAGAGCGTGGTATGCTAACCACAAAAGGCGATCTCCTCACGGTGGACGTGAGCGAGCGAACGGCGACGCGAACGTCGATCGACGACCTGCTCTCGGCATACATCGGCGGTCGCGGCGTGGCGACTCGGCTCGCGTACGACCGCATCCCGTTCGACGCCGACCCCCTCGGACCGGAAAATCGGGTGTACCTCTCGACCGGCCCGTTCCAGACCTCGCAGATGAGCTTCACCGGTAGGATGAACGCGACGGGCCTCTCTCCGCTCACGAACGGGCTGCTCTCTGCGAACGCCGGCGGGTTTCTCTCTCGACATTTCTCGGCAACCGGAGCGCCCTGCGTGGAGATAGTTGGGGAAAGCGACGAGCTCCTCGCGATCCACGTTACCGACGACGGCGTCGAGTTCGAGGCGGTCCCGGAGCTCGCTGGCGCGACGGTGCCGGAAACGTCCGCCGTCATGGACGAGCGGCACGGACTCGGCGGTGAGCACCTCGTCACGGTCGGCCCCGCTGGCGAGAACCTCGTTCGGTACGCCTGTCTGATGACCTCGAACTCGCGCGCGTTCGGTCGCGGGGGGCTCGGTGCCGTGCTGGGTGCAAAGCGGGTAAAGACGATATCGTTCGACGGGGACGCCGAGCTCGCCGTCTCGGGGCTCAACGAAGAGACCGCCTCGGAGATCCACGGCGACGCCGCCACGAGTGACAGCATGATGAAACGGCAGGGGACGACGAGCGGCGTCGACGTCAAAAACGAGCTGTTCTCGCTGCCCACGAAGTACTTCGAGCGGATGGACTTCGACGAGGGCGTCGAGGGGATCAACGGCGCGGCCGTCGAATCGAAAAAGTACAAGCGCGGGACCTGCTCGATGTGCGCGTTCGCCTGCAAGCTCCCGACGCGAGACGAGTCGCGGGGCGTCGAGACGGAGGGCCCCGAGTACGAGACCGTGTTCTCGTTCGGGAGCAACCTGCTCGTCGACGACATCGTCGACGTGATGCAATCGAACGAGCTCTGTGACCGCTACGGCCTCGATACGATAAGCGCCGGTGTCACCGTGGGGGCGTACCTCGCCGCCGAGGACCGCTTCGGGGACGTCGAACTGATCCACGACCTCGTCGAACGCATCGCCCACCGCGAGGACGAGGTCGGCGACCTGCTCGCGGAGGGGGTAGATCGGATTCACGAGGAGCTGGGCGTGGAAAACTGGACGAGCAAGGGACTCGAGTTTCCGGGTCACGACGGTCGAGTGCTTCACGGCCGCGGATTAGGGTACGCGACGGCGAACCGCGGCGCCGACCACATGTACTCGAAGATCCACAACCTCGAGTACGACGGGGAAGTCGATCCCGAGGGACTCGACGGCAAGGCCCCTATCGTCGCGACGCTCGAAGATCTCAAGGCGGTGAACGACTCCGCGGTCATCTGTAAGTTCTCCCGCTCGTTCATGACCGAGGAGCGGTACGCGTCGCTGTTCGACGTCGACTACGACGAGCTGTTGGAGATCGGCGAGCGCGTCGTTACGCTCGAACGCGCCTTCAACAACCGACGAGGGTTCGACCGCGCGGACGACGCGCTGCCGTACGACTTGCCGGGGTTCGACGCTGCCCTTGACGAGTACTACGACGTCCGGGGATGGACGACCCGAGGCGTCGTTCCGGACGACGTGCTCGGCGCCGTACTCGACGCCTGAGCCGCGGTCGTGAACGGTGACCGCCGTCCCCGTCACGACCCCTGTCACGATACGGGATCGCGTTGTGGGCGGGCGGTACGACTATTGTGATAGCTGTCGTAGGTGTACGTACAATGCCAACAGAGATCACGGACGGTGTGTACGACATCACGTGCCTCGACGAGCCGGGAGGGAAACGATACCGGGCGTTCCTGTTCGTCGACGGGACTCCGACGCTGTTCGATACCGGGCTCGCGTCCACGACGGACGCGTTGTTCGCGGGGATCGAAGCGGTCGGCGTCGAGCCGGAGCGGCTCGTGATCACGCACGGCGACGGCGACCATCTCGGCGGGTTCGACGGCGTCGTCGAGCGGTATGACGTCGAATCGTGGGTACCCGATCAGCTCGAAGCGAACACCGAGCGCGAGCCGGACGAACGGTACGGAGACGGCGATCGAATTGGTCGGTTCGTCGCGGTGCACACGCCCGGGCACGAGCCGGAACACCACAGCCTGATCGACGAGGAGCGCGGCGTCGCCGTCCTCGGCGACGCTCTCTCGGGAGCCGATCAGCGCGGACTCGAAGCCGGACGGTTCCACCTCCCGCCTGCGGTCTACTCGACGGATCTCAACCAGGCCGAAGAGAGCCTCGAACGCCTCCTCGACTACGAGTTCGACGTCGGGTTAGTGTATCACGGCAGTTCGGTCACCACCGACGCGAGCGCGAAGATCGACCGGTACGTGAACTTCCCTGGAAAGTGAGGTGTGACTGTCGAGGCGACACGTTTCGGACTCGAAACATCTCTGGTCCCGAGTCGCAGGGGGTCACTCGCCGGACCACTCGGGCTCGCGACCCTCGAGGAACGCCGCGATCCCTTCGGCTTTGTCCGCCGTGTCGAACAGCCCGACGAACAGCTCGGCCTCGTAGTCGATGCCTTGGTCGAGCGGAAGCCGGGCGCTCGCGCGGACGGCCTCCTTCGTGCGGAAGAGCGCGGTCGGGCTCTTCGCCGCCATCGCTCCCGCGAGCTCCGCGATCCGGTCATCGAACGCGTCGTCAGGGAGGGCCTCCTCGACCAGCCCCTTCTCGGCGGCCGTCGCGGCGTCGATCAGCTCTCCGGTGAGCGCGAGCTTCATCGCCTCGCCCTCGCCGATGAGCCGGGGGAGGCGCTGAGTGGCGCCGCCGCCGGGCATGATACCGAGCCCGATCTCCGGCTGGCCGAGCCGCGCTCGCTCGTGAGCGATCCGGACGTCACACGCCAACGCGAGCTCACACCCGCCGCCGAGCGCGTGTCCGTTGACTCGCGCGATAACGGGTTGCCTGAGGGCCGCGACGGTCTCGTACACGCGCGGTCGCTCGCTGACGCGCCGCTGTTCGAGCGCGTCCCGGTCGCGGAGCTCCGTCACGTCCGCGCCCGCGACGAACGCCTTTCCGGCAGCGTCGCCGGTGAGGACGACCACTCGGACGCCCGCGTCGCGATCGGGGTCATCGAGCGCGGTGCAGACGGCCGTCAGCTCGCGGCGGAGCCGGGCGTCGAGCGCGTTGCGGGCGTCCGGTCTGCTGAGCGTCACCGTCGCCACGCCCTCGTCGGGCTCGTCGACGGCGACGGAGACGTGATCGCAGTCGGCCGCGACCGCAACGACGTCTCGTCGGTCGCCGGCGATGGGATCGAACGCGTCGGCTGCGGAGTCGTCGTCGGTCGTCGGGTCATCGTCGGTCACGGGGTTATCGTCGGTCGTCGGGTCATCGTCGGCCACAGGATCGTCGCCGCTCATCGTTCTATGCTCCCCGAACTATCGCTCTCGGCGTCCGCTGCATCGACTATTTCGCCGCCCTCCCAGCGGTAGAACCCCTCTCCGGCCTTCCGACCGAGCTTTCCGGCGCGGACCTTCCGGCGCAGGAGTTGAGGCGGTCGGAACCGCTCCCCGAGTTCCGTGCGCAGCGTCTCCAAGATATCGAGACGGACGTCTAGACCGACGATATCGGTGAGTTCCAGCGGCCCCACCGGGTGATTGTAGCCGAGCGTCATCGCGCGGTCGATCTCGGCGGGCGCTGCGACGCCCGACTCGACCATCCGGATCGCTTCGGCCCCGAGCGCGACACCGAGCCGCGAGGAGGCGAACCCCGGAGCGTCGCGGACGACGACGGCCTCTTTGCCGATCCCCTCGACGAAACTGACGGCGCGCTCGCGGGTCTGTTCTCCCGTCCGCTCGCCCACTACGACCTCGACGAGCGCCATACGGTGGACGGGATTGAAAAAGTGGAGGCCGCAGAAGCGCTCGGGAGCGTCGAGCGCGCTCGCGATCGCCGTCACGGGGATCGACGAGGTGTTGGAGGCGATCAGCGCGTCGTCGGTGAGAAATGCCTCGGCATCACCGAGTACCCGACGCTTGAGTTCGAGGTCTTCGGGGACCGCCTCAACGAGCACGTCAGCGCCGGCGGCGGCGCGTTCGAGATCGGTCGTGCCCGCGATCCGGTTGAGCGCGGCGTCGGCCGCCTCCCGAGTGAATACGTCCCGCTCGACACCCTCGTCGAGCGCGTCCGCAATCCCCGCAATTCCGTCGCTGACGAGGCCGTCCTCGACGTCTCTGAGCGAGACCTCGTGTCCGGCGAACGCGGCGACGTGAGCGATCCCGCGACCCATCGTCCCCGCACCGAGTACGGTTACGTGCATAGTTCACACACACCGCTCGACAGCAAAAGGCTTCGTACACCGGCGGGATTGAGCGTATGCGACTTTCGTTCGATCTACCGGTCGACGAATAGCGGTCTGAACCGAAGCGAGTGTCCGACACAGCGGCGGTGCGAGCCGAACCGTCGCGTCTCGCCCGGACCCATGGATATATCTCTCGGCGGCCGTATCACACACGTCATGGACGCGTATGTCGTCGGAGCGGGCCAGTCGGCGTTCGGCTCCTTCCCCGACGAGAGCTACCGATCGCTTTTCGAGACCGCGTACACGCAGGCGGCCGAGAGCGCTGGCCTCGTCCCGTCAACGCTCTCGGACCGCGTCGACGAGGCGGTCGTCGGAACGCTCGGCGTCGGCGGTCGACAGATCGGGCTGTCGGGACCGGCGGTCACGGAACACGTCGGGCTCGACGGAGTCCCCTGTACGCGCGTCGAGAACGCATGTGGCGCTGGCGGGTTCGCCGTCAGATCCGCGGTACAGGCCGTCAAGAGCGGAATGGCGGATCTCGTGCTCGCCGGTGGTGTCGAGGTCATGACCGACACGAGCGCCGACACGACGAAGTGGTGGCTCGGCGTCAGCGGTGAGACCGCGTGGGAGCGACTCTCAGGGACGACGTTCGCGGGCGTGTACGCCCAGATGGCGTCGGCGTACTTCGACGCGTACGACGCAGACCCCGAGGCGATGGCGCGCGTCGCCGTCAAGAACCACGCCAACGGTGCCCGTAACCCGAAGGCGCATCTCGGATTCGAGTGCACGCTCGCGGACGCTCGGGACGCTCCCACCGTCGCCGACCCGCTGAACCTCTACCACTGCTGCCCGACCTCCGACGGAGCCGCGGTCGTGCTCGTCGCCAGTGAAACGGCAGCGGCGGAGTTTGACGACGCTGTTCGGGTCGCAGGCGTCGGGGCCGCCTCCGATCGAGTCGGGCTGTTCGAACGCGACACGTACACCTCGATTCCGGCCTCGCGGACGGCCGCCGAGGCGGCGTACGAGGCGGCCGATATCGGGCCCGATCAGATCGACCTCGCGGAAGTCCACGACTGCTTCGCGATCGCCGAACTGCTCGCGTACGAGGACCTCGGATTCTGCGCCCCGGGAGCAGCACCCGACCTCATCGAGCGGGGCGTCACCGACCGCGACGGGGATCGTCCGGTGAACACCTCGGGCGGGCTCAAATCGAAGGGACACCCGATCGGGGCCACCGGCGTCGGACAGGTCGTCGAAGCGTTCGACCAGCTGACCGGTCGTGCCGGCGATCGGCAAGTCGCCGACGTCGGTCGAGCGCTCACGCACAACGTCGGCGGATCCGGCGGTGCCGCCGTCGTCCACGTCTTGGAGGCGGACCGATGACGGAGAGCGAGCCGTCCTCGGAGCGATCCGGAATCGCCGCGGTTGGCGGGTACGTCCCGCGCCTCGCTCTCCCCGCAGAGGCGTACCGCGAGGCGTGGGAGACCGGTGCCGCCCCGGGAGTCGACCGAACTGCGGTTCCCGACGCAGACGAGGACAGCCTCACGCTGGCGGCCGAGGCGGGACGGCGCGCACTCGACGCAGCGGCCGTCGATCCGAGCGAGATCGCCTCACTCGCCTTTGCGACGACGACGCCCCCGTCGGAGGAGGATGAGGCAGTCGTGCGACTCGCGAGCTTGCTCGGAACGCCTGCGAGCGCTCGGACGCGTGAGCACGGGCGAAGCACCCGGGCGGGGGTCGCCGCGCTGGCCGACGCGCTCGCGGGTGACGTTCCGACGCCGGCGCTCGTCGTGGCTGCCGATTGTCCGAACGGATCGCCCGAAAGCGACACGGAGGCCGCGGCCGGTGCGGGCGCCGGCGCGGCGCTCATCGTCGACGGCGGGCCGCTCCGAGCGATCGCGACGGGCGAACACGCCGACCCATATCCGGGTACCCGATTCCGCCGTCACGGCCGGACGCAGACGGAATCGCTCGGAGCCGCGGCGTACGAGCGCGACGCCTATCGGACCTGCGTCGCGAGCGCAATTGCCGACGGGCTACCGGGCGATAGCGAACCGACTGAAGCCGATCCGGACGCGGTCGCGCTCACGGCACCCGACGGGAAACTCCCATACCGCGTCGCCGGTGGGGCTCCCGGACTCGACGTCGAGCGGATCGCGGCCGGTACGGTTGTCGACCGGACCGGAGACACCGGGGTCGCAGGACCGCTTCTTGGCCTCGCTGACGCGCTTGCAGACGGTGCGAGACGCCCTCTCATCGTCGGATACGGCGGCGGGTCCGGAGCTACGGCAGTCCACCTCTCGAGAGACGGCACCGTCTCCGTCGATGCCGCCATCGATCCCGTGACCGACCTCACCTACGCCGCGTACGCGAGACGACGAGGCTTCGTAACGGGCGACGCACCCGCCGGCGGTGGTGCGAACGTGAGCGTCCCGTCGTGGCGTCGGACGCTCCCGCAGCGACACCGGCTCGTGGCCGGTCGCTGTTCCGATTGCAGTGCACTGAGATTCCCGCCAGAAGGCGCGTGCGTCAGTTGTGGGTCGCTGGCTGGCTACGACAGTGTCCAACTCCCCGGAACGGGAACCGTAGAAGCGGTTACGACCGTCGGTGCTGCCGGGGCTCCGCCGGAGTTCGCCGTCTTCGGTCAGCGAGCCGGGTCGTTCGGCGTTGCCGTCGTCGGGTTCGACGCTCCTGAGACGGGTTCGGTGTCACTCCCCGTGTCCGTGATTGCGGATGTCGACGTTCCCGCGGTCGGCGACCGGGTTCGGACGGTCCCGCGGCGGATCTACGAGCGTGAGGGCGTGGTCCGTTACGGGCTCAAGGTCGTCCCGACCGATGCGATTCGGGAGTCTCACAGCCGGTAGTATTACCACTGGTCACTCCAACCATCGTTCACTGATGAGCACGCAATCAACTGAGACGTACCACGACGAGCGACGGCGATGACCGAGCAGACGAAGATTCTGGAGGGGATCAAAGTCGTCGACCTCTCGACGTTCGTCACCGGCGGCTTCTGCTCGGCGATGCTCGCCAATCAGGGCGCCGAAGTCATCAAGGTCGAACAGCCCGGCTACGGCGACGCCGTCCGTCACTCCGGCCCCCCCTTTATCAAGGGCGAATCCCCCTACTACTGGACGCTCAACTACGGCAAGCGGAGCCTCGAACTCGACTTGAAAAACGACCGCGCTAAGGAGGCGCTGTACGAACTCGTCGAGGAGGCCGACGTGTTCGTCCAGAACTTCCGGCCGGGGACCGCCGAGCGGCTCGACGTCAACCACGAAACGCTCGCCGAGCACAACGACGACCTGATCTACCTCGCCATCTCCGCGTTCGGCCAGACCGGCCCGTGGCGCGAGCGCTCCGGGTACGACCTGCTCATCCAGGGCATGAGCGGGATCATGAGCGTTACCGGCGAGGAAGGTCGCCAACCCGTCAAAGTCGGGCTGCCGATGACGGACCTCATCACGGCGATGTGGGCCGCGTTCGGGACCATGACCGCGCTGTACCGCCGGGAGCAGACGGGCGAGGGCGAGTACATCGATTTGGGCATGTTGGAGGCGACGCTCCCGTGGCTCACCAAGCAGGCGGGGATGACGTTCGCTGGAGAAGAGACCAAACGAATGGGGACGAAGGACCCGGTGCTCGCGCCGTACCAGACGTTCGAGACGAAAGACGGGTTCATCAACGTCTGTATCCTCAACGAGAAGCTGTGGGGCGAGCTGTGCGAGGCGCTCGACCGGCCGGACCTGCCCGAAGACGACCGATTCGAGGTGAACGCCGACCGAGTCGACCACCTCGACGAGTTGGAAGCGGAGATCGAGGCGACGCTCGCCGAGCACACGACCGACGAGTGGATCGAGATCATCGCGGAAGAGGCGGGCGTCCCCGCTGGCCCGGTGTACGAGGTGGAGGAGGCGCTCTCGAACCCGCAGATCGAGGCTCGGGGGACGGTGACGGAGATCGAGCACCCGGAACTCGGGACGGTGCCGGTGATCGAACACCCGTTGCGGTACGAGAACGCGACGAGCGGGTTCGACCGAGCGCCGCCGCTGCTGGGCGAGCACAACCGCGAAGTGTTCGGGGAGCTCGGGTACTCCGACGCGGAGATAGACGCATTGGCGAGCGAGGGCGTGTTTGGCACGAATGATAATGAGTAACAGAGAGTAACAAAGAATAATATCGAAGATAACGTATGTATGCAGAAGCATATGTTTAATGTCATTATCTCTAACGACCCACAGACATATAGGAGACTCACTTGCATTCCAATTTCATAAAACAATCAAATTATTACTTGAAAAGTTTAATAACTAATTTTGTGAGATTATAAAGGAAGTATAATATTTCCTGCGTGATTTTTGCGAGCTGGCAGCGTCTTATTTCGTTATCATTAATATGATGTGTGATACTTTAAAACATCTATGAATAATAATGCTGTGAATTGGCATATACGTGTGAAACCAAAACGGCCCTCTCGGTAGCATACGATATACCCGTTCGTGAATTCTCTCTGTGAATCAAATAAGAAATAGTCAAATTGTGAGCTCAGTTATGACCGGTAGATCGGACCGATGAACGCCAAATAGTCAATACACAAAACAGTATGTAAAATCGATAATTGAGCGAATAGAGCGGGATGCTGAACTTCATCAAGCGTTCCGGTATTACTTCTCGTTCCACAAACGCTACGTTGATCTCGTCTAAACAGCCCCTGAGGCAGTCGTTTTCGGCATTAATTTCTTGAAAACGTACCACCCTTTTTTTAACCTATATTTGTCTCCTTTCTATTTATTCTGAATACCGCCAAACGCACATGCATAGACCTTTTGTGAGAACCCACGAAGTGGATTCAAGAATGGCGTATATCGTCCGCATGCCAAAACTGGGTGTAGAGATGCAGAGGGGGACGCTTCTCGAGTGGTTCCCGGAGGAGGGGGACGATGTCGAAGAAGGGGACGTCCTCGCGGAGATCGAATCGGAAAAGTCGGTCGCCGAGGTCGCGGCGCGGGAGACTGGAATATTTCGACACAAGCTACTCGAAGAGGGAGCCGAGGTCGAACCGGGCACGCCGATGGGAATCGTTTCGGCTGCCGACTCGGACGTCTCGGACTTGCTGGAGAAAGCGGCGGAGGAGTCGGAGACCGTGGTCACGTCTACGGAGGAAGCAGAGGCGAACCTGGAGACCGAGACGGAGCCGTCGACTGAATCGACTCCATCCGCTGAAGGCACGGCAGTAGAGGACGCCCGGATGACCCCGAAGGCGCGAGCGCGTGCGACGGCTGAAGCGATCGACGTGACCTCGATACGCGGAACGGGACAGAAAGGCGCGATAACCGTCGCGGATATCGAACGCGCAAAACGCGGCGAACGGCCTCCCTCCAACGGTCACTCCGCCGAAACTACACCATTCATCGGAACCGGCAAGGAGCCGGAACTCGTCACGCCGCGCGCCCGGAGACGCGCGTCCGAACTGAACGTGCCCCTGTCCGCTATCTTCGGTAGCGGTCCCCACGGATCGGTCCGGGAAGCGGATGTCGAGGCGGCGGGAGGGGCAGGCGCTCCCGCCAGTGCCGGCGCCGTAGCCGCGGAAGGAAGTGCCGGAAGTGACACCGCGGGGCGAACGATCAAGGCGAAACAGCCGCTCTCGGGGACCCGTGCGACCGTCGCCCGTCGCCTCAGCGCGAGTTGGGAGGCGCCACATGTTACCGTCGACCGCCGTGTAAACGCAGAGTCACTGTTCGAGGCCGCGGGCGCCGCGGACGACGTGGTCTCGATAACGGACGTCCTGTTCAAGGCACTGAGCGAGACGCTGACGGAGCACCCCGAGTTCAACGCGACGTTCGAGGATGACGTACACACGGTGTACGCGGACCACAACATCGGATTCGCGATCGACACCGACATGGGGCTCATCACACCCGTCTTGCGAAACGTCGAAGACAAAAGCGTCACAGAGATCGCGCATTCCCGAGGCATGCTGACCGACCGGACTCTGGGTGGCCGGCAAACCGCCGACGACCTGAACGGCGGGACGTTTACCGTCACGAATCTCGGCGTTCTCGGCATCGACTCGTTCACGCCGATCATCAACCCGCCGCAGGTCGCGATCCTCGGCGTCAACAGCGTGAAAGAAGAGCCCAAGCGCACTGAGCGCGGGATCGAATTCGGGAAAACGATCGGCTTCAGCCTCTCGTTCGACCACCGTGTCGTCGACGGCGCCGACGCGGCCCGGTTGCTCGACACACTCGCGGACCAGTTGGCGGATGCACCGGCGTTACTCGAGGCGTAAAGGCGTACCGCGGTCTCGATTCCAAGACGGATTTCTCTCTGCGCAGTCGGCTGATCTACACTGTGGGTGGTACTCCGGGGGCGGCATCGGTGTGCGAACGTGACTTATTCCGAATAGATATGTATGAGGAACCGTGTTACTTAGATAACCGATCATGGTACCTGTAGACACGTGTACAGTGGACGGGAGAAAAGAGGCGTTACGACGGATGCTCCTCGCCAGGGAGTTCGAAGACACGGTACAAGACCAGTTCGCCGACGGGGAGATTCCGGGCTTCGTCCACCTCTCCCAGGGCCAGGAGGCCGTCGCGGTCGGGGCGTGTGGCGCCCTCACTGACGACGATTACATCACGAGCACCCACCGCGCTCACGGACACAGCATCGCGAAGGGGCTCGATCCGGACCGGATGCTCGCCGAGCTGTACGGCAAGGAGGCCGGCTACTGCCGCGCGAAAGGCGGATCGATGCACGTCGCGGCACTCGACGAGGGAATGCTTGGCGCACAGCCCATTGTCGGCGCGAGCGCTTCGCTCGCGGTCGGTGCCGGGCTCACGTCCCAGTACAACGACGAGGGCTGGATCTCGCTGGCGTTCATCGGCGACGGAGCGGTCGCCGAGGGGCAGGTGCACGAATCGTTCAACCTCGCGGCGACGTGGGGGCTCCCGGTCGTCTTTCTGATCGAAAATAATCTGTACTCCGAGGGGATGCTGTTCGAAGAACAGCACAATATCGAAAACCTGTCTGACATGGCCGCATCGTACGGCATGGAGGGCTTCACAATCGACGGACAGAGCGTCGAAACCGTCTACGAGACCGTCTCGGAGGCGCGCGATCGAGCGGTCTCCGGCGACGGACCAACGCTCATCGAAGCGAAGACCTACCGCTACCGCGGTCACTTCGAGGGCGATCAGCAGCCGTACCGGACAGAAGAAGAGATCGAGGGGTGGCGCTCCGAGCGCGACCCGATAAACAACTTCACCGAGAAGCTCCTCGAGAACGACGAGATCGTACAGTCGGAGATCGATGGCCTCCGCGAGGAGGTCGAAGCGGAGATGGAGGCCGCAGTGGCGTTCGCGCGGAACGCCGAGCCGGCGGACCTCGACGCTGCCTACGAGGACGTCTTCGTCGAGTCGGTACCGGAGATCGAACACCGCCGCGAGCACCTTGCGCGCGAGGAGCCCAACTGGGGAGCGTACTGATGGAGAACGCAGAAAACGACACGACCGTGGCGACCGAGACGATGACCGTTCGCGAAGCGATCCGAGAAGGCCTTCGCGAGGAACTCCACGCCGACGAGTCCGTCATGCTCTACGGCCAAGACGAGGAGAGCGGCGAGTCTTTCGAGGTAACGGCCGGTTTATACGAGGATTTCGGCGGCCAGCGTATCCGCAATACCCCGATCAGCGAGGCCGCTCAAGTCGGCGCTGCGGTCGGCACAGCCGCAACCGGTACCCGACCAGTCGTCGAGTTGAGCTTCGCCGACTTCATCGGGGTCTGTTTCGACCAGATCATGAATCAGGCCGCCAAGACGCAGTACATGTTCGGCGGCGAAGTCGAAGTGCCACTCGTCCTACGCGCGACTGAAGGAGGCGGAGTCAGCGCCGCGGCTCAACACTCGGGGACGGTTCACACGCTGGTAGCGCACCTTCCGGGGATCAAGGTAGTCGCGCCTTCGACCCCGGCAGCTGCGAAGGGGCTGATCAAGGAGAGTATCCGTTCGCAAGATCCCGTGATGTTCTTCGAGAACAAGACGATCTACGAGCGGAGCGGCGAGGTACCGACCGATAGCTCGGTAACCGTTCCCATCGGCGAGGCCTCGATCGAGCGGCCCGGCGAGGATGTGACAGTCGTCGCGACCCAGCGGCTGCTCGGCGAAGCGATGTCGATTGCGGACCGACTCGACGGCGACATCAGCGTCGAAGTGATCGATCCGCGCAGCCTCTATCCGCTCGACACCGAGATGATCCTCGACAGCGTCTCCAAGACGGGTACGCTCGTTATCGCCGACGAGAGCCCCGTGTCGTACGGGTTCCACGCCGAGGTCGTCTCGCGCGTCGTTGAGGATGGGTTCTTCTCGCTCGACGCCCCGCCACAGCGCGTCGGCGTCCCGGACACGCCGATCCCGTTCGCACCGAACCTGGAACACGAAATTCTCCCTGACGGGGACGACATCGAACGAGCCGTGCGACGCGTCCGATAACGCCGGGGAATCCACCGCCACCACCGCCTCTTAAATATTCGACCCGCATGCGAGACGCCGATATCAGCGGACGTGTAGTATCGAGAACGTGACTGTGGGTGCGCTACTCCGCGACGTGAATCGCTTTCTCGACCGCAGCTGCACACGCTTCCATCACGGATTCGGATAGCGTCGGGTGTGCGTGAATGGTGTCCGCCACCTCGTCGGCGGTCGTGCGTGACTGGACCGCCAGCGCGAGCTCGCCGACGAGCTCGGAGGCGTGTTTCCCGACGACGCGTCCGCCGAGGAGCTCACCCGACGGCTGGTCGACGATGACCTGAACGTAGCCTTTCGTGTTGCCCGCAGCCAGCGCCCGTCCGCTCGCGCTGAACGGCATGCGCCCGACCGCGATTTCGTGGCCGGCGTCTTCGGCCTCCGTCTTCGACAGGCCGACCGTACCGACTTCGGGATCGGTAAAGACGACTGCGGGGACGACGCGGTCTGCCATCGACGCGTCCTGACCGGCGATGGTTTCGGCGGCGACAATTCCCTCTGCGCTCGCTTTGTGAGCTAACATCGGTTCGCCGGCAACGTCGCCGACAGCGAACACGTGGTCGTCCGCGCCGACCGCGCCGCACTGGTCGTCCGTTTCGATGAAGGGGCTGTCCTCGAACTCGAGGCCGAGCCGATCGAGACCCGCGGTGTCGGTGACAGGCTCCCGGCCGACCGCGACGACGACCCGATCGGCAGCGTGGGTCGTCTCCCGGTCCGCCGCGTCGGTTGTCGTGACTTCGACCGCGTCGGGAGTTACCGTACAGTCAGTTGCGAACTCCTCGAAAACGAACTCGACGCCCAGTGACGAGACGTGGTCGCGGACCGTGCTCCGGAGGTCGTCTTCCCATCCGGGAAGGACGTTATCTTCGCCCTCGAGAACGGTGACTGACGTTCCGAGCTTGGCGAACAGTGTGGCGAGTTCGAGACCGATGTATCCACCTCCCACTACGAGGAGTTCGTTCTGAATCTTCTCAAGCGAAAAGACGTCTCGCGAGACGAGCACGCGGTCCTCTTCGAACGGGAACGACGGAAGCCGGATCGGGCGGCTGCCGGTGGCGATGACGACCTTTTCGAACGAGATCCGCTGGTGGTCGCCGTCCGGGAGTTCGACGTCTGCCTCGGTGTCGTTGACGAACTGGGCCCGTCCCGTGACCAGCGTGACGCCCGCCGCGTCACAGAGGTGCTCGACGCCGCCGGTGAGCTGATCGACGACGCCGGATTCCCACTCGAGCAGTTCGTCCCAGTCCACGTACGGATCCGCGTAGATGCCCATCGACTCGTGATGGCCCGCCTCGTGGACGATACTGGCCGCCGAAAGAAGGGCCTTCGACGGGATACACCCGTAGTTGAGACAGGTGCCGCCCGGTTTATCCGCGTCGACGAGCGTCACGGACAACCCGAGTTGTGCCGCGCGGATCGCCGAGACGTAGCCGCCGGGACCGGCGCCGACGACGAGCACGTCAGTCTCCGCAGGTAGCTCGGACATACGAGGTCTGGATGCGGGTGCAACCATAAATCTGGGCATCTTCTCCAAACGCGCGGAAGAGCGATCACTTCTGTCGTTCACGGCAGCGGAGGTATTTTGACGGTTGCCCCGCAATGCCGCGGTATGTACACCGTCGTGTTACCAATCAACACACAGGACCACGCGCTCGAAGACGCCATCTACTTCGTCAAATCGCTCCCCGGTGAGATCTCTGTCGTCGTCACGCATTCGCGGAAGGATATCGATATCGTCGGCTCCGACGGGGGTCGCGTCTCGATCGACCACGAGGATTTCGAGATCCCTGACGCGTTCGAGGGGGCTGTCTCCGCTCTGACAGAGGCCGGCCTGGACGTGACAAAAGACGTGCGAGTCGGAGAGGCGACCGAACAGATAGTCGAGGCGATCCGCGATCACGATGCAGATCAACTCGTCCTTCCCGCACGTAAGCGCTCACCGGTCGGAAAGGCCATATTCGGAAGTAGAACGCTAGATTTGATCCACGATTCGCCCGTCCCAGTGACTATCGTTACCGAACAGTGGACCAACGAGCGATAACGGCAAAGCCGGTGCCCTCAGAGCGAGATAACCACGGACGGTTCTGACAATCAATTTCTTCCTGCTAAAGACCTCACTGAAAACGAAGCTTCCCGCAGTAACGCGGAGCGTATTGCAGAAAGGGAAACACATATACTATCATGGTTGTTTGTGCAATCCATGACAAACCGTGATAGTCGACCTGCAAAAACTCCGCGCCGAGCGTATCTAAAATCCGTCGCAGCGACGTCCGCACTGGGGACGGTAGGGATCGCGGGTTGTATGGGCGACGACGGCACCTTCCAGCTGGAGGCGAACGCCGCCGGCGCTGAAGGCACCGTTCACGGGGACGCCGCCGCGATGGTCGGCGAACGCGTCGAGGAGAAGACCGGCGGCGACATCACCATCGACGCGTACACCGACAACGAGCTCGGTGGTCTCATCGAGTCGATGGAGAACGTCCAGTCCGGGGCGCTCGACATCTACGTGAACATTTACGCGCTCGCTGCGAGCTTCTACGAGGAGGCCCAGATCTTCGACGCGCCGTATATGTACGACCCTGACCGGCCGTACGAGCACTTGATGGAGGCGACCGATCCCAACCAGTCGGAGACCGCACGCGACCTCATCGAAGACATCGCGGACGAGACCAGCCTCCGTTCGCTCGGGACGTTCCCACAGGGGACGCGCCGCGTCACCGTCACCGGCGACGAGCCGGTGACCAACCCCGAGGAGCTCAGCGAGAAGCTGCTCCGCGCGGTGCCGGTCCCCATCTTCGAAGAGACGGTCGTCGGCCTGGGCGCGCAGGTGACCGATCTCGACTGGGGAGAGGTCCCACAGGCCCTCGCGACTGGGCAGATAGACGGTCAGGAAAACCCCTACGAGATCATGGTTGGCGCGGGCATTCAAGAGCACACGGACTACGTCCTCGAGACGGATCACATGCACCCGGCACTGGCGTTCTGGATCAACGACGACACCTGGAGTGAGTTCACCGACGAGCAGCAGAACGCGTTCTACGAGGCGATCTCCGAGGCTCAGGCCGAGGCGATCGAACAGCTTCGGTCGAACATCGAGGAGAACAGACAGGTGTTCCGCGATGCGGGCGCGGAGATCCTGACCGCTGACGACATCGAGTTCGAGGAGTTTGCATCGGCGACGCGATCGCACATCCGCGAGACGTTCCCCGACTTCATCGACCGGATCGAGGACATCCACGGCGGAGACTACCAATAACTACCCCGATATCCGAATATATCTCGATGTCTCTGAAACGACTCGTGGGCACGATACCGGCGTATGTTGGTGCCGTCGGTGTGGTGAGCATCTCGGCTATCATCCTCGTGATCATCGTAACGAGAAACGCCGGTATATACGTCTCCGGGCTACTGTCGCTGGCCCAGATCACGTGCGTCTGGGTGATATTCCTGCTCATCGGAGGGCTGGCGCGTGAACGACGGCACATCCAGATCGACTACTTCGTGGAGCGGCTTCCCGAACCGTACGACGAGTACCACGAGTGGGCGCTCCGCGGGTTGAACCTCGTCGCTTGTTTCGTGTTCCTCTACAGCGCGCTGTTCGCGACGCTCAATGGACTCGACTCTGTCGTAGGCGGTCTCGGTGTTCCGACAGCGGTGTACTTCGCCGCACCGTTGCTTGGATTCATCATGCTTACCATTGTGTATGCGGGACAGTTCGCGGAGCTACTGGGGATCGAAAACGCATGGACAGAGGCGGCTCTCGATGATTAGCGGCGGCGTATTCGTCGTCCTCACCTTCTTGGTGCTCGCCCTGTTGCGGGTGCCGGTGTTTATCGCGCTGGGGCTGCCGGCGTCGATCTACCTGCTGGTCTTCTCGGGACAGCCTGCGCAGTTCCCGATCAACCGGATGGTGCGGACGGTCGACTCGTTCTCACTGCTCGCCGTACCGATCTTTATTTACGTCGGCTCGCTGATGAACCACGGTGATATCACCGAGAAGATCTTCGAGTTCGCCGACAACATCGTCGGCCACCTCACCGGCGGCCTGGCACAGGTGAACATCCTCACCAGCCTCATCTTCTCGGGTATCTCCGGGTCCGCGCTCGCCGATATCGGCGGGGTCGGAAAGGTACTGATAACGACGATGAACGAACACGGGTACGAAGGGCGATTCTCTGCGGCGCTAACGAGCGCCTCGGCGACGGTCGGTCCGCTGTTTCCGCCGAGTATTCCGCTCATCCTGTACGGGATCCTCGCAGAGGAGTCGGTCCTCAACCTGCTCGTCGCGGGGGCGCTGCCGGCGCTCGCTACCGTCGGACTACTGATGGTCGGGACCTACATCATCTGCCGGCGCGAGGGGTACTCCTCTAACGAGACCCGGCCCCCGATCCGGACGATCGTCCGTTCATTCGTCATCGCGTTCCCGGCAATCGCGACGCCGATCGTCCTGATAGCGGGGATGCTTTCAGGATTGTTCGGCGCGACCGAAGCGGCCGCGGTCACCGTCCTCTATATTTTGTTCATCAACGTCGTCGTGTATCGGATCACGAATATCAGATACATCTGGAGCGCTGCCGTCGACACGGCGAAAACGACGAGCACCGTTCTCATCATCCTGGCTGCGGCGGGGCTGTTCTCGTTCATTTTGTCGATCGAGCGTGTCGACGTCCAGTTTGCGAATCTGCTTTTCAGCGTCTCCGAGAGCCCGCCCGTAGTCTTGTTAATGGTTATTATCCTCGTTCTCACGCTCGGGTTGATCCTCGACCCACTGGCGGCGCTCGTGATGATCGTGCCGGTCGTCGTACCGCCTCTCATCGAGGTCGGACACGACCCGATCCACATGGGCGTCGTCATCGTCTACGGGCTGATGATCGGCCTTCTGACGCCGCCACTCGGGTTGTCGGTGTACTTATCGGCTGACATCGCTAGAGTGGATCCGGTCGAGGTCTTTCGGTCGACGGTCCCGTACTACGTCATACTGCTCACGGGGCTGTTCATCGTCGCGTACATCCCGGAGATTAGTCTCTATCTGATACAGTTCACGTAGACCGCCTCTGGAGTGCCTCCGAAAGTGATCGTTTCAAGAATCCGTAAACCGTGCATCTCCTTGCGATCATTCTTCACATCGCGTAGTCCGAACATCGGTGATGACATCTTGTCGACCACTGTGGTGACACCTCGAGAAGAGCAGTGATCGTGAATGTGCGGAATGATCCTGTGGTCACGTTTATCGCTCGGAGAGTAGTTGATCCCACCTGGTGGATCTACGACTTCGGTGAGGGCCAAATCAGCGGCGAATGCCAGTACTGGGCGATCGCCAGCAAGCACTGCCGATATCAATACGCGCTTGGTTCCGTCTCTATTTTTCATGCACATCTACAGATGAGGGTACTGTGATGCGCTGGCGATACCGGGAGACAGTCCTCGCGTTGTGTACCCTTGCGTTCTTCGCGACGATGGTGGCGCGGATGGCAATCAGTCCGGTGGTCCCGTCGATCACGGCTGAGTTCGAGGTTTCGAATACAGTCATCGGCTTCGCCCTCACCGGGTTGTGGGCCTCGTACTTTCTCACGCAGTATCCGAGCGGCGTGTTCGCCGACCGGTTCGGGGAACGCTCCGTCATTCTCGTCTCCATCGGCGGCACTGCGGTGGCGAGTCTGGCCATCGGGATATCGCCGAATATCGCGGTGTTCGTCGGCGCAATACTCCTCCTTGGCGTGACGACCGGTCTCCATTACAGCGTTGCCACCTCGCTTCTGACGCGGACCCATGATAACGTCGGGACCGCGATCGGCCTCCACAGCACCGGCGGCCCGGTCGCGGGGCTCGTCACCCCGGTCGTCGTTGCCTGGATCGCGGTGCGGTATGGCTGGCGGATCGGCGTCACGATCGGCGCGGTGGTCGCAGTCGTCGTTTTCGTCGGCTTCGCGTGGAAAGTGCGGCCGACCCCGCCTCGAACACCGGACCGGTCGATCGGCGAACTGTTCGAGTACGAAACTATCCGAAACGTGCTCGCACGTCCGCCGATCGCGTTCACCGTCTGTATCGCGGTCCTCAGCGAATTCGTCTGGCAGTCGACGGCCTCGTTTCTACCCACGTTCCTGATCGCACATCACGGGCTATCGACGACCGCCGCCGGCATCGGCTTTGGCGGATACTTTCTGGTTCACGGCGTCGTTCAGATCGCCGTCGGTCGGCTCTCCGATCACTACGGACGCGATCGGTTGATCGCTGGATGCATGATCGCCGGGATCGCGGGGTTCTCCACCCTCGTCGTCGGCAGCGGACTGGCCGCGATCGCGACCGGTATCACGCTCGTTGGGATCGGTATGAGCTGGATATCCGCGGTCTTGCCTCGGTTCATCGACAACCTCTCGACCGCGGAGCAGGGCGTCGGATTCGGTCTCGTCAGAACGGTGTACGGCCTGCTCGGAGCCTCCGGCTCCGTCAGCGTCGGGATCGTCGCCGACGCGTTCAGCTGGGGCGCCGCGTTCGGTCTATTAACGGTACCGCTGTCGTTGGTACTGTGCGCCTTCGCGGCGAACTACGCGACTGGGTTGCGGTACTGAGATCAGGGGTACTGAGATCAGGGGTATTGAGATCAGGGGTATTGAGATCAGGGACCCGAGCTGGCGGTCGCGGTGCTAGGGGCCCTCAGAGCGAGCGTTCGATCATCGTCTCAACAGCGTCTCGCGTGAGGTTGCGGGGGTTCCCTGCGGTCAGGCGTTCGAGCTGGAGCGTCCGTTCGGCGAACTGCTCGACGTCGTCTTCGGTGGCGCCGAACGCGGACAGGCCGTCGGGAAGGTCTAGGTCGGCGGCGAGGGCTGCTACCGCGTCCGCCGCCTGCGTGCCAGCCGGTGCGTCGCTCGTCCCGACGTCGACGCCGAGGAATTCCGCGACCCGTTCGTGGCGATCGGGCGCCGCGGCGCCGTTGTACCGGAGGGACGCGGGGAGGAGCGTCGCGACGGTCGCGCCGTGGGGACTGTGGAGTCGGCCGCCGATCGCCATCGCCATCGCGTGATTAACCGTTACGCCCGCGTTCGTGTACGCCACGCCGGCGCAGAAGCTCCCGAAGAGCATGTTTGCTCGCGCGTCGAGATCCTGGCCGTTCCCGACGACACGACGGATGTTCTCTGCGATGAGTTCGATTGCCTGTAGAGCGAACGAGTCCGTTAGCGACGTGCGGCCGCCGTAGTCGGGGCGGTCCGCGGGGCCGGCGGCGCGAGGCTTCTGGTCGAACCGGCGGACGGTGTACGCCTCGATAGCCTGTGAAAGCGCGTCCATACCTGAGGAGGCCGTCTGTCGAGGTGGGAGCGTAACCGTGAGCGTCGGGTCCAAGAGCGCGAGGTCGGGGTACTGGTGGCGGCTGGAGATACCGACCTTCGTGTCCTGAGCCGGGAGCGAGATGACCGTAACCGGCGACGTCTCAGCGCCGGTTCCCGCGGTCGTGGGCACGCAAATCGTCGGTCGACCCGACGCCGGCACGGCCTTGCCGTCGCCCGTCGGCGGTGCGACGTACGCGAGCGGTCCGTCGTCGGCCTCGAGGAGCGCTCCCGTGGTTTTCGCGGCGTCCATCGCACTTCCGCCGCCCACGCCGATGACGACGTCCGGCTGAACGTCACGGGCGTGTTCGAGGAGGGCCCGGAACACGTCGATGTCCGGCTCCGGTTCGACTTCGCCGTACACGTCGTAGTCGATGGCGTCGGGGAGTCGCGTGGTCAGATGCGAGACGACGCCAGCGTCGACGACTCCCGCGTCCGAGACGAACAGCACGCTCGATGCGTCGAACGCGTCGAGTTCGTCGCCCAGTTCCTCGGCCGCCCCGACACCGAACGAGACGCGATCGGCTACGTCGAACGTCCAGACTGTCTCTGGTTCGAACATGGTCTTCCTGCGACCGAGAGCACCATATCTCTTTCTCAGGTACAGCCGTGGGCGGTCGTCCCGCCAGCGCGCCGCGACGATCGGCTACCGATCGTCGACTTCGACGTTCGGGGGGAGCGGAAGTCCGCGCTTCTTCCGGGCTGCCATCACGCGCTCGTACTCCTCGGTCTGTCCGGGTCGCTCCGATATCTCGAGGTCGGAGAGGTCGAATTCGCCCTTGACACCGCCGCGAGCGCCCCACGCGCCGACCCAGAGCGTGTCCAATCCGACGTTCCCGATGGCGTGCGAATTCCCGGTGGGGAAAAAAGCGCAGTCGAAGCGACTCATCCGCTCGTCGCGGTACTCGGTCACGAGTCGCGCCTCGCCTTCCATCACCCAGTAGATCTCCTCGTGGGGCCCCTCGTTGTCGAAGTGCGTGTGCAGGCTCGTGTACTCGCCCGGCTCCAGCTTCATCACGGAGCTGTCTGAGATCCGATCGAGTTCGTCGAAGTTCGACATCCACGCCAGCCAGTCGGCGTTGCAGCCGACCGCCGGTGCTTCGTACCGCGTCTTGGGCTGGAGGTCAGTGAACGCTTCCACCGCCGGCTCGGGCCGGTCTGCGTTCGGAGATCCAACGTGATTACCGTCGTCGCCGTCGTCGCCGGGCGCGGTCGAGAGGCCGCGTTCGGCTCGCGTGGCCATAATTTGCTCGTACTCTGCGCGGCCCCTGGTCTCGCTCCCGGATTCGAGCGTCGACTCCGCCGACGCCTCGTTGTCGCCCGTGGAGTACCAGGTGCCGATCCAGAGGGGCTCGGTGCCCGTGTTCCCGAGTTGGTAGACTGCCCCGGCTGGGACGGCGACGTGGTCGAAGCGCCCGAGGGGCTCGTCCCGACGCTCGGTCCGGAGCACGCCGCGCCCGGAGAATACGCGAAGTACTTGCTCCAGGGGGACGTCCGCGTCCGCCCGGTGAGTGTGAAAGTCGGTGTAAGCGCCCGGATCGAGTCTGAATAGTTCGAGGCCGTCGAACCACCGGGACGCGGGGAACTCGTACCGCCAGACGAGGTGGTCGAAATTGCACCCGACATCGGACCGGTGACGGGTCGCCGGGATTGTCTCGTCGAACCGCGCGACGCTGGCCTTCGGTCGCTCCTCGACCGGTCGGGTCGGGTCGGAGTCGTACTGGATCCGCATCGGGATTAGGTCTCGTCCGGGACGAGTACCGCGTGCACGATCTCGGAGTCGAACTCGTCGCCGGGGAGCTGGCGCTTGATCGCCGTCTCCGCCTCGGAGACGGAGAACGTGTGCGAGTTGATGCGGGCGACGTCCTCGGCGTTCCGTTCGAGGACGTTCATCGCCTTCTCGACGTCGCCGGCCTGGCCGCGGCCGCCGAGAAGCGTTATTTCGTCGCCGACGATGTCGTCAATCGGAATGGTCGCGTCCTCCCCGAGGAGGCCGACCTGCACGAGTCGGCCGCGCGGACGGACGAGGTCGATGGCCATGTTGACGGCTGGCTCGGCGGGGGCGGTGACGATGACGACATCGAACCCCGAGCCATCCGTGAGGTCCTTCGCGCGCTCGACGGCGTCGGGGTCGTCGCTGTAGAGCGTGTGGGTCGCGCCGATCTCGGCGGCGACCTCGAGGTTCTCATCGTCCGACGGCAGCCCCATGACCGCGAGCGGGTCGGCGCCGGCCTCCTTCGCGACGATCGTCGACGCCAGCCCCTGCGCGCCCGGACCGACGATGGCGACGCTCTCGCCGGGGTCGACCTGGCCTTTCCGGCTGACCCAGCGGACGCCGTTCCCGATGACGCTACTCAGACACGCGGCCTTCGGAGAGACGTCGTCGCTGACGGCGTGGACTCGCGACTTCGGGTGGAGGTACATGTACTCGCCATAGCCGCCCCAGACGCCGGGCTCGACATCGGTCGAGAGCGTGATTCCGTAGAGGCGGTTCTCGGAGCACATATGGTAGTGTCCCTGGAGGCATTCCTCGCAGTCGTTACAGGGGAGGTACGGCTCGGGGGAGACGCGGTCGCCGACCTCGATGCCCCACTTGTCGAGGGTCTCTTCGGCACCGTCGACGACGACGCCGGCGACCTCGTGGCCGAGTATCATCGGGAGTTTCCCCATATCGTTCGTGTCCTTATAGAGGCTGAGATCGGTTCCGCAGACGGACGTCGCTTCTACCTCGATCACCGCACCCTCGGGCGCTTCTGGGACGGAGAACTCCTGGGGTTCGAGACGGCCAGGTTCGGACAGTACCATAGATGTTGTCTTCACGCTAACTCACGTCGTGCGATTCTCTACCACAGTTCTTAAAGGCACGGGTCGGGGCACTGTTCCCTCGCGAAGATGCCTCCGAGGGACGGCGTCAGCGGTCCGTATCGGCGTTGTCATTGGTCGCCGCCACCGCGGGCCGCCGCGCGGTCACTCGTCGCTGGCGACGCCGCCGTCGCGGACGGCGCCGAAGTAGTCTGCCTCCTCGTTCCGCGTCCCGATCTGGCCGCCCTTGAGCGCGAGTTCGAGGCCGTCGAACGTCGACTCGTCGGCGTGCACGCGGCATAGCGGCGCGCCCGGACCGACGGGCGCGATCGCTTCGAGCGCGCGGATGTCGAGTTGCGGAATCGCGTGACTGCTCGTGTCGCCGCCGGCGACGCACGCCCGCGTCAACCCGGTTCGCTCCAAGGCCTCGCGGAGTATCGCGCCCTGTTCGCGTCCGAGCCGCGTCTCCAGCGTGCCGTCGACGTCGAGCGAATCGTAGTACTCGCGGGTGTTCTTCAGGGCCGGGTCGTCCGGACCGCGAGCGGAGTAGAGAACGACGCTCTGTCCGTTTTCGATGGCATCGACCGCCGACTCCACCGCCGTCGAGCGCGCGGCGGCGGCCGCGTCCGGGTCGACCAGCGCCTCGGTGTCGAGACGGATATCGAGGAAGCCGTGCTCGCTCGCCCAATCGATCTGCGTGGCCGTCGTCGACGACGCGCTCCCGGCGACGACGAGCAGCGTGTCGACGGAGCCACGCTTCCGGTAGAGTCGGTCATCGCGGTCGATGAGACCGTCGGCCTCCCACGCGTGCACCAGTGAATGATGTTGGACGCCGGAGGACCCGACCATGAACAGCGGGCCGGACGCCTCGCGCGCGCGTTCCCAGAGCAGGCGCCCGATGACCCCGAGGTGGTCGGTGTCGAGCGCGTCGAAGACGACGATCTCGTGCGCCTCGCTCGCATCCGCGAGCGCCGCGTCCGCTGCAGCGACGGAATCGAGGTCCGTGACGTCGACACGGCCGATAGAGCGGTCGGTCTGCTCGGCGAGGTGATCACGGAGGTCGCTCTCCCGCATCGGAGTGATGGGATGGTCGCGCATCGTCGGGTGGCGGTCGATCCGGTACGTCTCGCCGTCCTGTACCGCGAAGAGGTTCGAGAACGCGACGTAGCGACCGTGAGGCACTTCCGTCCCCTGCGAGACCGGGACCACCGGGGCGTCGTACTCGGCCTGCCCGAGGTCGATGGCGCGACCGATGCTGCCGACGCCGGGTGCGGAGTCGAACGTCGAACAGACCTTGTAGTGGACGATCGGGACGTCGAGGTCGCCGAGCGCCGCGAACGTCGGCCGGAGTTCCTCGGTCATTTCTGAAGGGTTCATCGACCGACTCGCACCGGCGACGCCGAGCGCGTCCAGGTCGTCGAACCGCTCTAGGTCCGCGGGCGTCGGCGGATCGTCGACGAACAGCAGTGCGCGGACGCCGTTGTCAGCGAGACCTTCCAGTGCGTCCGTCGACCCGGTGAAGTCGTCCCCGTAGAACGCCATCAGGAGGTCGTCGTCGGTCGAACGGGTCGTCTCGTCTGTCATGGCTTCGAGTCGGTTACAGTCATGTTCTGTCGTAGTAGTCGAGTGCGGTGCGCAGTGCGTCGTGGTCAGTCGCGTACTCTTCGAGCGAAATTCCCTTTATCGCGGCCTCCCAGCCCTGTTTGAGGTGTGCGACGCCCGCGCCGGGGCCGTCCGGGTGGCCGAGGATGCCGCCGCCGGCGAGGTACATGAGGTCCGTGTTCCCGAGCGCCTCGTACGTGCCCGGTGCCTGCGCGGCCCACTGGCCCGAGGAGAACACCGGCATCGCGACGTCGTCGGGCGAGGCGATGGGGCGCTGGACGGCCTTGGCCGACCGGATCACGGACTCGTCGGACTCCGTGAACTTGTTCCGAAGGCCGCTCACGTGGAGGTGATCGACGCCGGCGAGTCGCCAGAACTGCTGGTACGCCTCGTAGCTGAACCCGAGCCGTGGGCATCGCGAGAGCGCGCCCCACCCGTTTCGGTGACCGTGGATGGGGAGGTCGGCTTCCTGGCGAAGTGTCTGTACCGCGGCGAGCCCGACGCTCTGGAGGCTGACCATCACGCAGTTCCCGCCGGCCTCCTTCACGGCGTCGTGGCGTTCGAGCATCTCGTCGACGGTGCCCGTGATGTTGCACGCGTACATGACGCGGTCGCCGGTCTCGCCCTCGTGGCGGTCGATGACGTCCATCACCGCCTCGACGCGCTCCTCGACGCGCGAGTACGGTGGGCTCGCGATGAGTTCGTCGTCCTTGATGAAGTCCAGGCCCGCGTCGACGACAGGCTCGAGGACCTCGGCGGTGTCCGCGGGCGAGAGACCGACGTTCGGCTTCACGATCGTCCCGATGATGGGGCGGTCGTGCACGTCGACGAGTTCGCGCGTCCCCTCGATTCCGAACTGCGGCCCGGGGTTCTCGGCCGCGAACACGTCGGGCAGGTCGAGGTCGACGAGTCGAAGCCCGGAGAGCGGCCGGAGCTCGTACAGGTTCCCGGCGACCGTCGTCATGAGGTTCGGGAGCGACGGCCCGGTGTTCTCGAGCGGGAACGAGAGGACGACCTCCGCACGCGTGTACGAGACATCGTCCGTGTCAGCTGCGGGTTTCGACCCGGGGAGCGACGGTTCTTGCACCGCCTCCAGCTCGGTCGTCGCCTCGACGCGGGCGGCGTGGCGCTCGCGGAGCGCGTCGGTCTCGCCGGGGACGTCGACGAACGTCCCGGATGACTGTTCGCCAGCCATCATCTCCGCGACCCGCTCGACGGGCTGGGGCGTCTCGATCAGGTACGTCGCCTCCGTCCGGGAGTCGTCACGCGTGGTTCTCTCGGTCATCGGTTTGATCGGTTCATCATCGGTCTGGTTGGTCTGGCACGGTCAGACCCCGCGGTCCTCGCGCACGGCCTTCGCGAAGTCCTTGGGCGTGTCGCCCGGTTCGACGCCGAGGCTCGCGGCGCGGTCGTTGACGTGACTGAGCACGCCGTCCTCCCACGCGGAGACGGCGTCGCCGATGTGCGCGCTGTCGACGTCGACCGCCGCGGCTGGGATTCCGCGGTCGTTCATCGTCGCCAGTCGGCCGATGCCGGCGTCGTCCTTGCCGACGCCGGCGTCGTAGAGCGTGATTCCAGCGACCTCGGTCGGGACGTACGTCTCGAACTCGCCGGCCAGGCGCTCGCCGTGACTACCGGCGATCGTGATCGCGCCCTCGTGGCGGTCCGATATCAGGCCGATAGAGTCGACCGCCCAGACGGGAACGTCGCCGCCCTCGAGCTCGACCTCGGTCAGGTCGGTGTCGGCGTCGCCGGAGACGGGGTCGACGTCGCCGTCGTGCATCGTGGCGGCGCAGTCGAGCGCGTTCTGGCCGGGCTCGCAACCGAGGTCGGCGGCGACATCGTTCACGCGACTGATCTCGCCGTTGCGCGCCATGTCGACGCCGTCCGCGATGCGTGCGGTCTCGTGGTCGACGACCGCGGCGGGACAGCCGAGATCGTCGAGGTACGGAAGCGACTCGATGCCGGCCTCGTCGCGCCCGATGCCCGCGTCGTTGAAGACGACGCCCGACACGCCGAGGCTGGCGGCGTACCGGCCGGAGGAGATCCCGCCGTGACTGCCCGTGATCACCGTGGTCCCAGTCGCGTCGTCGGGTTGAGTCATGCTGTCGACGATACGTATGTCTCTTGGCATCCTCTCGCATACTGCGCGCGCGGTAATAATAAAATGTTCCCCGGATGCAACGCTCCCCCGTCGACGCGACCGGTTCCGGACCTGTCGATACGGCCGAGTCCGAGCACGGTCGCGGCGTGGCCGACGTCAGTCGGTCTCCTCGACGAGCTGCATCGGGACGAGCGTGTCCTCGGGTTCGAGCGTGACGACCTTCCAGGCGAACCCCTGGGACGGCTCGTCATCCCAGATGCGGATGCCGCGGGATTCGAGTTCGGCCATCCCCTCGCGGATGTCGTCGACGCCGAACGCGATGTGGAACCAGCCGTCGCCCTGTTCTCGGAGGACGTCGTACGTCCAGCCCTCCTCGCTGAGCGGCTCGATGAGCTCGACGATGTTGTCCCCGGCTTGGTAGAGCGCGACGTCTATCTCCTGAGGGATCTTGTACTGGGCGGTCATCTCCCCGCGCGTGAGGAGCTCCATCCCGTAGTTCTCCTCGAAGCTGGTCATTGACGATTCGATGTCCTCGACGACGAACGCGATGTGGTGGATCTTGTTGAACATTGGTGGTGTGTCCGCTGGAGACGGTTCGCCGCTCGACGCCGCCTCGAAGCGATTTGGGCCACTCCCGGCGACGGGATCGTCCGTCGATCGACGCTCGATGGGTCGAGCGACGAACGCCCGCACGCGGGAGTCGTACCCTAAGGCTCACCGCCCTGGACCTTAGGGTTTGCTGACGTCGAGCGAATCGCGAGTACGAACCGACGAAGCCGTTCAGGGGGTGTGGTCGGCCTCGAACGCCGCGTACTCCTCGGCGCCGAGGAACGTGGAGAGCTCGTCGAGCGGGATCGTGTCCATCTCGTGGTCACCGGTCCGCATCATCGAGTCGAGGTAGCGCTGCATCGCGGTCACCGACACCTGGAGTAGCCCGGAGACGTCGCTCACGACAGCGACGCCCGCCTCGTCGTACGCGTCGATCGGATGGCGCGTCTCGAACGCGTCGTTGGTCGTCTCGATCGCGAGCGCGTAGAACGGGACGTCGACGCGGCCCGCGATCTCCGATAAGTCATCGAGCGGTGCGACTTCGCCGAGCAGGAAGACATCGGCACCGGCCTCGGCGTACGCGTTCCCGCGTCGCACGACCTCGTCGACGCCGTGGTCGGCGTACGCGTCGGTGCGAGCGATGACGACGAACTCGTCGTCCGTTCGCGCGTCGACCGCGGCCCGGACCTTCCCGACCATCTCCTCGACGGTGACGAGCGACTTCCCCGCGAGGAGCCCGCACTGCTTGGGCATCGCCTGATCCTCGATGAACGCGCCCGCCGCGCCGGTCTGCTCGATCTCGGTTATCGCGTGCGAGACGTTCGCGACGCCACCGTAGCCGGTGTCGGCGTCGGCGACGAGCGGCGTGTCGCCTGCCGCCCGCACCGCGTTCCGCACGACGTCGACGGTCTCCTTCAGCGACGTGAAGTTCAGGTCGGGGTACCCGAGGAGGCTGGCGGCGGTGCCATACCCCGAGTGCTGGAGGCCGTCCGCGTCGGCGTGTTCGGCAGCCAGCTTCGCACTGAGCGCGTCGTGGACGCCCGGAAGGTACGCTATCTCTTCGCGTCCGATGCAATCTCGGAGCCGTCGACGGACACTCGTCGATCTCATACGCCCGGATACGTCCGACTCGATGATATAGGTACGCCGCCGCAGCCCTCGTGATGAACGTAATAGTTAACAAGGAGCACACAAGTAGTCCAAGCGATACAATGACTGATTGGTTAGCGGACGACGTAGCGGTAGTCACCGGTGGTGCGAGCGGGAACGGTCGAGCGATCAGCACTACCCTCGCCGAGCACGGCGCGGACGTGGTCGTCGCGGACATCCAAGAGGAGCCCAGAGAGGGCGGCGAGCCGACGCACGAACTCGTCGAGTCCGAGCACGGCCAGCGCGGCGAGTTCGTCGAGTGCGACGTCACGAACATGGACCAGCTCGAGGAGGTGTTCGACGCGGCCGAGGCGCTCGGCGGCGTCAGCATCCTCGTCAACAACGCCGGCATCACGGAGGACACGCAGTTCCTCGACGAGACCGAGGCCGACTTCGATCGCATCATGGACATCAACGTGAAGGGGCCGTTCTTCGCGTCCCAGCTCGCCGCGGAGCGGATGGTCGACGCGGGCCGCGAGGGGAGCATCGTGAACATCGCGAGTATCTCCGGCATCGTCGGCCGCGGGAACGGCGTCGTCTACAGCTCGTCAAAGGGTGCGCTCCGCCTGATGACGTACGCGCTCGCGGCGTCGCTGGGATCGCACGGTATCCGCGTGAACGACGTCTCGCCGGGCGTCGTCGAGACGAGCATGACCCACGACGACCTCGGGATGTTCGAGACGGACGCGGCCGAGGGGTACGCCGCGCGGACGCCCCTCGGTCGCGTCGGCAGACCCCAGGACATCGGCAACGCCGTGCTCTACCTCGCCAGTCCGCTCGCGGACTTCGTCAACGGCGAGACGCTCGTCGTCGACGGGGGCGCGACGAACTCTCACGGCATCGAATCGTCCGAGGATAAATGACTCGCGTCGCGCTCTTCCACACGGTCGCGTCCCTCTCGGGGCGGTTCGAGGAGCTCGCCGCCGAGCACCTCGACGACGCCGAGTGGTACCACGCCGTGGACGAGAGCGTTCTCGACGACATGCTCGACGCGGGCGAGCTCACGCCGAACGTCACCGAGCGCATCTGCACGCAGCTCTCGCTCGCACAACGCGGGGGCGCCGACGTCATCCTCGACACGTGTTCAAGCACGTCTCCGGCAGTCGACATTGCGCGGGCGCTCATCGACGTTCCCATCGTGAAGATCGACGACCCGATGACCGAGCGCGCCATCGACCTCGGCGATCGGATCGCGGTCGTCGCGACCGCGGCCTCGACGCTCGGTCCGAGCCGAGCGCTTATCGAACGGAAGGGCGAGGCGGCCGGTCGCGACGTGACGGTCGAAACGGTCCTCGTGGACGACGCGTTCGAGGCTCGACGGGCGGGCGACCGCGAGACGCACGACGAACTCGTCTCCGCGGCCGTCGAGGATCTCGCCGACGACGTCGACGTCGTCGTGCTCGCGCAGGCGTCGATGAGTCACCTGGAGCCCTCGCTGTCCGAGCGCGTGAGCGTGCCGTTGCTCTCCAGTCCGGACCTTGCGATGAAGCGCGTCGCCGAACTCGCTAGCGCGAGCACCTGACCTCGAACGAACCGCTCGTTCGACTGGAGGGGGTGCCTCGTCACTTCTGAGAAGCAGAGTGCCGCGGGGCACAGCTATACGCCCCCTGGTCGTGTACTCGAACAGGAACATGTCGTTCAACCACGAGTACGCGCAGGCGAACGGGATCGAACTGCACTACGTCCGCGAGGGGTCGGGGTTCCCGCTGTTCCTGGTGCACGGGTGGCCGGAGTTCTGGCGTGCGTGGCGGAAGAACGTCCCGGCGCTCGCGGAGTCGTTCGACGTTATCGCCCCCGACCTCCGCGGGTTCGGCGACTCCGAGAACCCCGACGTTCCCGCCGAGGAGGGGTACGGCGTCGACGCGCACGTCGAGGACGTGCTGGCGCTCGCCGCCGAATTGAACATCGACGAGTTCGGCTTCGTGAGCCACGACCTCGGCGCGTACGTCGGTCAGGAGATCGCGCGCCAGCGCCCGGACGTACTCCGCGGGCTCTTCCTCTTCGACACGCCGTACCCGGGCATCGGCGAGCGTTGGCGGGACCCCGAGCACATCAACGAGATCTGGTACCAATCGTTCAACCAACAGCCGTGGGCCGCGGACCTCGTCGGATCTAGTCGTGAGGCCTGCGAAACGTACATCGGGCATTTCCTCGACCATTGGGCGGGCGACCCGTCGACGTTCGACGCCGAGGACCGCGAGGCCTGGGTGGACACCTACATGCAGGAGGGAAACCTTCAGGGTGGATTCAACTGGTACGTCGCCGCCGACGACGCGCGAAAGGACCTGATGCGCGACGGCGCACCTGAGATGGACCGCATCGAGGTCCCGACGCGGATCCTCTGGGGCGAACTCGACCCGATCGTGGACTCCGCGTGGGCCGACCGGCTCGGCGAATACTTCGCCGACTACGAGCTCGACACCGTCCCGGACGCCGGGCACTTCCTCCACCACGAGAAGCCCGCGCAGGCGAACGCCGAGATCGAGTCGTTCTTCGGGAGACTCGACTGAGCGACGGGGCCGCGCCGCCTGAGAACCGACCGCGCGAGCCGCCTCAGTCGAACGCCACCCACGCGGGCGTCGACAGTCCGCGTTTCTTTCGGGCAGCCATCACGCGCTCGTACTCCTCGGTCTGTCCGGGTCGCTCCGAGACCTCAAGATCGTCGAGCTCGAACTCGCCCTCTCGGCCGCCGCGAGCGCCCCACGCGCCGATCCAGAGCGTTTCCACCCCGAAGTTCCCGATCGAGTGCGGGGTGTTCGTCGGGAACAAGGCGCAGTCGAACTGGCGCATCCGTTCGTCCCGGTACTCCGTCACGAGGCGCGCCTCGCCCGAGAGCACCCAGTAGATCTCCTCGTGCGGGCCCTCGTTGTCGAAGTGCGTATGGAGACTCGTGTACGCGCCGGGCTCCATCCGCATGACGACGCTGTCGGAGAACCACTCCAGGTCCTCGGTCGTCGTGATCCAATCGGGGCGGTCGGCGTTGCAACCGACCTCGGGGGCCTCGTGGAACACCTTCGGCATCGACTCCTCGAACCGCGTGACCGTCGGCTCCGGGCGGCCCTCGTCCGGGTCGCCCTCGTAGTCGCCGGTGTATCCGGGTGCGGTCTGCAGCCCCTCGGCCGTCCGTGCGGTCATGATGCGCTCGTACTCCTCGCGAGCGCCCGTTCGTGCCGCTGGTTCGAGCGTCGACGCCTCGTCGAGGTCGTCGTCACCCACGGACAGCCACGACGCGAGCCACAGCTCCTCGGTGCCGGTGTTCCCGAACTGGGAGGCCGCGCCCGTCGGGACGGTGACGAGGTCGAACCGCTCGAGCGGTTCGTCTCGCCGTTCAGTGCGCAGCACGCCCCGTCCCGAGACGACGCGGACGACCCGCTCGACGGGTCCCTCGACGTCCGCCCGATGCGACTGGAAGTCGGTGTACTCTCCCGGATCGAGCCGGCGGAGACGGCCGCGGTCGAACCACCGCGACGCCGGGAGTTCGTACTCCCACACGAGGTGGTCGAAGTTACAGCCGACGGCCGACGCGTGCCGGGTGCTCGGTTCGGTGTCGTCGAATCGAACGACGCTCGCCTCCGGTCGTTCGCCGGTCGACCTGAAGGGATCGCCGTCGGAGTCGATTTCGACTGGCATTCGATACCATCGTCGATTCCAACCACATTAAGCGTTCGTGCGGGTTACCCGCAAACCGGCGTTCGAAGGAACAGGCCTGTAGCGTCGGTTCGTCAGTGCAAAGAATAATCCTCTTCCGTGTCACACGGTAGACTATGCCAAGCAAAGAGATGGGGACGGTCGCGTATCTCGTAGAACCGGGGCGCATCGAGTTCAGGGAGTACCCAGTTCCGGACCCGGAACCGGGTGAGGTCGTGACGACGGTCGAGCGCGCGAACGTCTGCGGGTCGGAGCTACACATCTGGCGAGGGAACCACCCTGAAGTCAAGGAGGGGTCGCTCGGCCACGAGGCGCTCTGTCGGATCGACGCCCTCGGCGATGGCGTCGAGACCGACTACGCCGGCGAGCCCGTCGAAGAGGGCGACCTCATCGCGCCCGTCTACTACCTCACGTGCCGGAAGTGTTCGGCGTGTCTGAACGGGCAGTTCCACCTCTGCGAGAACGTCTACGAGTACTGGTCGCGGTCACCGGAGGAACCGCCGCACTTCCACGGGACGTTCGGGACGCACTACGTGATCCACCAGGACCAGTACTTCTTCAAGATACCCGACGGGCTCGACCCCGGCATCGCGGCCGGCGCGAACTGCGCGCTCTCGCAGGTGATGTTCGGCCTCGACGAGACCGGCGTCGAGTACGGCGACAGCGTCGTCGTCCAGGGCGGCGGCGGCCTCGGTCTGAACGCGATCGCGTACGCGAACGAGCAGGGTGCGGAGACGATCCTCATCGAGGGCGTCGACGGCCGCATCGAGCGCGGCCGCGAGTTCGGCGTCGACCACGTCGTCGACTTCCGCGAGTACGACACGGTCGACGCCCGCGCGGAACGCGTCCACGACCTCACGGACGGCGTCGGCGCCGACGTCGGCGTCGAGGTCGCGGGCGTCCCGGAGGCGTTCGCGGAGGGGATAAGTCTCCTGCGTGACGGCGGCCGCTACTTGGAGATGGGGAACGTCACGCCCGGCGCGATGGCAGACTTCGACCCCGGACTCCTCACCCGCAAGTCCGTCGACATCACGGCCGTGGTGCGATACGATCCGTGGTACCTCCACCGCGCGCTCGTGTTCCTCGACGAGCAGACCGACGCGTATCCCTACGAGGACCTCATCGACGCGGAGTTCGATCTCATGGACGTGAACGACGCGCTCCAGCAATCGGACTCTCGGGAGATCACGCGAGCGACGCTGCTCCCCCGCTGACGCCGTAACGTTTCCTGCTCCTGCGGTGACCCACAGTCTCTCGACGTGGCCGAAAGCGTCGGTCAGTTCGTCCGAACGAGCGCGTCCACGACGGAGACGTCGTCCTCGTGGACGACGACCGGGTTCAGGTCGAGTTCGGCGACGCCGTCGACCGTCGCGGCAAGTCGGCCGACCCGCACGACGAGATCGGCGAGTGCGCCGGCGTCCCGGGACGGGTCACCGCGGTAGCCGCCGAGTTGCTCGTCGAGCGTCGTCGATTCGATAGCGTCGTGTGCGTCTTCGTTCGAGAGCGGCGCGACGCGAACGGCCACGTCGTCGTGGAGTTCGACGGCCACGCCGCCGGAGCCGACGGTGACGACGGGGCCGAACGCATCGTCGCGGGTGGCGCCGACGAGCGTCTCCACGCCGCCCTCGTCGTGGGGCTGGACGAGCACGCCTTCGATACGCGCGTCTGGCGCGTGCGCTCGCGCGTTCGCGACGACGGTTTCGTACGCCTCGCGGACCGCAGCGGCGTCCTCGAGACCGACTTGGACCGCGTCGGCGTCGGTGCGATGCGGGACGTCCGGGGAGTCGATCTTCAGCACGACCGGGAACCCGAAGTCGGCGGCCGCGTTCGCGGCTTCGGTCGCGTCGGTCGCGAGCGCGGTCGGGTGCACGTCGATGCCGAATGCGTCGAGCAGCGCGGCCGCTTGCGTCCACGAGAGCACGTCGTTCGACGGGAGGTCGATGCCGGACAGGGCCTCCGATGCGTCGACGTCGCCATCGCCGTTGATCGTGTCGACATCGCGTTCGAGCGTTGCGCGCGACGGGCGCTCCGCGAGTCGATCCGCGTTCTCGCCGGCGCGGACGAGGGAGGCGACGGCGTCCATGCAGCGACCCGGGTCGTAGTACAGCGGCGTTCGCTGGCGGACGCGCTCGTAGGGCTGGACGCCGCCAGCCTCGATCGGCTCCTTCCGGCCGGTCCAGAGGAACAGGACGGGGTCGGACGCGGCGTCGGCGACCGCGAGCAGCGAGTCCGCGATGGCGTCGGCGTCCTCGCCGACGGCGGGGAGCCCGATCGCGAATACGTAGGCGTCGAAGGCGTCGTCGGCGAACAAGATATCGGCGACCTCCGGCAGGACGTTGACGCCCTGACCGCGGATGTCGGCGGGGTTGTGAAGGCCACCGAACGTCAGGAGGTCCTCCATGTCGAGCAGCGCGCGCTCGGTGTCGCCCTCGACGGCGGGAAGGTCGAGGCCGTGCTCGGCGGCCATATCGGCGAGCAGGCTCCCCATCCCGCCGCTGGTGGACGCGATGCAGACGCGGTCGGACCCCGGCGGGTCGAACGCGGCGTGGGCCTTCGCGCGACCGAGCAGGTCCGGAATGTCGGGGACGCGCTCGATGCCGACCTGTGCGAACGCGCCCGCCCAGACGTCGTCGCTCCCCGTGACCGAACCGGTGTGCGAGAGGATCGCGGCTTCGGCGACCGCGGACTGCCCGACCTTCACGGCGAGGACCGGTGTTCCACTCCGGAGGGCTTCGTCGGCCGCGCGGACGAACCGGCGCGGGTCGTCGAGCCCCTCGACGTACGCGCAGACCACGTCGACGGCGTCCTGCGCGCCGAGGTACTCGACGATATCCGTCACCGAAAGCGCGGCCTCGTTCCCCGTCGAGACGATGTGCGAGAACCCGACGTCCTCGTCGGCCGCACGCTCGAAGAACGTCGTGAACGCGAGCGCGCCCGATTGACTCGCGAGGCCGATGGAGCCGAGTTCCGGTTCGCGCGAGCACGTGCTCGTGAGCACCGTCCCCTCGACCACGTTCGCCAGCCCGATGCAGTTCGGCCCCGCGACCCGCACGTCGTACTCGTCGGCGACGTCGACGAGCTCGGTCTGGAGGCGTTCGCCCTCCGCGTCGGCCTCGGCGAACCCGGCGGTGATGACGAGCGCGGCTGGCACGCCGCGTTCGCCCGCCTCTCGGAGGACGTCGACGGTGACCGCGCGCGGGACGCTCAGGACCACGAGGTCGACGGTCTCGGGGAGCGCGGCGACGTCGTCGTAGCAGGGCATTCCCCAGGCCTCGTCGCGTCCGGGGTTGACGAGGTAGACCCGACCGTCGTACCCGTACTCGAGGAGGTTGTCCACGAGCTGTCCGGAGTACCAGTTGTCGGGGCTCGCGCCGATGACCGCGACTGAATCGGGTGCAAGTAGCGGGTCGAGGTCCGACCGGTGGGATCCGCCGCTCCCCCCGGTCTCGGTGATTCCGTCGCTCTCGTCGCCGGTCATCGCCACCACCACCGACGGCCCGCTTCGTGACGGTCGGACGGCCCGCCGGCGTGGACGCGAGTGCGGTCGGCGTCCGCGTCGGTGAGCGGAGTCGTGTTGGCGTCCTCATCGGTCGGCAGGACGGCGTCATCGATCCCGAACGCGTCCGTGTCGTGAATACTGCTCGACATACACTATGGAATCGCCCTCGCGGAAATAAAAACCCATGCGTCCCAGCGGGCCCCCGGCGGGCGTGTGACCCGCTCCGTGGCGTCGTATCGCCACTACAGCAAGAGTTAATAGCCGGGATCGTGTCCACTACACTGCTCGTTGCGACGTAGTCACACGACTGCGTATGGAAGGCGGACACGACCGCGTGTTCGCGATAGCACAGCGAGCGCTTGATACATGAGCATGGATATCAGTACTCACGAACTCGGGCGAGTTGACCGATGACTGTCGGATTCGTCGGCCTCGGCCGGATGGGACTCCCGATGGCACGGAACCTCGTCGAGGACGGGTTCGACGTCGTCGGCGCCGATCTGGACGACGAACGGAAACGCGCGCTGGCGGACGCCGGCGGCGGGACTGCGGACTCGATCGCAGATGCCGTCGCCGACGCCGACGTCGCGATCACGGTGCTGCGCACGCCCGAGCAGGTCCTCGGCGTCGCCGAAGCGCTGCTGCCAGCGATGGACGAGGGCGGGCTGTGGGTCGACATGAGCTCGATCGACCCGCTCACCAGCGAATCCGTTGCCGAACTCGCCGCCGAGAAGGGGATTCGGACGGTCGACGCGCCCGTCAGCGGTGGCGTGTCCGGCGCCGAAGCGGGGACGCTCTCGGTCATCGTCGGCGGCGACGAGGGCGACGTCGACGAGGCGAGAGCGCTGTTCGAGCCGATGGCGGAGACGGTGTTCCACGTCGGATCGATCGGCGCCGGTCAGACCGTCAAGCTCGCGAACCAACTCCTCGTCGGTGCACAGACCGCCCTCGTCGCGGAAGCGTTCCGGTTCGGCGACGCGAACGGCATCGACCGCGGGACGCTTCGGGACGTCCTCGTCGAGAGCGCTGGCTCCTCGTGGGTGCTCGAGACGTGGGGCGACCGCTATATCGAGGAGGATTACGAGCCGGGGTTCGAGATCAACCTCCAGCACAAGGACCTCCGCCTTATGATCGAGGCCGCCATCGAGCTCGACGTTCCGGTCCCGATAGGCGCCGCCGCGATGCAGAAGTACGTCGAGGCGAAGCGCGACGGACTCGCCGACAGAGACGTTACCGCCGTCTTTCAGCTCTGACATCCACGACGCCAACCGACACCGAATCGCCAATCAACGCTGAATCGCCGACCGACCCCAACGCCGCACGGAATCACAGATCGACCAACGAGACACCACAACACCACACTATGTTCACCAAGATCCACCACATCGCGTTCGTCGTCGAAGACATCGAAGACGCAATGGACCGATTCGAAGCCAACTACGACATGACGCTCGTCAACCGCGACGAGGTCACGGGCGCGTTCTCGATGGACGTCGCCCTCTACAACGCCGGCGACAACATCGTCGAACTCATCGAACCGCTCGGCGACGAGGGATGGACGTACGACGTCCTCCAGGAACAGGGCGAGGGCTGGTTCCACATCGCGTTCGAGGTCGATGACATCCGCGAGAGCATGGCGGAACTCGAATCCCGCGGCATCCGCGTGAAGGACGACGAACCACAGGAGGGCTACGACTGGGAGGTCGTCACGCTCGACGAGCGAGACACGCTCGTCCCGACGCAGATCGTCGAAGAGTACTGAGCGATGCCGGACCAACCGACGATCGCCGTCATCGGCGCCGGCATTATGGGGAACGGGTTGACGACGCACTTCACGCTCGCGGGGTGCGACGTCACGCTCATCGACCACCGACAGTCGAACCTCGACGAGGCGGGTGCCCGGATACTCGACGCCGTCGAGTTCCTCCGTGACGCCGCCGGTGTCGACGCGGACCCCGACGACGTGCTCTCTTCGATCGACCTGACGCTCGACCAGGACGAGGGCGTCGCGGACGCCGACATCGTCATCGAGAGCGTCTCCGAGAACCTCGAAATCAAACACGAGATCTTCGCGGACGTCGCCGCGGCAGCGCCCGACGACGCGGTGCTCGCATCGAACACGTCGAGCATCCAGATCTCGAACATCGCCGAGGCGGTGCCGGAGGCCGCTGACCGCGTCGTCGGCTGTCACTGGTGGAATCCGCCGTACCTGATGCCGCTCGTCGAAGTCGTTCGCGGCGCGGACACCAGCGACGAGACCGTCAAGCGCGTCGTCTCGTTCGTCGAGTCCGTCGACCGGAACCCGATCGTCGTCAAACGCGACGTCCCGGGGTTCGTCTGGAACCGCATTCAGTTCGCGGTGCTGCGCGAAGCCATGCACATCGTCGACGAGGGCATCGCGTCCATCGAGGACGTCGACGCGGCCGTCCGCGACGGCTACGCGCTTCGGACGGCCGTCGTCGGCCCGTTCGAGACCGTCGATCTCAGCGGCCTGGACCTGTTTCAGGCCATCTCGAACGACCTCTACCCCCACCTCAGCACCGACGACGAGGCGAGCGACCTCTTTGACGAGTACATCGATGCCGGCCGGAACGGCGTCCAAGACGGCGCCGGCTTCTACGAGTACGACCAGTCGCCCGACGCCGTGCTGGAGGAACGCGATCGTACCATCCTGGCGCTGCGCGAGGCTCGAGGCGAGTTCGTTGGCGCAGACGACGGCTGATAAACGGTATCAACCGTCGAAAAAACGGTATCTCACTCCTGCCGGCGCTCGCTGGCGGGGCATTTTTCCGCTCTCGTGTGCGACTAGAGAAGAGCTCGATTCGGGTCGTCAGTCCTCGACGCGCTCCTCGACGAGCTCGATCGGCATCCCGGGGACCTCGCTCGGTTCGACGAACGCGCGAACGTAGGGACCGAGCCCGTCTACGGGTTCCTCGTCGTGCATGGGGTAGCCGGCGTCCTCGAACGTCGCCATCGCTGCGGCGATGTCGTCGACGACGAACGCGACGTGGGACTCGGGCTTCGCGACGAGTTCGTCCAGGAGATCGTCGAGGTACGTGCCGCGTTCGTGGCGGCAGATCAGTTCGGTCCGGTACTCGGGGAGCTCCACGAACGCGACGTCGACCTTCCCGTCGACGCTTCCGGAGCTCGTGACGGTGCCGTCGAGCACGTCCTCGTAGAACGCCTTCGTCTCCTCGATGTCGTCCACGATCTGTCCGACGTGGTGTACGCCCTCGAACATACCCGTGATTCCACGCCAGCCCACTTGAGAGTTCCCACGGGGGACCTGGTTTTATGTCCACTTGTCGCCACAGTAATGTATGGCAGACGAACCCAGCAAGCAGTCGGGAGCGACGCTCGCGGAGTACGATCTCTTCATCGACGGCGCCTTCCAGGAGTCCACGGGTGACGAGCGCATTACTGTTGGGTCGCCGTACGACGACGAGGCGTGGGCGACCGTCCCGAACGGGACCGAGGCGGACGTCGGCGTCGCGGTCCAGGCCGCCCGCGACGCGTTCGAACGCGAGTGGCGCGACACCCTCCCGAGCGACCGAGCGGTAGTCCTCCACGAGATCGCCGACGTCTTGGACAAGCACGACGCGGAGCTCGGCGAACTGGAGACGCGACAGAACGGGAAGCTGCTCCGGGAGATGAAACCACAGATGAACGCGGCGGCGGAGTGGTACCGCTACTACGCGAGCCAGTGCCGGACGCTCGAAGGGCGGACGATCCCGGTCGAGAACAAAGGTGGCGACGTCCTGAACTACACGACGCGTGAGCCCCTCGGGGTCGTCGGCGCGATCACACCCTGGAACTCGCCGCTGTTGCTGCTCACGTGGAAGCTCGCGCCCGCGCTCGCCGCCGGGAACACGTTCGTCCACAAGCCCAGCGAGGAGACGCCCGTCAGCGCGCTCCGGTTCGCCGAACTGCTCGCGGCGGAGACGTCCCTCCCCGACGGCACGTTCAACGTCGTCCCGGGATACGGCGAAGGCGCGGGGACGGCGCTGACGGACCACGAGGACGTCGACAAGCTGTCGTTCACCGGAAGCACGGCTGTCGGTCGTCAGATCGCGAGCACCGCGGGCGAGCGCCTCACACCCGTTTCACTGGAGCTCGGCGGGAAGAATCCGAACGTCGTGTTCGCTGACGCCGACCTCGACAACGTCCTGAACGGGATCGTAAAGGGCATCTTCGCGGCGACGGGCCAGACGTGCGTCGCCGGCTCCCGCGCGCTCGTCCACGAGGATGTCTACGACGAGGTCGTCGACAGGCTCGTGGACCGGGCGGCGGCGATCGAGCTCGGCGACCCCCTTGAGGAGTCGACGCAGATGGGGCCGCTCGCGTTCCGGAACCAGTACAAACGCGTGAAAGGCTACGTGGACCTGGCTGTCGAGGAGGGTGCGACGGTCGCGTACGGCGGCGAGCAGCCGTCGAGCCAGCCGGGGACGTGTTTCATCGAGCCGACCGTCCTGATCGACGTCGAGAACGACATGCAGGTCGTCCAGGAGGAGATATTCGGGCCGGTTTTGGCGGTTATCCCGTTCGCCACCGAAGCGGAAGCGATCGCGCTCGCGAACGACACGGATTACGGGCTCGCGGCTGGCGTCTGGACGAATTCGGTCGCAAAAGCTCACCGCGTCGCAGACGGGCTCGAGGCGGGTACCATCTGGGTGAACGAGTACCGAATGGTGTCGTACGCGTCGCCCTTTGGCGGGTACAAGGACAGCGGTATCGGTCGCGAGCAGGGCGAGGAGGGCCTGGAGGAGTACATGCAGACCAAGAGCGTCTGGATCGACCTCTCTGAGGAGGTGTCAGACCCGTTCAGACTCGGGTGAGTGGTCGATCACCAACGGCGAACGGTCCGGTTACTCTTGTGGCTTGACGACCTGTTTCCCAAACGCCGACCGGTCGCCGATCGCGGCGAAGGCGTCGGTAATATCCCCGAGTGCATACGTTTCGCCGACCGCGGGCTCAAATTGACCGGCCGCGAGCAGGTCAACGAGGCGAGCGAGGTCGACTTGGGTCCCCATCGTGCTCCCGATGACGCGCTTGTGGTCCCAGTAGAGGTCGCGAATGTCGATCTCCGAGCGGCGGGAAACCGTCCGCCCGCAGATCACCATCTTGCCGCCGCGGTCGAGCACCTCGAGACCGAGCGCCGTGTACTCGCCGCCCAGGTGGTTGAGGGTGACGTCGACCGGGCCAACGGCCTCGACGCCCTCGCGGAGTTCCTCGACATCGGCGGACTGGATCGTGTAATCCGCGCCGAGCGCGGTCAGGTGGTCGACCTTCTCCGCGCTGGTCGACGTCGCGATCGAGCGTGCGCCGCCGGCGTCAAGCAACTGGACGGCGGCGACGCCGACGCCGCCGGTCGCGCCCGGGACGAACGCGAGGTCTCCGGGTTCGACGCCGGCCCGCCGGATCATGTGGTACGCGGTCATGTACGCGATCGGGAGGGCGGCGGCGTCCACGAGGTCGACGGCGTCCGGAACGTGGACGAGACGCGTGGCGTCGACGCGCGCGAGATCGGCGAACCCGCCGTCGTAGATACCGAAGTTCTCGCAGCGGTTCTCGGCGCCGTCCCGGCAGAACCGACACGTCCCGCACGACTCGACCGGGTTGAGGACGACGCGGTCGCCGGGCGCGACAGCGTCGACGTCGTCGCCGACTGCGTCGACGACGCCAGCGACGTCGGACCCGCCGACGTACGGCAGGTCGTCTTCGGCGACGCCCTGGGCGCCCTCTAGGTTCCAGAGGTCACGGTGGTTGACGCTGCAGGCCTCGACGCGCACGACGGCCTCCGCCGGCTCCGGTTCGAGGGCAGATAGGTCTATCACTTCGATCGTACCCGACTCTCCGAGCGACGTGTATGCTGCAGCTTGCATGGCATCCCGTACACGCGACCGGTCGATAAAGCTAGGGTGTCGCGACAACGCGAATCGGCTCCAGGCCAGCGTCGCCGTGCCGCAGACGACGACGGATCACTCGATGCGGTGCGTCGGTTCAGTCCTCGAGCCAGTTCGGTGAGTGCCGCGGCGGAGCGAAGACGTCGATGGCGAGCATCTCCTCGTCTCCTTGGTTCTCCGCGGCGTGGACCTCGTGACTCTTCAGCCAGTACGACTCCTCGGGGCCGGCGGTGACCTCCTCGCCGTCCTCGAGGATGAACGTCTGCTCGCCCTGGTAGACGAACCCGAGCTGTTCGTGGTGGTGCTCGTGCTCCGGCACGTGTCCGCCAGACGCCATGCGGACGTGTTGGATACTCATCTCTTCGCCGCCGGCGAGCTGCGCCAAGTACACACCGGGCTTCACCTCGACCTCGTCGGACAAGTCGTTGGTAACCAAGTCCATACACGCGCATTGCGAGCCAGCAACATATCGCTACCGCCCGTGACAGACCGGTGCGCCCCAGTTGCAAGTCGACGCGAACGTAACCCGCGGATCAGAGGATGGTAAACCCGCCGTCGACCGGTAGCGCCACGCCGGTCACGAACGCGGAGAGGTCCGACGCCAGGAACACCGTCGCCTTCCCGACGTCCTCCGGGGTGCCCCACCGCCCGAGCGGGAACTCCTCGCGAGCGGATTCCGCGCGCTCCTCCGGGTCGGTCATCTCCGCGATGCGCTCGGTCTCGGTCGCGCCCGGACAGACGGCGTTCGCTCTGATCCCGACCGCACCGCCCTCGTATGCGACGTGCTTCGTCAATCCGATAACGCCCCACTTCGAGGACGTCTAGTGTGCGCCAGCGAGGAGGCTCACGCGGAGGCCAGCCGTAGACGCGATGTTAACGATTCGGCCGCCGCCCTTGAGCTCGTCGTAGGCCGCCGCCATGCACTTCTGGACGCCGCCGAGATTCACGTTGAGCACCTGGTTCCAAGACACCGAGTCGATTTCCTCGTACGAATCGGGAGTGATGATTGCAGCGTTGTTCACGAACACATCGATCCCACCGAATGCGTCGACAGTGTCCTTGATTATGAGCGCAGCGTCCTCCACGTCCGTAACGTCACCAGGGACTGCGAGCGTACGGGTGTCAAAGGCGTCCGCGAGGTCATCGGCCGTCGACGCTGCCGTCTCCCCGTTGATGCCGTTCACGGCGACATCGAAGCCGTGTCTCGCCAGTTCCGTCGCGATCCCTCGGCCGATGCCACGACGGGCGCCGGTAACGAGCGTCGTATCTCCGTCTAGCAGTTGCGCCGCCGACCGTTTCGTTTCTCGCGTTGCTATTTAGCTGTACTGTCGATCCGGTGCGCTCACGAGCGAAAACCGGTGCGCGAACCGAGACTGGAGCCAGCGTCTCGCGTGCCAGTCACGAGCAGCGGATATCGTCCAAGGAAGCGACTCGACAACAAACGCTCCAAAAGAGGGGGTCAGCTACGCGAATCCAAATCTCTCAGGGAGGTACAGCACGATCTCGGGGACGAAGATGATCAGCAACAACACAGCGACGAGTGGGATGTAGAACGGCCCTACACCGCGGATGATGTCGAGCAGGTCTAGCTCCGTCACCCGCTCGAGGACGAACAGGACGACGCCGAACGGCGGCGTGATCAGCCCGATCATGAGCGTGATCATCATCACGATACCGAACACCAGCGGGTCAATACCGAGTCCGGGGAACGTCGGTGCGAGGATAGGGACTGTGATCAGAATGATCGCGAGCGTCTCCATGAACGTCCCGAACACGATGAGCACGAGCACGAGCAGCAACGTTGCAACGAGCGCGCTGTTCGAGACTGAGAGCAGTCCTTCAGTCAGGTACCGCGGGACCCCCGATATCGTAACGAGGAACCCGTACAGGTTCGCAAGTCCGATGATCAGAATAAGCGCGGCCGTGTCCACGAACGTAGTCTTGACAACGTCGTACAGCGACTCTGCGTCAAGCGTTCGGTAGTAGAACAAGCCGAGGAAGATGGCGTAGACGACGGCGACGACGGCGGATTCGGTTGGCGTGAATACGCCAAAGATGATACCACCGACGATGATCACGGGCGCGACGAACGCTGGAACAGCGCGAAGTAGCGTTTTGAGCAGTTCCCGCGCGTTGTACGCTTCGCGCGACGCGAACCCTTCACGGATCGCAATGAAAGTGACCATCACCATCAAGGAGATCCCCATGAGGATGCCCGGAATGATGCCAGCGATAAACAGCGCACCGATCGAGACCTGCGCCATCACGCCGTAGACGATCATGGGGATGCTCGGCGGGATTATTGGTCCGATCGTTGAGGATGCAGCTGTGATCCCAGCCGCGAACTTCGGTTCGTAGCCGCGTTCGGTCATTGCCCTGTACTCGATCGTGCCGAGCCCAGCTGCGTCCGCTACGGCCGCACCACTCATACCCGAGAAGATCATGCTGACGACGACGTTGACGTGACCAAGACCACCGGGGAGGGGGCCGACAGCCTCTTCGGCGAAGTCGAAGATGTCAGATGTCATTCCGATGGCGTTCATTATCCGTCCGGCGAACAAGAAGAATGGGATGGCGAGGAGGACGAACGAGTTCATCCCCGAGTACATCCGTTGTGCAATGACCTGCGCGTTAAACGGTGGCCCTATTGGGAGAACCATCACGACGACGGCGCTCAGTCCGATGGCGTATGCGACCGGGACCCCGAGAACATAGAGTCCGAGGAGGACGAAGACGAACGCTGCTGTCAGCATGAGCAATTCAGTCATTCGTCACTCACCCCCTTTCCGTCCGAGATACCGAAGTCCTCGTCGGGGATATCGGGTTCCACGTCTTTCGCCGTGATCGGTGCTTCATCGGATTGCCACATGAGGATAGTCTGCTCAATGGCAAACAATATCACGATCATGAACATGACACCAAGAACCACATGCGCGTACCCGACAGTCAACCAGTTGATGGTTGCGAGCGTCACGCCGAGCGTGCGGTCCGTCACCTGATCGACGGCGTGGATGATCAATATGGAAAATACAATGATCATGATGTTCGAAAACGTGATTAGTATCTTCTGTGCGACCGGTGGAAGGAGCCGGAACAGCGGGCGGATAGAGATGTTGTCGTCGTTCCGCATTGCGTAAGGCGCGCCGACAAAGACCATAATCACCAGGAGGTACCGAGCGAGTTCTTCTGTCCACACCGTACTAATCCCAATACCGGAGTACCGCATAAGGATCTGAAAGGCCGCAAGAATGGTGATGATGACGAACAGTGCCATCCCAGCGAGTACGGTTCCCTTCTCCAAGTAGTCGAAGAAGCATGCTATTCTTGAAAATGGCTTGAAGTCGTTCATAAATAGATGGCTGTTAGTGGAACGTTGGCGGGTCAGGCTAGGTCCTGTACGTCCTGGAAGGACGGCTCCCAGCGCTCATCGAAGAACCGTTCGAGCTGCGGAGTTCCTGCGTCCACAAACGCTTGCAGGTCAACCTCTTCTGCACGAGTGATGACTGTACCGTGTTCCTCCTCGGCTTGCTGGAGGAGGTCGTCAACTTCGTCTCTTGTCGTCTCGTTCGCCCAGTCAATGGCCTCTTGGAGGCTCTCCTGGATGACATCCTGGTCGCCACCGGAGAGGTCCTGCCAGATATCCTCGTTGATGAGCCAGCCGAGACCCTGGAGAAGATGTTGGGTCTCCGAGAAATGCGTCTGAACCTCGTAGAGGCTTGTGTCCATGAACTGCTGAATTGGACCTTCAGATGCCTCAACAACGCCGGTCTCAAGTGCAGAGTACAGCTCGTCGAAGGACACGGGGGTTGCATCCACACCGATCTCCTCCCAAGTCCTGACCCACGTTTCGAACTGCGGCAGGCGCATCTTGACACCCTGTACGTCGTCGGGATGCTGAACGACCATGTTTGAAGTTGTGCCACGGAGCCCACGGAAGGACTCGCTGAGTTGGCGCTGGTTCCCCTGGCTGATGATCTGCGAGTTGAACCCGCCGTCACTGTAGGTGAATTCGTCCTGCATCGCCTGGAAGTGCTCCCAGCCCTGAGCGACGAACGGAGCTTCGAGGAATCCATATTCGGGGCCGTATGCGGCTGCAACCGACGAGATGCTCGTCCCGTGCATGTCGACTGTACCGGATGCAACTGCTTCGATTTGATCCTCTTCGCCACCGACAGACGCAGCGAGAACATCAAATGTAATTCGGCCGTCGGTCTCGGATTCAACGTTGTCTGCGAATCGACTCGCAAGCCGGGTTTGCGTGTGCTGGGGGTTGAACGGTGTTGCAATGGTGAGATCTCTGCTTTCTCCGCCGCCATTGCCGTCACCACCGTTGTCATCGCCACCGTTGTCATCGCCACCGTTGTCATCGCCACCGAGGCAACCTGCTAGGCCAGTGATCCCGACTGCTGACCCTGCACCGATTGTTTTAACGTAACTACGGCGACTGGTTGGTGATACCATACCATCCACCTTGCTGACTTAGTACATAAATATACTGTATTAAGACTCATTTTCTCTAACCCAAAGATTTATATAGGGCATAGTCATGGTCTGTCACACACTGGCGCAAATAGCGTCCGGTACCAACGGGACTTCAGATATGATCAATATTCATGCCAAACTAGTCGACTTAGACGGACCAATCGACGTTGGAATCATTGGAGCTGGACTATTCGGAACGAAACTGATGGACCAAATCGCGCGCGTGCCGGGAATGAGAACCGTCGCCGTGGCAGACCTGAACCTTGACGCCGCACAGGACTCACTCGAAGAAGCCGGGCTTGACCGAAGCGGGACCCGAGTGACGGGCGTCGAGAGCATCGACCAAGCGATCGCGGACGATTCGATCGCGCTCACCGACGACTCGATCGCACTCACGGAGTCCGGGGTCGACGTTGTCGTCGAATCGACCGGCATACCCGAGGCCGGTGCCCGCCACGCGTACAACGCGATACAGGAGGGAAAACACGTTGTTATGGTGACCGTTGAGACGGACACCGTCGTCGGTCCAATCCTGGCTGAAATGGCCGAAAGCGCAGGCGTGACGTACTCCCTCGCTTACGGGGACCAGCCTGCACTCATCGTTGAACTGTACGATTGGGCGCGAAGCGTCGGGATGGACGTCGTCGCCGTCGGGAAGGGTAATCCGTATCGCGAGGAATACCGCACCGGGACACCGGACGACGTTTTCGAGCGGTACGGGTTCGAGGAGTCGTTCGTCGAGGATCACAACCTGAATCCGCGGATGTACAATTCGTTCCTGGATGGGACGAAGGTCGCGGTCGAGATGTGTGCGGTCGCGAACGCGCTCGAACTCGAACCCGACGTCCCCGGGATGCACCTACCGACCTGCGAGATTCCGGATATCCCGAACACACTCCGTCCCGTGGAAGACGGTGGCGTCTTGGAGGGGACGGGCGTTGTCGACACCGTGAGCACGCTTCACCCCGACGGGACCAGTGTCGACCACAGCATCAGTTTCGGCGTTTTTGTCGTCACCTCGACACCTAACGCCGCCGTCGCCGAGTACATCGAACAAAACAGCGGCGATGGCCTCTACGTGTCCGATGACGGCCAATATCAGGTTTTCTACCGACCGTACCACCTTCCTGGTGTCGAGACGACGATCAGCATCGCTACCGCAGCGCTGGATAACGAACCGACCGGTGTCGCTCGTACGAATGCCGCTGAAGTGGTCGCTGCTGCCAAACGCGATCTCGACCCCGGCGACGAGCTCGACGGTGGCGGCGGGTACACCGTCTACGGGACGCTAGAGACCGCGGACCGTGCAGCACGCAACGGGCACGTTCCGTTCGAATTACTCGACGGGGCAGAGGTCCGCGAGGCAGTTCCTCAGGACGACGTCATCACGTACGACGACGTCCGCATCGACGACACGTCGTTCATCCACACGCTCCGGCAACTGCAGGACGAACGGTCGGTCGAGAGATAACAGAGACCGAGTAGAGGCCCGGCCCCCGACTGTGGCGTGCCGGCGCCGACAGCGGAGACAGTACACTGTGGCTCGTCCCGAGCAGACCGATAGACGTCCACGTCGGTCATCGACAGGTTCCCTTCAGCCCTCTGCAGACCCACAATCAACCGTTCAATATTTATATTTCCTCGTCATCGATTCCTTCCATGGTAATTCTTGTCGTAGTTGGTGGTGGCGAAGACAGCGAAGATGTCGCGGAGACGATCACCGTCGCGGCGGACATGGCACGGGTGTATGAAGAGGAACTGATCGCGCTCAACGTGATCTCAAACGACGAATTCCTCAAGGAGCAACAGGGAAAGACGTCTATCGCTGACGTCAGGTCCGAACCGATCGAGCGCTACGAGAACGAGGCCGCCGCCCGCGCGAAGACGCTCGTGGAAGGGGTTCTTGACGACCCGACGAACGTGACGTACATGGGTCGGGTCGCCGACCCGGCGGACGGCATCGTCAAGGTCGGACAGGAGGTCGACGCGCGATTTATCGTCATCGGCGCTCGCCGGAAATCACCGGTGGGGAAGGCGATCTTCGGGTCGACCACCCAGTCGGTCCTCCTGAGCGCGGACCGACCCGTCGTTACGGTAATGGAAGAATGACGCTTCCGACGAAGGGCCCGGACCTCCCCAGCGCGGACGTGACCGAGGCACCGGAACGCGCACCCCCGCGGGCGATGTTTCGCGCGATAGGTACGACGACGACCTGAGTTCGCCGCTGATCGGTGTCGCGAACCCCGAGTTCTTAGACCACTAGTCTCGGCCCCTTCGAGACCGTCTTTTCCGAACCCGACAGACAGGCGCTGGAATCGTACTCCGAGCGGTTTGGGGAGCGGAGGGGTCAGCGTGTCGGACGCACATGTATATAATGAATGTTCACCAGAGTCGAATTTGCTTGTGAACATACCGCAAGATCGTTCTCGAGGAAATTAGACAGTGTCACCCAAAGATGCGGCGAACCGCCTGCGATGCACCGCCTGCACACGATTCCCGTCGATATGTCCACAGTTGCCGTTCTCTGCTCAGAAACTCCGTCCGATCCTCCTTCCACCTCCTCGACAAGGAAGCGCCTACAGCGTACCGCCACCACCTCCGTCGATAGCCTGTTAAACGCCATACACCCCCGTAATAAGCGCGATTCACCAGAGCCGAACACATATCTACACAGCACGTTGACTGTTCAATTACAAAGATAGAGAGCAAACTGCGTCCAGAGATGCTGCCCGGACGATCGTCGCAGACGAAGATAGCGGATAGTGACTAATATTACAGACGTACTATTGTAATAGTCAACATCGCGTTAGGAATCCGATCGCCTCGACGACAGCTCGGTCACTGTAGCGTTTGACGACAGCGAGACTAGTCGTAGAACGACTGGATGTCATCCTCGAACTGTTGTTTAACGTCGCGGATGGCGTCAGCGAACTCCTCTCGGAGCTTGTCCTCACCGATCCGATAGGCCGGCCCTCCAACGCTCAGTGCGCCACAGACCGACGAGTCAGGGCGTTTCACGGCTACGCCGACAGCGGACAGCCCATTAAGCATCTCCTCGTGGTTGAACGCCAGACCGGTGCGTCGAACCTCCTCAAGTTCCTCGAACAACGTTTCCTCGTCCGTTATCGTTCGATCGGTGTACGCGGGGAGTCCCCACTCTGAGACGACTTCTGAGACCTCCTCCTCGTCCATTTCGGCTAGGATTGCCTTCCCAACTGCCGTGGGGTGCATGTGGAAGACGTTTCCAATGTCGTACGCCGGGTCGGGTGCTGGGCTGGCGCCGTTCAGCACGATGACCTGGCCGTGTTCCTCCACGCAGAAGTTCGCGCCCTCGCTCGTGGTATCGGCGAGACGTTCGACTTTTTCCTGGGCATACTGGTACTCCGGTTTCCGTTGTCTTGTGAAGTTCCCGTAGTGCAAGAACTGCAGCCCGATGTGATACTCGCTGCCCTCTTTGACGATCAACTGATTCGCCTCGAGCGTCTTCAGGTGCCCGTGGACGGTGCTGTTGGCTAACCCGAGCCGCTCGCTGATTTCTGGCATCGTCGCGCCGTTAAGCTCGACCAGCAAATCGAGGATTTCAAAAGACGTCTCGGTCGTCTGGAGTCTTCGTGACATTGCACTAAGGTAACGCGTAACACTCTAAGGTGTTAAAGGTTCGGTTCTCGTGAATTCAAGACTGTTCGGATGTTAAAAATCCGGAAAACAGACACCACTCTAGTAGATTGCTCGCTCAGAGAATAGCACCTATTTTGGCGAAATTGGATCATAAATATACTCATAAATCGCTCTGGACTGAGTTCATCGGCTGGCTGGCGGTGGACATGACCCACCGACGTCACAGTCGTCGCGTCACTGCTCGTCGTCCGGACCGCACCAGAGACAGAGCTCCCCGATTTGAGTGAACCCAAGCTATCGTTGATCAGCCCGACGCTTCGCCCCGAGATCAGGTCTCTTCGATCCGTACCGTCGCACTGCCCTCAACTGCCTGGAGCGGTGTTACGTCATCGACCGTCGCCACGACGTTCACCGGGGCCGCTCCGCGTGGTTCGTCGTCGTGACTGGCCGGCGTCGGCCCCCAGAACAGACACACCGCGTTCCCCGCTGGCCAGTACGCGAGTGCGCCGACGGGGACCGCTGTCTGCGTCTTTTCGGGCGGGACATCGATGTCGGTGCGGAAGTACAGTTCGTCACCCCATCGGCTCGCAGCGCCTTCAAGTGGCAAGGCGTCCGCAATCGCCTGTCGAGTGGTCGGGTTCTTGTCGTTCCACGTCGCGGTTAATTCGTGGGAATCGACGTACACTCGAATGTCGGCCATATGAGCGTGATCGAACGGGTTCGGTATATGTGTACTGCAAAAGCCACTATCGAACAACAGAACCGGCCGCCCCGACCAATTTGAGGTCACTACCTAGAGTGTATCATTCAAGCAGCACCCGACGGTTGTACGGGAGGTTCGGACTAGTACGGCCCACCACGACCAAAGTACCACTTATATTAATATGATTGATATTTTATGTTAATTCGTATGCGACACCGATCTGTCTGTGATTGACAATTGAGTGATACACAATTTGAGCGCCTCTTACAGATATTTTGCGTCGAACTAGCTCGTTCCCATCTCCAAGTTGATGAACCTGTGATTCAGTTTGACGATGAACACTATTGGCTGTACGACGCCATGGACCCCGACTCGATCGGTGTACTCATACAGAGCTTGAACCCACAGGAACGAACGTAATCGCAGGTCAGTTTTCCACGGAGCTCCGCGAAAAACACGATGTAGATGACACGATTTTTTTCGTTGATGGTGCGGTTCCGCTTCATCGAGCCTGCCGTAAACACAGCCTCGATTTTAGATACGAACGACATGGAAATTGGAACCGCGTTAAATATGTCTTCTAAGAGGTAAAACAGCGAACCATCTGTTTCTCAAACTGTTTCAGTAACACCGATGCAGAAACTGCTGACGAGTGGCTGATATCGTTCCTTTCACATGGAATCAGCTTATCTGAACACTGTCTTTTGCAGGCGACCGCACTGACTACAGATCCACCCGTTCATCATAGCCACTCCCTGAGCACGGAACGCTGAGCACCGGTGTTCTGAGACTACCTAAACCGCGACCCCAGCTACTTGGGAAACAGGGTACCTCCCTATATAATCCGGGTAAAGCGCATCATTCTTTTAATTATTTTGTTGGTATGGGCGGTACGCGCCTATCGTCCGGGACGGCGGCACGTGGAGGCGTCGTAGTCGCTCTCGTTGCGGTGCTCCTACTTTCAACGGTGGCGGGCGTCGCGACGGCGCAGTCCATTCAGGGAGCCTCGGGTACCATTGTCGTCGAAAAAGCCCAGACAGTCTCCAGCGCCGACGCACTTGCGGGGAGCACCGTGGTTCGGGGAACCGTCACAGGTGATATCTTCGGCGCCGCCGGAGATGTCCGCATTGACGGCGTGGTCGGAGGCGACGTCAGTACCGGCGGCAGAAACATCCAAGTGACCGAGACCGTCACGATCGGCGGCGACGTCAATATCGGCGCGGGGTACGTCCGCATAGACGGCCGGATCGACGGTGATGTCCGTGTCGGCACTGAGACGGTCGTGCTTGGACCGAACGCAGGTGGCGGTGGCGAGTTCCGCTACGACGCCGTCCAGTTCACGCGAGATCCCGCGGCAACGGTCGCAGGTGGCGTCGTGGAGGATTCGGATCTCCGAGGTAACGTCGGGATATTCACGCTACTCAACTGGGTAACATGGGGATACGGGCTCCTCGCAAGTCTCTTGTTCGGAGCAATTTTACTCGCTCTTTTCCGGCTTTCTCGGCGAGGCTCACAGGGCGTATATCTAACGAGCCTGCGAAAACCGGCGGGGGTGGACTGCTGACGCTCGTCGGAGGTCCGGTTCTCTTGACGCTGGTCGCCATCACGATCATCGGTATTCCGCTCGCCGTTCTTGGCGCAATTGCGTTCGGATTCGCAATCTGGGCCGGAGTCGTCTACGGTCAGTACGCCGTTGGTGCGTGGTTTCTCCGATGGGCTGGACGGGACGATCGGTGGCTCGCGGTCGTGGTTGGCCTCGTCAGATTTGCCGTTGCGGGCGCGAACCCGATCTTGGGCGGGTTCCCTGTATTCGGTGCACTCCTGTTGGGACTGGATGCACTCGCCCCAGAGCTCCGAGACTCGTTCCAGACCCCGCGACGTTCGGGCCCCAGCGATCGACGGACGGCGCTCAACGAGTCGTTCGGCGGTTCATAGACCGGAGATTCTGCTGAACGGATGGCGAATGATCAGTGAGGACGATCGGACACCGGCTGTCGATTCCAAGGTTCAATACAATCGAGGGCGACGACGCACATCCCGTAGGGCGTCCGCAATTCGATGAGTACGCGGCGGTCTATGACGGAGCACTCGGAGTGCAGCTGTTAGTCCTCTATCCTCGGCGTCATTGACCTGCATTTATTGGTTTTACCAGTGGAGAATCAATGACACTTCGACGGACTCGGAGATATCGAGGACGTGCTGAACCAAACGGCACGCGGCCACACTCTTGTCGGTCGGGTGTACTACCGATCGAAATCCAGTCCGACATCGGCCTTGAGAGTGAACACCGTCGATTCGAGGGAGTGTTTCGAGACGGTAAGCATGCGAAGCATGTACGAACTGAGAAGGACGTACGGGGAGAGCGCGATGACGAACGCGAGGTTGACATAGAGGAGTCGCGATCGGATTCCCGGGAGCGTCGTCTGCGGGAAGAGACCGGTATCCATCGCGAGCAGAACGTACGACGTGAAGACGATAACCGGGAGCGAGAGGAGGAGGAGCGCGCTCGATAGGTTCCGGAGTTCCCGCTTGAAATACAGGGTCGTGAAGTACTCTCGGCCGGACGCGAGAATCGTGAGTATCCGGAGCAGTGTCGCGAGCGAGTCGTGATCCGATTCCGTGAGTACGTCCCCGTGGGCGGCTTTCAGGCGGCGGGTCACGTTGATGTGGTGGGCGTAGGGGTAATCGAGCGTGCTCAAAAGGAGGATCGACACCCGAGGGTCGCTTTGCCGGATGCGCCTCTCGATCTGGGACAGTCGTCTGTCGATATCGTCGGCGAAGGCAAGCAGATCCGCCCGCGCTCGCTGGTCGGTCGTCGAGCCATCGGCGGTCCGGAGCGATTTCGTTTCGGAATGGATCGCCTCGATAACGTACTGGAGGAACGGCTGTAGCCCGGCCGGACTGATGCCGTCCTCCACGAGCTCCTCCAGTTCGATCTGGAAGTCGATGGAGTCCTCGATACTGGCCAGTTTGACCTGGAGGGGAGCGAACTCCTGGGCGAGGGCCGCAGTATTGATCGAGAGAACGACCGAGACGAAGAGGATGATCCCGCCGAGCAGCGTGTTGAACAGGGTCTGGACCGCCCGCGTTTCGGTGACGAGCCGTTCCATCTCGAACTCCCAGACGGTTCCGACCGCTAGCAGTGCCAACAGGATGACGATCTCAGTGACGAGTGCGAGCACTCGCCGATCCCCGGACAGGAGCACCCATCGAACCGACCAAGTGAGCGGACTGTCGGGACCGCCCCCGGTAGGGTCGGAATTAGCTCCTGTATCGGCTGTCTCTGTAACCTGGTCGGAAATACTGTCTCAGCCCGATTGGCTCGACTGAGGCGGGGTGTGCTAATCACTATTCGGCTGCTAACGACGGTAAGATTCAGATACTGCGAGAACGACGGACGCGATTCGCCGACCATCGATCGTCTCTTCCCGTAGAGGTACGGGTAGAAGGCCGGTCCGCGCTCACGCTCGGAACCGACACGTACAGTTGATGCATACGAGCAAGCACCGGTCGATACGAGCCACGCTCAATTGGCGGAGTTGGCGTCTCGATTCGGGTCGAACAGGTCCGCTGGATCGTACTCGTCTTTCAACGCGATCAACCGTTCGTAAGCCGCCCCGAACGTGGTCTCCAGCGCGGCCTCACCTCCTTCGAAAAAGCCCGGAAAGTTCAGGTAGAACGACCCGTCGGAGAACTGCCGCGTGTCGGCGACGCAGTCACGGACCCACTCGACGTTAGCCTCGTCATTCGCGGAATCCTCCCAGTTCGCCTCGATCCCGAGGAGGAATGGCGCGTGTCGGCCCACGAACGCACTCTCTTCGGGGTCGATGTCCGTGATCGCACCACCCAACTCCCAGATGTCGACGGTCGAGAGCGGGGACGGTGCGGTCTCCGCCCAGTAGCAGATCCGGTCGATGGCGGACTCGGTGAGCCCATCGAGATAGAGCGATTTCCAGTAGTACCGCATCCCGTCTGGGTAATCCTCGTCGAAGGTTTGCTGGAACTCGGCGTAGGGCATCGTTCCGCTGAAATCGGCGATCGGGTCACCGAGTTCTCGTAACGGTGCGAGCGCCTCCTCGCCTTCCTCGGGAGGTCCCGCGTAGCACCCCAGAAAGCCGATCTTGAGTTCGTCGACCACGTCGCCGGGGAACAGCCCCTCGTCGGGCATCACGCCGGTAGACGAAAGCGTGGTGACCTCATCGGGCGCCGTCGCGACGTACTCGCGATACGCACGCAGACACTCGGCTGCCCGCTCCCCCGGATAGAGCACGAAACAGGTCGCCACCTCCGGTCCGACCGGGTGGAGTTCGAACTCGAAGCCCGTGACGACCCCGAGTCCGCCTCCGCCGCCACGAAGCCCCCAGAACAGCTCCTCGTTCTCGTCGACGGTGGCGGTGAGATACCGGCCGTCCGCAGTGACGATGTCTACCGACCGGAGGTTGTCACAGCTCAGGCCGTACTTGCACCGAAGGTGGCCGATGCCGCCGCCGAGGGTAAGCCCCCCGACGCCGGTCTTCGAGACGACGCCGCCGGGTGTCGCCAGGCCGAACGCCTGGGTTTCGTGGTCGACGTCGGCCCACGCGGCGCCGCCCTGGACCCACGCCGTCCGCTCTTCCGGATCGACCCGCACGCCCCGCATCTCCGAGAGGTCGATCACGAGCCCGTCGTCGCAAACGGCCGTTCCAGCGACGTTGTGACCGCCACCCCGGACGGCCACGTGTAGGTCGTTCTCGCGCGCGAACTCGACTGCACGGATAACGTCCGCCACGCCCCGACACCGTGCGATCAGCGTCGGATACTTGTCGATTATCCCGTTCCACACGGCGCGGGCGTCGTCGTAGTCGTCGTCGTCGGAGGGAATCACGTCCCCGTGTACGCCGGTTCGAAACCGCTCGATCCGTTCGTCGCCGATGGGTGATTGGGCCATACGTACTCGATAGGCTGCGGCGCTGTTAGCCTCATTTACTGACACGTATTCGGCGAGAGACGCGCTGTTTCAGCTCGTGAGATGCCTCTCACTTCCCGTACGCGACAACGTTACTACCCATGCTATCGTATATCAAGCTAGTGAGTCCCATGGAGTTCCACACTGACGAACGGTCGTCTGCTGACGGGCGTCCACCGCCCGGTTCGCCGACTCTAGAGGCCCTGCTCGAGAACGCGCGGAACCAACGGTACCTCGGACAGCGACTTGACGCCGCGGGCGACCGCGTCGACACGGACTCACTCGGCGACGTCGTGCGACACAGACCGGTTCTGGAGGCGCTCCGCACGGAACCGCTCGATCGCCGGGAGATCGAGGAGCGCCTCGAGGTCTCTCGGGCGACGAGTCACCGCTTCACGCGGTGGCTCGGCGAGCAGGGCTTCGTCGAGAAGGCCGACGGTCGGTTTCGGTTGACCGGGCGGGGCGAGGCAGTCGCCGACGAAGTACTCCGGTTCGAAGCGAACGTTCACACCGTCCACCGGCTCGCGCCGCTCTTAGACACAATCTGTGAGGACCATCAGGAGTTCGTCCTCGAACCGTTCGTGGACGCGACGGTGACGCTTGCAGAGCCGAACGATCCATATCGACCGGTCGAGCGGTTCATCTCGCTACTGAAAGAGTCGGAGACGTTCCGCGGGTTCAACACGACGCACATGGCACCGCTCGTTCTCGGCGGGTTCCACCACCAGATATTCGAGGAGACCGACACGGAGATCATCTACCTCCCCCACATCGTCGAGAAACTCTTCGAGACGTATCCGGAGCGCGCCCGCGAGGCGATCGATCGCGGCCACCTCGCCCTTCGGACGCGTGATGACCTGCCGTACGGTCTCGCTGTCTTCGACGAGCGCGTCGGGATCGGAGGCTACGACGAGACCACTGGACTCATGCAGGTGTTCGTCGATACGGACGCATCGATCGCGTACGAATGGGCCGAGCGGGTGTACGCCGCGGTCAGAGCGGATTCAGACCCACTTCATGAGCGGGACTCCTGACTGGTGAGACACGCTCGGAGAGGCGTGATGACGTTTGACTACTGTATCCGGTAGAGATGGAGATTGAAAGCTGGCCTCGGCACTCACGGCTCACGATCTATCCATCGTGAATCCGCTTAGCGGCTCTACCGAGTCCGCTCAGCCCATAATTGGGCATTCGTTGACGAGCTTCCAAGCCCGTTTTGACTGCGACACGGAGACGGTCTCGATTCACCGGTCTCGACTTGTACCAACATGCGTCTGAAGGCCTGAATAGTCGAAAGGTTTATATGTCCTGATGAATCATATAATCTGAATGATTGATAACGATAGTGATAAAAAACCGACGCAGATTAGCAGGCGGCGGATTCTCGCGGCAAGTGCCGGGGTTAGCACTATCGGGTTGGCAGGATGTGTCGATAGAGCGACAGGTCTGGTCGGTCAGTCGGCCGCGGCGAACGCAGTATCCAACAGGGACGCGTTCCCCGCAGCGTTGTTCGGGGGCGACTCCCGCCCGGACAGCACGCTGATCGAGACGGATCACAGATACCAAGAGTTCGAGATCGTCGTCTCCGGCGAGTACCAGGGAATCGAATCGTCGATCGAACTCTACGGCGACTACATCAATTCGCTGGTGAAAGCGGAGAACCACAACGCCTCTCGGGCGGACCGGATGGCGGAAATCCGTGCGTCTGACTCCAGCGGTGAGAACCAGAAGCGGGCACAGGCGCTGTACGACTATCTCGACGGCGAGGCGACGGTCGGTGAGCGGTTCGTCGTCACCTTCCCGGACGCGCGGCTCCGGGACAGCAACGAGGCGCTCGCCAGCCAGGTGACGCCGCCACGGCTACTGCGGTCGACGACCGGCGAGACGATCGGTCGCGCAGCGCAGGACGACGACGGTAACGTCTTCCGGTGGGAGTCGGCGGTACCGCGACTCTCGGCACGGATCAGCCACCCGTGGCCACCGCTCGGAACGACCGGCCCGTTCAATCCGAACGAGACGCTGCTCGCCGCCGGTGGAGATGGCGGGACTGACTCTCCGACCGTCAACGTCGGGCCATTGCTGGACCCCGCCCGAAACGACAACGAGCACGACGGGGTTTCGATCGCGAACGGTGCTGTCACCGGGTTCACGTGGGACGAGCGGGGGTCGTGGGGTGAGGAGACCCGTGTCGGTGCGGCCAGGCTCACGCCGATGCTCGTCGCGTCAGTGTCCGCCCAGCCCGAGGGCTGCCCGGAACCGATACCGGCACTACTCTTCGTCCAGCGCATCCGTCACGAGGGCCAGTGTATCTACGTCGGCGGCTGGACGATCAACGACAACGCTCTGTACCAGGACTCGGTGACGATACTGGCCGCCGAGACCGCGCCCGAAGTCGTCGCGGTAGCCCTCGAAGAGCCCGACGAGAACGACGGCGAGGATATCCGACGGGCTATCCTGTCGGAGTTGGACACCGAAAGGTGCGACGAGCGGTGCCGACTCGGCTCCGTGACTTACGACGGCGAAGTAGGCGAAGACGGGAACCTGAACGAGGCGGTCGAACAGTTCCTGCCGGCTGCCTACGGTGACGGGAAAAAACGCCGACTCCTCGCGGACGATGTCTGGGAGAGCGCCGGCGGTCGGGACAACCGGACGTCGGTACAGGGCATGGTCGTGCCACTCAATCCGCCGATCGTCCACGTGGACTATCCGGCGTCAGCCATCTGTCGACCCTGTGATACGTGGTACTGTTGGCTCCCCTGCCCCTCGACGAATCTGGTACCAGCGGTCAACAATATCAGCTCCCGCTGAGTGTCGATTCGTGAACACCCGTCGGTCGTCGCCTCCGGGGACAGCTCTCCGGAGCGGCTTCGAGCCGGCTCAGAAGTGGTTCCGATTTCTCAGCAACCCTGCCTCTAGACCAGTTTGAGCGAATAACGGAGTATACGGTAAATCGCCGAGTGTGTGTCAGCTGTAATTTGATTTCTAAAACGACAAGACAAATAATGATCCGATAGTTGTCGGCCTCGGCACTCATAGGGCTCGTCATCGCTGGTGCCGAGGCAGCTCGGAGCGGTGCATCGTCATCGGCCGGTCACTCCTATTCGCCTCGTCGCCTAAAAGGGTCCGGGCGGCCGGTCGTCGGGGCGACCGGCGACTTACTCCTCGTCGTGACTCGACCCCGCGTACCGGTTCCAGCGGTCGGTTCCGTTGGGGATTCGATCAGTGTCCGTCGCGTCGAACATCGCTGCGCACTGTGCGACCGCCTCCGCTGCGGTCGGGAGGTCCTCGCTGGAGTTCGACTCGTCGGGCGTCGATTCGATTCGATTCGCCTGGCGCGTGCTCGATCTCCCCGGACCGGCCGCCGGTTCCGGCTCCGAGCTTGCGTCAATCGTGTACTACGGGTGGCACACTCACCCCGATGTGCGCTTCCTTAATAATTGTTCATGTTGTTACCGGCTTTTGCGAGCGCGGCGAGGAGACAGTACCGCCTGCCAAGGGGCTACTCCGGCTCGATCCGAGACAGCCGCATCGCGTTACCCGTGACACCGAGGCTCATGCCCATGTCGCCGACGACGACGGCCATCGCGACGCTCACCAGCCCCAGCGGGACCCCGAGTGCGAGCAGGAACTTCACGCCGAGGCTCGCCCAGACGTTCTGTCGGATCACGCCGTTAGCGGTGTGCGAGAGCGCGTACAGGTACGGGAGTTTCCCGATGTCGTCTGCCATCAGCGCGATGTCGGCCGTCTCCAAGGCCGTGTCCGTCCCCGCCGCACCCATCGCCACTCCCACGTCCGCGGTCGCCAGCGCGGGCGCGTCGTTGATCCCGTCGCCGACCATCGCCACGTCGCCGTACGCGGCCTGCAGCGACTCGACCGCCTCGACCTTCTGCTCGGGGAGGAGCTCGGCGCGGTACTCGTCGACGCCGACTCGCTCGGCGATCGCCCGCGCGGTCCCCTCGTTGTCGCCGGTGAGCATCACGACGCGCTCGACGCCCAGTTCGCGCAGGCGCTCGACCGCCCGCCGCGCCCCGGGGCGCACTTCGTCCGCGATCGCGATGGCTCCCAACAGCTCGCGTTCCGTCCCCACGAGGACGACGGTCTTTCCGTCGCGCTCCAGCGCGGCGAGGACATCGGTGTGGCCTCCTGTCGCGTCAGTCTCGACCGGGTCGCGGTCGGTGTTCGTCACGATCCCCCCGTCGGTCGCCGCGTCGCCATCCGACTGTCCTCGGGGGAGGGCCACCCCGAGATCCTCGAACAGCGCTGGCTTACCCACGTAGTGCGTCTCGCCGCCGACGTCGGCGCGGACGCCCCTCCCGGTCAGGCTCTCGAATGCCGTCGGCTCTGGAAGATCACTCGCGTCCGGCTCGCTGCGTCCGACCGCATCGAAGCCGGACGCATCGACGCCGGAAGCGCTCGCTCGCTCGAGGATCGCCGCCGCGATCGGATGCTCGCTGCGGCGTTCGACGCCCGCGGCACGACGCAGGAGCGTCGCCTCGCTCGTCTCGCCGAACGGCACCACGTCCGTGACGGCGAGCTCGCCTTTCGTGAGCGTTCCCGTCTTGTCGAGGGCGACCGCGTCGACCTCGCCCATCGCTTCGAGGTGGGTGCCGCCCTTGATCAACACGCCGTTTCGCGCCGCGCTCGTGATCCCCGAGACGACGGACACCGGCGTGGAAATGACGAACGCGCAGGGACACGCGATGACCAGCAGCGTGAGCCCGCGCACGAACCAGACGCCCCACTCACCGACGAACGTGACTCCGTACCCCGCGACGGCGACCGATACCGGGTCGGCGATGACGAGCGGCGGAACGACCGCAGTCAGCACCGCGAGGACGACGACGATAGGCGTGTAGTACCCCGCGAAGCGATCGACGAATCGCTCGGTCTCCGTCTTCTCGGCCTGCGCTCCCTGCACGAGCTCGATGATCCGCGAGAGCGTCGAATCGTCGGCGGTCGCGGTCGCTTCGATTTCGAGGTACCCCTCCGCGTTGATCGCACCGGCGTACACCTCGTCGCCCGTCGCCTTGTCGATCGGGACGCTCTCGCCCGTGATGGGCGATTCGTCGACTGCACTCCCGCCCTTGGCGACCGTTCCGTCGAGCGGTATCTTCTCACCCGGGCGGACGACCACCGTCTCGCCGACCGCGACGTCATCGGCCGGAACGGTCACCTCCCCGTCCTCTCGACGAACGGTGGCCTCGTCCGGCGAGAGCTCCATCAGCTCGCGGAGCGAGTCGCGAGCGCGGTCCATCGCGTACTCCTCCAACAGCTCGGCGACGCTGAACAGCACCGCCAGCGTCGCGGCCTCGACGAAGTACCCGATCCCCGTCGCGGCGACGATAGCGGTCCCCATCAGCAGATCGATGTCGAGGCTCCGGGCCCGCGCCGAGTAGTAGCCGGCCCGGACGATCGGCACCCCGCTGGCCGCGACGGCGGCGAGGAACAGCGCGTCGGCGAGCGTGAGCGGAGCGCCGAGCACACTCGCGACGGGGACGTTCGACCCCGTCAGGACGAACTCGAAGAGGAGCCCGGCGGCGACGAAGACCGCTCCCACCCACGTCTTCTTCGCACGGGCGCTTCGCCACACCGCCGCGGGCGGGGCGACCGCCGGTCCGTCACCCGACCGATCGGTTCCCGCCTCTCGGTCTGACGCAGGTTCGGCCGCCGAGGTTTCCGCCGTGTTACCGTCGCGAACGTCGGTTTCCTGCCCGGATCGGTCGACGACCTCGTAGCCCGCGCTCTCGATCGCGGCGACGATATCGCCTTCCGTGGCGTCCCTCGGGTCGTACGTGATCACCGCGGTTCCGGTCGTCGGGTTGAGTGCGGCATCGACGACGCCGTCGACGCGCTCGAGGCGCTTGTCCACCTTCCCGGCACAGGACGGACAGTCCATTCCCGGCACTACGAGGCGGGCCGTCAGCGCTCGGGCCTCCCCGTCGCCGCCCTCCGGATCCGCGTCCGAATCGTCGCTCATTACCGGGAGCTAGCCGGCGTGACACGGTAAGCGTTTATTGGAATGTTCCAACACACAGCACGTGGGGCGATCGTCCGGTTCGGCTATCGGTCGTTGAGAGGGTGTCTACCCACCGCCGACCCCCCCACTTCGTCGTCGGCGAAGTGGGCTTCGATCACCTGCGCCTCGGCCCGCCGGAGGCGGTACGTGAGCGTCGACCGCGGGACGTCCAAGTGCTCGGCGAGTTCGCTGGCGTCGATCGCGCGAGGGGACTCGTAGTAGCCGTGCTCGACGGCGGCTCTGAGCGCGGCCTCCTGTTCCGGTTCCAGTCGGCCGCTGCGACCGCTGCCTTCGCCTCGTGAATCGTCCGGTACCGCAGGGGTGGTCCGAAGCAACTCCGTCCGGGCGGCGTCGCCGACGGCGGCCCGGACGTCGTCGAAGAAGGCGCTCACGTCGCCGACCCCCGAATGGATGAGCCGCCACGTGTAGTGACGCCCTTCGTGACGCGTCTCGAACAAGACGCCGTCGCCGAGGTGCTCGCGGGCGATGTGGGGGACGGACGCGCAGACGGGGGTCCGCTCCCAGTCGGTGTACAGCACCAGCGTGTCGTCGGTCCGATCGAGCACGCGGGTAGTCTGGGCGGCGCCGCAGTCGTCGGTCGCGAGGCAGTCCGCGTAGTAGTCCCCGTCGAGGAAGGCGGCCTCGACGTCGTCGAGCGCCGCTGGAGTTCCGATCGCGTGATCGACGCGCCAGAGTCGATCGGCGGTCACGTGCAGCGACAGCGACCGGACCCGGGAGTCGGGGTGCTCGGCGAGTGCGTCGGCCACCCGGTTTCGCCCGGGTTCGTACTCCAAGGCGAAGACGAGTTCGCGCATACCCGGTCGTACGGTCCCACGAGAGTTAACGTTGGCCGCCTCAGCGCACTGGCGTATTTTATATATCGAAATGTGATTTATAGAAGAGTTCTGCGTGGAAGATCGCCCACAAGAGATTCAACGCACCGGTACAGAAATGTCTCCCTTCAACGTCGGTTAAAGCGCTCTGTCCGGCTGTCCGGCCGTCTACAGGTCGCGCCAAGAGCGTTTCGGCTCCCACCCGAGCAGTTCCGCGGCCTTCGAGAGGTCGACGATCCCTTCCGTTCCGTCGAACTCCGCGCGGCGTTCGGCGGCGGGGTAGAACTCCTCGACGAGCTCGGCGGTGGGCGCGTCGGCGGTGGTGTCGCCGGCGACCGCCCAGAACGCCTCGTGACCGTCGAAGTCCGCTTCGGCCGCCTTGCGGGCGATCCGAGCCCCGTCTTCAATTGCGAGGTACGAGAACAGCACCTCTCTACCGGTCGCGGGGTGGACGTCGTGGAGCGCGCCGATCGACCGATCGGTGTCGACGAAGTACTCCTGCATCTCCTCGTCGCTAGTCACCCACGGGTACCGCAGGGAGGCGATCGTCAGGTCGGAGGAGGGTCGCCGTCCGAAGCCGTCGGCGGTCACCTCCATCGCGTGTTTCGCGATGCCGTACGGGTCGTCCGGCGTCCGCGGATGGTCCTCGTTCATCGGGAGGTAGTCGATTTCGGCCGGGCGTTCTTGGTGTTCGCTGCCCAGCGCGTTGATGCTGGAGGGGAGCACGACGGAGTCCAACCCGAGCGAGTCGGCCGCTTCGAGCACGTGTACGGCCGACATCACGTTGCTCTCGTAGGTCCGAAAATCGGGCGTCCGGTAGGGGTTCGGGATCGTTCCCATGTGGATCACGGCGTCGGCGCCCGTCTTCGCGAGCGCGCCGTACGTCTCCCCCGCGTCGAGCAGGTCCGTCGTGACGTACGTGTCAGAGGTCTCCTCACGGCGTTTCCCCCGAGAGACGTTCGCGGTCTCGTAGCCGTGGTCGGAGAGGTGCTCGAGGATCGCTTCGCCGATCTTCCCGTTGCCGCCCGTGACGGCGATCGTGGTGAGTGTCATGGTGCAGGTGTCTCTCCGGAATCGCTCACTCCAACAGTCCCTTGATGTAACCGATCGCGAACAGCCGACCCATGTCGGTGTAGCCGGCCATCGCGTCGTCGCGATCCTGCTCGCCGACCATCCGCGGGACGTGGTCCGGGCGGATCGGGCCGTCGAAGCCGACCTCCTGATACGCCTCGATGGCCGCCTTCATGTCAGTCGGCCCCTCGTCGTGCCACGTCTCCACGAAGTTCCGCTCGTCGCCCTCGACGTCGCGGAAGTGGACGAAGTGGATCCGGTCGCCGAACTCGCGGATCGCTTCGACGGTGTCGCCCGCCATCGCCGAGAAGTTCCCCTGACAGAACGTGACGCCGTGGCGCTCGCTGTCGTGGAGGTCCAGGATTCGGCGGTAGTCCTCGACCGACTGGACGATCCGCGGCACGCCCCGAACGGGCGAGGTCGGTGGGTCGTCGGGATGTAAGGCGAGGTCCACGCCGTACTCTTCGGCGACGGGAACGATCTCGTCGAGGAAGTACTGGAGGTTCTCCCACAGTTCCGCCTCAGTGATTCCGGCGGCCTCGTGGTCGGGCGCGCGTTCCGTCCACTCGTGGTCGTAGCCGATGCGCTGGGAGCCGCCGCGTCCGGGGAGCGAGTCGGAGGTCCGGATGACGCCGAGGGGGTTCTCGGTCCACACCCAACAGTAGGTGTCGATACCGAGTCGACCCATGTTCTCGATCAGCGTTTTGACCGCCTCGATCTCCGCGTCACGGCCCTCCATTCCGAGAACCGTCTGCTCCATCGGCGGGCGGTCCTCGACGACGTCGAGCGAAAAGCCGTGGTCCGAAAACCGGGTGACGGTCCGCTGGAGGGTGTCGTACTCCCACCAGTCGTCGACCCCCCAGAACCGGACGACCGCGGTGTCTAAGCCCAGCTGTTTAGCGATCGTCCACCGGCGGTCCGGCCGCGGCGGCAGCATTACCGTCGGGTCCATCTCAGTGTCGTTCGTGCTCATGTGTATCGTGGTGTCGCGGTGTGGGTAGACGGCTTCGATCCACGGTCAGCCAGTCGGCGACGAGGGCCGTCCATCACTCTCCCCCGCGCAACCGTGCGGATCGATACGATTCGTACTCCGCACCGAGGGGGTGGTAGTCCGGTTCGACGCCCGGCGGGTCCGGCGCGACGAGTCCACCGCCCGCCTCGGGGGCGAGTCGCTTCTCGTACCAAACGCCGGCTGGCCCGCGATAGAGGTCGGTACAGACCGCGAGGCGCCGGTTCCATCCGTCGAGGCGCTCCGCGTCGCCGTCATCGCCGCGAGCGGCCGCGCGTTCCGCAAGCGCCGCGGACGCGCCGATCGCCTCCGCGAGCGCCCAGCCGTACCGGTCGCCGACGATCGGCGACCCGCCCGCCTCGTGCGTGTAGACGAAGCCGTTCTCCGTCCAGCCGTGCTCGACCGCGGCGTCGAACAGCTCGGCTCCGCGCTCGTACCAGCCGCCTCCTTTCTCTCTCCCTCCCCGCTTCTCGCTTACGGGCGGAGCCGCCTCGTACCGGTCCAACAGCGCGAGGAACTTCGCCCACTCGGCGTGGTGGCCAGGCTGGTACCCCGGCGGTCGGAACTGGTGGCGGGGCTCGTCCCCGTTGTACGCGAAGTCGTGGTCCCACGCGTCCGTGTAGTGTTCCCACAGGAGCCCGTCGGTCTCGGCGGCGAGCTCGACCGTGATCGTCTCGGCGACGTGTCGCGCGCGGTCGAGGTACTCGCTCCGCTCGGTCGCCTCGTACGCGGCGAGGTACGCCTCACAGGCGTGCATGTTCGCGTTCTGGCCGCGGTAGGGCTCCCGCTCGGTCCAGTCCGGGTCGCAGTCGCTCCGGAGCAGCCCGTGATCGTCGCGGAATCGCTCCCCGATCAGTTGGTGCGTCGCCTCGAGGTCGGCGGCGGCCCCGTCGAGCCCGGCGTCAGCCGCGCGGGCGAACGCGAGGAGGACGAACGCGTGGCCGTACGCCGACCGCGTCCGGTCGACCGGGTCGCCCTCGGCGTCGACGACGAGGTGATAGCCGCCGCCGTCGGCGCGGTGCGCCTCCCGGAGGAACCGGAGCCCGTGTTCGGCGGCGTCGCGACACCAGTCCGGGCCGTCGGCGAGCGCGCCGACCGCGAAGTTCGCGATCGATCGGCAGGTCGCGACGAGGTGTCGCCGGTCGCCGGTGTAGTGGTCCCCGGATCGAGGGTGCAACAGGCGGTAGCCGCGGTCGGCGAGCACGTCCGGGTACTGCACGCGGAGCGTCGCGAGGACCCCCCCTCTGGCGGCTTCCGCGCGGTCTCGCATCGCGTCGGCGTCGCCCGCTTCCGTCTCGTTGTGGTTCGATGTCATGGTGGTGGTGATGGTGGCGTGCTGGTGGCTCGTCTCGGTGCGGTCCCTCTTGAGTTAGGTGAAGGGACGCTTGAGTTGATCGATGACCGGCGGATAGTCGCAACGGGCGACTGGTGCGTGTAAAGTGGCTGTTAGCCGACCGGTAGCGCACCGCCGTCCTTGCGAATCGATCACGTCGAGGCGGTAGAGCCCAATCGAGAGCGGGCTTCGATTACGTCACCGCTCACTCATGTTCACCGCACCCCGGTAAGTGGCCCTGAAAAAGCGTAACTCAGACGATCCCATTCGGTTCCCGAACGCACCGGTTATCACCCGTTTCCCGCGTTATCGGTTGCTTCCTGCGCTCAGTATCGGATCGTGAGTGTGGTCGTTTGAACAGAACACCAACTTCGGTTACTCGGAAACCGGAAACACCGTGAGATCGCTCGCTGCGGCGGTAACGGCCGCGCGATCCGTCTCGCATAGCCCGCCGCGATTTCGCTCGACGGTCACCACTTGATCGGAGTCGACCTCGACACGAACGTCGTCGCGACGGCCCACGTCGCGTACGTGCGTCACCGTTCCTCACATCTCGGTCGTACCGTTCTGTCGTCAGACGGCTTTATACCGACTGACGCGTCCGATTGATCGGACAGGGGTAAGTGGACGTACTACTCGATCGCGGATAGCGCGAGTCTCCAGCTGCTCGATCTTCCAGAGACACCGGACAGGGATCGACGATTCCACCGGGTACTGAGACGGCGCGGCTCTGTTTATAATGACCGCGAGCCGTCAAGCGCGACGAGGACGGCGCTCGCGCGCGGCGTCGCACGGTACATCCGCCACTTCCCGTCTTTCCGGCGCGTGACGAGGCCAGCGTCGGCGAGCTTCGAGAGTGCGTGGCTGATCGCGCTGTCGCTCACGTCCAGCAGCGGCGAGAGCTCGCAGACGCACAGTTCGTCGTCGTCGGCCGCGTGGAGCATCCGAACGATCTCGTATCGCGTCTCGTTGCCCAGCGCCGACAGCAGTTCGACGTCGGTCTCCAAGTCTGACCCGCCAGCGGCCTCATTTAAGGCTTCCAGCTCCGCTATTCGCTCGGATAGGTCCTCATCGGTACAGGAGCCGCACTCGTCGGTGACATACCGTCGCAGGCGATCGGTCGATGACATACGAAACAGTTGAACTGATATGCGATTAAGCGTTGTGGACCAGCGGATACAGAGCATCTGAACGCGCGAATATGATTCAGTATATATTCATCTAATTGCGACTCAACACGGGACCTCTCAGTAGCGATCTCAGATGTTGAGTTAATATATATCGACTCAGTCGGCACTTTTATGCTAATATTCGGTACGCCGACGGTGAACACTCCAGTCGAAGGATTTATTAGTAAATGAGAGTTTGTTCAATTGAATTGGTCACTATCGGGGTGTCGATGACACACTCCGTGATGATCGATGGCTCAGACGATTGACGACGATCCAACTCCACACGATGACCGAACTCACACTCTACGAAGAAGCGATGTGTTGCTCTACCGGCGTCTGCGGCCCCGACCCCGACGACGAACTCGTCGAGGTCAGCGCGGCGCTCGACCAGCTCGAAGACGCGTTCGACGACCTCGACGTCAGCCGGGCGAACATGCAACACAACATCGACCAGTTCCTCGAAACACAGCGGATCTACGACCGCGTCCAGGAGAACGGCCCGTCGATCCTCCCGATCACGGTCGTCGACGACGAGATTGTCGCTGAAGGGGAGTACCTCTCGTACGACGAACTGACCGCGGCCGTCGACGGAACCACCACGCCGCAGGAGGCCTAACGAATGTCACAGACGGAGCAGCCGACGGCGACGAGCGCGCGTGAGGTAGTCGAACCGAGCGGCGACGACACCGAGTTCGTCTTCTTCAGTGGAAAGGGCGGCGTCGGCAAGAGCACGGTGAGCTGTGCGACCGCGACGTGGCTCGCCGACAACGACTACGAGACGCTTCTGGTGACCACCGACCCCGCCCCGAACCTCTCGGACATCTTCGGCCAAGACATCGGCCACGAGGTCACCGCGATCGACGGGGTCGACAACCTCTCCGCGATCGAGATCGACCCCGATACCGCCGCCGAGGAGTACCGACAGGAGACGATCGAACCGATGCGTGAACTGCTCGGCGACGAGGCGATCGAGACCGTCGAAGAGCAGCTCAACAGCCCCTGCGTCGAGGAGATCGCCGCCTTCGACAACTTCGTCGACTTCATGGACAGCCCCGAGTACGACGTCGTCGTCTTCGACACGGCGCCGACGGGTCACACCATCCGGCTGATGGAGCTCCCCTCAGACTGGAACGCCGAACTCGAGAAGGGCGGCTCGACATGTATCGGGCCGGCGGCCTCGATGGAGGACAAGAAGGTCCAATACGAGCGCGCCATCGACACGCTCCAAGACGACGAGCGCACATCGTTCGCGTTCGTCGGGAAGCCAGAGGACTCCTCGATCGACGAGATCGAACGCAGTGCCTCGGACCTCGCCGAGCTCGGGATCGAATCGCAGCTGCTGATACTCAACGGGTATCTCCCGGAGTCGGTGTGTGAGGACCCCTTCTTCGAGGGGAAACGCGCCGACGAACAGGCCGTCATCGAGCGCGCCCGCGAGGAGTTCGACGCGGACGCGATGGCGACGTATCCGCTCCAGCCCGGCGAGATCGCCGGGCTCGATCTGCTCGCGGACGTGGGCGACGTTCTCTACGACGACGCGGAGGCGACCGTCGATGTCGGGGCGGCGACGGACGTGGACGCCGACGACACGGTCGACTTCGGCGCGATGACGGACCCCGAGGCGGTCGCCGATCAGCTCTCCCCGGTCGACGGCGAGACGCGCTACCTCTTTTTCACCGGGAAGGGGGGCGTCGGCAAGAGCACGGTCGCGTCGACGGCGGCGACGACGCTCGCCGAGGCGGGCCACGAGACGCTCGTCGTCACCACGGATCCGGCCGCACACTTGGAGGATATCTTCGGCGAGCCCGTGGGGCACGAACCGACCTCGGTGGGTCAGGACAACCTCGACGCCGCGCGGATCGACCAAGAGGAGGCGCTCGCCGAGTACCGCGATCAGGTCCTCGACCACGTCACCGAGATGTACGAGGACAAAGCGGAGACGGGGATCGACGTCGACGCCGCGATCGCGAACGTCGAGGAGGAGTTGGAGTCGCCGTGCGCCGAGGAGATGGCCGCCTTAGAGAAGTTCGTGAGCTACTTCCAGGAAGACGGGTACGACGTCGTCGTCTTCGACACGGCGCCGACCGGCCACACGCTCCGACTGCTCGAACTCCCCTCGGACTGGAAGGGGTTCATGGACCTCGGCTCGCTGACGAAGGGCGCTGCGCCCGCGAAAGGCGACCAGTACGACGAGGTCATCGAGACGATGAAAGACCCCGACCAGAGCACCTTCGCGTTCGTGATGTCTCCCGAGTACACGCCCATGATGGAGGCGTATCGGGCCGCCGCCGACCTCGAAGACCAGGTCGGAATCGAGACCTCGCTGGTCGTCGCCAACTACCTGCTTCCCGAGGAGTACGGTAACAACGCCTTCTTCGCGAATCGGCGAGCACAGCAGGCGCGGTACTTAGCGGAGATCGGCGATCGGTTCGACGCGCCGCTCATGTTAGCGCCGCTCCGTCGGGACGAACCGATCGGACTCGACGAACTGCGTGCCTTCGGGGAGGGGATCGCCGGATTGGCGGACATCGCCGAGTCAGACGCGCCGGAGGTGACGCCCTCGTGAGCGACGCGCAGGACACGGACGATGTGACCGGGAGCGTCACAGACGCATCCGCCGAGGCGGACGTAGAGGCGAACGTCGAAGCGACGCTCCGCGAGTTCCTCGACGCCCTCAGTGAATCGGAAACGTACCGGCGGTTCGTCGCGGCCGATCAGGCGTTACAGGACGACGCCGACGCGATGGCGCTGCTGCGGGAATACCAGCGGAAACAACAGCAGATGCAGCGCGGTGGCTTCGACGAGTCGGTGATGGCCGAGCTGAAACAACTCCAGACCGAGATGTCGAACGACGAGACGATCCGGCGCCAGCAGTCCGCACAGAGCGATCTGATCGATCTCTTCCAACGGACGAACGACGCCATTAGCGACGAGATCGGCGAGGAGTTCGCGCGGTCAGTCGGAGGTGGGTGCTGTTGAGCGCCGCCGATCAGGACGCCGTCGAAGACGGGTCTACCGACGAAGCGGTCGTCGCGGCCGCCGAAGCGCTCGGCGAAGCGCTCGCGGAGGCGAAAGAGTCGTCGTCGGAGTTCGCGTTCACCACGATGGTGGTGCAGTGTAACGAGGCGATACGCGAGGAGACGGGGATCGACTACGGCAGCGCGTGCGGCGCCGACGATTGCTGTTGATCGGATTCGATACCGAGAGACACGCAACCGGGCTCCGAACGGGCGTCGGACCGCCATCCGCTGAGCCCCCTCCAACGGCGTACGCCCGCTTCGTGGGCGTCGTCTCGAGAGACGTTCGTCGAGCACGCGACGACGCGGAGCGGCCCGTCGAGTGTCATCACCCCGAACACGTTCGGGCGAATTCCTCGGGGGTGAAAACGCGCGAAACCGGGTTCGGAGGGGGTGACGTACGGAGGGACATGGTCGAAAAGACGGACCGGACCGCCGAATCGACTGGGCCGCGCTCGGCGGACGGACGCCGGTTCGAGGTGTTCGTCCGCGAGGAGGAGTCGGACCCGCTCCGCCACGTCGGTACCGTCGCGGCGCCGACCCCGGACATCGCCCACGAAGAGGCGAGCAAGCTGTTCGCGTGGTACGCCCGCGACGTGTGGGTGTGTCCGGCCGAGGAGACGCACCGGTACTCCGCAGAGTCGCTGGCCGACGACGACCGATCGCCTGAAGCGGAGTCCGCCCCCTCCGACGACGGCGAACCGCGCGTGTACGAGGAGACCGAGGGAACGCCGACCGTCGCTTGCGGCGGCGCACCGGCCGACGACGCGCCGGTCGACGCCGCGCCGGAGGACGAGCGATGATCTCCGTCAGCAAGCTCCTCTGTGGCCTCGACGCCGAGAGCGACGGGCTCCGGTACGACGCGGCCGACGACTCAGAGAAGCCGCAGATAACCGAGAATCGCCAGCGGCGGCCCGTGGTCGTCTGGAACGCGACGAAGCGGTGTAACCTCTACTGCGAGCACTGCTACGCGGCCGCGGACCAGGAGGGCGCGCCGAACGAGCTGTCCACCGCCGAGGGGAAGGCGCTCGTCGACGACCTCGCCGACTTCGGGGTGCCGGTGCTCCTCTTTTCGGGCGGCGAGCCGCTCGTTCGCGAGGATCTGACGGAGCTCGTCGCGTACGCCGCGGACAGCGGGATCCGGCCCGTCCTCTCGACGAACGGCACCCTACTCACCCGAGAGCGCGCCCGAGCGCTGAAGGAGGCGGGTCTCAAGTACGCCGGTGTCTCCGTCGACGGGCTCCCCGAACGGAACGACCGGATCCGCGGCGAGGAGGGGGCGTTCGACGCCGCGGTTCGCGGTATCGAGGCCTGTCTCGACGTCGGGCTCAAGACGGGGCTCCGCTACACGATCACCGAGCACAACGTCGCGGACCTCGAGGGCGTGGTCGACCTGCTCGTCGACGTCGGCGTCGACCGCTTCTGCTTCTACCACCTCGACTACGGCGGCCGGGGAGCCGACATCGCGGACGTCGATCTCAGCCCGGAAGCGACCCGGCGGGCCGTCACCGACCTCTGTGATCTCACCCGCGAGTACCACGACGCGGGCGAGGAGATCGAGACGCTGCTCGTCGGCAACTACGCCGATGCAGGGTACCTCGTCGAGTACGCGGACCGAGAGATCGGAACGGACCGCGCCCGCCTGATCCGGCGGTACCTCGAACACAACGGCGGCGACCCGACCGGCGAGCGCGTCGCCGACGTCGACCCCGTCGGCAACGTCCATCTCACGCAGTTCTGGCAGGGGTACGCGCTCGGCAACGTCCGCGACCGGTCGTTCGGCGCGATCTGGGCCGACGAATCGAACCCGCTTCTCGTCGGCCTCCGGAACCGCGAGGACCGCCTCACCGGACGATGCGCCGACTGCGCGTACCAAGATATCTGTCGCGGCGGGTCGCGGCTGCGAGCGCTGTCGGCGCACGGCGACCCCTTCGCACCCGACCCGAAGTGTTACCTGACCGAGACGGAGCGTGCCGGTGCCGCGGCGCTGTCTCGACTCGGGTCCGATTCGGCCGCCGACTGACTTCCGTGAACCGACCTCGTTCGGCTACCTCTCGACCTCGTCGAACACGTCCGTGACGAGCTTCGCCTGCGCCGTCCGGAGCCGCTGTGAGAGCGCCGACTTGCTGATGCCGAGCTCCGCGGCGAGGTCGCCGAGCGCCACGTCCGCGTCGTCGTCGAAGTAGCCGCGGACGACGGCGAGTTCGAGGCCTTCCCGCTGTTTCGGGGTGAGCGCGGAGAGGTCGAAGGTCACCTGCTCAGTCGCCTCCGGCCCCTCGACGACCGCGAGCCTGGCGAGCCGGACGCTGTCGAGCGCGTCCCGCAGCGCGTCGACGATCTCGCGCACGACCGTGCGGTCGTCGACGTAGGTCGTCACGAGCATCGTCCCGTCGGTGACCCGCTGCACGTGCGGAACGCACCCGAACTCTCGGAAGATCCGACACAGGCAGTCCTCGGTCACCGCTCCTTGCCCGCGGATCAGCCCGTCGCCGCTCGCTGGCTGGACGTCGACCGTGCACTCGTGGCCGACCGCGTTGATAGCCACGTCCGACGCGTCGTCCGTCTCGTCGACGATCGGACAGTCCCAGTCGTCGCTCGGCGTGACATCGAGGTCGACGCGGAGGCGACGGTCGTCGCCAGCGGCTTCGGCCATACGCGAGGTATCGGTGGCGGCCGCTTATGTGTTCGGCTCATCGGACGAAACTGAGGCTTCGGAGCGACTCGCTGGCGTCGAAAACGTCTCGGTCTTCGGACTCCGGAGTGGTGTCAGTCCTCGGTCTCCGGGGCCGCCTCTTCGGTCGGGTCTTCGGCGCTTTCGGCCGTCTCGGCGTCGTCGGCCTCCTCGGAGCGCGCGGCGACGAGCGCCCCGCTGGCGACGCTGTACATCGGTTCCTCCGCCGAGCGCACGCCGCTGATCGAGAACGGGATGTTCGCGTCTTCGAGGTGGTCCGCGAACAGGTCTTTAAACCCGTTCGGGCTGGAGGTGCCGCCGGTGACGACGACGGGCACGTCGAGACCCTCCTCGACGTCCTCCTCGTCGACCTCGCGGGAGATGTTCTCGATGACGTAATCGAGCAGGTTCTCGTAGTAGATGGCGAGCGCGCCCTCGACGCCGCCCACGTCGGTCCGGAAGTCGAGTTCGAAGTCGTCCTCCTTGATGCTCGTGACCTTGTCGACGGGGGTCCCGGTCGCCTGTGACGTCTGCTCGTCGACCCAGTCGCCCCCGCGGGCGATGGAGAACTTCATCACGGGCACGGCGTAGTACGCGAGACAGACGTTCGTCATCCCCGCACCGAAGCTGATCCCGAGCCCGGTGAAGTTGTTGTCGGCGAGCTCCGAGTAGATGACCGCCATCCCCTCGTTGATCGGCTCGGGGTCGTACCCCATGTCACCGAGCATCGACTCCAAGGTCTTCTCGTGGTACAGCGTGGTCAGCCCGGAGTCGATCGGGTCGGCCGGACTGGAGTAGAAGAGCCGCTCGTTCGGCTTGGAGGGCTGGCCGACCACTTGCTCGGTGATGAGCTTGATCATCGGGATCGCCGACGCTTCCTCACTGGAGAGGATGCCGTGTTGCATCGGGCGGCGCGTCTCCTTGTTGAAGATGTTCGCGAAGTTCAGGGCGTCGTCGCCGACGACGTACACCTTGTCGTCCTTGCGGATGTGGAGGACCTCGCTGCGGGAGAGCATCTGCTCGGCCATGTCGCTGTACTCGATCTCGACGAACGAGTTCCGCTGCTGTACGAACACCGTCTCTGCGCCTTCTTGTCGCCCAGAGAGGATATTCATCGTGCCAACGTCAAGGCCCTTAGCCATACACGCCCGTTTCATTGCACGCGTCATAAACGTTCGTGGCCGATTCCGAGTCGAGAGAATCGCAGGCGGGCCGGTCGGCGCGGCGTCGAACCGCCGTGACTCCCGGTTCGAATCCCGGGTCGTTTATATATCGCGCCGCGGTTCTCGCAGACAAGTTGAACGACACGGCACGCGGCGTCCTCGAACTGGCACGCCCGGGCAACTGCGTCGCGGCGGGGCTCCTCACGGCGACCGGTGCGTTCGTCGCGGGCGTCGGCGGCGCGACGCTCCCGGCCGCGATCGCGACGGTGACGACCGTCTTCGCCGTCGCCGCGGGCAACGCGATCAACGACTACTTCGACCGCGACATCGACGCGATAAACCGGCCGGACCGACCGATCCCGCGGGGAGCGGTCTCGGCGCGGGGTGGACTCGCCGTCTCGATCAGTTGGTTCGCCGTCGCCGTCGCGCTCGCGCTCGCGCTCCTCCCACTGGCGCTCGCCATCGCTGGCGTTAATCTCGCCGCGCTCGTCACCTACACGACGATTTTCAAGGGAACGCCCGGGCTCGGCAACGCTCTGGTCTCGTATCTCGTCGGATCGACGTTCCTGTTCGGCGGGGCCGCCGTCGGCGCGGTCGAGGGCGTGGTCGTGCTCGCGCTGTTGGCCGGGCTCTCGACGTTCGCCCGCGAGGTGATCAAAGACGTCGAGGACGTCGCCGGCGACCGCGAGGAGGGGCTCCGAACGCTCCCGGTCGCTGTCGGCGAGGACCGGGCGCTGTGGGTCGCGGTCGCCGCGCTCGTCGTCGCCGTCGTCGCCAGCCCGGTGCCGTATCTCGTCGGGACGTTCGGCGCCGTTTACCTCGTCGTCGTGGCGGTCGCCGACGCCGTGATGCTGTACGCCTGCTATGAGAGCTTCACCGACCCGACCGCGGCACAGCAGCGGTTTAAATACGGAACGCTGCTAGCGGCGCTCGCGTTCGTCGTCGGACGCGCGGCGCTGTTGTGGTGAGAGCGGTCGCTCGCGACGCGGACGGTGTAACGCGTAGTCGCTCGTACGCTGGCAGTATAAAATGGCCGCCGCTCACCGGTCGATTCGTAGAAAAACGCTCGACTGCGGGTAGTTAGGTGACGGTCACGCGACGTTGAAGCCCTTATCGCGGAGGAAGTCCTCCACGCGACCCGAGTGGTTCCCCTGCAGCTCGATGGCGCCGTCCTCGACGGTGCCGCCGCAGGCGAACTTCGATTTGAGATCCGAGGACAGCGAACTCATGTCCACGTCCTTCGGGTCGAATCCTTCGATGACCGTTACCTCCTTACCGTACCTGCGCTCGTCGATGCGGATGCTGATCTGCTGGGACTCTTTCGCGACGTCTTCGCAGACGCAGAGTTCCTGGGGCAGTCCGCACGTCGAGCAGACTTCCGACATTACGGTCGAACGTACATGGTGCCCGTATTAAATAGTGTCGGGAGTGCGACCGCCGCGCACGTCGACCGGCGATAAAGCGAAACGCGGGACACGACGGACGAACGAGACGCTCGGGAGCGGAGCGCCGAACGAACTCACCGAGAGCGGAACGCGCGGCCGACGACCGGCAGCCGCTCTACCACGAGTCGGCGGACGATCCGCCGCGCCTCCGCGGCCTCCTCGGAACTCACCGTTCCGGCGTACGTCGCCCGTTCGTGAATCTCGCCGACCCGCGCGACCCGTTCGTCCGCGCCGCGGAGACCGATCGCCCGCAGGTACGCCCGCGGCGTCTCGCCGGGCCGTCGCTCGCGGTACTGGTCGGCGAGCAGCCGCTCCAAGACGTCGAACGCGCGCCGGGCGACCGCCGCCGGCGGCTCTCGCGGCCAAGGTACCCAGAGCCGACCGGTCCGCCGGAGCCGCGTCGTCGCGCCGGTTCGATGCGCTCCGGCGACGCCGACCGCGACGGCGATGAGCCAGTAGAGCGCGGCGTCTCGCGACGGGCCCGGGAGCCACCCGTCGTCGTCGGCGGCGGCTGACGCCGATCCGGCACCGGGCGACAGCTCCTCTCGCGGCACCGCACCGCCGTCGCCCCCTTCGGTGACGGGGGTCGCCGCGTCGTCGTCGCCCGCGGAGTCGTTTTCCGAGGCGGCCGTGTCGTTCGCCGTCGGCGCGGAGCGGTTCTCGCCGTCGGGGTCGACAGCGGCGGAGGAGCCCTCGAACTCGAGCGTCGGGTCGATCTCCGACTCCTCAGTATCGACGCCCTCGTCCCCGCTCGCTCGCGCCTCGGCGAGCCGCGCGTCCCGGGTCTGGTCGCGGTCGTCGGCCGGCGTCGGGTCGAACTCGACCCAGCCGTGTTCGGGGACGTACACCGCCACCCACGCGTGGGCGTTCTGACCGCGGACGACGTACCGGTCGTCGCCGACCGCCTCGCCCGTCGTGTACCCGGTCACGAACTGCGCCGGTACTCCCTGCGAGCGCAGCATCGCGACCATCGTCGTCGCGAAGTAGGTGCAGTACCCGGCGTCCATCTCGAAGAGGAACGCGTCGGCGACGTCGCCGTCGGGGCGCTCGACCGTCAGCGAGTACTCGTACTCCTCGATCAGGTACCGTTCGATCGCGACCGCCTGATCGTACGGGTTCTCCGCGTTCGCCTCGTCGACGATCGCCTCGGTTCGCTCGCCGACCCGATCGGGCGTGCCCCCCGGAAGCTGCGTGTATCGGTCCTCGATCGCGGGGTCGTAGTCGGTGCTCGCGTTCCGCAGTTCCGCCGGGTCCGCGTCGAGGACGCGGCTCTCGACGGTCGTCGTGTCACCGGGTAAAATTGCGGCGCCGAGCCGGATCGTCCCGTGGTCGTCGACCTGCGCGGTGGCGCTGCCCGCCCCGCGGACGTCGACGGCCTGCCGCGGGGCGGGCAGCGCCCGCGACTCCGACTCCGGCTCGACCGAGACGTTCACCGTCGTCGTCTCGCCCGGCGGCCCGTCGAGCGGCTCCGCGAGCGACGACTGCTCGCCCGACCGCACCCAGCCGTCGCCCGTGTACCGATCGTAGCCGTTGGCGTGCCAGTTCGACGCCACGGGGCTCTCGATCGTGTACCGCACCTCGGGAGAGAGTCGGGTCGGACCGACGATCTCCACCTCGTCGTCGGCGCCGACGGTCGATTCCAGGGAGGGCGTTCCCCGGTCCAGTCCCCACGGCTGCGCCGCCCCGGCCGGAAGCACGGTGACGGTCGCGCTCACGAGGACCATCACCGCCAGCACCGCGGCGAGCGTGTCCCAGTGGTCCCGGAGTCGTGCTCGGGTCGACAGCGTGGAGAGCCCGACCGCGAGCGCGACGCCGACGACTCCCGCGAGGGTCGCCGTCCCGCCGGCGTCGCCGGTGAGCACCAAGAACAAGAGCGTCCCGCCGGCGACGGTCGCGGCCCAGACGTGTCGCCCGCGTCCGGCGAGGTAGGCGACGAGGAACGTCGGAACCGGCGCCACCGCGAGGATCCACACGTCCGCGAGCGCCAGCCGCAGCACCGAGAGACCGGTCGCGAGCGAGACGAGGTCGAGCGCCACGCTCCGGACGGAAAACAGCGCCCGCTGGCTCGCCGGGACCGCGAAGTAGTAGCCGGCCAGCGTGGCGACGAGCAGCGCGGCCGTCAGCCTGAGCGCCGTGCGCTCGCTCACGATCCGAGCGAGGACCGCGCCCGCGACTCCGGTCACCGCGACCGCGACGGCGACCCGCGCGGTTCCGCCCACGATGTCCGTCGCTGCGAGAAACACGCCGAGGTACGCCGCGGTGACGATCCCGACCCCGACGACCGCGGGGTCCGTGAGCCCGGGCGGAAAGAGTCGAGCGGTCTCAGCGGTTCCCCCGCTCCCACCGCCCGCGATATCGGTCGACTCCGCGGCGGCTTCCTCACCGCGCTCCGATCGCTTTCGGTCGAGGAACGACCGCCCGCTCATCCGCTCGACACCTCCGCGGTGCCGGTTCTCGGTGTCCCGACCGGAGTCTCGGTCGGCGTCCGGTCGCTCCGCTCGTCGAGGTCATCGAACGGAACCGTCCGATCACTGAGCTCGTAGCGCGCCCCCCGGGCGTCCGCGACGACGCGTACGTCCGGATCATCGACCGAGACGGGTCCCGGGCCGGTGCGTGCGGCGAGCTCCAGCACGGCGCGACGGCCCGCTCGGCCCGGTTCCGCCGACACTTCGCCCGCCGGAAGCGTCACGTCGACGGGGACGCCGTCGTTCAAGAGCGCGACGGCGAGGCTGGCGGTCGCGCTCGCGAGCGCGTCGTCGCCGGTGCGATCGTTCGTCGTCTCGCCCGCGATCGACACCCGACCGCGCTCCGTCGACGCGGCGAACTCCTTGACGACGATCTCGTCGCGTTTCGCGGTCGCCGGCCAGTGGACGTCGCGGAGCGGGTCGCCGCGGGCGTACTCGCGCAATCGGTCGAACTCCTCGCGTTCTCGGCTCGCGCCCACCGCGTCGGCGGCGTACAGCCCGCGCCGGAATCTCGACGGGACCGGTCGGCACTCCGGGTACGCGAGGACCGTGTCCACGGTATCGACGAGCGTCCGTCGCTCGAAGAGCCCGAACACGTCGGTCGCGGCGACGGTGACGGGACCGAGTCGGTGCTCGCCGCGCTCGACGTAGCGGACGCGGTACGAGACGGGGTCGGCCCCGTCCGGCGCGGTCCCCTCCGACGCGCTGCCACCGATGGTGGTCTCGACCGGGTCGGTCGGTCCCACCACCCCGTCATCAAGCCGGTCAGACACCGCTGCGGGGTACGCAGGCGAGACCGGCTCTCCGAGGCGCTCGCCGTGGAATCGGAGGCCGACCTCGCGAGTCTCACCGACGAAGCCGTCCGCGGGTCGGATCCGACGGACACCGGGGTCGTCGAGTCGGGCAACGTGATAGTAGCCCGCGGCGAGCGCGACGACGCCCGGGAGCAGCACCGCGTTGAGCGATCGCGTCCCGACCGCAAGTGCCGTGACGACGGCGAAGACGCAGACCGCGACGACGGCCCTCCCCCGTCGAGTCACGGTGATCGTCGCCATCGCTCACTCCACGGGAACGCGTTCGAGGGCGTCGGCGACCACGTCGGCGCCGTCGGTCCCGCCGGCGTCCGTGCGGATCCGGTGGGCGAACACGGTCGGCGCCTCGGCCTGTACGTCGTCGGGGATCACGTACCCGCGACCGTCCAGCGCCGCCCGGGCCTGCGCGGTCCGAAGCAGCGAGAGGCTCCCGCGCGGGCTGACGCCGAGCCGAGCGTGCTGCCGGGTGTCGACGGCGAGACGGGCGACGTAGCGCCGCACGGGCTCGCTCGTCTCGATCGCGCCCACCGCCGCCCGAGCCCGCCGCACGTCCTCGACCGTCGCGACGGGCTCGACCGCGTCGACGGGGTGGTCGCCGACCATCCGCCCGATGATCTCCGCCTCCTCGTCGGTGTTCGGGTATCCCAGCCGGATCTTCTTCGTGAAGCGGTCCACCTCGGCGACGGGGAGTTCGTACGTCTGGCCCGGCTCCACGTCGTTCTGCGTCGCGATCACGCAGAACGGGTCGGGCAGCTTGCGGGTCTCGCCGTCCGTCGTCACCTGATGCTCCTCCATCGCTTCGAGGAGGGCGGACTGGGTCTTCGGCGGCGCGCGGTTGATCTCGTCGCCGAGCACGACGTTCCCGAAGACGGGTCCCGGCTGGAACTCGAAGGCGTCGGTGCGCTGGTTGAACACGTTGACGCCGGTGACGTCGGAGGGGAGGAGGTCGGGCGTGAACTGCACGCGAGTGAACGAGCCGTCGATCGAGCGCGCGACCGCCTTCGCGAGGGTCGTCTTCCCGACGCCGGGCACGTCCTCGACGAGCAGGTGGCCGCGGGCGAGCAGGGTGACGAGAACGTGGTCGATCGCCTCCCGCTTCCCGACGATCACCTCCTCGACGTTGGCGGCGACGCGGTCCGCGAGGGCGGCGACGTCGGCGGGGTCCGTCTGTGACTCCGCGGGAGCGTCAGCGCGGTCCGCGATCGCGGCGTCGCCGTCGACGCGATCCGTGACCGTCGCGTCGCCGTCGACGGGTCCGGCACCGAGCGGTCCCGTCTCTCCCGAGTCAGTCATGCCGCCGCTCGCCGGAGCCGAGCCTCAGTCGTCCGCCGCGCGTGGCGTCGCGGCCGGCGCGAGTCGCGTGAGCCGCTCCCGGCCCGGCGAGCTTCGTGTGAGAGCTACCCATGGTCATCGATATGACTTGGCTACGGGAAGGAACGGCATATGCGTTCCGCCGAGGACGGACCGGTCTGAGGCCGATGCGCCCCGAAAACGACGGCTAGGCCCGTCGACGCCGAGTCGCCGAGTCGCCGAGACGCCGAGTCGACTACGACTCCCTCACGTTCCGCCCGGCGGGTTCCCCGAACGACTCCGCACCGGTGACGGGGTCGCGCTCGTACACGACCTCGCCCCTGACGAGCGTCAGCTCCGGGAACACGCCCTGTACCCCCTCGAACGGCGTCCACCCGCACGCGCTGTGGAGCGCGCCCGCTTCGATCTCGCGGGGGTTCGTCAGGTCGACGAGCACGAGGTCGGCGTCCGCGCCGGGTTCGATCCGGCCTTTGTCGTCGAGTCCGAAGATCGACGCCGGGTTGGCCGCGACCACGTCGCGCACGCGTTCGATCGACAGTTCTCCCGTCCGTACCGATTCGAGCAGGAGCGGGTACAGCGTCTCGACGCCGGGAACACCGCTCGGCGCCTCGCGGAGTCCCCGTCGCTTTTCGTCGACCGTGTGCGGCGCGTGGTCGGTGGCCACCACGTCGACGTCGCCGTCGCGGAGCCGTTCGAAGACGGCGGCCCGTCGCTCCTCCGAGCGGAGCGGCGGGTTCATCCGGCCGAACGTGCCGAGCCGCCCGGCGTTCTCGCGGGATAAAAAGAGGTGGTGCGGCGTGACCTCGCAGGTCGCGTCGGTGTCGGCGACCGCGTCGATCCCCTCCGGCGTCGAGGTGTGCGCGACGTGGACCCGCGCCTCGCTCGCCGCACCGGCCTCGAGCGCGCGCTCGACGGCCGCGATCTCCGCCTCGGCGGTCCGATACGCGGACCACGCGTCGGCGGTCGCGGCGGTACCGACCCCGCCGAGGTCGCCGTCGAGGGCCGTCTCGTCGAACAGCGTCTCGTCCTCGGCGTGGACCGTGACCGGCACGTCGCGGGCGGCGGCCTCGGCGAGCGCCTCCTCGAACAACTCGAGCGCGATCCCCATGTCGCCGGTCGAGTCGGCGAGGAACACCTCGCCGAGCGCGAACAGCGGCCGGTCGAAGAGCGTCTCCGGGTCCCACTCCGCGGTGACGCCGCCGTTGATCCCGTAGTCGACGTAGGAGGCGGCCGCGAGGGCGGCCTTCTCGTCGAAGGCGTCGCCGTCGACGGTGGGCGGCGAGGTGTTCGGCTGGTCGACGACGGTCGTGACGCCGCCGGCGGCCGCGCTCTTCGACCCGGAGGTCCACGTCTCCTTGTGGCTCCCGCCCGGCTCGCGGAAGTGAACGTGGACGTCGATGGCACCGGGGAGCAGGTGTCTCCCGCGCGCGTCGACGACGCGCTCGCCTCCCTTCGGGTCGAGTCCCGCGTTCGTCGGCTCGACCGCGTCGATGGTCCCGTCTCGGATTCGGACGTCCCGAACCCGCCCGTCGGCCAGCTCCGCACCCGTGATGAGCATGCGTACGCGCTCGCGGCGCGACGCTTAAACCGTGGTGATCCGCCGCACCACAAAGCGTTTGACGTGTCCGACGAGCACTCGCGCATGGTCGTCGATCCCGCCAGCGTCGCCAGCGTCGCCAGCGTCGCCAGCGAGGCGATCGGCTGGGACCCGACCGGCTACGGCCCCGACACGTGGGCGCTGCTCGTCGCCGCCGGCGTGTGGTACGCGGCGGTCGCCGCGGTCCCCCTGTTCGCGCTCGCTATCGTCTTCGCGCTTCCCGGAGGCTACTGATCGGGACCATCGGTACGACTGCCGACCGACGACGGCACTCACCGCACCGCGGCTCGTATATCAGCGACCGCCGGCGACGAACTATCGACGAGCCGGTGCCGACGCTCCGATACGGTTTTGGGTCACCCGGCGGAACCTCCGATAAATGCTGTCTCGACAGTTCGTCCGGGAGAACCCCGAGGTCGTCCGCGAGGCGCTCGACAACAAGGGCGTCGACGTGGATCTCGACCGGATACTCGACGTCGACGAGGAGTGGCGGGAGCTGAAACAGCGCGGCGACGACCTGCGCCACGAGCGCAACGAGACCTCCTCGAAAATCGGCGAGCTGAAAGGGGCCGGTGACGAGGAGGCCGCCCAAGAGGCGATCGAGCGCTCTCAGGAGCTCAAAGACGAGCTGCGGGCGGTCGAAGAACGGGCCGACGAGCTGGAGGCCGAGCTGGAGGCCTCGCTGCTCGAACTCCCGCAGATCCCCCAGGAGTCGGTGCCCGTCGGCGCCGACGAGTCGGAGAACGTCGAGCGCCGCCGTGAGGGGTTCGACGACGCGCGATCGGTGCCCGACGACGTAACGCCTCACTACGATCTGGGCGAGGAGCTGGAGATCCTCGACTTCGAGCGCGGCGCGAAGGTCGCCGGCGGCGGATTCTACGTCGCGAAGGGCGACGGCGCGCGGCTCGAACACGCGCTGATCCAGTTCATGCTCGACGTGCATCGCGAGCAGGGGTACCACGACGTGTTCCCGCCGATCCCGGTCAACTCGGCGTCGATGCGCGGGACCGGTCAGCTCCCGAAGTTCACCGAGGACGCCTACCGCGTCGAGGGGACGAACGAGGACGAGTACGACGACGACGACCTCTGGCTGCTCCCGACCGCGGAGGTACCGGTGACGAACCTCCACCGCGACGAGATCCTGCTCGGTGAAGATCTCCCCCTCAAGTACCAAGCGTACACGCCGAACTTCCGGCAGGAGGCGGGCGAGCACGGCACCGAGACGCGCGGGATCGTCCGCGTTCACCAGTTTAACAAGGTGGAGATGGTGAACTTCGTGCGGCCCGAGGAAAGCGACGAGCGCTTCGAGGGGCTCGTCGACGAGGCCGAGGCGGTGCTGCGTCGCCTCGAACTCCCGTACCGCATCCTGGAGATGTGCACCGGTGACCTCGGATTCACGCAGGCGAAGAAGTACGACATCGAGGTGTGGGCGCCCGCCGACGACATGGACGAGGGCCCCGCGGAGGGCGGCCGCTGGCTGGAGGTCTCTTCGGTCTCGAACTTCGAGGACTTCCAGGCGCGGCGAGCCGGGATCCGGTATCGCGAGGAACACCACGAGTCGGCCGAGTACCTCCACACCCTGAACGGCTCGGGGCTCGCGGTCCCGCGGATCGTCGTCGCGATCTTGGAGTACTACCAGAACGACGACGGCACCGTCACCGTTCCCGAGGCGCTGCGCCCGTACATGGGCGGCACCGAGGTCATCGAGGGCCACGACGCGGTCGGCGAGACGAAGCTGGGCGGGGAGTAGGCGACGAGACCGCGACGAGCTCGCATATCTCCGAGTCCGCCATCCCGATCACGGCAGCTGAACGATCCCCGCCGCGTTCGCACCGGACACGAGCACGTACACGCCGACGACGATCAACACCACCGGAACGAACCACGTGTTGACCCACGGCGGTGGTCCGAAATCTCCGGCCACGCGAGCCATCACAAGCCCGATCACGAACAACGCCCCGGCAGCGACGAGGTAGCCGACCACGACGAGCGCCACCTGCTCCGGTGTGAGGGTGACGAAAAAGGAGACGAACACGGCCACGTTCTCGCCGTTCATCCCGATCGTCGTCGTCGTGACGACGCCGATTCGCCCGGCCGTGCCCGGAATCACCTGCAGTTCGTCGCCGTGAGGGTCGGGATCGCGCCGCACCAGTCCCCACGCGCCGACACCGATCGGAACGAGGCCGAGCAGGAACACCCAGCTACGGGCGGTAGCCGTCGCGACGAACGCACCGATCACCGCCCCCGCGAGCGCGACGACGACTCCCGCGTAGTGCCCGGCGAGGACCTCGCTAGCCGTGTAGTCCTCGTCGAGACAGAAGGCGGCAACGACGAGCACGTTGTCGACGTTCGTCGCGACGAACAGCCCGGTCGCGACGATGGCGATACTCAGCACACGTCGCTAGACGAAAACGAGACTTATAAACGGTTCATCCGAGAGCCAGTCAGGGAGTCAGCCGCCCGATCGAGAGCCACTCCACGTCGGCGTTGCGGACCGCGTCGCTGTCCCCGTCACCGCCCGCCGCGACCGTCGTCAGCGCGAACACCATCTCCTTGCGGACGCCGCCCGCGAGCCGCACATCGAGCGACAACTCGCGCGGCGAGAAGCGGTGGTCGGGGTCGACGACGCGCACGAGGTGCTCCGAGTGCGGCAGGTCGTCGACCGTCTCCACGTCGAGATAGGTCCGGAAGTCGGCACCGAACTTGAAGCCGGTCTTCGGGACGGTGTCGGCCTCGCGGAGGCGGTTGTAAACCGCGAGCCGCCGATCGAACCGCTCGCCCTCGACCGCGCGACCGCGGGCGACGATCGCGGCGGCGGGGCCGTCGCCTCCCACTTCACCAGAAGAGTCACCCACCGTCTCCACCGAGGCCGACAGCGACAACACGTCGTCGGCCGCGAGCGACGCGGCCTCCACGAGCGAGAGCTGGATCGCGCCCTCGACCGCGGCGGCCCGTCCGGTGAGCGGCTGACCGTAGAAGCCGCGCTCGTAGAGCCCCTCGGGCGCGTCCCAGACGACGACCCGATCGGAGAGGAGAACGCCCATCAGCGCCGCCGGCGGCTCGTAGTCGGTCGCGCCCGCGATCCGACCGCTCTCGGCCGCGAAGTACGTGATGTCGGACTCCTCGTCGACGATCGCGAGCGTTCGGCCCGCGAGCCCGGCCGCCGACAGCGACTCGCGCTCGCCGACGACTTGTACCGGATACTTCACGTTTCCCGTATCGGGCGTCGACCCGCGCTCGTACGCCACGAAGTCGACCGCGTCGGCGACCGCGGCGCTCCCGCCCGGCCACGGATCGCGGGCGGGCGAGAGGTAGAACCCGCGGTCGCGGAGGTCGGCGTACACGAGGTAGCGAACCGCGAACCGGTCGGTCGCGGCCGCGCACTCGACGAAGAAGCGCTCGAAGCCGACCGGGTCGGCGTCGGCGGCGAGAGCGATCCCCGAGAGGTCGCCGCGAAAGAGGAGGTGGGCGGCCTCGACTCGCGAGAGCTCGATCTCGTTGCCCGCGAGCGGGCGACCGTATCCTCGCGAGTCGTAGAATCGCTGGCGGGCGTCGCCGGCGACGCGAACCGCGTCGCCGTGTACGTGCCCTGTCGGTTGCATATCTGTCTGCCCGCTTTCGGGAGGGAAGGCGGTTGCGGTCGCGGTCGGATAAGGATAAAGGGTCGGCGGCCGGAACAACGGGTATGAACGACACCGCCGGTCTCCGGCTCACGGTGCGTGCCGCGGAGAAGCGGGACGCGGGCCGAGGCATCGCTCGGCTCCCCGAATCCGCCCGCAAGCGACTCGGCCTCCTCAGCGGCGACACCGTCGAGATCCGCGGCGAGCGCACCGCCGTCGCGAAAGTGTGGCCCGGCGGTGCGGACGCCCGTAACGGCTCGGTCCTCATCGACGCCGACACCCGCGCGAACGCCGGCGTGAAGGTCGGCGACACGGTCACCGTCGGTCCGGTCGACGTCGAGGACGCCGACCGCGTGGTCCTCGCCGCGCCCGCCCGGCTCGCCGACGTCGACGTCAGCCGCGAGGTCGTCGAGCGAGCGCTCGCCCGCGACCTCCGAGACCGCCCCGTCACCGAGGGCGAGGCCGTTCACGTCGAGCGGCTCGGCGGCCTCCGATTCGTCGTCGCCGAAACGCGGCCCGCGGGGACCGTTCGGGTGACGAACCGGACGGAGGTGTCTGTGACGTACGGCGACGGCGGGGAGGCGAGTCCCGTCGGCGCCGGGAACGCCCGTGAAGGCGGGAGCGCAGGGAGCGGCGGGCGAGCGACCCGCGACGCGTCAAGCGGAGGGGACCGCGCTGGCGGGGACGATCATGCGGGCCGGACAGCCCCGCCCGGAACCGACGCTCACCCGAAAGGCGGCGGAGCCGCACCTCCCGAAGAACACACCGCGGGCGCGACCTACGAGGACATCGGCGGGCTCGACGAGGAGCTAGAGCTGGTCCGCGAGACGATCGAACTCCCGCTCTCGGAGCCCGAGGTGTTCACCCGCCTCGGCGTCGACCCGCCGAAGGGAGTGCTACTGCACGGGCCGCCGGGGACGGGGAAGACGCTCATCGCCCGCGCCGTCGCCAACGAGGTGGACGCGACGTTCATCACCGTCGACGGCCCGGAGATCATGTCGAAGTACAAAGGAGAGTCCGAAGAGCGGCTCCGGGACGTGTTCGAGCGCGCGAGCGAGGAGGCCCCGACCATCGTCTTCTTCGACGAGATCGACTCGATCGCGGGCAAGCGCGACGACGGCGGCGACGTCGAGAACCGCGTCGTCGGCCAGCTCCTCTCGCTGATGGACGGGCTCGACGCCCGCGGGGACGTCATCGTTATCGGCGCGACGAACCGCGTCGACAGCCTCGACCCCGCCCTGCGCCGGGGGGGCCGCTTCGACCGCGAGATCGAGATCGGCGTCCCCGGCGAGGCCGGGCGTCGACAGATCCTCGACGTCCACACCCGCCGGATGCCGCTCGGCGACGACGTCGACCTCGACCGTATCGCGAGCCGGACCCACGGGTTCGTCGGTGCCGACATCGAGGGGCTCACACAGGAGGCCGCGATGATCGCGCTCCGTCGCGCCCGCGAGATCGACCGCGCCGCGCTCGACGAGGTGGTGGTGAGTAAGGCGGACTTCGAGGCGGCACACGCCGCGGTCGAGCCGAGCGCGATGCGCGAGTACGTCGCCGAACAGCCGACCACCGACTTCGCGGACGTCGGCGGGCTCCCGGACGCCAAAGAGAAGCTGGAGCGAGCCGTCTCGTGGCCGCTGACGTACGGCCCGCTGTTCGATGCGGCCAACGCCTCCCCGCCGACGGGCGTGCTCCTCCACGGTCCGCCCGGCACCGGGAAGACCCTCATCGCGCGGGCGATCGCCGGCGAGAGCGGCGTTAACTTCATCCAGGTCGCCGGGCCGGAGCTGTTGGACCGGTACGTCGGCGAGTCGGAAAAAGCGGTCCGAGAGCTCTTCGACCGCGCTCGACAGGCGGCGCCGGTGATCATCTTCTTCGACGAGATCGACGCGATCGCGGCCGACCGCGACGGTGCCGGCGGCGACAGCTCCGGCGTCGGCGAGCGCGTCGTCTCCCAGCTGCTCACCGAGCTGGATCGGGCGAGCGACAATCCGAATCTCGTCGTGCTCGCGGCCACGAACCGGCGGAACGCGCTCGATCCCGCGCTCCTCCGTCCCGGCCGCCTGGAGACGCACATCGAGGTCCCGGAGCCGGACCGCGACGCCCGCCGAAAGATCCTCGACGTTCACACCCGCGAGAAACCGCTCGTCGAGGGCGTCGACCTCGAACGGCTCGCCGACGAGACCGAGGGGTACTCCGGCGCGGAGATCGCGGCGCTCTGTCGCGAGGCAGCGCTCCGGGCGATCGAACGCGTCACCGACGAGCACGGCGAGGCCGCGAACGACCACGCCGACGAGGTCGGTATCACCGGCGACGACTTTAGCGCGGCGCTGGCCGCGATCCAGCCGGCGAACAACTGAGGGCCGATGGCCGCCGAGGACAGCGGAGAAGGCGGGACGTCGGACGCCTCACCGCGAGAGCCGCCGACCGTCCGCGGGCTCGCTGCGAGCCTCGCCGTCGCGATTCGGTCGCGGCCGCCCGTCGAGCTCGCCTTAGTCGCGCTGCCGATTCCGGTGCTCCTCGTCGCCGTCAGCCTCTACCCGGAATCTGCCGCGTGGCGGCTCTCACTGGCCGCCGAGGGCGTCTTCGAGAGCCGCCGGACGCTGTGGACGGCGTTCGCGTCGAGCTTCGTGCACGCGAACGCGACGCACCTCCTCGACAACGTCGTCAACTACTGGCTGCTGCTCGCGGTCGCCTATCCGCTCTCCGTCGTGGCGGAATGGCGTCGTCGACTCCTGTACGCGAGCCTGACGTACCTCGCCGTCGTCCCGCTCGTCTCCGCGTGGGCGACGATCGTCGCGCTCGGCGGAGTGACCGACGCGCCGACGGCCGGCTTTTCCGACTTGAACAGCGCCTTTTTAGGATATCTCGTGGTCGTCTGGTTCGCCGCGCTGGCGACGGAATCGGAGCGCCCCGTGCGCGAAACGGACGGACCGCCGCCGCAGCTCTCCGGCGTGGACGCCCGTTGGTCGATGGTCGTCGCGTTCGCGACGCTCGCCGTCGCGTACCTCGCGCCGAGCGGGGTCGGGTACTTTCCCCCGCTGCCGGCCGTCGGCTCGCTGTTCGCCGTGGCCGCGGTCGTCGCCGCCGGCGGACTGTACGTGGCGACCGGCCGACCGCGGGTCGTCGGCCTCGACGTCGGGCCCGAACGCGAGTTGCTGTACGTCACCGGGGCGAGCGTCGCCGTCGCGGGCGTGATCGGGTCGCTGGTGCTCGTCCCGTTCGGCAGCAACGTGTTCGCGCACCTCGCCGGTTACGTCGTCGGCGTCGTGGTGCCGTTCACTGCTGTCCTCGGTGATCGGTGACTCCGCGCTAGTCGCCGTGGTCGTGTCCGTGCCCGTGACCGTGCCCCGTATCCTCGTTCGCGTCGACGTCACCGGCTGCAGCAAGCGCCCCGGCACCGAACTCGTCGACAGGCGTCACGCTGTAATCGACCGTCAACGTGTCTTTCGTCGCGCGGATCTTCCCCACGAACGTCGAGATGTCCTCGAGTTTCCCCTCCAGCACGAACAGCTCCATGCAGTACCGAGAGCCGACGTGGCTGTGGAAGTTGGAGGCGACGAGCCCCTCGTGTTCGTGACGCAGCCGCATCATGCGCTCTTCGACGCTCGTGGTCTCGTAATCGAACAGCACCGTCACCACCGCCATCAGGTCTCTGTCCTCCAGTTTCGCGTCCTCGAACTCGCCGAGAAGGTTCCGGGAGGCTTCACGGACGACCTCGCTGCGGCCGGTGTAGCCGTGCTCGTCGGCGAATCCGTCCAGTCGCTCCAGTAACTCCTCCGGCATCGAGACGCTCACTACCGTCATGTAATAACCTACGGCACCGATATTGTTAATCCTTGAGGTTCGTCTGTGCGTGGCTGGAACCACCGTCGTCTCGCGTTTCGCGCTCTGTTCCGTCGATCCGAGCCGCTCTCTCTTCGAGCTGCTCGGTGAGCCACTCGTAGTGGTCGCGGACTCCTCGCTCGCCAGCGTCCGTGAGCGCGTACACGTCCGCGAGCCCCTCGGTCCGTCGATCGAGGTGCCCGGACTCGACGAGTGAGTTCAGCGTCGCGTAAAACGATCTCGGATCGATCCGTTCGTCGTAGTGCGATTCGATCCGATTCTTCAGCGACTGCGCCCGCAGCTCACCGGCGTCGTACAGGAGCGTGCAGATGTCGCGCCGGCGTCCGCTGTGGAGCCACTTCGCCATGCGTTATGATTCATACGGAGCGTGAGGACGGTTTCGGTCGCAAGCGGAGGATCGCCGGGACCGCAGTGCCCCCTCAGCCCCTGATACTCAGGTCGGACCGAGCAGTTCGTCGAGACGGCGCAGTCGACGGTCACCGAGCACGCACCGGCCGCGGTCCGCGTGGCCGACGCGCTCGACGTGAATCGCGTCGACGCCCGCGTTCCACGCGGCGCCAACGTCGCTCTCGCCGTCGCCAACGTAGTACCCGCGCTGGCTGCGGGGGTCGACGCCCAGTTCCGCCATCGCCAACTCGATCGGGTCCGGATCGGGCTTCCACCCCGTCTCGTCGGTACAGCAGACGACGGCGTCGAACCGGTCGTCGAGATCGACTCGATCGAGCACGGGGTCCGCGAGGAACTGCTGGCAATGCGTGACGAGACCGGTCGGACCGCCGACCTCGTCGACGCGGTCGAGCAGGCGCGCGGCGTCGTCGTGGAGGTACGTCGCCTCCGCGCGAGCGACCGGGTCCTCGACGTCGTGGAAGGCCGGCCAGAAGGTCGCCGGGTCGATACCGATGTCGCGGAGGGTGTGGCCGCGTGCGCCGCCGAGCCCGTGCCAGAGCACGTACGCCTCGCGGTCGCTGAATCGACGGCCGAGCCGGTCGCCGACGCGGTCGAACACCTCGCGGGTGTACGACCAGTCGGCGTCGACGAGCGTCCCGTCGAGGTCGAACAGGTGGAAGTCGTAGTCGGCGACGGCCATGGAGCCGACCGTAGGCGGTCGATTGATAAGTGCGTTGTGGGGTCGGGCGACGAGTGTGTGCTGAGGTCGAGCAAAGCGATCGCTCACTCGTCGCGCACGTGAACCGACGAGCCGAGGTACTTGTGGAGGACCTCGTCGACCGAGTCGGCGTTGAATCGACCGAGATCGGCGGCTATCGCGCCTCTCAGCGCCGTTAAGTACGCCTCGTCCGTGCGGAGTTCCCGGAAGTCGGCGGCGGCGACCTCGACCCCGAGCCGCTCGCCCGCGAACCGTCGAAACGACGGCTCGTCGCCGATCTCTCCGCGCCAGAGCCGGTCGCGGAAGAACAGCCATCCCGGATCGCCCGAGCTAGTCGGACCGTCCGAGCCGTCCGGACTGCTCGGATCGCCGGCGGGAATCTCCATCGTCGTCTCAAATCGGTCCGGATCGACCGTCGCGGCGTCGGGGGTCAGACGGAACGCGACGCGGAAGACGTATGCGGCGTCCATCGTCGTCCCCCTCGACCCGTCGGAGCATAAAAGTACATAGCGCTCGGTCGTGTCGCTAGACACATATGTTACGTCGGCTCCGTGGACTCGTGGAGCGCGCCTATCGGAGACACCTCCGCCGCGAGATCGAGGACGTCCCGGCCCACGTCGCCGTCATTCAGGACGGAAACCGACGATACGCCCGCAAACAAGGGGACGACGCCCCCGAAGGACACCGCGCCGGCGCCGACACGACCGAGCGCGTGCTCGACTGGTGTGCCGACCTCGGCGTCTCGGAGCTGACGCTGTACGCCTTCTCGACCGAGAACTTCGAGCGGCCCGACGAGGAGCTGGAGCCGCTGTTCGACCTCCTCGAAGCCAAACTTCGCGAGTTTGCCGACGCCGACCGCGTCCACGAGCAGGGCGTCCGCGTCCGGGCGATCGGCGACGTCGATCGACTCCCCTCGCGCGTTCGGGACGCGGTCGCGTACGCGGAGCGCCGCACCGCCGACAACGAGCGATTCGTCCTCAATATCGCGCTCGCGTACGGCGGGCGAACGGAGCTGCTCGACGCCGCACGCGGCATCGCGAGGGACGTGGCGGCGGGCGATCTCGACTCGGACGCAGTCGACGTCGAGACGGTCGAGAGGCGTCTCTACGACCGACCGATCCGCGACGTGGATCTCATCGTTCGGACCGGCGGCGACGAGCGGACCTCGAACTTCCTCCCGTGGCACGCGAACGGAAACGAGGCGGCGGTGTACTTCTGTGCGCCGTACTGGCCGGAGTTCTCGGAGGTCGAGTTCCTGCGAGCTATCCGGACGTGGCAGGCGCGCGAGGAGTCGTGGCAGCGAGCTCGCGTCGAACGGGCCGTCGCCCTCGTCCGGGCGGTCGCGGAGGTAGAGCTGGCGGAGGCGCAGACCGTTGCTCGGCGGCTTCGGGAACGGGTTCCGCGGCTCGATGGCGACGTGCTCGACGGCGCTCTACCGGGAGATGACAGCGACGATAGCGACGACGACCCGACGGCGGGAGTCAGTTCGGCGGAGGCCGTTGAGTCGGCGGAGGCCGTTGAGTCGGCGGAGACAGTCGATTCGACGGAACCAGCCGACTGAGCGGCGTCGAAAACGGTCACAGCTCTCGAATCGGTGCGGCCGCAGAACGCTTCCTACTCCCCGCTACGCCGGGTTCTTCCGCGACAGATCGCTCCCGCAAATGGGGCACCGGTCCTTGTTCTCATCGAAGGTCCGACCGCAGCCGACACACTGGAAGCGCCACTCGCGCTCTTCGGTGATCCCGTCTCGTGCGATCGGTTCGACGGCGATCTCGAGTCGTTCTGCAACGTTCTGCATGGCGTAGTCGTCGGTGACGAGCGTCGCGCTCAGCTCGAGTGCGGTCGCGATCAGGCGCGTGTCGGTGTCGGACAGCTCGTCGGCGTCTCCGGAGCCGCGCGCGGCGCGTCGCACGTTGTCGATCACCTCCGGAGCCGGGACGTGAATCGTCATCCCGGACCCCTCCATCGCGTCGAACCGGAGCGCTCCCTGTCCGGTGAGCTCCTCGTGCACTTCGGGCACCGAGACCACGTCGCTGTCGGTGGTGTACTCGTGAATGAACGCCGAGGTGTCCAGAACTTCCATCAGCGGGCGACGACGATGTAGTCTTTCACCGCCTGCACGTTGCCGACCGGCACCTTGAGTCGGCCCATTTCGTCGACGTCGAAGCCCGAGCGCTCCGGGCTGAGGTGCTCGTGTGGACTGACGAGCAGGTCGTTCAGCTCCCCCGATTTGAGGTCCATCGTGATGTTGTACAGATCGCCGAGCTCCGTGCCGTCAGCGCTCATCACCGCCTTCCCGGAGAGGTTCTCCGCGAGGATGTCTACCATGTGCGCATCGTCCCGCGCAACGGTCTTAAACGCCACGGGGATGTCCGACGGGCGACGGACACGTTCTGAAAGGCTTAACTGACGGCCCAGCAGAATATGTGATAACCGACTTTCTCGGGGCGATCACTGATGACCGACCACACAAACGCGGACACCCTTCGGACGCCGATCGTCGCCGTGCTGGGCCACGTCGACCACGGCAAGACGAGCCTACTCGACAAAATCCGCGGCTCCGCCGTCAGCGAAGGCGAAGCCGGCGCAATCACCCAACACATCGGAGCGACGGACATCCCGCTCGCCACGATCTCCGAAATGGCGGGCGAGCTCATCGACCCCTCCGACTTCGATCTGCCCGGGCTCCTGTTCATCGACACGCCCGGCCATCACTCCTTCTCGACGCTGCGTGCTCGCGGGGGCGCGCTCGCAGACATCGCGGTGCTCGTCGTCGACGTCAACGACGGGTTCCAACCGCAGACCGAGGAGGCGATAGACATTCTCCGCCGGACCGGTACTCCCTTCGTCGTCGCCGCCAACAAGGTGGATACGACGCCGGGATGGAACCCGCAGGAGGGCCAACCGATCCAGCGGAGCCTGGAGGCGCAGTCGGAGCGCGCCGAGTCGATGCTCAACGAGAATCTCTACGAGATCATCGGCCAGCTGTCCGACGCCGGCTTCTCGGCCGACCTCTATTGGCGCGTCCAAGACTTCCAGAAGAACATCGGGGTCGTCCCGCTCTCGGCGATCACGGGCGAGGGCGTCCCCGACCTGCTCACCGTCCTCATGGGACTCTCCCAGCGGTTCATGAAAGAGGAGATGGCCATCGACGTGCAGGGAGCGGGCGAGGGGACCGTGCTCGAAGTGAAAGACGAGCGGGGCTTCGGAGCCACCATCGACACGGTCGTGTACGACGGCGTCGTCCGCAACGGCGACCAGATCGTCGTCGGGGGACAGAACGAGCCCATCGTCACGGAGATCCGTGCGTTGCTCCAGCCGCGGCCCCTCGCGGAGATCCGCACGGAGAAGCAGTTCGAGAAGGTCGCAGAGGTCGGCGCCGCGTCCGGAGTGAAGATCGCCGCGCCGGACCTCGACGACGCGATGGCCGGCGCGCCGGTCCGCGTCGTCCGAGACCGTCCTCTGGAAGAGGTCGTCGAGGAAGTGAAAGCCGAACTCGCCGAGATAGAGGTCGACACCGCCGAGAACGGCGTCGTCGTCAAGGCGGACACGCTCGGGTCGTTAGAGGCGATGGCGAACGCGCTCCGCGAGGCCGAGGTCCCCATCCTTCGCGCGGAGGTCGGCGACATCGCCCCGCGGGACATCGCCGTCGCCGAGACCGCGAACCAGGACGAGCACAAGGCGATTTTGGGGTTCAACGTCGATCTCCTGTCGAACGCGGAGACGGAACTGGAGACCGCCGACGTGAAGCTGTTCACGAACGACGTCATCTACCAGCTCATTGAGGACTACGAGACGTACGTCGAGGAGAAGCAGCGCGCACAACAGGAGACGGTGCTGGACAAGGTCGTCCGCCCGTCGCGGTTCCGTATCCTCCCCGACCACACCTTCCGACAGAACAACCCCGCCGTCGTCGGCGTCGAGGTAATCTCGGGAACGGTCCAGAACAACCGCAACGTCGGATTCTTCGAGGGCAACGAGTTCGAGCGCGTCGGTCAGCTCTCCGGGATTCAAAAGCAGGGCGACGACGTCGACGAGGCGCGGGCCGGTGAGCGCGTGAGCATCGCTATCGACGGGCCGACCGTCGGGCGCGACATCGAGGAGGGCGACACGCTCTGGACCGAGATCCCCGAGAAGCACGCGAAGATCCTCGAACAGGAATTAAAAGAGGACATTCCGGCGGACGAGCGCGAGGCGCTCGCGGCGTACCTCGAGACCAAGCGGAAGCGGGACCCATTCTGGGGGAAGTAGGAAGAATTGTACAGTTTTTGTACGAATTACAAGATAATCTTGTATGTTTCTCAAGTTTAGGGCGTAGTTGTCTTACAATACAGTAAAAAACTAGGAAAGTATATCAAGCAACCCGGCAACAGTACGGTATGGCCCGAATCGAAGTACGAGTACCCGAATCGACCAAAAAGGAGTGGACAGAATACGTAGACGACCATTCCGGACTAGCTTCACTCTCTACACTCGTGCGTCTATCCGTTGCTTCGTACGTACGAGAAGAAGACGTTGAAATGGGTGTCGAGGAACAGCTCATCTCAGACTTTTCGGAGTTGGAATCACAAATCCAAGAATTAGAAAGGCAGACACACAAAGTCAGAGCCGGTCAACTTGACCAAGAAGATTTGGTAGATGGGTTATCTTCACTGCTAGACAGTTACTTTGAACCCGTCTACAAGGCTGACTCGGACGATATGTTTACGGTTGCGTCAGACCTCCCCGGAGGAGATTGGTAAATGTCGACTGAGGGATTGCTAGCATACGAGTCTGACCGTTTGCCAGCGTTTACGAATAACACGTATTATAACCGTAAAAACGTGCTCAAATACTGGATAACGTTTGCTGAGAGCACTGGTTTAGACCTCGACAACGTCGACCATCAAGACGTAATTGATTGGTTAGTTTGGCTAAGGGATGAGAGGGGACATGCGCATAGTTCAATTGCTCAAAATTTGCTAGAATTGAAATCGGTGTATAACTGGATTGACCGTAATGAGTACGGAGAGAGCCCGATGGATAAGCTGGTCAAAAAAGAGCATTATGATTGGCTGAAACCAACTCCGGAAAAAGTTAAAGAATCGGCGGAGGGAGTCACGTATGTAACCAAGCCCGAGTATCAGTTATTATTAGAGGCTGCTGACGGGATGCGGGAGCGTATTATTATCGCTACTCTCGCCGAACTCGGTCTGCGTCGACAAGAGCTCTCTTGGTTAAAATTAGATGCATTTGATTGGTCGTCTGGAGTCGTTCAGATACGTACCGCAAAACGGGAAGAGTATATCCAATTACCCGGGTTCTTCTCGGACGAATATAGAATGGTAGCTAAAAAATGGGTGAACGGGGATAGAGCTGGTTGGGCTGCTGGCTGTGGTGGGTCTGATTATCTCGTCACCGGTCATAAAATCCCATCTATACGCACAGGTGAGACGACAGAGATTGTGCGAGATGCAGCGGATAGGGCGGGCATCCAATCGTACCGAGAGGATGCACAGGGGCGGTACTGGGCTACTATCACACCCCACGCCCTACGTCACTCCTATGGAGTGTGGCGAGCAAAGGCAGGTATGCCATTGACGCAGATTAGTAAGTTAATGAGGCATACTGATATTTCCGTGACTTATGATTATTATCAAAATTTCAGCACGCAAGACCTGAAAGACGAATACGATAAATATCAACCATAAACACACCTTAGCAGTCCCAGTACGTACGTTTTAGCATGACAGAAGAGAAGCTATGGACACACAAAACGGCGAACGAAATCACTACCCGGGAGCTCGTGGGAGAACGTACTACATTAGTAATTTTTCCTGATGATGCATTCGTCACGAGTGGACAGAACTACATGCTCATAAAAATCCCGTACACAGATGGTGACGGCGACGAACAATCACTCTCAGCCTTTGACTCATCGTGCCCGGATGACGTTTGGGATGAGCTCTTAGACCTCGTCAAGTACTGGGATAGACGGCGTGGAGACCGTGTTATCGCCATCACAGACGCAGTAGCAACGATTGATGGTGAGTATTTGAATATCAACCCTACACAAGGGTCTAAAATCCATGTGGGCAAGGGTGTCGGTGGAAAATTAATTGACTGGGGCTATGTTGAACCCTAATCCTTTGCCCACTCTAGTTTTTCCTCAGATATATTCATCATCAGCTCTGCTTTAGGCCCTGCTCTCCAAATAGAGCTATGCTCAGAGTCCCTTGTGACCCATCCATACCCCTCAGCTTCTCGGAGGCACCTACGGACGGTGTGCCTCTCCGATTCCTTGAACGGAAGGTCGGCTAGTTTGAACTTCCCGGTGCGTGCGAGTTGGTCGAGGGCTGCATTCCACGCCTCATCTCGTAAGGTCATCTGTACTTATACAGATGTGATATGAATATATAAAAGAGGTATCTTAGTTCACACAAACGAGAAAGAAAATTAGTAGTGATAGTCGTCTAGGGCTTGTTCTAATCGTTTTCGGTGTTCTCGCATCAAATCTATGGCGTCTTCGATTGCGTCTTTTGTGTGTTCGTTTTTTTCGCCATCGAGGAGGATTTGGTAGCCGTATATTTTGGATTCAACACCAGCTAGTTTCTGGATTAGCTCGGTCTCGTCGTCACTCATCAGAATCACCCTTGTCGTCCCCAACTACCTCTGCCAGCTGGTCTTCAAATTTGAATCCGAATGCGACTGAAATCCGTTCAGTTAATTCATCCAATTCAGTCATCGAGAATCACCGTTGCACCGGAGCTTGTGGATGCCCTCTCTGATTTCTCTCAAACTGCACTTTACCCCGCACGTTTTGCACTTATACCAGTTATCTGCATAGTGTCGATACTCGTTATCACCATCTGACTTATTTGTCCGTCTAACCATACCGATATAAACACTGGCAGAGTGCTTTGGTGCTCGGGCGTTTGGTTTTCGAGAGGGTGTGGAAGTAGTGGGGGTGAGTTTTGCTGAACTTCTGGTATAAGTATTTTTGTCTACCAATGGGTTTCTCAGCTTGTGAGGAGGGGGTTTTGGGGGTTCAGTAGACGGAGGTTTAATGACGGTTGGTATGATGAAATTGTATGGCTCGACGAAATACCGGGAAGTACGAGTCGGTCGAGGATAGTTGTGGTGAGTGCTATAGTCGTGACTTGTGGAGGGACGTAACGACTGACATGGTCACTTGTGGTGAGTGTGGTTGGAGTGTTTCATTGGCTGAATTTCGAGATGAGAGTAGTGGGGAGGCCGGGCGTAGGTCTTAGCCGTTTGAGAGCGGAACGGAGCCGAACACGAATTGATTTATTAGGCTGTTGAACTGATTCGAATATATGACTGAAATTGGGACGTGTGAGAAATGTGCGTCTGAAATCTCAATCGAAGCAGACCGCTGTCCAGAGTGTGGATACGAGCCAGCTAGTCAGGGGTGGATAAGTTCGATTCTCATCGGTCTCTCAGTCGGAGCCTCGATACTTCTCGGTGGTCTCATACTCATTATTTGGCTCGTTGCTATCGCTGGAACTCTATCCATCACAAACGCACTAATCGCAACAGCATTCTTTGGAGTTATTCTGCTATTCCCTATAGGGATTATCTATCTCGGGGTCAAGAAAGAGACAAAAACACCAACTGGGAAAAAGAAGGATTTGAAGGAAGAACTTCTCGATGATTAGGGGTTTCTGCCTCCACACTCTTCACAGTGCCAAGATTTGATTTTTGTACTTTCGGTTTCCATGTTGGGTGATTGGTTCGTGATTTCATCGCAGTTTAGGCAGTGACGTTCCTTCTTTTTTGTATTAGACATCAGGTGGTTGTCTGTTCAGTGTTATCTTGAGTATGGTTTGCCTACGGTCGTTGTAGGTCGGTGGAAGAGTTGGAAGTAGTGGGGGGTCGGGGTAGACCTTTGCAGTTTCTCTGAGTATTATTTTGTATGGTAAAACCAGATAGTGATGAGCAGACGAATGTTGAGATTGTAGACCAGATTATCGAGGAAGAAGGAGTTGACTCACCGAAGCTTAAGCATTATACAAAAAAGTTAGTTGTTTACGAGTGCCAGAACTGCGAATCTCGTTATAGTCGGGAGCACCATCAAGCGTTTGGTTATTGCACCAAGTGTGTAGATGGAGAGGTAGAGCGGAGGACGATTACGGTTGTGAAGGGTGATTCTGATGAGTGCTGAGCAGACGTACAATCGTCAAGAGGTCGAGTCTATGTTGTGGGCGGCTGCTGGTTTCGGTGCTTGCGTTACGTTGTTGGTGGTGGTTGTATCGACGCTGTTGATTGGGTATGTCGATGTCGGTCTGGAGCCTGAGCATCGTGGCCCATCCATGGTTGTGGAGCCGACTACAATGGTGCTTATTGATTGTGACGGGGACGGGGAGATGGATGCTATCGTTGCGGTCGATATGGCGTACCCGGGTGCGTACGATATTGCTGATTTAGAGGATGAGTACGCTTTGTACTGCGAGTATGAGGGATACGAGTTCAACACTGGTGATTCTCGATGAGGAAAGATGAGATGTTACCTGAACGAGTGTGTACTAATATGCGAGGTCTTGCTGAAGAGAACGGATTTACATATGTTAGTAATTTCGAAGAGTTAGAAGAGTTCATGCAGTCTGTTAGGATTGGGGCGTTCTACTTTAACTGGTGATTGTCGGATTTTACGCAAACCCGGCTCTCTAAAAAGATGAAACGTACTACTGAGCTGTTCCTTCTATAACCTCCAATTCTTCGCCTAGCATAGATTCGATGTCTTCAGACATTTTCCGAATCCGTGTAACTATGAGTTCTCCACGGGCTTGTATGAAGTCGTCAAACCGTTCAATTGAGTATAGTTCAGGGTCTTTCGGAATCAGGTGACGCTCGAAGTACTCTTCGCTACGACTCTCAATCCACTCTTCGAACGGCATATCTGACTTCTTTCGATTAGCATTTCGACTTACTAGCTGGAGGTTACGAACGTTATCCCGCAGCGTTTCAAACCGCTCAGCTTTCTCAAGGTCGAAGCCGTGGTTGTTGACGAGATTTGCCCGTTTGAGCTCACTTCTCGGGAATATGTGGTCTATCTCAAACTGCTCGTGCTCATTAGCAGGGGCTGGGTAGTATAGTAGTGAAAGGAACACAAGCGCTCTCTTGTTGGTGCTTTTGAGTGTCCGAATCTGGTCACGAACTTCTTCTTCT